>DIWJ01000033.1 GCA_002428445.1 Syntrophaceae bacterium UBA6109
TGACACAAACATCTTGACGTTACCCGACCGGATACGATTGGCAGGTTTCTTCTTGAGGCTTTTTTTCAGCGGGAGGGCAGCGGAATCCTGCGGTCCAGTGTCTTCAACCAGGATCTTTCACGGTGATCGAAGGTTCGGACAATAATGGAATCCGGGTAGAGATAGAGGGAGTTGGACCAGATCGTCTGCCGGTTCATGTTGGGGGTGTGGACATTCAGCAGACGGCCTTCATAGCGGTTGACATCGTTGTGGAAGCTCGCCCGCTGAGGCGACAGGTGCAGATGGCCGGCGACCCAGAGAACAATCTGCGGATTGGAGAGAACCAGGGGGCGAATCCGCTCCTGCGGCTGGGCAAAGAAAGCGGGGTCGCCCCAGCGCGGCTCCTCCTCGAGGATCGTTCCCTTCAGGGGCCCATGAAAAAAAACGATCGTCGGCCTGCCGGAATTTCCCCTCAGGGTACTTTCAAACCAGGAAAACTGTTCGTCCGAGATTTCCGTCAGGTACCGTGAGGTCATGTGATCGGCGGATAAGAAAATCAGGAGATAGGGACCGAGCTGTGCCTTGTAATAGGTGTTTTCAAGTCCGAAGACATCGCGGAATTTCTTCAGCTTCTCCCTGCGGACATCCGAGGTCCCCTTCTTCCGCACCCCCGCAATCCCATAACCGCTGTAGATGTAGTCGTGATTCCCGGTAACCGGATACAGGGGCTTCGTCAATTTTGACAACAGCGCCTTCGCCTGGGCGTATTCCCCGTCCGTCCCCATGTCGAAGCACAGGTCGCCGAGGACCGCCACAAGGTCCACATCCTCCCAGGCGTTGATCTGGCGGATCGCTTCCCCCTGCCGCTCCAGGTGTTCCGCCGAGACGTGCGTATCGGCGATGACGACGATCCGGTGGTAGTCGGCGGCGCAAACCGGCAGCGATAAGACAAGCGCGAGAGCGGCCAGAATGGCAGGGACGAGAACGAAGCGTCCGGCAAGGGAAAGGAACGGTTTTTCTCTTTGCATCGATCTTCGTGGAACTCCTCTTTGGAAGGGACGGCACTGCATTCAACCGTCGCCTCTTTCCTCTTCAGGCTGCTCAAAAATGCCCGGATGCAAGGCCCCCGAAGTCCTGAGCCCTGAGGCGTACTGGAGGTACGTTGAAGGGCGAAGGACAAGGGAAACGCCGCAGACGGGCGTTTTGGCAGAACTCCGAATCAGAATTCGGAGTTCTGCGATCCCCAAGGAGGCGACCGGGCTGTCATTCGCTCGTCCATTCCGCGGCTATGCCACGGAATGGCGCTCGCTGTCGGATGCAACAGCCGTCCCGGTTAGCGCATGCAGACGCCCAGTACCTCCGGCAGATCCGTCTCTCCCCGCAGGACCTTGACGATGCCGTCCTGGAGGAGCGTCTTCATCCCCTGGGACATCGATGCCCTGCGGAGCGCAAGCATCGGCTTGCGGCTGATGATCATGTGCTTGATCTCGTCGGTCGCCGTCAGCAGTTCGTAGACGCCAGACATGCCGCGGTATCCCGTGTTGTTGCATTCGTCGCAGCCGCGTGGCCTATAGAGGGTAAAGCAGTCATCGAAGGCGATGCCGAGACGTGGAAAGAGTTTCTCGTCGTAGCTGTGGACAATGTCGTCGAACTCTTCCCGGCTGGGATGGTAGGCCTCCCGGCAATAGGGGCAGAGCCGGCGGACAAGTCGCTGGGCCAGGATGCACAGGAGAGAATCGGCGAAGGCGATCGCGTCGATTCCCATGTCCAGGAGGCGGACAATCGTCTCGGGGGCATTGTTCGTATGCAGCGTGCTCATGACGAGATGGCCCGTCGTTGAGGCCTCGATTCCCATTTTGGCCGTCTCGTAGTCCCTCATTTCGCCGACCAGAATGATGTCCGGATCGGAACGGAGGAAAGCCCGCATGGCGTTGCTGAAGTCGAAACCGATCTTGTGGTGGACCTGGACTTGCCGCAAACCTTTCTGGGTGATCTCCACGGGGTCTTCGGCCGTCCAGATCTTGACATTGGGCTTGTTGAGAACCCGCAGTGCGGCATGCGCCGTCGTTGTCTTTCCGGAACCCGTCGGTCCCACAATCAGGATGAGCCCGTAGGGTTTCCTGAGAATCTTCAGGAACTGCGACAGGTCCTCGTCGGACATGTTGAGTTCCTCCAGCGTCATGATCGATCCGCGCGTCAGGATCCGCATCACCACGTCCTCCACACCTCCGTGCGTGGGAACCGTTGCCACCCGCAACTCGATGTCGCCGAAGGCGGGAACCGTGAAACGGACTTTTCCGTCCTGCGGCAGCCTCTTTTCGGTGATGTCGAGGTTGGCCATGATCTTGATCCGTGAGACGATGGCGGCCCGATAGGCGTAGGGAAACTGCTCGTAGGGAATGCACTCCCCGTCGATCCGGAAACGCACGTCGACGTACTGGTCGATCGTTTCCGGCTCGATATGGATATCGGAAGCCCTCTTGGCGAAGGCGTCGGCGATCATGCGGTTGACGATCTGGACGATGATGCTGTCCGATTCCGACGGCCGGTCTTCTCCGTTATTGCGCGGCACGCCGTCCTCATCCAGGTCGAAGAAATGGCCGATGATATCGACGATCTCTTCCGCCGATGCCGGCTGATAGTCGATCGCCTTCGTCTTGAGCAGGTTTTCGATCATGTCCCGCTTGAGGATGTTCTTCGGCTCGTCCAGAAGGACCGTAATCCGCCCGTGCTCCCTTTTCAGCGGCACCCACAGCTCTCGACGCAGGTATTCGTATTTGAGGTTCTGCAGGAGCTCCGCGGGAACGGGACAGGCCGCGGCGGCTTCTGCCGCCTTTTCCAGCCGTTCGCCCCGGTCGGCCCCATCGTTCCTTCCCGAGAAATCCCGATTGGGCTTCTTGTCTTTCATATCACCGAATCTTCTCCTGGAACTGGCGATGCCGAAAAAATGCTTCAAACGTGACGCTGAACTATAGTCGGCGCAAGATGTTCTGTCAATTGACAATGGAATCTGAAGGCCCTCGCCCCGGGTATCATGAAGCCCACATCAAATGCTGTGCTCATGATTTTTCATATAACAGTATCCATCGGAGTGAAATCATGATATTCTCGACGCACATAAAAGTTACAGGCCCTTCTGACCGCAAATGACCGGCGTCTTAACTGTGATCCGCAACGTTGAATGAGCCGACGCCATGGGATGGAACCGGCATTTCGAGAAATTCCGATATCCGCAAAGTCTTCGGATGCGTCTTACCCTGCTGGTTACCGCCTTGGCCGTGATGGTTTTGCTGATCACGTCGGCGTTCATCAATGAGCGCGCCATCGATCTGATTGAACAGAATCCCCGGCAACAGCTCATAGCCGCCAGCCACACCCTCTCCACCACGATGACGGTGTGGCTGGAATCCCATGTCAGCGCGCTGCAGAATCTCCTGTCCCTTCCCGACATCACCTCCATGAACCCGCAGCGCCAGCGTCCCCTCCTGCAGAATTTTGCCGCCGCTTATCCCTACGTGTATCTCGTGAGCACAACGAATCTCACCGGGATGAACGTAGCGCGCAACGACGGGGAAACGCCAAAAGATTACAGCGATCGTTACTGGTTTCTTCGAGCCCGGAGCGGAATGCCCCTGGTCTTCGAGAGCCTCATCGGCAGAACCATTGGGCGGCCTGCCCTGATTGTCTCCATGCCCATCCGCCGTTCGGGCGCCAAGATCGTCGGCGTTGGCATGTTCGCTACTGATTTGGCCCAGCTCACTGCCCAGGTCCATGCCGCGAAGCTGGGACAGACGGGCTTCGCCTACCTGGTGGATCAGCAAAACCGGGTCATTGCCCATCCTGATCCGGCCTATGCCAACGAACTGCGCGATTTAAGCGCCTATCCTCCCGTTGCAGCCCTGCGCAACGGGACAAGAGGAGAAGTGCGCTTTCAGGACAGCGCCGGCCGCCCGTGGCGGTCCTATGTACGCCAGATGGAAAACGGATGGGGCGTAGTGGTGCAGCAGCAGGAAGATGAATGGATGCTGACCCGCAGCCTCTTCCAGAAAGTTGCTCTCGGAACCATCTTTTCAGCGGTTCTTCTCCTCATGGCCGCGACATGGTGGATCGTCCATCGCTTTCTTTCGCCGATGGAAGCCCTTGCGACTTCCATTTCCCGTTCCGCCGCAACCGGGGTTATTGAAAAGACCGAGCTGGACGCGCTGAGACAGACCCTGAAGGGAATTCGCCGGAAGGATGAAGTGGGCACCTTGGCAGAGAGTTTCGACCGCATGGCGGAACGACTCCAAGAAACCCTCGCGAAGCTTGGCACGGAACTTTCGCAACACCGGCAGACCGAAGTATTTCTGCGTGAGAGCGAGGAGAAATACCGGAGCCTGGTTGACCATCTCAATATGGGCGTTTACCGGAATACCCCCGGTCCCCACGGTCGTTTCGTCCAGGCCAACCCGGCCATGATCAAGATGTTCGGCTACGACTCTCTGGAAGATTTTCTGCACCTGTCCGTCTCCGATCTCTATCAGGAGGCCGAAGACCGCGCTGCTTTTGTCCGGGACATCACCCTTCTCGGATCCGTGCGGGACAAGGATCTGGCCCTGCGAAAGAAAGACGGCAGCCCGCTGTGGGCGCGGGTCAATGCAGCGGCTTTTTACGATGCATCCGGAAAGATACAGTGGATTGACGGCGTCATTGAGGATATTACGGAACAGAAACACGCGGAGCGCGCTCTTCAGGAAAGCGAGGAGAAGTTCCGCACCCTCGTCGACAACGTCAACGTCGGCATCACTCGCGTCGATCAACAGGGGCGGGTTATCCAGGCCAATCAGGCAATGGCCAAGATTTTCGGGTACAGAGATATCGCCGAAGCCATGGCTTCGGGCATCACCGATCGCTTCAACGACCTTCAAGAGTGGCGGCTGTTCCTTGCGGAGATGCTGCGCAACGGATTGGTGAAGGGTTGGGAAGCGACAATGAAGAAGAAGGACGGCACGCACCTGTGGATTTCCATTAACGCAACACTGCAGAGGGACGCCAAAGGTCAGATCCGCTGGATCGACAGCGTTTTCGAGGACGTCTCGGAACGCCGGAAATTGGAAGAGCAACTCGCCCAGGCCCAGAAGATGGAGGCGATCGGGACGCTCGCCGGCGGAGTCGCCCACGATTTCAATAACATTCTTACCGCCATCATCGGTTACGGCAACCTTCTGAAACTCCGCATCAAACCGCCGAACCCCGCAAGCGGTTACGTCGACGACATCCTGGCCGCCGCGGACCGTGCGTCGAATCTGACCCACAGCCTTCTCGCCTTCAGCCGGAAGCAGGTCTTGAGTCCCAAGACGGTGGACATCAACGCAATCGTCAGTCGCCTGGAGAAGCTGCTCTTGAGGGTCATCGGGGAGGACATCGAGTTCAAGACGATTCCGGCGGATGAACCTTTGCTGATTGTGGCCGACAGCGGGCAGATTGAGCAGGTCCTGCTGAGCCTCTCCACCAATGCGCGGGATGCCATGCCCGACGGCGGTTCTCTGATCCTGAGGGTTGATCGCGTCTTTATTCCGCAAACGCATCCCTACCTCGAACCAGGCCCCTACGCGCTCCTCTCCGTATCCGATACGGGATCAGGCATGGACGAGGCGACACAACAAAGAATTTTTGAACCCTTCTTCACCACAAAAGAACAGGGAAAGGGAACGGGCCTTGGACTTTCCATCGTGTACGGCATCATCAAGCAGCACAATGGAGAGATCCAGGTTTACAGTGAGCCCGGCAAGGGAACGACTTTCAAAATCTATCTCAAGCTGATGGAAACAGGCGTCGACGCAGGGGTCCTTGAAACGCAAAAGACACCGCGCAGAGGAACGGAGACAATCCTCGTAGCCGAGGATGACCCAGAGGTCAGGAGACTCATGCAAAGCATTCTGGAACAGTACGGATACTCCGTCATCGAAGCGGAGAACGGAGAAGACGCGGTGGCGAAATTCGAAGCCCACCGCGATGAGGTGCGGCTTGTCATCCTCGACGTGGTCATGCCCAAGAAGAACGGCAAAGAGGCCTACGACGTCATCCGGCGGATGAATGCCGGCGTAAAGGTGCTATTTTCCAGCGGCTACACGGCTGATATCATTCATAAGAAAGGCGTCCTCGACGAGGGGCTCAACTTCATTTCCAAACCCGTGACGCCGTATCATCTGCTTGAAAAGATCCGGACCATTCTTGACCGTTGAGAAAAGAGCCCCCGGATCGCCGAGCCGCGATCCGCCTTCCAATATCCGGCCCCGTCCCGCTGCAGCGCCTGTCTCTTTCAAGACTTACTCGTATCGATTCGCACCGCCCCGCTCGTCAGGGTTTCCCCGGAAATGAATTCCGCTCGAATTCTGCGGATAAAAGCCTTTCGCGATAACGACGGAGGATATCGAAAAAAGATATCCATTAAAGAAATTTGCAGAAAATCCGATAAATCTATCCAAATGAACCAAATTCTCTAAAGGAGGTGTTGGCCGTGTACGAAAAAGTGATGGTTCCGCTGGATGGTTCCCCGTTGGCAGAGTGTGTGCTGGATCATGTGAAATCTCTTGCTGCGATCGGTCAGATCAATCAACTCCTGCTTCTCGGTGTCGTGGAAACACCTCCCGATTGGGCAAAAGAGGGGCCTGACTTCGATTCATTCCAGGATGCCGGTGTCGCAGAGAAGAAAACCTACCTCACCAAGGTCAAGGATGAACTGGTTCGGGAGGGCATCTCCAATGTCTCCATCATGGTCCTTGTGGGGAAACCGGCGGACTTGATCACGGAGTCGGCACAAAGGGAGGGGGTCGTCCTCATCGCCATTGCCACCCATGGAAGGACGGGCCTCGGCAAATGGATGCTGGGAAGCGTGGCATACAAGGTCATGCGCTACTCCCAGGTCCCCGTCTTCATGGTCAGACCGGACAGCTGCCGCAACTAGCTCCTTTCGCCTCTGACGGCGAGATCCATCCGATTCCCTGCTCCGGTTGCGGAGAAGGTCTTGGGTCGCGGGCGACGGGTGATCCATGCTTTTCAAGGGTGCGAACAGGGGAAGGAACGAGGATTCCGGAGAGCAGGCGATCCGACAGCGCTGTTCCATTGACAGGCGGTTCAAAAATGCCCGGATGCAAGGCTCCCGATATCCTAAGCCGTGAGTCGTACTGGGATGTACGTCGAACGGCGAAGGATGAGGGGAACGCAGCAGACGGGTGTTTTTCAACAGCCTGCCGGTCAGCGGAATCCTCGGCGGATGTCCCGGTACCGCAGACATGCGGCCGGTTTCACTTATTGAGAGGCTCAAAACCCCTTCTCAACTCCTCGACAGCGGGATTTCCCCTGCCGATGCTGACGCTGACCTGTTTGCCGGTATCGCGGCCGAAATACCTGAACGCAACGACGAGCAGGTAGTCGACGTCGGACCTCAGGTCGGATGATGGGTCCATGCTGAGTGTTTCTCCCATCCAGACGACGTTGTCATTCCGGCCGCCCGCCGTCCCTGCAGCTTCCGTAACCTTCAAGGTCAGTTGCTTCGTGTATTCCACGCTGACCATCGGAATGACGGAGGCGGCGCCCGGCGTCATGACGGCCTGTGTCGCCACACCGCCTTTCCCGTCCGATACGGTGATGATCTGGGTCTGCGGCGGACCGTAGGAGGTGACGGCCCTGCTCCCGAGTCCTGAGGCTATGCCGTAGCCGTAGTAGAGCAGATAGCGCGCCTTATCCGGGGTGTCCACGCGATAGCCCTCTTTGACAAGCAATCGTTCGATCTTTGCCTTGACTTCCCTGTCGAAAATGGGATTAGAGGCCGCTGCATTTTCCAGGACGGCAAAGGCCGCCCCGTTCGGCAGCACCGCGATGCCTGCGGAACGATCCAGAAATCCCGTCGTCCGTACGTCCAAAGCACAACCGGCAAGAAAAACGACCAGAAGAACAAACAGGAGCGCTTTCTTGGCGTTCATGATCCTTCCTCCGCACGAAATACTGTGAAGATCGATCTCTGTTCCTATTATAGGCACCGATTCCCTTTGCGCAACGGGAGGCCGCGGCGCGCCGGGGAATCGGGATCATGGACGTCAGGGAAGCCGCTGGCGACGCCTACACCGCGCAGGGAACAGCGCGGCCGGGCAGGAGTTCCATCCGAAATGTTCGTTCGGGAAGATCCTTTTTCGGCAGGTTATTCAGGATCTCGGAAAGGGTGGATATTGTACAATCCATCGCTTGAGCGTTGTTCAACAACTCTATGAAATATTTTTGATATATCCCCCCTTCCACTTCTGCATGAACGGGCAGGACATGGAGACCGCCGCGGGCGAGCGGCGCGAGAATCTTTTCGATCGCCCTCTCCCGGTCCACCTCTTCGAAACAGGGAAGGTCTGAGGGGATTTCCGTCAGGTTCGTTCCCTCATGGACGAAGGGCGCCGGCGCCCTCGTGCAACTCAGGTAGCGGAACCCGTGCCGGGGAATTTCCGCCATAACCCGTTCATCGATCCTCCAGGCCGGGGCGCCAAAGGCGGTCGGACGAAAACCGGTCAGGAGCTCGAAGGCCGCGATCCCCTTTTCGAACCACTCCCGGATCCAAGCGGGAGATCTCTCCGGCAGATCATCCTGCCAGCGCCGGTGGTCCCAGGCGTGAAATTGAACCTCGTGACCCTCGGCGATGATGCGTTTCACCAGATGCGGGAAGGACGCGGCGATCATGGGCGACGGCAGGAAAACGCCGTACAGCGCCGTCCGGAAGCCGTAGAGTTTCGGAGCCCCCGTCCGGATCATCTTCTTCAGAAACCGGGGGTTCTTGAATAGCTGGAAAAGGGCGCGGCCGCTGGCATCCGGTCCGACGCTCAGGAAGAAGGTCGCCCGCAGGCCGGCGTCGGCAAGGATCGAAAGAAGGGTGGGAACACCGTCCCTCATGCCGGCATAGGTGTCGACATCAACTTTCAACCCCAGGATTCTTTCCAAGCCCACTCCCCTTCTCTCCACTGCCGCACAGGCTCTACGCGGCGGGAAACTCCTTGTTTTCTTCGAGGAAGGAGTAGAGCGTCCGCTTCATCGACTCCTCGAGCCCCACCCGCGGCTGCCAGCCGAGGAGGTTCCTGGCCTTTTCGATGCTGGGCTTGCGCGTGTAGATGTCCTGGTATCCCCGGCCGTAGTAGGTCTCCGCCGGAACCTCGATGATTTCCGAGTAGCTTCCGTCCTTGCGGTGTTCCGGGTGTTCCATGAAGAGCCGCTTGAGCAGGGTTGCCAGATCCTTCACGGAGCATTCGTTGTCGGCGTTGCCGATGTTGATGATCTGATTCTTGCAGGCATCGCCGCGATTCTCGAGGATCTTCACGAGGGCCTCGATACCGTCGTCGACGTAGGTGAAGCAGCGCTTCTGGAGGCCGCCGTCCACAAGCGTGATCGGTTTTTTCAAGAGCAGTTCGGCAATGAACTGCGTGACGACGCGGGAGCTTCCCTCCTTCGCGGCAAAGAGGGAATCGAGACGCGGACCGACCCAGTTGAATGGCCGGAAGAGCGTGAATTCCAGATATCCCCTCGTCCCGTAGGCATAGATGACCCGGTCCAGAAGCTGCTTGCAGCAGGAGTAGATCCAGCGCTCCTTCTGGATGGGGCCGACGACGAGAAAGCTCTCGTCCTCCTTGAACTCGGGATCGGGGCAGGCGCCGTACACCTCGGAGGTGGAGGGGAAGACGACGCGCTTCCTGTATTTGACGCACAGCTTGACGATGTTGAGATTCATCTCGAAGTCGAGGTTGTACACGCCGATGGGATCCTCCACATAAAGTTTCGGCGTGGCGATGGCGACGAGCGGCATAACGACATCGCATTTCTTGATATGATATTCGATCCACTCCTTGTTGATGGCGATGTCGCCCTCCAGGAAATGGAAACGCGGATGATCGATCGCCTTGTCCAAGCGGTCGGACCCGAGGTCCATGCCGTAGACGGTCCAGTCCGTGTCCTTGAGGATGCGATGCGTGAGGTGGTGCCCGATGAACCCATTGACGCCAAGAATCAGAATTTTCATGTCAGTACAGCCCCTTCCTTGTCTTTGAAATAGTCCCGGAGAGAGTCGCCCCGCAGATGGACACCGTCGATCTGCACGTGCTGAAGATGAAGCATCCCGTCTCCCGTCCGGACCGCAACCTTGTCCCCGTCGATCCAAACCGCGCCGGGCCTGTCCGTCCGGATCCCGCCCGCCCCCGGCGCACCCCACCAGACGAGGAGCTTCCGGCCGTCGGGAAGAAAGGCGAAGGCGCCCGGATAGGGGTCGGTGACGGCCCGTACGAGGTTGTAAATCCGCCGCGAAGGCCAGTTCCAGTCGATCCTGCCGTCTTCGGGCCTCCGGCCGCCGTAGTAGCTGCCCCGCGAGAGTTCCTGCGGCGTCAGGGTTTCCCTGCCCTCCCGGATCAGGGGCAGGACCTCGTCCAGGAGCAGCCCCGCTTCGCGGCAGAGTTTGCCATAGAGCGTTCTCGCGGTGTCCGTCTCGTCGATCGCAACGGCACGCTGCCCGACGATGCCGCCGGCATCGGGCTTCTCCGTCATGATGTGCAGCGTGACCCCCGTCCGTTTCTCGCCGTTGACCAGGACCCAGTTCACCGGCGCCCTGCCCCGGTAAGAGGGCAGCAGCGATCCGTGGAGATTGAAGGCCTTCCCCGGCGTCAGATTCAGGATCTCCCGCCCGAACATTCTGCGGTAATAGAAGGAAAAAAGCGCCTCCGGCCGGAGGGCGGCGATCCGGCCGGCCTCATCGGGAAGATTCACATCGGCGGGGCAGAAAACATCAATCCCCGCGCCCCTCCCCCAATCCTTCACGGAACCGAACCAGCAATTTTCCCCGGGATCGTCGTCATGGGAAAAGATTGCGGCGATTTCGAAACCGTTTCTCTTCAGCGCCTCCAGCCCGACAATTCCCATGTCATGGTAAGCAAAGACAACGACCCTCATGCCTGCCGCTCCGGAGCGGATTCGTGGACCTTCTCGATGGTGAATTCCGGCCGTTTCCGGACCTCGCGGTAGATCCGCCCGATGTATTCCCCCATGACGCCCAGGGCAAAGAACTGCATCCCCACAAAAACGAAGAGCACGGCAAACAGCGTGAAGACGCCTTCCGCCGCCCAGGAGGCGCCGTACTCGAGCCGCGCCACGGCGAGAATGATGCCGAAGAACACCCCCAGGGTCGCCATCCCGATGCCGCCATACATGAGCAGCTTCAACGGGAGATCGGAAAAGGACGCCACGAGGTCGAACTGCAGGTTTACCAGCTTCCACATGGAGTAGTTTGAGGTCCCGCCGAAGCGCTCCTCGTGCCCCACTTCGATCTCCGTGACCCGCTTGCTGAAATAGGTGGCCAGCGCGGGGATAAAGGTCGCGTGCTCGCGGCAGGCGGACATGTGGTCGACGATATGCCGCCGGTAGGCGCGCAGCATGCATCCCCAGTCCGTCATCTTCACCTTGGTGATGCGGCGGGCGACCATGTTGATGAGACGCGAAGGCAGGGTCCGGAGGAGCGAGTCCTTCCGTTGCCTGCGGATCGTGCCGACGACATCGTAGCCGCCCTTTTCCATCGCCTCGACCAGGCGCGGGATCTCCTCCGGCGGATTCTGGAGGTCGGCATCCATGGTAATGACGATTCCGCCCCGGACGACGGAAAAACCCGCCAGGATCGCTGCATGCTGGCCGTAGTTGCGTGTCAGTTCGACGATGCGGAAATGCGGATCGGCCGCAAGCTCCTTGAGGATCGCCAGCGACCCGTCACGGCTCCCGTCGTCGATGAGGATGATCTCGTAGGGACGGCGCAGCCCCTCCATGACGGGAGACAGCCGGTCCCGGAGCGCCTTGAGGTTCGCCTCTTCGTTATAGACGGGGATCACGACCGAAATCTTCGACGGATCATCCATGCAGGATCTCCTTGATCGCCTCGCAAACGTAGGCGACGTCCTCATCCTTCATGTCGGGGAAGAACGGCAGCGAAAGGATCCGGCCGGCCGCCCTCTCCGTCTCCGGCAGCATCCCCGGCGCCGTTCCAAAACGCTTCCGGACGTATTCGAGCAGGTGGCAGGGCGGGAAGTGCAGGCCGTACCCGATATTGTAATCCGAGAGCCTCTCCATGAAGCGGCCGCGTTCCATCGCCGTCACCTTCGCCACGAACAGGTGCCAGGCGTGGCGGTGCGCATAGGAAGGAACCTCCGGAAGGTCGATCCCCTCGACGCCCCGCAGCCCCTCGAAGTACAGGCCCGAAAGCTTCGCGCGGCGGTCGTTGAGTTCGAGCAGGCGCGACAGCTGGGCGAGGCCGAGGGCCGCCAGCAGGTCCGGAAGGTTGTACTTGAAGCCGGGTTCGCGGATATCGTAGTCGGGATTGCCGCCTCTGCCGTAGCGTTTCCAGGCATCGCGCTCGATGCCGTGAAATCTTAATCCGCGGATCTTCTTCTCGAGTTCGGGATCGGACAGGGTGATCATGCCCCCTTCCGCGGTCGTGATGTTCTTGAGAGGATGAAACGAGAAGATCGCGATCCGGCCGAACCCTCCGGCATGCACGGCCCCGTAGCGCGTACCCACCGCATGGGCGGCGTCCTCGATAACGGCGAGCCCTTGCCGATCCGCAACGGCAAGAATCGGATCCATATCGGCGGGCGCCCCGGCAAAGTGGACGGGGACAATGGCCTTCGTCTTTTTGGTGATGCGCTCCTCGATCTGTTCCGGCCGGATGTTGAGCGTGCCGTAATCAACGTCCACGAAGACGGGCCGCGCCCCGACGCTCGCGATCATATTCACGGTCGAGGCGAAGGTCATGGAAGGGGTGATCACTTCGTCGCCTTCGCCGATCCCGAGGGCCAGGAGCACGATGTGCATACCGGCGGTGGCCGACGTCACGCCCACGGCGGATCCGGCGGCCGTCAGTTCGACGAAACGGTCCTCGAACTCCTTGCACAGGGAACCCGTCGTGATCCACTTCGACTGCAGGCAATCCACGACGGCGCGGATCTCCACATGCCCGACCGAAGGCCGCGACAGCGGCAGAAATTCCTCCCGAATCTTCATGTCCCTCCTCATCCTCGCAGGCGAAGCAGGTAAAAGGCGCCGTTCTCCCAGAGGATTTCAACGGAAGAAAGGCGTTTTTGCAGTTCATTCAGGCGCTCTTTATATTGCGTTACGCAGTAAATGTCACCTTTTTCTTTAACCAGTTCGTAGAACTTCTCTGAAAGCAGGAAGTACCGCGCCCGCTCATCGGGAGGGAGTTTTGCGATGCCGAAACCGAGCTCGCCGAAGTCGTCCACGATCGGCGTCCGCACCTTCGCATAGAAGTCGATCCCGTACATGGCGATCCGGTACTGGTAGAGATCCCGACCTGCCGGCAAATGGATCTTCATCGCCTCGACGACGGGGCGGACGGACTTGTAGGGGCCGAGGAGGTCGTTGGCGGCCGGCAGGAGCGATGCGAGAAAGAGGACGGAGACCGCATAGACGGAGACGAACCATCCCCGTCCGGTCCGGCGCTCAAAATAATCGGGAAGAACGAGGAGCGCGATCTGCAGCGCGATCGGCGCTGCCACCAGCAGCGGCCAGCGTTCGGAAATGAGCAATACGAGGTCCCCGCCGATCTGCGTATTTCTCAGGAAAGGCGGCAGAACGAGGACGGCGATGAAGAGCGCCGTTTGTACGGCGACGGGAATGAGGTGGGCGCGTCTGCTCAGGGCGGCGACAGCGCCGTCCTCGAAGGAGCGCACCAGCCGGCCGAAGTACAGGGCGGCGGGCAGGAAGACCGGCGCGATATAAGGCACGAGTTTGGAGGACGACGCCGTAAAGAAGAGCAGGATGAACCAGAACCAGCTCCAGAGGAAACGGCGGTCGTCCCTGGCGAAAAGCGGCTGCTCCTCCGAGCGGCGTTCTCTCAGGAGTTTCCACAGGAAGGCGCACCAGGGAAGCGTTCCGCCGACCAGGACGGGGATATAATACCAGAAACCCTGATCGCGGCCGTGCATCTTCGTCGTGTACCGGAGAAAATGCTCCTGCACGAAGAAGAACCACAGGAAATCCGGATTGGCGCGCTGGACGAGAATCAGCCAGGGCAGCGATAAGGCGAGGAAAAAGAGGATTCCCACGGGTGAGATCAGGCGCGGCACTTCCCGCCATCGTCCGACCGAGAGGAGCCAGAGGGCGAGAATCGCAAAGGGAAAGACGACGCCGATCAGGCCCTTGGCGAGGAAGGCCAGTGCGGCAAAACCGTAAGCGAGCCAGAGCCGCCATCGACCGCCGCCTTCCCGGAAATGCAGGAATCCCATCCAGACGGCGAGACAGACGAAGAGCGTCAGCGGCAGGTCGAGGATGTGGATCCGCCCGAGGAGAAACGTATAGAGCATCGTGCTCAAAACGGCGGCAGCGTAAAGCCCTGTCCGTTCGTCGGAAAGGCGCCTCCCCATGAAGTAGGTGAGCAGGATGCAGCCCCAGGCGCAGAGCCCGACAAAGAGCCGCGAGGACCACTCGCTCTCCCCGAAGAGCTGAAACGACAGGGCCGTCGCCCAGTAGACGAGCGGCGGTTTCTCCAGATAGACCACGTGCTGCAGCCGCGGCGTCACGTAATCGGACAGGCGGTTCATCAGGCTGGGGATGTCGCTGTAGCGTCCCTCGTCCGGCTCGATCAGCGGCAGGGCGCCCAGCAGGACGACATACAGCAGGGCGGGAACGACAACGAGAATGAAAAGCTTCGGGAATCTTCCGTTCAAAGGATAGGCCTCATCTGCGTTAAAAATCGGTAACTTGCCAGAGGCCAATCTTATTTCACAGAATCCGGACAGTTGTCAACCTTCTCGCGGAGACGTCCATGTCTTTTGCGGCGTTGAGCCGCATCATCGTCTCCCCTGCAATCAGTCGGCATCGAACTTGAGCAGGCGTGCGGCCTCCTCCATGGAAATATCTTCCTTCAACTTGGCGAGTTCCTGGGGCGACTCCTGGAATTTCTCCAGGGCGTTGAAGAACCGGTCGAGGACATCGCCGCTGTAAGTCGGTATGAGAAACAGGTGGGTGTGCGAAATCCGCCTGCCCCGGGCGTACAGGAATACAAAATCCGGCCGGAAGACGTCCATCATCCGGTTCGCCACGGTCCGGGCCATCCGGAAGAGGCTGTCCGTCTCCGCTTCCGTCAACTGATGCCACCACTGCACATGCCGTTTGGAGATCACAAGACAATGCCCCTTCGTATAGGGATGGACATCGAGGATACACATGGACAACTCATCCTCGTGGATCTTGTGGGCCGCAGCCTTGCCTGCCGCGATCTCACAAAATACACACGAGGCGTTCTTTGGTTCATCCATTTTTCCCTCCTGGAATTTTATTCTTGTGTCGGAAACTTCACGGCGTCCTTTTCTCCGCGGGGTCTTTTCGATCACAGGCCAGTTTTTCGGCAATCGACAGGGGATAGCCGCGGCACAGCCGTGCCAGGGACTCGATATATTCTTCACTCCAGGAAAGCGTACGAGTCCTTGAAAAGGAACGGAATATTTCACATGCGCTTTCCAGGTCAAGACGATGGAGTGTCATACATTCCGCAGGAGTCATTGTCGTTCTCAAGAGGAAATGATCTCTTTCCGTCAAAAAGGATTCCACGACTGCAATCACTTGAACGTTCCCCTCCAGGGCAAGGAAACGGACAAAATTCAACTTCTGCTGAGTCAGTTTTCCGATATTATCGAGGACTACTACAAGGCGGCCTTTCACCGTCTCCGTATAGCGGCTTGCGATCCGATACCGCTGCCCCTTGAACCTCCGGCGTTTCTTGTCCATGCCCAAACAGGCATAGATTTCCTTACAGGCCTTGCCCGCCGTATCGGAAAGATCGCCGAAGACGAATTGACGACGATCCCCACCCAGTTTCGCAACGTGGCGGATCAAGCTCGTCCGACCGATACCGTATTTCCCTCCCAGAATGACGTTGCGTCCTCGATCGAGGGCCTTGAGTATGCGTTTGATCTCCCGGTCTCTTCCGATAAAATGAAGTCGCATACTGTCTCTTCCGGACAAGACGGATCGTCAAGACGTTCACCGCTGAAAAAGATTTTCCAAAACCGCAGCTTTGTCCAGTTCCTTTTCGATTTCCACCAAACGGTTGTTCTTGGCGTTCCGTTCGCTCGTGCATGCGAAACCCGACTTGATCTGGCCACCTCCCATGGCGACAGCAAAGTCGCCCATGTTTTCCTCCTCCGGTTCGTTCCATTCGTTTATTCCTGCTCTCAGGTCGTCGATCGTCCGACGGATTTGTTCGGAGCTTCCTTGCTCTCCTTCCAACAGCGATTCGATCGTGCTTACTTCGTCCCGGATGTATCGGGCCGCCTGCTTGCGCATGTCCTCGATGGCCCTGTTGATCCGGGATTCCCACTGCGTGGTGAGACGGGACACGTTCACTTCCACGAGCCGCGGGATCTGCTTCCGAAAGTGTCGTTCGAAAAGCGGCCGGAACAAAAACATGGGGATGAAGAACCACAGGAGATCGAAATGGAAGTCGAAAACCTTTCCCATATGGAAATCCGGGCGGCTCGGTTCAGCCACCTCGATGGTCCATTCCGTATCCGCCAGTTTCGCGCCCAGGACCTTTTCGATGTTCCTCCCGAGCACAGCCCGGAAAGCCTCCAGGGCGCGGCCAAGGCTTGCACGGCTTTTTTTGAGCGTTCCGAAGAAGTGTTTTTGTTCGGCCTTGGAGATGTTTCCCATCTCCGTGCTCAGCGTTTCTCTCGCCCATCCCTCGAAGCGGCGGGTAAGCTTCCAGAGGTTGCCCCGCCAGGTTGGCAACTCATGGGCGAGCTGTTCCGTCAGCCTCCCCGCAAGGGGACCCCGAAGCGGATTCAAATGACGTTCGATCACCGTGCGGGTCTGGCCGGCGTTTTCCCGCGTGACGACGATCAATTCTTCGTACAACGAGGAATAATTCAATTGCTCGCTCAGGATGAGGTCGCGGATCTCCCGGCGGTCTTCGTCTGCACGTTGAGAAGCCTTGAGCGCAACATCGAGATAGGCGAGACAGCTCTGCGCCAGGGAATGAAGCTTATACCGGAGGATCCGCCGGAATTCGCGATCCCGATTGGCGGACAGCTTCCGGAAGAGCTCCTCTTCGAGCCTTTTTCTATGCAGGTCTGTGTCGACTTTTTTCGAATAGAGATAGACAGGGAAATCGCGGTCCGTTTCCCGCGCGAGGGTTTCCCGGAAGAAACGGATTACTTCGTCCTGCTGGTCCCGGGACAGGAGATCCGCTTTCGTCAGCAGCAGAACGATCTGCGGCGTATGACGCATCAGTTCGCAGATGAGGGCGAGATCGTGCTCGGAAAGGGGCCGGTCGGAGCTGACGGCGAGAACGGCGGCCCCCACCTCCGGGAGCCAGTGTTCCGACGTCTCCATGTGGTACTTGAAGACGCTTCCGAGACCGGGCGTATCGACGAAGCGGAGCCCCTCGTACCGTTCGAGGGATGGGAGCTCCACGTCGACAAGTTCCACGTTCTTCTCGTTGGCAGGGTTCAGCGCTTCGGAGGTGTAGTCCGCGATTTCGTCGAGCGCCACTTCGGTGCTCGTGCCGTCAAAACAGGTGACAACTGCCCGTTCTTTCGCGCCGTACCGAATCCTCGTGATCGCCGTGGTCACGGGAACAACGCCGACGGGCAAGAGATCCCGGCCGATAAAACTGTTGAGGAACGAACTCTTGCCTGCCTTGAATTGTCCGAGAATCGCCACGTCGATCAAGGGGCTTTTCCCCATCAGGCTTTCACAGACCTCGACTTGACGATTAAGCGACACCATGCGGTATCGCCGGCAGATGTCCTGTAGCGCGGAAAAGAGAAGGCTCGTGGAATCCCGAAAGCCGCCTGCGATTGGAAGGACCATAACGAAACTCCCTCAGGGCATCCCCCTTCAGGAGTTATCAGCCGGTTAGGCGGTTTTGGCGGAGGCGAACTCCATCGCCTCGTGAAGCGGTCCGCGGACATCGGCCGGTTTTGCCGACCCGCAGCATCTAGGTGTCCCGCTGCCTACCACGGGCCCGCCGCGCTTGTCAAGACGGGCATCCTGCCATGGTACTGTGGTGTCGGCGCCGCCATTTCCCCCATTGACAGTCCTGGCGATCTGTGCGACGTTTCCCCCGCAGAATCGGCGGCTTGAAGCGACTCCTTGGAAGGCGTCCGCAGCGCCAGACCGATATCCGCCCGGACGGGAGCGTCCGGTGCATTGACCGGCGAAGGAGGAGGCCCTTATGGCGGTGCTCGAATGGAAGAAGGACGGAACGGTGGCGATCATCAACATGATTTCCGGCGAGAACCGGCACAATCCGGCGTTCGTTGCGGAGATCCTGAAGGCCTTCGACGAGATCGAGAAGGACCCGGAACTGTCTTCGGTCGTCATCCGCTCGGCAGACGCGAAGAACTGGACGATCGGCATCGACCTCAACTGGCTGATGGACGTCTTCGGCAAGCAGGATCTCCAGGCGATCCGCGATTTCATGTACGGCCTCAACAAGATGTTCGCGAGGATTCTCCTGTACCCCATGCCCGTCATCGCCGCCATCAACGGCCACGCCTTCGGCGACGGCAGCATCATGGCCTGCGCCTGCGATTTCCGCTTCATGAAGGCCGACCGCGGCTTCTTCTGTTTTCCCGAGGTGGACATCAATATCCCCTTCCTGCCCGGCATGCTCGCGATCATGAGAAAAGCCCTCCCCTACCACAAGCTCGAAGAGATGGTCCTGAGCGGCAAACGCTGCGGCGCGGCGGAGCTGGAGCGGGACCGCGTCATCGTCAAGGCCTGCGAGAACGAGGAGGCCCTGATGAAAGAGGCGATCGCCTTCGCCCGGACCTTTGCCAAGAAGCGCCCCATCTTCGGCGAACTGAAACGCCGGCTCAATACGCCCATCGTCGAGACCATGGAGAAGGAAGATCCGGTCTACATCGAGCCGCTCAAGTTGATGGTGTAATTTTTCCATCCCGAACGGTGCACCCGGCTGTTTCCTTTTTCGTCAGACTGCAGCGCCATCCGCTCCGGCTATCGGGCATCCGGTGGCGAAAGTCGCGGCGATGTGATAGCTATTTTCTCTGTCGCGACCATAAACCACCGGAACGGAAAAGCCGATGCGCAAGATCCTTCATCGTTACATCTTCAAAGAGATCGCAGGACCCTTCGCGCTGATCCTCTTCGTCCTGACCTTCGTCCTCCTGATGGCGAAGATCATCCAGCTGATGGACATGATGGTGAACAAGGGCGTGAGCGCCTTTGACATCGCGAAGCTCGTCGCCTACCTCATGCCGTCCTTCCTGATGTTCACAATCCCGATCTCGCTTCTCATCGCCATCCTCATCGGCCTGGGGCGGATGTCCGGAGACAACGAGATCACCGTGATGAAGGCCTCCGGCATCAGCCTGTACCAGATCATGATCCCCGTGGGAGCCGCTTCCGTCGCGGCCTTCTTCCTGACCGCGGTGATCACTCTCTTCCTGGTTCCCCATGGCAACTATGCGACGAAACTGCTTCTGTTCGACGTCGCCCAGAAGAAGGCCAGCGTCGGGATCAAGGAAAAGGTCTTCAATGACGACTTCCGCGGCATCCTCATCTACGCCGACACCATCCCCGTGGACGGCGAATACATGGAGGGGGTTCTCATCTCCGACAACCGGATCATCAAGGAACCCAGCACCATCATCGCCCGCCGGGGTTATCTGCTGTCCGATCCCGAAACGCTGACCCTTACGCTGCGGCTGGAAAATGGCAGCACCCATATCGTGGCCGACGATTTCAAGAACTACCGCAAGATGGACTTCGCCGTCTACGACATCAACCTCGACATCGAGTCGTCCCTTGCGGATCTCCGGAAAGTTCAGAACAAGACCAGCACCGAGATGACGGTTCAGGAACTTGCGGACAAGATCCGGACCCGATCGGTTGAAGACGTCGTCTTGCGAGAGCTGGCGATCGAACTCAACAAGAAAATGACCATCCCGCTTTCCTGCCTGGTTTTCGGGATCCTGGCGGCGCCCCTGGGCATCCGGGCCCACCGGGCGGTCCGTTCGCGGGGATTTACGGTCGGTCTTGCCATCGTTCTCATCTATTACCTGATGCGGATGAGCGGAGAGGCGCTGGCCGAGACGGGGCGCATCCATCCCGCACTGGGAACCTGGGCGCCGATTCTCCTCTTCGGGGCGGCGGGCGTGTACCTGTTTCTCATGGCCACGCGCGAAAAGCCCCCGTTTGGAGAAACCGTCCGGAGACTCTGGGAACGGCTCGCCGTGACGCTGCCATGGAGGTTCGGGCGATGAAGATCCTCGACCGCTACATCCTCCGCGAATTCGTCCGGTTCCTGGGACTGGTGTTGGCCACATTCGTCATCCTGTACCTGCTCATCGATTTCTTCGAGAAGATCCGAATGTTCATGAGCAACGCGGCGACGGTGAGGCAGGTCGTCTCTCACTTCTTCTACACCATCCCGATGATCGTCACGCAGACCCTGCCGGCGGCTATTCTCCTCGCTTCGCTGATCACCTTCGGTACCCTGTCCCGCCACGGAGAGATCACGGCCATGAAGGCCGGCGGAATCAGTCTCTACCGGATCGCCGCGCCGGTCGTCGGCATGGCCGCTGTGCTTTGCGGCGTCCTGTTCCTCTTCAGCGAGTATGTGACGCCCAAGACGTACGAAAGGGCGGAGTACATCCGCCTTGTGGAAGTGCAGAAGAAGCAGTCTCTCGGGTCCTTCAAGCAGAATGCGATCTGGTACCGGGGAAAGGACGGGATCTACAATTTCAAGTTTTTCGACGTGCAGAAGAACACGCTGCGGGGCATCACGATCCACTACCTCAAGGAGATGAGCGAGATCACGATGCGGATCGACGCGGAGCGGGCGGAGTGGAAAAACGACCAGTGGGTTTTTCACAATCTGCTCATCACCCGCTTCCCGAAGGGCGACTTCCCGCAACTCGAGCGCATCCAGGAACGGGTGGTCGCGATGCCGGAAAAGCCGGCGGACTTTCAGGTGGTGCAGAAAAACACGGAGGAAATGGGGTTTTTCGAGTTACGGGGGTACGTAGGCAAGCTCCAGTCCGAAGGGTACGACGCAACGCGCTACATCGTGGACATGCACGGCAAGGTCGCCTTCTCCCTGGTCAGCATCATCCTCGCCGTGATCGGCGCCGCCTTCTCCGTCCGTTCCGAGCGCAGCGGCGGCATGGTCCAGAGCATCGGCGCGGGGATTGTCCTCGGGTTTTCCTACTGGATCATCTTCGCCTTCGGACTGTCGCTGGGCCGTTCCGCAACGATCCCGCCCTTTCTGGCCGCATGGTCGGCAAATCTTCTCTTCGGCGCCGGGGCGATCTTCCTCTTCAAGAGGCTCAGGTCCTGAACGCAGGCGGATGAAGAATACCCGTCTGCTGTATTTCCCTCGTCCTTTACCGCTCGACGCGCATTCCTGTACGTCTCAGGGCTCAGCTCTTCTGGGGGCCCTGCATCCGGGCATTATTGAACGGTCTGGCATGTTCAACGGGAATCCCCGGAAGTGCCCGCCGTGAAGCGGTCAGTAGAGTTCGCCGAACTTCTTTGCGTCGATTTTGTCTTCCAGGAATGCCTCCAGAATTTTGGAGCGTGCGCTGCGTCCGCCTTCGTCCAGCGCCCGTCCCAGCTGATCCGCCGAAATGGCGCCTTTTTCGAAGGCGTCTTTGAGTTTCGTCCTGAGTGCCGTCAGATCCGCAGCAGGCTGTGATGCCGTCCCCGCCGGCGAGGCCGCGGCCGGATGGACGGTCCCGGCGGAACCGCCGGACCTGCCCTTGGCGAGAGCCCGGATTTCGCCGGAATCGGCAAGCATCCGCGCGGCCTTGAGGAGGGCGTCATTCACCGCCGATGCCATGACGTCCGCCTGGACGCCGAGATAGTCGCCCTCGGAAAACGACATGGGGTAGTTTTTTTGCGTCTCCGTCGCCGTCTCGTCGGAAAATACAGGCTTGCCGGCGGCATCGGTCACCTTGTTGTTCAGGTGCATCTGCACCGCCAACGTCTGCTGGAAAGGGCTCGATCCTTCGAATTGAAAGGCAAAATCCCTGATGGACGGCATATAGATCAGATCGGCCCCGGGAGGAGCGGACTTGCCGCTTACGATCGCCGCCTGCTCGAAGACGGACGGGAATATGTCCTGAGAGGCGTTCTTCATCAGCTTGCCGAAGGGAACGGTCAGGGTAATCTGAACGCTTCCCGCTTGCGGATTGATCCAGGTTTTCGTCAGCGTGTAGCCTTCATCCGGCAGGACAACCGCCGCCTTCAGAGGAATCTTCGCGGCGGACAGTCCGGTCGTGTCGACCGGCACGACCTTCTCCGGAACGATGTAGCTGAAGGCGCATCCGGAAATCATGATCGCCAAGAACAAAAACGACGAGCAGAAAATCCTTTTCATGGTCTTCAATAGAGTTCACCGAATTTCTTTGCGTCGATCTTGCCTTCGATGAAGGCGTCGAGGATCTTCCTGCGGGCTGCACTTCCGCCCTCGTCCAGGGCCCGGCCCAGCTGTTCCGCCGTGATCGCCCCTTTTTCGAAGGCATCCTTCAGTTTGGCCCTGAGTGCCGAAAGGTCCGCGGGCAGCTGCGATGGCTGCGCCTTTGGGGGTGCCGCGGCAACCGGCCGTGAGACTCCGGCTGCACCGCCGGAACCGGTTTTCGCGTAAACCCGGACCTCCCCGGAATCCGCAAGCATCCGCGCGGCCTTGAGGAGTGCGTCATTCACCGCGGCGGCGAAGGTCGTCGCCCAGTTGTCGATCATGGCCTGCTCCGCGAAGCCCGGTTTCACGGTCTTTTGCGTTTCCGTCGCCGTCTCGTCGGAGAATACGGGGCTGCCGTTGACATCGGTCACCGTATTGACGAGCTGCAACCGGGCGATGAGGGTCTGCCGCGACAGGTTCAGTACGCCGAAGTCAAAGGAAAAGTCCCTGATCGAAGGCGCATAGATCAGATCGACTCCCGGGGGCTGGGACTTGCCGGAAAAAATCTCGGCCTTGTCAAAGACGGCGGGAAAGATATTCAGCGCAGATCTCTTCAGGAGTTTTCCGAATGGGACGGTGAGCGTAAACGATTCGCTGTTCACCTGCGGATTGACCCACGTCTTCGTCAGCGTGAAATTCTCGTCGGGCAAGAGGATCCCCGCCCGGACCGGGATCCTGGCAGACGGCAGCTGCCCCGTTTCAAGGGGGGCCTCCTTGTCCGGTATCGTGTACTGCCATGCGCAGCCAGAAACCATCAACAGGGGGCACAGAAAGAGCAGGAAGAAGATCTTTCCAATCGACATCAATACAGTTCCCCGAACTGCTTGTCGCTGATCTTCCCGTCAAGAAACGAATCGAGCAGTTTGGAGTGAGTCGCACTCTTCAGATCGTCCATGGCCTTGCTCAGCTGCTCGGCCGAAATGAAGCCCTTCTCGAAGGTGTTCTTCAATTTTCCCCGCGCGAGATCAACGTCCATCACCTTTGCCTTGTCCCAGTTGCGCGATACGGAGAAACTGCCGCTGCCGAACACCTGGGGTTTCTGTTCCATCCGCTTGAGCCTGTAGGCAGCACCGGGCACCGTGGTCTTCAGGTATTCCGCAAGTTCGTCGGCCTTGACCCACTGGTCCTTGGCCCCTTTGCCCTTCAGGCCTTCGATCAGGTAGTGGCTGAAGATCCCGCTCTTGAGCTCCGAGTCGTCCTCCCAGGACTGCTGGTTCGGCGCAGAGGAGGTGATCACCATCTTGCCCGAGGCTGCCGGCTTGATGAGATCCGGCACGGCGAGCATGCCGACCAGCGGCTTGCCCCCCTTGGGGATGATCGATTTCCCGCCGCCGGAAAAACAGGCGTCGAGGGCCAGAAGCGCACCCTTCGCCTTGGATTTGTCAAGCAAGTCCTGGAGATAGGAAACGGTGATCGCCGTTTCCTCCAGGGCCTCGGGATCGGAAATGAGGACGTCCGACGGGATCAGGAAGGCATCGACAAACTTGTCACCCTTGGTCTTCGGCGCGCCGTGGCCCGAGAAGAAGACGTAGATGTAACCGTCCCAGGTGCGGATCTTCCGCAGCGCCGCGATCATCTCGTTCCTCGTCGCCTTCTCATTCAGGAGAAGAATCGCGTTCTCCTTCGGCACGCCGCCGTAGCGGAGGTCGGTGAGGACGTCATAGACTTTTCGTGCGTCGAGAGACGCGTAATTCAGCGCCGGGATGTCGGCCCTGTTCTTGTAGTCGATGCCGATGACGACTGCGTGGGTATCCTTCCGCGCCGGAGGCAGTTTTTCCGTTGAAGACGCCGCGGGCAGCGTCGCCGCCGTTTCCGTCGTCCCCCTTTTCCCGGCCGCCGGAACCGCTGTGGCAGCGGCTTCCATCCGAGACCCTTTGCCGGCGGCATAGGCGGTCACTTCCCGCGCCAGGCTGATCTCCCTGGCCATTTCCCGGAAGGCCTCCATCGTCGCCTTCGTCGTCGCCTCGCCCACCAGCTCTTCCACGGGGATATACGGGCTGACCACCTCACGGCTCGTCCTCGTCGCGCTCCCGATCCGCGACCATATGCGCATGTTGTCGGGCGTGACCATCGTCACCTTGAGGGTGACGGTGGAGTCGTACTTCATCCCGAATCCCAGCGCCACCTGCTTTCCCACAAAGGCGACGTTTTCGAGCGTCGGGATGATGACGGCCGCGACGTCCGGCGGATAAGGTTTGCCGCTGACGATCTGGGTCTCGGCAAAGAGGGACGGAAATATTTCCGTGCCGAATTTCCGCAGCAGCCGCCCCGAAGGAACGGTGGCAGGAACGCCATAGTACTCTTTCGTAAAGACGGCGCTCTCAGGCGGCAGATCGATTGCGACCTTCAGGGGAATCTGTTTCCCGATGGACGGTGGCACGGACGAGATATTCGCCATCGGCACGTTCAGATGGGACACGCACCCCGTTGAGAGAAGCGCCAGCAGCGCAAAACATCCCAAAGCAAATTTCTTCATCCCCTGTTCCTCTTTCCCCTGTCCATCGCTCATCCTATCAATAGCGGTAGTAATCCGGCTTGAACGGCCCGTCAGCTGGAATATCCAGGTAAGCGGCCTGCTTCTTCGAGAGCTTGGTGAGTTCCACCCCGAGGCGGTCCAGGTGAAGCCGCGCAACTTCCTCGTCGAGCCTCTTCGGCAGGGTGTGGACCCCGAGCTTCAGGGTTCCTTTCGCCAGTTCGATCTGCGCGAGGCACTGGTTCGTGAAGCTGTTGCTCATGACAAAGCTGGGATGCCCCGTGGCGCAACCCAGGTTCACGAGACGACCCTCCGCGAGGAGGAGAATGGAGCGACCCGACTTGAGGGTCCACTTATCCACCTGGGGTTTGATGTTCTCGCGTTTGATCCCCCGCGTGCTCTGGAGATAACTCACTTCGATCTCGCTGTCGAAGTGGCCGANNNNCGATGTTGCAGACGATCGCCTCGTCTTTCATCCGTTCCATGTGCTCGCCGCGGATGACATCGCAGCAGCCCGTGGCCGTGACGAAGATGTCCCCCTCCTCCACCACGTCCTCAAGCCGCTTGACCTCGTAGCCCTCCATCGCCGCCTGCAGCGCGCAGATGGGATCGATTTCCGTGACGATGACGCGCGCGCCAAAGGCGCGCATCGAGTGGGCGCTCCCCTTGCCCACGTCCCCGTAACCGCAGACGACGACGATCTTTCCCGCCACCATGACGTCGGTGGCCCGCTTGATGCCGTCGGGCAGCGACTCACGGCAGCCGTAGAGATTGTCAAACTTCGACTTCGTCACCGAATCATTGACATTGACGGCGGGGAAAAGAAGTTCCCCGCTGGCCGCCATCTGGCAAAGGCGATGGACGCCCGTCGTCGTCTCTTCGGAGACACCGCGGATCTTCTTCGCTACCCGCTGCCAGCGTTTGCGATCGATCCGGTAGGACCGCTCCAGGCGCTCCATGACAATCCGCATCTCGGCATTGTCCTGTCGCTTCTTCAGAAGCGCCGGGTTCTTCTCAATCTTGACACCCTGGTGGATGAACAGCGTCGCGTCGCCCCCGTCATCCACGATGAGGTCTGGCCCCCCGCCGTCCGGCCAGGTCAGGGCCTGTTCGGTGCACCACCAGTACTCTTCGAGCGTTTCCCCTTTCCAAGCGAAGACGGCCGCCGTCCCGGCCTTGGCGATCGCCGCGGCGGCGTGATCCTGCGTCGAGAAGATGTTGCAGGAGGCCCAGCGAAGGTCCGCCCCCAGAATCTTCAGCGACTCGATGAGCATCGCCGTCTGAATCGTCATGTGCAGGCTTCCCGTGATCCGCAAGCCCTTGAGAGGTTTTTTGGGTCCGTATTTCTTGCGCACGGCCATGAGGCCGGGCATCTCGTTTTCCGCCAGCTTCATCTCTTTGCGGCCCCATTCGGCCTGCGATATGTCCCTGACCTTGTAGGGCAGAGCCGCATCGAAAATCTGAAACTCCATACTTCCTCCCTCGTTGGAATACCGGTGTATTGCGAACGTCACGGTTTATCCGGCAGCTGTTGCTGCACGGAATTCCGCACGCGCTCCTTGGGATTCACCATCCCGACCGAAATGATCAGCGTAAAGGCCTCCTCCACCGTCATATCGAGATAGACGAGATCCTCTTCGGGATACATGACGAAATAGCCGGATGTCGGGTTCGGCGTCGTGGGTACATAGACACTGACCGTCTTCCGCCCGACCGCGGCGGCGATTTCACCGTTTGGCTCGCCCGTGACGAAGGCCACTGTATAGGCCCCCTTGCAGGGGAACTGCACCAGGGCCACCCGCTTGAAACCCTTGCTCATGTCCCGGAACATCCCGTCGGAGACCCGCTTGATCGCACCGTAGATGCTCCGCACGATCGGTATCCGGTTCACAAGGGATTCGCCGAAAAGGACGAGGCGGTGGCCGACAAGGCTCTTCGTCGCCAGACCGACGATAAGGATCAAGAGGACCGTCACCGCGATGCCCAGCCCGGGAATATAAACCGGCAGCCAGTGCTGGGGCGCATAGGGCTCGGGGATCAGGTAGATAAGACTGTCCATCAGGTCCGCAAGAAAGAAGAGAACGTAAATGGTCAGACCGATGGGGACCGTAACCGCGAGGCCCGTGAGGAAAATATTTTTCAGCTGTTTTTTCAACTGGTTGAACCTGCCTTTTGCCCGCCGAGAAAAACGGGCAGAATAAATAGCAGATTTCCCCTGTGATTTCAACCAGTCATTTGAAGCTCCCCAGATCAAGTCCCGCAGAGTCTTCGATCCCCAAGGAGGAGACCAGGTCTTCATTCGCTCGCCTACCCCGCGTCAAGCCGCGGGGACTGCGCTCGCTGCCGGCTTCAACCCCGGGAAACGGCCCTCGAAGCCCTTGACAACGCCAAAAAAAAGTATATACAGGGACCGCTTTTTCAAAAAACGGACGGACAAACATATTTCAAGGAGGGATCGTATGAAATGTTTTAAGTATTCGGTTTCGTTGTTGATGGTTTTTGCGTTGGCTCTGGTTTTCGTCGGCTGTGCGAAAGCGCCTGAGGCTGAGCAGCAGGCCGCCAAGACAGCCATGGATGCAGCCGTGGCCGCCGGTGCGGACAAGTACGCCGCCGCCGACATGGATGCCGCCAAGAAAGTGTGGGAAGCCACGGAAGCTCAGATGAAGGACAAGAAGTACAAGGAAGCAAAGCAGGGTTACGCGGATGCCAAGGCCGCCTTCGAGAAGGCCGTCGCGGGAGTCGAGGCCGGCAAGAAGGCCGTTGCCGACGAGGCGACCGCAGCCGTAGCCGCATTGGAAGAAGCCTGGAAGGGCGTCGCCGCCGCCGGGAAGAAGCTCGAGAAGAAGATGAAGGACCAGAAGGCCGCCTGGGAAACAGACGCCAAGGCCTTTGAGGAAGGTTTGAAGGCCGCCAAGGAAGGGATCGCGGCTGATGCGTTCGCCGCAAAGACGAAGGCAGGTGAGCTGAAGGCCGTCATCGACAAGTGGGAGGCCGCTTTCAAGGAAATGGCGGCAGCCCCTGCAGCACCCGCCAAGGCCGAGCCCAAGAAGAAGTAACGTCCGGCACCATTCTTTTCTTCGGTACAAAGAGGAGCGCCCCGTCCGTCCCGGATGGGGCGCTCTTTTGTTCTGCCGCCGGGAAAAAACGGACCGGAGATGTCTCAGGAACCCGAGGATGCCGGCCGTTTCTTCAGATCGATGACGGGATTGGTGAGCGTCGGAAAGCCGTCGATCCGGCACTCGACGACGTCCCCCTCGTGGACATGAACCGCCTTGGGCGTGCCCGTCGATAGGATGTCTCCGGGCAGCAGCGTCATGACCCGGGAGTGGAATGACACCAGGAAATCGGGCGGGAAGGTCATGTTGGACACGACATTCTGAGCGTGCACCTTTCCGTTGATGACGGTGGCCACGCTCAGCTTCATCACATCGGCGATCTCATCCGGCGTGACCAGTTGCGGACCGAAGCTGAAAAACGTGTCGAAGCTCTTGGCCCGGGTCAGGAACCGCGGATTCTTCCGCAGGATGTCCTCGGCCGTTACATCGAGAATCGTGGTGTAGCCCGCAACGACGGACAGACAGTCTTCCCGTTCGACGTCCCTGCACCTCCTGCCGATGACGATGCCCAGTTCCGCCTCCGCCGTCGTTTTTTCGGACTGGCGCGGTATGGCAATCGCCTCCCCCGGTCCGATGATCGTCGTATCGGGTTTCATGAAGCTCGCCGGCTCGTCATCGGGCGCCTTTTCCGCCAGATCCGCGGCATGCTCGACATAGTTGAGGCCGATGCCCCAGATCTTCGGCGGATGCCGGTACAGCGGGGCGAAGGCCGCCTCCTCGAAAGGAACGGGTATCTCCCTTTCGAGACGCTCCCTCCCCCCCGAGCGATACCACTCATGAAGCTGGCCGAATTCTCCCCTTGCAAGCAGGCCCAGCATGTCCGTGGACCATTTTTTCCCGTACCGCCCGTTGATGACGCCCAGAGGAACGAATCCGCCGGGAACAACGACCGCGGCGGCCTCTTCGCCCTTCCATCGCATCGTCGCCGCTCTCATCTCCCGCCTCCCCTTCTTCCTTCTTGCTTTTTGCCGCTGTAAGGCCTGGCGGCTGCCGACCACCCTCTCCGGGACATCATCTTTCGCCGGGCTCTCTTCTTCAGGGCGACGGCACGAAAACGCCTTGGGCGTCGACCCGGTAAGCCCTGTAAGTGTCGCCCACCCGGTCACCCTTCTCATTAAAGGAAATCCGCCCCGTCAGGCCGTTGTGCTCCTTGTATTTCCGGCGCAGATACTCGGAGGTCTTGTCGGACTCCAGGCTCTTCGTCTCCCGCATGGCCGCCGCAACCGCCAGGAGACCGTCTCCGGCCATCATGGCATAGATGGAATTCAGGGAGCGTCCGTATTGCCTTGCGAAGGCCGGCAGAAAGGCCTTGGCCTGTTTCGTCGTGATATCGCCGGGAAGAGCCGGGCTGACGCAGAGGAATCCTTTGGCCGCATCGCGGCCGGCAATCATGACCAGTTCCGGGTTGTTGTTTGCGTCTCCGCCGAGGAGCGGCACGTTCCAGCCCATCTCCGTCTTCTGTCTCAGCAGCAGACCGCCCTCAGGATAATAGCCCGTGAAGAAAACCGCTTCCGCCCCGGAAGCCTTCATCTTCGCGAGAGGCGCCGAGTAGTCCTGCCGCTCCGGAATCAGGGCGTCGAAAAACGTGGTCCTGATCTCCCGATCCAGGCTTCTCCGCAACTGCTCGGCCAGCCCCCTTGCATAGATGGTGTTGTCGTGCAGGACGGCGATTCTCTTGAATTTGAGCCTCCGGACCAGCGAAGCCGCAACGCGCCCCTGCTCGTCGTCCCGCGGACAGGTCCGGAAGAAATGGCGGAGCCCTTTCTCGGTGAGAGAAACGGCCGTCGCGCCGCTGACGATTTGAAGGATCTTCGCATCGTTGAAAATGCCCTGAACCGACTCCGCCGCCTCGGATCCGTAGGGGCCGATAACGGCGGAAACACCCAAAGACGCCATCTCTCTCGCGGCCGCCTGGGCCGCTTTCAGCGCCCCCGCGGTATCGGCGTCGATCAGTTCGACCGGTTTGCCGAGAATCCCGCCCTTCTCGTTGAGGTCGCGCACGAGCAGCGCGACCACCTGTTTTGCCTGCAGTCCTTCATCGGACCAGGAACCCGTCATGGGCGCCAGAAGTCCGATGCGCACCGTTTCGAATGCAGGTGCCGGCGATCCCGACAGAATCAACGCCGTAAGAAACAAGACGACAATTCTCTTCACCACCAGGTCCGTCCTCCCCACCGCCATTCGCCCCGTTCCGACGAGGGGCGGCGCCGCACTCAGCCCCGCGAACCCAGGCGGAGGCCGCCGTGGATGAAGTAGACCTCCCCGGCCATCGCTTCGTTGCGGTACAACTCGGAAACGAGGGAGGCGATTTCATCGGGCTCCACGAGCCGGCCTACCGGCACCTCTTTGAGAATGCCCGCGAGCGCCTTCTGATCCATCCCTTTTACCATCGGTGTCGCCACATAGCCCGGCGCAACCGCCACGCAACGGATGCGCTCCGCAACCCCGCGCCGGAAGAATTCCGCGGTGATCACCTTCGGGAAGACCGACATGGCCGCCTTCGTAGAGGCATAGTTGATCTGCCCCGCCGTCCCCAAGGACCCGGTCGACGAGATCAGGCAGATGAGGCCGCGGGAGCCGCTGTTGACCATCTGCTCGGCGCAGTCGCGCACGGTGAGGAAGACGCCGGTCAGGTTGATGTCGATAACGCTCCGGAACTGATCCAGGGACATCTTCTTCGTCACCTTTCCCGATTCCCGGTCCACGGCGACCATCAGGCCGTCGCGGATGATCCCCGCCGCGGGGAAGACAAGGTGGATGCCGCCGAAACGCTCCACGGCCAGACGCGCCAGCGCGGCGCTGTCCTCTTCCTTCGTCACGTTGCAGACCTTCGTCGCGACCTCGCCGCCCGCCGCCCGGATTTCCCTCTCCACCCGTTCCAGACCGTCCGGAACGACGTCCGCCAGCACAACGCGGCCTCCCTGCCGAACCCAGTAGCGCGCCATTGCCTCGCCGATCCCGCTCCCGCCGCCCGTGATCACTGCCGTCGCTCCCTCGATTTTCAGCATCGCCTTTGTCTCCCTTCGCCGAGAACAGAGCCTTTTCCCCCATCCGCGATTCGCGGAGAGTGCCGCATCAGGATTCTTTCCGGCATTTCGAGGCTTCCTATACCACAACCGGGCGTTGCGCGTAAGATGGAAGGTCTGCGGAGCAAGCTCCGGAGAATCTTCGATCCCCAAGGAAGAGATTTTGATCATCATTCGCTCTCTTACCCCGCGGCAAACCGCGGGGAATGCGCTCGCTGCCGGATTCAAGTAGTCCGATGCCCGCGGATTTCGCTAACTGTTCCGGCCGGGGATTTGGTACAATGTCCGCCGCCCCGGCAATGCGCTGCGGTCCCTGTCGCAGGGAGACGCGGCAGGGCCAGAAACGATCGGCCGGGCGTTGCGGGAGGGAAGAATGAACGACTGTCTGCTTTTTGGTGCTGCAGTTCTCTTGCTGGTCGGGCTTCTGTACTTCGCGAAGAAGGAGTCCCGACCGGGACAACTTCTGACCAAGCCCCTCCTCTCCGCCCTTTTCGTCCTGACCGCTCTCATGGCCCCTCATCGGCAGGACAGTTACTTTGCCTTTATCCTCGCAGGTCTCGTCCTTTGCGTGGCCGGTGACGTCTTCCTGATCTTCTTCGACTCCAGGAGACTCTTCCTGGCCGGTCTCGCATCGTTTCTGATCGGTCACGTCCTGTACGCGATCGCCTTTTTCTCCGTGTCGTCGCCGGGAGTGCTGGCCTGGACCGGCGCCGCACTCTCGGTCGTGGCAAGCTGCGCCATCTTCATCTGGCTGCGGCCTTCGCTCGGGAGGATGCTTGTCCCCGTGGCAGCCTATGTCGCGATCATCACCGCCATGGTGATCGGCGCCTCGTCAGTCATGGGAGACGCACAATTCGGGTCCACCGGCAGACTCCTCGTCTTTTACGGCGCCCTTCTCTTCTATATCTCGGACATCTTCGTCGCCCGGCACCGTTTCATGAAGAAGGAGTATCGGAACCGTCTCTTCGGCCTGCCGTTGTATTACACGGGACAGTTCATGATCGCCCTTTCCGTCCGCTTTATCGGTTGAAGAGGACCCCCGTGAGGGGAAAGGGCAGGCAACCCGCGGAAAATACCGCTTGACTTTGCCTCCGAGACACACTAAAAGCCATCCCAGGTTTGCCGGTTTTCCCGGGACCTCCGGAGCGCCTGGGCGTTCCGGGAGTTGGATTCAGACAACTTGCAGTGCAGGGTTGAACCGCCAGTACGCATGCGTCTAGGCGGTTTTCTACTTTCTGCCACGGTGGCGATCCAACTTTGTACACTTTAGAAAGGAGGAAGCAACCGATGTCGGAAGGTACCGTTAAGTGGTTCAACGAGAAAAAGGGGTTCGGTTTCATCCAGAAGGATGACGGCGGGGACGTTTTCGTGCACTTCAGCGCCATTCAGGGCGACGGATTCAAGACTCTCTACGAGAATCAGCGTGTCAGCTTCGATGTTGAGTCGGGCACCAAAGGCCCCTCAGCAACGAACGTAAAAGTTCTGTAAACCTGTCTTTTGGAAGGGAAGAGTCGTGTTCATCACGCCTCTTCCCTCTTTTTTTCCCCTTACAACGAAAGGAATATCCCATGAACAAGAAATTGTATGTCGGTAATCTCTCTGCGAGCGTGACCGATGAAGATCTCAAATCCAACTTTTCCCAGTGCGGCACCGTTCTGTCCGTAAACGTCGTCAAGGACCGTTACACCGGCGCCTCCCGGGGTTTCGGATTTGTCGAAATGGAAACCGCCGAGGCAGCACAGGCGGCAATTACGAAATTCAACGGCGGCCAGCTCGACGGGAACACCATCGTCGTGAGCGAAGCCAGGCCGAAACGGGATGAAGGCCGCGAGGGCGGCGGCGGTGGTGGTCGCCGCGGCCCGTCCTTTGGCGGTCCCCGCAGACCGGGTGGCGGTGGCGGCGGCGGGTTCCGAAGCCGCTACTAGAGCGCATATCGCTTCTCTCCCGAAGCGGCCGCCGGTATCCGGCGGCCGCTTCGCGGAATCCCTTGACCTTCCCCTCTGTCCCTCTTATACTCCCTTCATCGTAGGCGCGTTCCCATCAAATAACCCAACTTCCTGTTCCTCTTTTGAACAGACAAAGCCGGTTTTCATGCGGCCGCGGAGGAATCGATGGCGAAAGCAGCCAAGGGCAAATCGGCCGTGCCGTCCGTCCGCACGGGCGGCTCGGTAGCCGAGATCAAGCAGGCGATCCTCGACAATCTGGTCTGTATCCAGTGCCGCTTCCCGCCGGTGGCGACGCGCAACGACTACTACCTCGCCCTTGCCTATACAGTGCGCGACCGGATGCTCTCCCGATGGGCGAAAACCGCCCACACGTACTTCCAGAAAGCCAGCCGGACCGTCTGTTACCTTTCCGCGGAATTCCTGCTGGGTCCCCACCTGGAAAACAATATGATCAACCTCGGGATCTGCGAGGACGTCCGCCGGGCGGCGGAGGAACTGGGCCTCAACCTCCGGGACCTGATCGAGCAGGAAGAAGAACCCGGCCTCGGCAACGGCGGACTGGGAAGGCTGGCGGCCTGCTATCTCGATTCGCTCGCCACCCTCAACATCCCGGCGATCGGCTACGGCGTCCGCTACGAATTCGGCATCTTCACGCAGAAGATCTCCTACGGTTGGCAGGAAGAGGTAGCCGATCAATGGCTGCGCAAGGGGAATCCCTGGGAAATCCCCCGCCCCGAGATCGCCTACGACGTGCCCTTCGGCGGACATACGGAGGGCGGTTTCGACGAGACGGGGCGCTTCCGGCCGCACTGGATTCCTGACCGCCTCGTCCGCGGCGTTGCTTACGACACCATGATCTCCGGATACGACTCGCCATCGGTCATCATGCTGCGGCTGTTCCGCGCGGGGGCAACGACATCCTTCGATTTCCGCTCCTTCAACGCCGGCGATTATTACGGCGCCGTGCACGAAAAGATCGGTTCGGAGAATCTGACCAAGGTTCTCTATCCCAACGACGAGCCGCAGGCCGGAAAACAGCTCCGGCTGATGCAGCAGTTCTTCTTCGTCTCTTGCGCACTCCAGGACATGATCCGCATTTACCTGCAGCGCGAGACCGACCTCGCGGGATTTCATGAAAAGTACGCCGTCCAGCTCAACGACACCCACCCCTCCATCGGCGTCGCCGAACTGATGCGGCTGCTCATGGACGTCCACGGAATGGAATGGGAAGCGGCCTGGGACGTCACGAAAGAGACCTTCTGCTACACGAACCACACGCTGCTGTCGGAGGCGCTGGAAAAATGGTCGGTCCCGCTCTTCGGGAGCCTCCTGCCCCGTCACCTGGAGATCATCCTCGAAATCAACCGGCGTTTCCTGACGGGCGTCCGAAGCGCGCATCCGGGCGACGAGGCCCTCGTGCAGCGCCTCTCGCTCATCGAAGAGCGGGGGGAACGCTACGTCCGCATGGCGAACCTGGCCTGCGTCGGAAGCCGCAGAATCAACGGTGTCGCCCAGCTGCACACGGACCTCCTCTGCGAGCAGGTCCTGTGCGACTTTCACCGCATCAGCCCGGAGAAATTCCTCAACGTCACCAACGGCGTCACGCCGCGGCGGTTCGTCCTTCAGTCCAATCCGGCGCTTGCAGCGCTCATCTCCAGACGCATCGGCAACGGCTGGATCAAGAACCTCTCCTCCTTCCGGGGACTCGAGCCCGCCGCGGAAGACGACACCTTCCTCGACGCCTGGCGGGCGGCAAAGCTCGAAAACAAACGCCTGCTGGGCGACGTCATCCGGCAGCGGACGGGCGTAACGGTGGACCCCGCATCGCTGTTCGACGTCCATGTCAAGCGGATCCATGAGTACAAGCGTCAGCACTTGAACGTACTGCACGTGATCTCGCTGTACGACCGCATCTGCCGGGGATTGACCGACGGGGTGCCTCCCCGCACGGTGATCTTCGGCGGCAAGGCCGCACCCGGCTATTTCATGGCCAAGCTCATCATCAAGCTGATCCATTCCGTTGCCGAGACGGTCAACGGCGATTCCCGGGCAAAAGACCTGCTCCGCGTCGTCTTCCTCCCGAATTACAATGTCAAGAACGCGCAGCATGTCTACCCGGCCGCTGATCTCTCCGAGCAGATATCGACCGCCGGAAAAGAGGCTTCCGGTACGGGCAACATGAAGTTTTCCATGAACGGCGCCCTGACGATCGGTACGCTGGACGGGGCGAACGTGGAAATCCGCGACGAGGTCGGCGCGGACAACTTCTTTCTATTCGGCCTGACGGCGGAAGAAGTCGCCCGGAAAAAGTCCGAAGGGTACCGCCCGCAGGAGGCGATTGCGGCGCATGAAGGACTGCAGGGGGTAATTGAGATGATCGAGGGCGGCCTCTTCTCCCGCGGCGATCGGGAACTCTTCCGCCCGCTCACGGAATCCCTTCGGCGCCGCGACGAGTACATGCTCTGCGCCGACTACCCGGCCTATATCGACTGCCAGGAGCGCGTCGGCCGCGCCTTCCTCAACGAACGGGAATGGCTGCGAATGAGCGTCCTCAATGTCGCCCGGATCGGCAAATTCTCCTCCGATCGCGCGATCCGCGAATACTGCGAGTCGGTCTGGCACATCGAACCGGTCGCCATCGACTGAACCGGCGGAGTCGCTCCCATGAGAAAGGTGAAAATCGTCTGCACACTCGGCCCCTCGACGGCCGGCGTCCCGAGGCTCAAGCAACTCCTGGAAGCCGGGATGGACGTCGCGCGCCTCAATTTTTCGCACGGCTCACAGGAAGAGCACCGCAAAATGTACCTGGATGTCCGCGCGGCGGCGGTTCAGGCGGGCAAGCCCCTGGCCGTTATCGCAGATCTGTGCGGGCCCAAGATCCGCGTCGGCCGCATGGAGGGCGGCGGTGTGACGCTGAAGCCCGGCCATGTGATCATCCTGACGGCGGACGAGATGGTGGGGAACGGCGAACGGATCGCCCACTCCTATCCTCCCCTCTCCCGCGAAGCGCGGCGGGGAGACAGGATCCTTCTGGACGACGGCATGCTGGAATTCGTCGTCGAGTCCATCCGCGGCGGCGATGTCGTCTGCCGCGTCGTCACCGGCGGCGTTCTGACGGACCACAAGGGGATGAACCTGCCGACGATGAAGCTCAGCACACCGGCGCTCACCGAAAAAGACCGTGAGGATCTGCGCTTCGCACGGGAGATGGGCGTCGACTACCTGGCGCTCTCCTTCGTGCGCACGCCGGAAGACATCCTTGCGGCCAAAGAGCTCGCGGACGGAATCCCCGTGATCGCGAAGATCGAAAAGCCCGAGGCCGTCGCGCGCCTCGAGGAGATTCTGCGGGCCGCGGACGGAGCGATGGTCGCCCGCGGGGACCTTGGCGTCGAGGCGGGCCCTGAAAAGGTTCCCCTCCTGCAGAAACGCATCATCCGGGACATCAGGAAATTCGCCAAGCCCGTCATCACGGCGACACAGATGCTTGATTCCATGATCCGCAACCCCCGTCCCACCCGCGCGGAGGTTTCCGATGTGGCAAACGCCGTTCTGGACGGGACGGACGCCGTCATGCTCTCCGGGGAGACCTCCGTGGGACCATACCCTGTTGAGGCCGTGCAGACCCTGCGAACGATTATTGAGGAGATCGAGGCGAACAGCATCGGAGCGCCGGCCGCGGGGACGGGCCTTCCCTGCGCGGTGCCGGGTGACCGAAGCGGCCCTGCAGCCCACACCTTTTCCCGCGCGATCGCCGATGCCTGCGTGGAGGCCTCGCGTTGTCTGAAGCTGGCCGCCCTGGCCGTCTATACGGAAACGGGCCGTTCGGCGGCCCTCGTGAGCGCGCAACGGCCCGAGGCCAGTGTTATCGCCTTTTCCCGGCATCAGCAGGTCCTCAATCGCCTGACCCTCTTCTGGGGCGTGAAACCCCTGAACGGCCAGTGGGTCAAAGGGGTGGCCGGTGTCGTCGAGCAGGCGGAAACGGAACTCCTGAAGCAGGGCCTCGTCAAACCGGGCGACGACATCGCCGTCACCTTCGGCATGGTCATCGGCAACGAGCCTTTCCAGACGAACATTCTGAAGCTCTGGAAGATCCGGAATGCGTGACAAGGGCGCCGGCAACGAACCCGCTCATTTCTTTCAGCGTGCCAATTCAGCGATGAAGTGAAGAACCTCTGCCCAGCTCCGGCAAAACACCACGTCCGGCCCGCACCCGGGAGCGCTTTCGCGCCCTTCCTGCAGATAAACCCGCACCAGTCCTTCGACCTCCACGTCGCGCAGATGCCGGATGTCGTCATCGATGAGGACCCGCGCCCCGAGCGCGGCGCAGATGTCGCTCTTGGCCGCCCCCTCGGAGGAGACGATCCCCGCGAGGCAGCCGATCACATCCTTCTCCTGCAGCCACTCCCGGGAATAATTCATGATGCGGGGCGGACGGGCGGTCACAATATGCAGTTCCGCGGTGCGGGCGAGACCCCGGATGGCCTGCAATGCCCCCGGAACTTCCGGCGCGTCCAGACTGCACTTTCGTTCGTAGATATCCCTTCCCATCCGCTCGTAGGCCTCGATCCCGATCAAGGGAACGCAGTCGGTCCGGTTGCATTCCCAGGGTTCGACCTCGATCCCGAGGTTGGCCCGGATCCACTGGACTTTCTGCCGGTTCGTATCGGCGATGGTGCCGTCATAGTCGATCGCGACGATCATCGTTCCGTTCCCTTCCCGCGGCCGGCGTTTCCGTCTCTTCGCCCGGCCGTCACGTACCGCCGCTTCACGGTCTCCGGAGGATCGCTCCGTTACCCCTGCGGGCCAGCAAATGGATGCGGCGAAAGGTCTCAAAACACCGGCCGTCCGCCTGCCTTGTATCCTCCACCATCCGGCGCACCACATATTCGCGGAAAGAGGCTTTCCCCGCCTGCGGAACGCGCGCCAGAAAGGGCACGATGCTCGGCTGGTCGATCCACTGGATCATGGCTTCCGCATCGGGGAAATACCGATCGGCATTTTCCCCCCACACGCGGACATTGTCGAAACCGCCGGCCGCGGCCAGCGTCTCGTATTCCGCCACGCCAGGCATGTACCACGGCCAATGGAAGCCTTGAAACCAGCCCGAGAAATCGGCCTGCGCCATCGCCTCCCGTATGACCGCGAAGAAATGGGAGCAGTTTCCGTCGCCGGCGAAATTGAACCTCGCCACGCCACCGGCGCGAAGGGCGCGTTTCACATTGTCGTGAAGGCGCCGATGGTCGAGGACCCAGTGAAGGGTGGCATTGGAAAAAACGACGTCAAACTTCCCTGCAAAGTCCAGGGCGTCGATGTCCAGCAGGAGAAACCGCAGATTCCCCTTCTCCTTCTTCCGGGCCACATCGATCATCCCCCGCGAGGCGTCGATTCCAACGACCTCGCCGTCCGGAACAAGTTCCGCAAGCCGTGCGGTCAGCGTCCCGTCGCCGCAGCCGAGATCCAGGATGCTCTCGCTCCCGCGAAGGCGAAGCTCTTCGATGAGCTTCCCGCCCCACTCCTTCTGATGACTCGATGCGGTTTCATATTTCTTTCCGTCAAATTCGTGCGTCATTTTCGTCCTTGTCGTTGAATGCGGGGAAATCAAACTCCGGAAGGCTCCCTCCTGCAGCGAGAGGAGCGGCCGCCACTGCCCTCAATCGGTTGCCCAAATGCCCGCTTATTGATGACCGGACCGGCCGCGGATCTTCCGGGGCTTCCCTCCGTATGCTGATCATGAATCCCGCAGCGAGCGCAATCCCCGCGGCTTGCCGCGGGGGGATGCGAGCGAATGAGGTTCAAGATCCCTTCCTTGGGGATCGAAGATTCTCCGGAGCTTGCTCCGGAGAGCTTCAATGTCCCGTCCGCGCTGCTTTCCGGCCGGCCCTTGGACCTACAGGGCGTATTTGCCTTTCAGGCCCTTGAGCATTTCGTGCAGCTGCTCGTGCCTCCCCTGCCCGATGACCTTTTCCTCGTGCTCTTCGAACGCCTCGTAAAGCCGGTCCAATGCAGCCTTCGAAAGCCCCTGCTCTGCCGCGGGGAACAACCGGTCATTCTCTTTACCGATATGCCTCGTCAGGAGTTCCGCATATCCCGCAGCGGCCCCGGCGAATCCGGTGGAATCCGCCGCGCCGGAAGCAGCGGTCTCCATCTCCCTGATGAGCCCTCTCCCCTGGACGTGTTCCGCCAGCAGCTCATCGATGAGGCCGGCCGCGTCCGGAATGCCGGCCGCCGCCACGGCCGGGAAGAGGAAACCTTCTTCCTTCCCGTGGTGGCACTTGTCGGCAAACTCTTTCAGGAATCCGATGAAGCTGCGCCGGTCTTCCTGAACGGTTTGCCTGTCGCCGCCGACTTCTGCCGTCATCTTCGCGAGAATTCGAAGTGCCGAGAGGATCGCCTCGTGCTCGTGCCTGAGGTCTTCAATTGCAGCGCTCATGGATTCCTCCTGTCCCGGCAGATGAAAAGAATGCCGGGAACCGGATCGGATCATACCCTGTTTGTCCGATCGCTGCAACGGCGCGGAGCTGGAAATCCTGGATTCCGGCCACCGCCATTTGTGGGCCCCGGAAAGGATATGGATGTCTGAAAATTGAGGCTGAAAAACTAACCCCCTCGAATGGACTGTTTTGGCGGAATCATCAAAATGGTAAGATTTTCATTTCAAATGTGATACATACGCCTCGCTTGGTATGGCATGATCGGCTTTCTGTTTTGTCCAATGATGCCCGGCTAGCCAAGGTCCATATGGTTCATCAGGAGATCGTCAGGAATATTTTGTATGTGACCACGAAGAAGGAGGCAATGTGCATGAGATTCCCGAAGGAAGTGCGAATTTGCGAAGATGTTACAAGAGACGGATTTCAGAGCACGGAGAATATCGTCTCAGTTGAAGATAAACTAAACATTATCCGCATGGTGGAAGACGCCGGGGTTCAATGTATCGAAGTAGGTGCTTTTTCAAGCTACGAATCCATGAAAAAGATGAGAAATACTCGAGATGTGTTTTGTCAGCTTCAGCAGAAAAAAGGGGTGCAGTATCGTGCCTTGGTGTTTGCACCGGACGGTGCCGAGGAGGCCGCGTCTTGCGGGTGTCGGAATCTCAAAATCAATATTTCGGCCAGCGACCAACATCACAAGAATGGTACGGGCTTGTCGACCCATGAAGCGATGGAAACTTTCGGCAAAATCAAGGATATCGCCAAACACAATGGAATGGAAATGGCCGGTTCCATTTCATTGCCGTTTCGATCTCCATTTCCGGGGGAAGGCCTTATCCCCATGGAAAAATTAACATCCATCATCCGCGGATTTCTTGAGATAAAAATCACGGAAATTTCCCTTTCCGATGCGGCAGGCCTTGGTGATCCGATGCTGATTTATGATCGGGTGATGAAGCTGAAAGATATTTTCCCTCAAGTAAGCTGGATGCTTCATATGCACAATACTCATGGTATGGGCCTTGCCGGCGTGACCGCAGCGTTGGCTGCGGGGATTACGAAATTTGACTCTTCTCTGGCCGGGTTGGGTGGGTGCCCTTACATTGAGGGCGCAACGGGTAATGTCGCCACTGAAGATCTAATTTTTATGCTGCATCATATGGGAATCCGGACGGGCATCAATCTTGAGAAGGTAATCCTTGCCGGCCAGTATGTTGAACGCTTGGTCGAGGGTAAAGGAACGGACAGTTATATCCAGCGGATCACGCGCCGGGAAACCGCCTGTGATAGCAGGATGTAGTGTGCTGAACTTGATCGTTGTTTAAAGAAACGCCGTTTTAGCTCCATGGAAGAAAACGAAGGAAGCAAGGATAGCGGGATGATTGGATCGGAAAAGGCAGAATCAGGAGGATTTATGCATTATACAGATAAACACATTTTTGCTCGAGGCGGAGGCGCCCATCGGGTCATTCATCACGCCGACGGGATTTACTGTTACGACGTTGAAGGAAAAAGATATATCGACGGCAGGGGTGGAGCGCTGGTTGTGAATATCGGCCATGGTGTTAAGGAGATTTTTGATGCGGCGGTGAACCAGATGCAATTGGTCTGTTTTTCCCATTCCTTTCACTGGACCAACATACCACACATGCAGTTGGCTCAAAAAATATCGGAAATGGCGCCGAGAGGCATGTCAAAGGTATTTATGGTTTCCGGCGGATCAGAGGCAACGGAATCGGCCCTCAAGCTTGCGAGGAAATATCACGTTGAGCGAGGGAAGCCGTCCAAGTACAAAGTGATTTCCAGGTGGAACAGCTACCATGGGAATACCTTGGGTGCCCTTTCCATGACCGGGATGTTTTCCCGCCGGAAAGATTATCTTCCCTTGCTTTCTGACTTTCCTCATATCCCCCCCTGCAATTGTTATCACTGTCCGTTTGAGAAGGAATATCCTGCCTGCGGGATATTGTGCGCAAAGGAATTGGAGAAGGCTATTCAACGAGAAGGAGCAGACAGCATCGCCGGATTTATTGCTGAACCCATTGTGGGGAATACTGCCGGTGCCGTTACCCCGCCGCCTGAGTACTTCCCGATCGTTCGGAAAATCTGTGACCGATATGATGTGTTGTTGATCGCGGATGAAATCATTACTGGTTTCGGCCGGACGGGGAAGAATTTTGCCGTCGACCACTGGGGTGTCATTCCGGACATTATCTGCACCGGAAAGGGGATGGGGAGCGGTTATTCTCCGCTCGGGGCGTTGATTATTCATGATAAAATATCTCAGGTTTTTGATCAGACCTCGAAAACCTTTGACAACGGTTTCACGTATGCGGGAAATCCTCTCACATGTGCTATCGGGATTGCTGTTTTGGACTATATGGAAAGAAATGAGTTGATTCGAAATGTTGAGACATTAAGCCCGTATTTTTTCAAGAAGGCAGAAGAACTCAGCAGTCTGGAAATTGTGGGGGAGGTGCGGGGAAAAGGATTTCTTATGGGAATCGAATTTGTAAAAGATAAAACCACCAGAGAACCTTTTCCTCCAGAAGATCGCGTCGGCCCGAAGATTGCCGAGATTGCGTTCTCCAAAGGATTGGCTACCAGCGGAATGCAGGGATGCATTGACGGTATTCGAGGGGACTATATCTCCCTTGGACCGCCCTTCATTTGTACTTCATCGGACCTCGATGCGATTATCGAAATTACGAAGGATTCCATCGTCGAGTTTCAGAATTCTCTAAAGAGGGAAGGTTAGGCGTTCTTGACGACCGGCATCGGCATCATCGCAGTTCCCCGGCCGTTGATCTGAAGCGTTGGGGTGGAACGAAGTACGGAAGGGCCTGACGACGCCCTAGGCGCCGCGCCGCAATGGCCCCACAGCGCCGCCGGCGCCGGATCTCCCGCCGTCGATCACCACATGCGTGCCGGTGATGTTCGCCGACAGTTCCGAACACAGGAACATCACCGTATTAGCGACCTCTTCGGACAGCGAGTAGCGCCCCGTCGGTATCCCCGCTCTGGTGGCGATACGCACCGCCTCCGGGTTGTCGGGATTCTTCTGCGTTTCCAGCGAGCGCATCATCCGCGTCTCCACCGGGCCCGCGCAGACTGCATTCACCCGGATGCCGTAACGGGCGACATCGGCAGCGGCCGCCTTGGTCAGTCCGATCACCCCGTGTTTGGAGGCTGCATAGGCCGACATACCCGGCCCGCCGAACAGGCCTCCGGTGGATGCGTTGTTCACTACCGTGCCGCTGTTCTGCCGCAGCATAACAGGCAGCACGTGGCGCAGGCCGAGGAACACGCCCTTGAGATTCACGCCGATCACCGCGTCGAATGTCGCCTCGTCGTAGTTCTGAATCGGCATCACCTCTCCCTCGATGCCGGCATTGTTGAAAAAGCAGTCGATGCGGCCGTACGCGTCGATCGCCGCCTTGACATATGCTTGGACGTCGGCCGAGCGGGTGACATCGGCGCGCACGAAGATCGCCTTCCCGCCCTGAGCGCGCACATGCTCCACTGCCGCCCGGCCGGTGTCGGGATTGCGGTTTACCACCACGACACGTGCCCCAAGCCGGGCGAAACCGAGACAGGCGGCCAGGCCGATATCGCCGCTGCCGCCGGTGACCAGTGCTACTTTGCCCGAAAAGTTCATGATGTCTGCTCCGTTTTGCGTTACGGAAATAGCGGCATGGCGGTTAGGGAAGTTTCGCCGTGCGTCACCGACCGTTTTCGATCACGACACTCCCGGCGATTTTACTTCAAAATCTTCCGCTTAAACCTGACACAAAACTCTTGACGTCACCGGGCTTCACTGTGAGAAATCCGCCTGCAGAAAACGCCGGCAGCCTTCTCGTCGCCTATTTCCGGTTTTTCAGGTACTTCTCCGCCTCCTCCATTCCCAGGTCATAGCCCTCCCGGCCCGCCCTGCCCCGCAACGAATCCTCCCAGGTGATCATCATCGGGGCTTTCCCGCTCAGCACCGTCTCGAACCCGCGTTTGAACCAGTGAAGGAAGGCCTCTCTGGCACGGATATCGGCATCGTAAGCGGTCTGCGCGGAGACGACCGTGACGGCTGCTCCCGCAACCGAATACCGGACGGGAGCGTCTCTGTCCGCCTTGGGAGCGGCACAGGCCCAGAAGAAAAAAACGCCGGCCAGGACAGCCGCGGCAATGCAGGATGGTCGAACACTTGGACTCATGACGACTCGCTTCCGATCGGCCCGGTCAACGGGGCGGCTTCCGCATGAAATCCGACGGCAGAGAGGATCAGACGTTGAAGCGGAAGTTGATGATATCGCCGTCGGCGACGCGGTAGTCCTTTCCCATGGCGGAGAGCTTGCCCGCCTTCTTCACCGTGTCCTCGCTCCCCAGTTCCATGAGGTCGTCGTACTTGATGACTTCCGCCCGGATGAAGCCCCTCTGGATGTCCGAGTGAATGGCCGAGCCCGCCTCGGGGGCGGTGGCGTCTTTCGGGATCAGCCACTGCCGGACCTCGTCCTCCCCCACCGTGAAAAATGAAATCAGCCCCACGGCATCCATGCAAAGGCGCGAAAGGAGGTGCAGGGCCGGCTCTTCGATGCCCGCGTCCTTCAGAAAGACATCCCGCTCCTCCGCCGAGGAGAGCGTCGCGATTTCGGCTTCGAGTTTCGCCGAGATCCGCATGATCGTCATCCCCTGCCCCTGAAACCGGCCGGCCAGCGCATCGGAAAGTCTGCTGTCCGGCAGGTCCTCCTCGGAGACATTGAGCGAGGCGATCATCGATTTCATCGTGATGAAGGGATAGCCGGAGATGACCTTCCCCTCCTCCGCGGACACCGCGAGCGTCCGCAGCGGCTTGTCGCCCTCGAGGTGCCGTTTGAATTTCTGCAGGACTTCCTCTTCCTTTTTCAGGGCCTCCGCGCGCGTCCGTTTCGCATCCTTTTCCATCCGTTCGAAGCGCTTTTCGATAAAAAGCAGGTCATGGAGCAGGAGCTCGGCGTTGACGAAATCGATGTCCCGCGCCGGATCGACGGCGCCGATGACATGGTAGACGGAATCATCGCGGAAAGCCCGGACGACGTGGCAGAGTGCGTCGAGACCGGCGATATCCCGGAACACCTTCCCTTCGCGGATGCTTTCCGCATCCAGGTCGGGCAGAAGCTGCACCGACAGCCGGGCACGCGTCTCCTTCTTCGGCCGGTAGAGCGCGCGAAGCCGGTCGAAACGCGGATCCAGGATCTCGGCGACGCCTTCCGGCATCTTGGCCGAATCGACAGGTCCATCCATCGTAACGCCCGTCAGCAGCCCGAACAGCGTCCGCTTGCCCGTCTGCGGCAGGCCGATGATGCCGATTTTCATGATCTTCTCCAAAAAAGAGTGATGGGAGTTGCAGACGTTCATAACGCCTTCAACTCCCACCGGATTTGAAGGGCCGGCTCTAACATGCTTTCCCCGCTTTGTCAACCGGCACCCCGCGCCGCGGCCGCCCCAGCGCGAAATTGACAAGACCGGGAAGGACTGTTACGATGCGGCAAAATTCATCCCCTCAGGAGGCGACGTCATGAGAAGACTGCTCATCCTTTCTGTCGTTCTGGCTGTGGCCCTTGGTGGCGCTTCGACTGCGACGGCGCAGGCCTCGCTCGACAAGGCCAAGGCGGAGGGCAAGGCGACCTTTTACGCAAACATCACCGCCGTCGAACCCATCATCGCGGATTTTTCCAAGAAATACGGCGTCAAGGGGGAATATACTCGCATCTCCACGTCCAAGTTCGTGGCGACGGTCGCAACGGAGCACGGCGCCGGCAAGCTCCTCGCCGATGTCCTCCAGGCGCCCATGCCGATCCTGGAGATCCTGAAGGACAAGGGCATCCTGGCCTCCTACAAGTCGCCTTCCGTGGCGGGTTACCCGGAGTGGACGAAAAAGGACGACAAGATCCAGATGTTCGGCATTGAGTATGTTTGCCTCCTGTACAACAAGGACCTCGTCAAGCCGGCCGATGTTCCCAAACGCTACGAAGACATCACGGATCCCAAGTGGAAGGGCAAGCTCGTAATGGCCGATCCCTCGACCCACGCGACGACGATCTCCTGGCTGATCGGACTCAAGGAGAAAGTCTTCAAGTCCGAGGAAGCCTGGATGAAGTTCGTCAAGGGCCTCGCCGCGAACAAGCCCATGCTCGTGAACTCCTTCGGCCCCACGCCCGCCCCCATCGAGAGCGGCGAAAAGCAGCTTGCCATCTCCATGCCCAAGTACATCATCACCAAGGCCCCCGCTCCCCTGGATTGGGCGAGGGTGGAGCAGCCCATGCTCGGCACGCCGCGCGGCATGGCCATCACCGCGGCCGCCCCGCACCCGAACGCCGCCAGGCTCTTCGTGGACTACTGGATGTCCCAGGACGCGATGAAGGTCCTGGCCGAAAAAGTCGGCGAATACGTTCTCCGTCCGGGCATCTATCCGCCGGTCGCCGGCATCGACAAGGCGAAGGTCATCGCCATCCGCGAACTGTCCGACAGCGAAATCAAGAAATGGGGCGGAGAATTCAAGAAGATCTTTGAAGTGCCGTGAGAATTCGCTCATAGACTGCCCGCGTATGAAAGAGGTTCTGCCCGTAGGGGCGCTTTGGAGATTTTTCGGGGCCCCCTGCCTTCGCAGCGCAGCGGCGCTTTCGATGCCACTGTCTGAGGGCGCAAGCCCGAGTTTGGCATCGGCCGCGCAGCGAGAAGCTGCAGGGTCGAAAAAGATCCAGGCGGCCCGGGGCAGACCCTCGTCATGATCTTCAAAAGGGATCGCCTTGGCCTTTTCGGTGCCCGCCCATGGAAATCCGCATTTCGCATCTCAACAAGCGTTATTTCTCCGAGGGCAAGACCATTACCGCCCTTTCGGATGTCAATCTCGTCATCCCGGCGAACCGGATCTTCACCCTCCTGGGACCCAGCGGCTGCGGGAAGACTACGCTCCTGCGCAGCATCGTCGGCCTGGAATCCCCGGATTCGGGAGAAATCGCGATCGGGGATGAAATCGTCTTTTCGCGGGAAAAGGGCATCTTCGTTCCGCCGGAGAAGCGGGCGCTGGGTATGGTGTTTCAGACCTACGCGATCTGGCCCCACATGAACGTCTTCGACAACGTGGCCTATCCCCTCCAGGCCCGGAACGAACCCGCGGAAGGAATCGCCAGGAAGGTCGAAAAGACGCTGCGGTTCGTTCAGCTCGAGGGATTCGAGAAACGTCCCGCGACAAAGCTCTCCGGCGGCCAGCAGCAGCGCGTCGCCCTCGCCCGCGCCCTCGTGGCGGAGCCCAAGGTGATCCTCTTCGACGAGCCGCTCTCGAATCTCGACGCCAAGCTCCGCGAGGAAACGCGCAAAGAGTTGCGGGCCTTTCTCACCAAGCTGCAGATCACCGCCGTCTACGTCACCCATGACCGGATCGAGGCCCTGTCGCTGTCGGACTCCATCGCCGTCATGAAGGAGGGCCGGATCGTCGAGATCGGGACGCCCAGGGAAATCTACTTCGACTCCGACCAGCGCTTCGTCGCCGATTTCATCGGCCGCACGAACCTGATCGAGGGGCGCGTGAAGGCCTTTGAGGCGCCCTACACGATCGTCGAAACCGCGATCGGGGAGGTCGCCTGCGAAAAGAACGCCGGGGCGGCGACCGGACAAGCGGCCGCCGTCTCGATCCGGCCCGAGTTCATCAAGGTGAACTCCGGGAACGGCAGGCCAGGACGCAATGTCTTTCGCGGCCGCGTGGAATCCCTCGTCTTCGTCGGCGACGCCTACGAAGGGGAGATCCGGGTCGGCAACACCCTGCTGGTTGTGAAGGTCGAGCCGACCGTCGGGGCAAAAGAAGGGGACGAAGTCTCCCTGGTTTTCGAGCCGGACCACTGCTCCGTGCTCTCGCGGTGAACGGGGAACGACGATGGGAAGCCGACGGACGATTCTGACGCCGAGCCTCATCGCGATCGTGGGGTTCCTCACGGTCTGCCCCGTCGTCATGCTCCTTTTCGGGAGTTTCAGTTCGGGACTGGACGCCTTCGGCAGTTTCACGGTGGAGAAGTACGTCACGTCCTACACGGACCCCGCTTTCGCCCATATTCTCGTCAATACGGCCGTCTTCACGCTCGGCTCCGCCGTCGTCGCGACATTCCTGGCGCTGTTCCTCGCCTATCTGAACACAAGGACCAACATCCCCTTCAAGTTCATGTTCCGGGTCATCTCCATCATCCCGATGATGATCCCGCATATCCTCTTCGCCGTCAGCTGGGTCCTGCTTCTGAACCCGACGAACGGCCTGATCAATCTCTATCTGAAGCAGCTGTTCAACATCCAGGGGGTGCTCTTCAATATCTACACGCTGCCCGGGATGATCCTCGTGGAGGGCCTGCTGGACCTTCCCATCGCCTACCTGATCATCGCCCCCGCCATGGCCGCTTTCGACGTCTCCCTGGAGGAATCCTCGAAGGTCTGCGGGGCCTCGAATCTGAGCACGCTGCGCCGGGTTACACTGCCGATCCTGCGGCCGGCGATCCTGGCGGCCTTCACACTGGTGATCATCCGGAGCCTAGCCTCCTTCGCCGTGCCGTCCGTCATCGGCATGCCCGGGCGGATCTACGTCCTGGCGACCCACATCTACCGGATCGTCTCGACCGGTTTTGCCACCGATTACGGCGTGGCGGCGGCGGTGGGCATGAGCGTCCTCGCCGCATCGGTCACGCTCATCTACATCTACCGGCACCTGACCTCCGAAGGGGAGAAATACGTCACGATCTCCAGCCGCGGCTACCGCCCCGCGGTGATCGACCTCAAGGGCGCGCGGATTCCCCTGTTCGGCATCGTCGGCATCCTCTCCTTCATCCTCATCGTCCTGCCGGTGATCGTGCTCTTCTATGCGTCCCTTCTGCCCTATTCCATGGTGCCGAGCGCCAAGGCCTTCTCGCTGATGAGTCTGAAGAACTGGACCGCCGTGATCCAGGACCCGATCTCCCTGCTCTCACTGAAGAACAGCCTTTTTCTCGGCGTCGCCGGGGCGACGCTCGGCGTGATCCTTTCCATCTTCGTGTCCTACGTCATCGTCAAGGTCCGGACACGCGCCGCCGGCGTCCTCGAATCGCTGAGTTTCCTGTCCTTCTCCTTCCCGGGAATCGTCATCGGCGTGGGATTCATGTGGCTCTTCGTCCGCACGCCGCTGTACGCGACGATCTGGGCGCTTCTCATCGGCTACATCGCCACCTACCTTCCTTATGGGATACGTCCCCTGTCCAGCGCCTTCGTCCAGATCCACAGCCACCTGGAGGAATCGTCCCGCGTCTGCGGCGGCGGCACCCTCTACACGATGCGGCGGATCATCGTCCCGCTCCTCATCCCCGGCATCGTCTCCGGCTGGATACTGATGGCCACCATGTTCGTCCGGGAGCTGAGCCTCTCCGTCGTCCTGTCCCGTCCCGGCACCGAGGTTCTGGCCGTCCAGATCCTGCGTTTCGCCGAGGACGGCCTCTGGGGAAAGCTCTCCGCCCTGGGAATCCTGATGATCTTCTTTTCGACCGCCCTCGTCATCATGGCGACGCTGATCGGTGCAAAGCTTTCGAAAGTGGAGAAATAAATAAAGGGCCCGTCTTGCCGACGAACCCTTGCCGCCGCCTTGAAAAGAATCCCGACCTGAGGAGAAAAGCCCGTGGGCGAAACACCCCGGACGACACAGCACCTGCCCCGCGAATTCTTCGCCCTTTGCCTGATCATCCTGTCGGCCTTCGGCAACGTCTGCGTCTTTTACAGCTTCTACCATTACCTCGGCACGATCGGCATCCCGGCCGTGTGGCGCGGTTTCCTCGTCGGCCTGGAACCAATGTCGGCCTTTATCCTGCGCCTCTTCGTCCTTCCCTGGCTTCACCTGCGCAACGCCTATTCCGTTCTGCTGGCATCGCTGGTCCTCCTGATCCTGGCCTCCTGCTCGTACCCCTGGGTCACGACCGTTCCGGCGATGATCGCGCTGCGCATTGTTCACGGCGCCGCCTTCGTCCTGCTCACGTCGGCCGCAATCGCCCTCGTCGTGAATTTCATTCCCCGGGAGCTGAGCGGCCGGGGGTTCAGCACCCTCAGCATCGCGACGATGATCCCCTATGCGGTCATACCCCCCCTGAGCGAGGCGCTGCTTCCCCATGTGCGCAACGAGGCCGACATCTACGCCGGCGTCTCGATTTTTTCCGTCGCCGCGATCGCGCTCCTTGTCGCGATGCGCGGACGCATCGGAAAGGCGATCGGGGACATGGACGGCGTCCTTCTCCGCCGGCCCTCCTTTTTCGAGGGACGGGAGAATTTCCGGCTCCGCGCCGTGGTCCTGCTGCTCTCCGCGAGCCTTCTCGTCTACCTCGCGCACGCCGCCGTCTTCTACTTCCTGAAGGATCTCACCCTGCAAACCGGCGGCGGCGACGTGGGATTCTTCTTTTCGCTTTGCATGCTGACCATGATATCCGTTCGCGCCCTCGGCACCGCCCTCTTCGACAAGATGGACAAGGTCCGCACGTTCCGGGGAGGCCTTGCACTGCTGCTTCCCTGCCTGATTGCTCTGCCGCATGCCGCCTCCCCCGCGGCGTACTATCTGCTCGCGCTCCTGTACGGGTTCTGCATGGGCATCGTTCTCCCCCTCCTGAATGCCCTCCTATTTTCGGCATCGCCGCCGGCGCTGCGCGCCCTGAATGCGAATCTCGGGTTCTTCACCCTGGATCTGGCCTATTTCCTCCTGCCCTATCTCGGCGGGACACTTCTCGCGTTCGGGGCGCAATTCGGCGTCGTATTCTACGTCGGGGCCGGCTTTGTACTGCTTTCCCTTGCGCTCGCCACAGGATTGACCGGCCCGCAGGACGCGGCGTCCGGGCACACATGAAAAAAGGAGGCCGGCGATGAAGGACGACTGGAACAGGGCGGAGGAGGAAGGGTTGAATCGCTGAGAGGCAGCGCCGCCGGGCGCGCCCTTGTTCGCGTGAACCGGCGGTCACACCGCCGGCGAATCCCTGCGCACGACCAGGGTGAGGACGTTTTTCTCCCCATCCCGCCGGTAAAGAACCTCGTTTGCCAGCTGCCGGACAAGATAGATGCCCAGCCCCCCGATGGGCCGGTCCTCGATGGCGGCGTCGAGATCCGGATCGCTTTTTTCGAGCGGGTTGAAGGGAACGCCCGTGTCCATGACGGAGATGCGGAGACCATCTTCTCCGGCCGGCGCGCAGGCGATTTCGATCTCCCCGGCGGACGCCTGGTAGGCGTAGCGGATGATGTTGACGAGGACCTCCTCCAGGATCAGTTCCAGTTCGCCGAGCCTCGCCGACGTGAAGTTCATCCGGCGCGCGCAGGCCAGCACCGCCTCCGTGAGGGGGCGGAACGACTCCATCTCTGCCCTCATCCGCAGCGTCGTCGATTTGACCATGATTTCACACCTGGCGGCAGGCCTCTTCCGGCGAATCAAAAATCTTGAACAGGGAAGCGAATCCCGAGATGGAAATCACTTCCTTGACCGGACCCTGCAGGGCCGCGAAAACGAGCACGCCGTTTTTCGGTTTGAGCAGCTTCGCGGCGGCAAGGATGCAGCGCAGGCCGGCGCTGCTGATGTAATCGACTCCCCGGAGGTCGAGGACAAGGCGCGTCCCCCCTTCGGCGATCAGGCCCGTCAGGGCCCTTTCAAATTCGGGCGCCGTCACGGTATCGATCCGTCCGACGGGCGACACGACGATTGATTCCTTTTCCTTTCGCACCTTGACGTCCATAGTTCTTGCCCTCTCCGATGGGATATTTCACCGGCCGCCGCGGCGGGAGTCGCCGCCTGCGCCCCTGTAGGCGATCGTCAGAAGCGTGATGTCGTCGTACTGCGGGGCCTCTCCGGCAAAAGACCGGACATCGGCCACGACGGCATCCACGAGGGAAACCGTCCCGGCTCCCGCGCCGGCCGCGGCGACGCGTCTCAGGCGCTCCTCTCCATAGAATTCCCTGCTCCCGTTCTGGGCTTCCGTCACACCGTCCGTGTATAGCAAAAGAAGGTCTCCCGGCGCGAGCACAATTTCCGTCGTCTTGTAGGCGACGCCTTCCAGGGCGCCGAGGAGGAATCCCTGCTCGATCGTCAGCGGCTCAGGATCCTTGCCTGCGTGAATCAGCAGCGGCGCCGGATGTCCCGCACCGGTGCAGCGAAGCCGCCCCGTCGTCAGGTCGAGGACGCCGCAGAAGATCGTCACGAACATGGACGTATCGTTGTCCCGGCAAAGCTCTCCGTTGACGGCCTCAAGAAGGTTCGACGGCGACAGGTCGCGCTCCGCCATGCCCTTCATCAGCGTTTTCGTCACGGCCATGAAAAGCGCCGCGGGAACGCCCTTCCCGGAGACATCCCCGATGGAGAAGAACAGGTGATCTTCGTCGAGGAGGAAGAAATCGTACAGGTCGCCCCCGACTTCCTTGGCCGGAATGAGGGTGGCATAGATGTCCATCTCCTTCCGTTCCGGAAAGGGGGGGAATTTTTTCGGCAGGAAGCTCATCTGGATCGCACGGGCGATCTTCAGTTCGCTTTCGATGCGCTCTTTGGCCGCCGTCGTTTCCGCCAGGTTGCTGATGTATTCCTTCAGGGCGCCCTTCATGTTCTCAAAAGAGCGGGAGAGCTCTCCCACCTCGTCCCGCGAACGGATCTCCGGCAACGGAACATCCAGGTTTCCCCGGGCAATTTCCGCCGCCTTCTCCGTCAGGACGCGCAGGGGCCGGGTAATCGTTCCCGAGATGATCACGATCACGATGAGCAGCACGAGGAATCCAACGCCGCCGATCATCAGGATCACGCGGTTGAGTTCGAAGATGTTCCCGAAGAGGTCCTTCTCGGGAAAAACGAGGCCGATGGACCAGCCAATGGAGGGAAGCGGGGCGTAAAACATCCAGGAATCCCTGCCGAAGGCGCCGCCCTTGAGGGGCACGAAACCCTTCCCGGACCATACCATGTGGCGGCCGATACGCCGCAGTTCCTCGTCCTGTGTGGCGTCGGCGAGGCTGAAGACGCTCTCGCGCATGATGTATTCCTTCTGCGGATGGATGACGAAGACGCCGTTGCGGGAAATGAGAAAGGAATAACCCTGCCGCTCGGGCATGAGCCTGCTGACGATGTCCTGCAGCCAGTCGAGGGAAACGTCCACCCGGACGATCCCGGCAAGGCTGCGCTCCCCCGCGGCCGCCCGGTAAAAGGGAACGGAAAAGGTCGCGACCAAGTCTCCGCCTTCGCCTTCATGGACGTAAGGTTCGCTCCAGAGGGAGCGGTCCAGTTCCCGGGGAATCTGGTACCAGTCCTTGGTGAAATAGTCGTAATCGGCGCTGCCGATGAGGATTCGCTTCAGGCCGTCCGGGCCGCGATAAATGTAAGGGGCGTAGAACCGGGAGCGGCCGTCGAAGACTCTCGGCTCGAAGGCCACGGCGACGCCGAAAATCTCCGGGTTGGCCTGCAGGAGCCCCTCCATCTGACGGATCATGGCGGGGCCTTTCCGTCCCTCGCCGGACAGATCCCTGGCAAAGAAGGATGCGACTTTTTCGACGCCGCCGAGGACGTTGTCGACCTTTCCCAGCGTCACCATGGTCACGCCGAGGGCGTCCTTCTTCACATCTTCGAGGATTTCCTTGCGCAAGGTGACGTAGCTGTACAGAAAGGCCACGAGATAAATGACGGCCGTGCTGGTCAGGATGAACAGGGACAGTTTGAAGGCAAGCCCTCTCCCGAGACGGGATTGAAGATTTCCGGAGGAAGCTCCGGAGAATCTTCGATCCCCGGGGAAGGGATCTTGAACATCATTCGCTCGCTTACCCCGCCGCAAGCCGCGGGGAATGCGCTCGCTGCCGGATTCAGGGCTTTTCGGGGCCAAAGACATGGAATTCTCCGTAAGACGGGACGCCGGCGGTCAGGCCCGCCCGGTACAGTTCCCTCGCCACGGTCAGGAAATCCTGCCGCGGCAGCACGCCCATGGGGATCGAGGAATCCTTCGGCCCGATGAGGTCCCGCATCCGGGCCAGCATCCACCGCTGGTGGGGACGGTTTGTCGCCACGTTCGCCTTCTGCACGTAACCCATGACGATGTCCAGGGCTTCTTCGGGATGGTCGAAGGCGTACCGCCACCCCTCCAGGGAGGCCGCGACAAAGCCGTCGCAGAGCGTCCGGTCCCTGCGGAACGTTTCCTCCAGCACGTAGATCCCGTCCTCGGGAAAGTTCAGGCCGTGCCGGTCGAGGAAGAAGGTGGTCAGGTCCTCTTCGTTCAGGCCGGAATTGAGGAGCGTGTAGTATTCGTTGTACCACATGGCGGAGGCGGCATCGACGCCGCCGCGCAGGAACAGGTTCACCGTCTCGCCCTGCGCGACGGGTTTCACCGTAACGCCGTACTTGCGGAAGAAGGCCGACGGCTGGACCTGAAAACTCGTCCAGAGGCTGACCTTGCGGTTCTGCAGGTCCCGGGGCGCAGCGATGCCGCTGCCCGCCTTCGCCACCAGCATAAACCCGGAACGCTGCATGAGCTGGCCGATGTTGATCAGGCGGACCCTGTTGTCCCGGAGCTGAATAGCCTCGGACAGAAACAAGGTAACGAAATCGGCCTGCCTCGCCGCCAGTGCGGCGCCGGCGGGACGGTCGGGGCCGCCGCGGAGAACCGTCAGGTCGATACCGTATTTCCGATACAGTCCCTTTTCGTAGGCCGTGTAGAAGCCGGCAAACTGCGCCTGGGGACGCCATTGCGGGAGGAAGGTCGCCGTCTTCAATGCCGGGGCGCAGAAACCGGCGCCGGGCGTGAGAAGCAGGATCGGACCCGCCAGGAGGAGGAAAGCGAAAAGGATGGACAGGCGGAGATGCCGTGCAGGAGAGCTTTGGAAACGTTTTATGGAAGGAGATTGCATGGTTTCTTCCCGCACGAGTCCACTGAAAGACTCTCCGCGCCTGCGCTGACAAGCCTGTTCCGCCGGGGAAAGTTATCTCAGATCCGGAAGCGTGTCAACCTTGCCGGGTTGCGCCCTGTCGGGTTGCGCAGGAATCCCCGTTTTCAACTCCCGGGACCGCAATCTCGCAAGAGAGACACCCTTGCGCAACGATTTTAATTCTTTCAAATACAGTTTAGAAACCTTCTAAAAAGTGATAAGTAAAACAAACGTTCTTACCACTTTGGGGCTCACGGGGCGGTCTAAGATGAACCGTATTCCTGTATGCTGAGGGGCAGGAAATGGAAGGATATGACATCCTGCGGAGACCCGGCTTCAAAACCCTCTGGGAATCCCTGTGCGAGTTGTGCAACAACGAGGCGCGGGAGTATGCGAAGCATATCCCCGCCGATTTCCAGGAAGTCTTTTACCACAGGCTCCGGCTCCGTTTTCAGGAATTCATCTATCTGGGCATTCTTTACGCCCTGAAATGGGATCTTTTTGCAAAAACCCATTATAGAAAATGGTTTGCAGAAATCCACTCGCGCGAATCCGTCGGCTTTCTGAAAGATCTGGAACAGTACGAGGAACGGCATGGAGAAAAAATAACCGGTACCGTCACAAGGGCCAGGACCGGCGACGATGAAGCGATCTACAGACTGATCAAATGGGACAAGGCATTCCTTGGGCATGAGTTTGTCCTTTCCCATATCGCGCAGAGACAGCGCCACAAGGACGAGAACTTCTTCCTCCGCATGGGAACAATCCTTCAAGAGAAATCTGATTGCGGAAATACTTTTCTTGAATCGAAGCACGAAACCATGAGCTCGTTTGTTCAATTCTGTCTCGACGCCCAACCGAATATCGAGCCTTCGGACGATTCTGAAAAGGGAACATTGAAGACCCTTGACGAGCTCCTTCATGACGTGGGCGCATTGGAGGGCGAGGAAGAAGTCATGCCCGTCGAAGACCGCGACTATTTCACGGATCTGGTCAGGAGGTACAGCAGAAAATTCGAATCGGACACAAAGGCCTGAAATCGTCCGCAACAGGATGAATGCTTCCGGCATGATGCTCTCCCCGCCGCGGCGCAATGTTGTAAGCTTGCCCATGATGAATGCAGCGACCTTCCTCGCATCGGTGCTTGTCTTGGCGCTTGTCGGCTGCGCGACTGAGCTGCCCCTGAAAGGCCGTGCGGATCTGCTGAATTTCCTCGCCGAAGGCAAGACCACCAGGGCGGAGGTGATTGCCGCGCTCGGCCAGCCGTCCGGCCGCTTTGAGAACGACAGAATCCTTACCTATCGACTCGGCTTCGAATCAGAGAACCGCGGTTATTACCCCGTAGGGCGCGAGGCCGACCCGTCCAGGGGCTGGCCGACGTGGATGTTTGCGAAGTACAGTCTCGTGCTGGTTTTCGACGATGCCGGCACGCTGCGCAAACGCTCTTTGGTGGAAGTGAATTGAATGAAGGCGATCCGCCCCTTCACCGCCCGCGGCGCAACGAATAGGCTGGCGAAAAATCCCCGGCTGCCGTTTCTGGCCTTGGCACTGGCCCTCTGCATCTCCGGCTGCATGGTTCTTCCTCTCCCGGAACACCATTCAGGCTCGGCGCGCGCCAATATCAAAGAGGAGACGTCGCGGCAGTTTGAGATCGGCAAAACGACGAGGGCCGACGTCATCCTGGAGCTGGGCGAGCCGGACGCCGTGTCGCCGGACGAACGCCTGCTGGCTTATCGTGCGGAGAAGGTTCGTGCGATGTTTGGCTGCCTCGTCGGGAACTTGTCGGCTCCCATTACAAAGGATCTCTACCTCGTGGCGGAGTTCGACTTCCATGGCGTGCTGCGAAGATTGGCGCATTCCTCGCGTTGGGAATCGGTCAATCCTTATGAAATGCTGCTTTCCGCCGCCGACGCGAACGCGGTGCGGAAACCCGGCGATTGGCTGAAGGCCGTCGAGGGCATGTTCGTCGCCAGCCGGGAAGACTTCTACAAGATGAGAAAGACGGGACAGTTGTTGATCACGGACAGGAATCTGCAGTTTGCCACCTATGTCGCCACGGGCCGATTCGCAAACACAGGGTCCGAGCTTGTCCTGCCGTTTCATGACATTGCCGGGGTCGGTGTGGACAGATTCAGCTACGGGAAACGACTGGTCGTGCGTACGCGGGCAGGCGAGGTGCATTCCTTCCAGGTCTGGAAGGACAATATGCCGGACGAAGAGACGCTTCGGTCGGTCGCTGAACTTCTTCAGCGTAAAATCAGGAACTGACACCCGCCTTCCTGAGGACGGGATCATCCGCCAGGAAGATATTGGTTGTTTCCGTCTCGTCATCAAAAACGAGAACGGCCGATCCGTTTTCAAGTTTGCGTTTTGCCTGGCTGAATTTCGTTTCCCAGGAAGCCTCGACTTCACCGTAATCCGTGCCGCTTCTTGAAAGAAACTCCGCAATAACCCCTTCCAGGGCCTCGGGACTCAGCTTAGCGACGGGGATGATATGGACAGCCATGGATATCCTCCGGTATTTCAGGGCCGGGCCGACGGACGCGACGCCCTATTGATGATGAATCGCCAGCCAGATCGTGTCCTGTGCGGCATCCGTCCATTCCACACGATGTCTGCGGTGCCGCTCAATATGGATGGTGTCGCCCGGCTTGAGGGTGATGAGATCCTCCCGATCCTCGAAACGCAAACCGGCGCTTCCCTTGAGGAGGATCACCTCTTCGCTGCCGTCCTGATCATACCAGAAGCCTGCCGGCGAACAATGGCCGCGGGAGACAATTCTCTCCACGCGGAAACCCGGCGCGTCGAGAATGGTCTCGACGAATTCATCCTTCAGATTCCCGGGGATGTCCGCAAAGAGATTCCTCGAAGGTTCGGCCACCAGAACACTCCTTCCTGCGATGGACGGCCGGTCCGGCCATGACCTGCGCCGGTACAGCCCGGCTCCCCGCCCTGTCTTCAGATCCTTCCCCCCGGCAGGATTCCTTTCGCCAGCAGGCTCAGGACTCCCTGGCCCTTCCTGTAGGCGTTTCCATTCAGGAGCAGCTTCTCCACTTTCAGGTTTCGAAGTTCCTGCGGCTTCATGGCGAGCGGATTACCGTTCAGGATCACCATATCCGCCACCTTGCCTTTTTCGAGGCTGCCCCTCTCTTTTTCATCGAAAGTGGTCCAGGCGGCATTGTATGTGAACATTCTCAGGGCTTCCCGGATGTCGAGAGACTGTTCGGGAATGGGGTGATTACAGGCGGCATGGATGCCGAAGAGCGGATCCGGCAGCGTACAGGGGGCGTCGGATCCGCCGCTGATCACAATTCCCATGTCCGTCATCCTGCGAAGCGGAGAGAGCTTTTCGGTCCGGTCTCCGAGAATGCCTTTCAGAAATTCGTGGGGTTCCAGATCCCACATGAAAAAGGCCGGCTGAAGAGGAATCTGGATGCCGAGCTCGGAGCACTTTTGAAGTCCTTCATCGGTGGGCAGGCAGGCGTGGATGATGCCGTGACGATGATCCTTCCTGGGACAATCCTTCAGGGCGGCCTCTATGGCCCGGATCGCCTGATCGAAGGCCGCATCACCGATCGCGTGCATTTCGATCTGCAGCCCCTCGCGATTGGCCCTCTTCGTAAACTCCATGACCTCTGCATCGCTATAGAACAGGATGCCGCGATTGTCGGGACTGCTGGTGTAAGGCCTGTTCAGTGCGGCATCTTCGCTTCCGAAACAGCCGTCCAGCGCCGCTGCGAAGCATCCTCCGACACGCGGGAGCTTCCGCTTCCTGACCTTGTCGATGCTCATGGTCTGAAAGAAGACCCGGCTCTGGAAACCGCTATTCAGGCCTTTCCCGAAGATGATCTCCAGCGTGACATCCAGATCCATGGGAAAACCCACGCCGGATACCGTATGCATCATGCCGATCCCCTTATCCGCCATATCATCGACGGCGCGGAGCATATTGCCGATGGTCCTGGGGAGGGAGACCTTGCGGGTGATGAAATCCGTTACGGCGAAAAAGGCCTCCTGATTCATCTCCCCGGTGTCCGGATGATAGCCCCTGAGCCTCCTGATCCTGCCGGGCAGCATTCCGATCGTCCTGCTGTTCAGGATGCAGGCATGGCCGTCGTACTTCACAAGAAAAACCGCCCGGTCAGGACAGGCCCTGTCAAGCTCATCCCTTGAAACGAGCCTCTTCTCCTCAACGGAATGGGGAGAGGCGCCGAATCCCATGATGATCCTGTCGCGGTTGGCCGATGCGAATTCCCTGACCCGCCCGCAGAGCTGGGGCACGCTGCCTGCGGATCTCACATCGAGGCCGGCATTGAACAGGGCATAGGATAGAAAGTGCAGGTGGGTATCGCCGAAGGCCGGCAGCAATGATCCCGCCCCGAGAGACGCTCTCGGCGCTCTCTCGTATTCGGCCGGCAGGACATTCCCGACAAAGACAATCCGGCCCTTGTCCTCGACAAGATATCGATGAACGGAATTGTCCCGGTCGCAGGAAATGATGATGCCGTCATAGGCTTTCATCCCGGCTGCCTCCTCGATGATGTTGGTGACGACCTGCTGGTTTACCCCGACTCCCGGCGCTACGGCCGGTTCCCTGCGTGCACTATATCAGCAAACCGAACCTTTGACGACGGAAACGGTCGATGGCGGCATCCGCTCGCGGACTTGCCCGCTGTCCAAGGGATCGAACCGGGAAGCCGGGGCGGGGCATCATCTCGTCTGCCGCAAGAACTTCGAAACCCGCGTGAAAAAGATCACCCCGACGAAGTGGCAGGCGGCAAAGGTCTTTGATGAGCTGCAAGCCCACTATGACGAAAAGGAAAGCGGGAATTGGATGAATCGTGGATTTGATTGGTTCAAGCGATTCTTCAAGACCGGCGTGGTCACGGTATGTCCCGGATATTTTCACAAGCATAACGTCGAGGCGACCTACGAAGAACTGACGGGCAGTGACAGTCTCTCTCTTGTGATTCGATAGCGATTGTTTATTCAAGTCGAGAATAGGGATGGTCAAGCTTTTATAGCGGCTTTCAACCTGTAGTGCGCATGCAGGAGTAATCAAAAAAAGTGCGCAATGAGCCGGTTTCGGCTACACAGCTTCTTTGGTTATCGTCCTCCAGCGCCGGAGCATGGCTTCACTGAGGACTATCAAAATGCCGGAACTCTGACTTGAAATGTGGTGTCTCTTTCGAGGGAAGGGGCACTCGTGGGAGGAGAAGATTACCCAAACGACCCCACCAGTCGGTCCTTGTACCACGAATCCGAAGGCCCCTGGTTCGAACCCAGGTGGGCGCGCCAAGACAAACAGGGGGTTCCGTGATGCATCTCGGAACCCCCTGAGTTGACCTTTAGATGAGAGGTCGATAACAAGTCCTCTCTGTCATCCGGACCTATGTGTCCTTTTTGGAATCACTTCTTTCAGTGTTCGATTTCTTTCCCATCCTCGTCGCTATGACAACAGCGCCAATAACGACGCAAATGCCGATAATCATCATCAGCTCACCACCTAAATCAGCCATACTCTTTCATCCTTACCTGCACGCATATGCAGAGAGTCTAATGAATTGAAATCGTTTCATTCCTAACGCTCATACCTAAAATTTTAGGCAGAGTCACCTCATTCGGGCCGGACATCTAGCTTCTCCTAATAACCGGCCCTTCCCCAGAACAATCCCGCTGAAGATTCCGTCACTACTTGCCCGTCGTAGAGGGCGTATCGGTCGCCTTTTGCGGCATCTTCGATTTATCCATGGCGTCTTCCTTGCAGCCCGAAATCAAGGCTGCGGCCACAAAGGCCACTACTATAACTCTGAACAGCTTCTGCATAATTCCTCCTAATATAGCTTCTTCTCGGATTCTTGCTTTGTCTCCACGCGGTAAGGTCCCGGGGAAGATCAGGCCTTGCCTGTCTCCTTGATCTTCACTTCCTTCGTCTTCTTGTTGAACGTTCCCTCATAGAGGATCAGGTCACGATGATCATCGAAAGTCGAATAATTCTTGACGGCGATTTTTGCCATCGAGGCTTGGCGAGGATCAAAGATCCGGACGTCCTGCAAGCCGTTTCCTCCTGTGTTCGGCCTGAAGCAGACCTTCAGTTTCCATACCCAGTCAGGATCTTTCTTCAAAATGGTGACAAGCTGGAAACCGATCTGCGGGGTCAAATCCTTCGGCCCAGACAGTTTCGAAGCCCCATCTGCATTCTTTTTTTCCCAGAATTTCCAGTTCATGCTTTCTCTCCTTTTCATGAGTTTCTTCCGTAAAAGGAAGACGTCATTCGGAAAAATCTGTCACCCGGCCCGGCCCAGCGGGCAGGCAGAGATACCTCTGCGCTGAAACAATTACTTTGCTGGAGTATAGGTGACAGTTCTTTGCTCAGAGAGATCGGCCGCCGCAGCTTTTGCATTAATAGTGATTACATTTTTGCCCTCAGTCAGCGTGATACCGACGGTAAATTTGCGGTCGTTTAAAGGCACGTCTGTGCCATTAACTGTCACCTTTGCACTACTACTTTCAGTCCCTGTAACCCTGCCGCTTACCGTTACCGCAGGCGTAGTAACAGTGGTATCATTGTCGGGTGAGTCGACCTTCAGAGTCAGAATCATCGCATCACCGCCACACCCCATCAGGGGCAAGGCAAGTAAAAACAGAACGAGATAAATGGCTATCAATTTGAAACGTCTCTCCATGACAAACTCCTTTCCCGAGTTATCAAAAGAATTATGTTGATCGTTAATTGTTCCCATTCAACCGACGATCTACCGTCCCTTTTCGTTCAAGAGAGGAGACGTGCAGATACACGTTGCCTTCTCCGGGGATAAGAAATTTCCCCGGTGAAGACCCGTCGAAAATGGCAACTCCGAGGATACCGGCATGCCGGCATCCCCTTCCAACAAATCAGGTTGATGATGAACGATACATCAGGAAAGGAGAGAGGGGGGCGCCCTGAAGTAATGGGCGATGTGAGTAATTTCGTGAGGGCGAAAAACTGTTTCTGTAGAATACTCACCAAAAACCGCCCGCGTGATATCCAGGCGGATATCGCTGCGGGTAAAAAGCTCAGAGGAGGGTTGTTGGATTTTGTAAAGCGGCTGTATAGAAGCGTCAAGCCCGTTTTCTGCGGTCGGCGCCTTGAGCTTGAAGTCCTCCTGCATTCGAAGCTCATGGGACGGCTGATAGTAGGAACTGACCGGCGTCATGCAGAATATGACGGCCGATAAGAGGAGAATGACCCGTGAAATCTGCTTTCCGTGGACAGGCATCTTGTCCTTCCTTTGTCTTCTGAGCGCGAAGTATAGGAAAAAAAGATTCTCCTGTAAAGGAAATTGCTGGCCCCTATTTCCGGCAGATCTTGCCATGATGATCGGTCCTCTGTCCCGAAAAGCGGCACAGTGTTCCTGTTAGGATTGTGGCATGATTTTTCAGTAAGAGCGATGAGGGCCTATCGGAATCGTTGTTACTTTGGGGGAGAGGTAGAAAATTCCTTTTCTTTTTTATGCAGATTTTCCCCACGACGTCATCCAATCCTTCTTGCGCCTTTCTACCCGTATTTAATGGCCTGACTCAATCATCCCACCTCTCGCTTTGTATTTGAACTAAAGTTTGTAGAATTTTTCACAAGAGATTGGCAAACCTGAAAAGCAGCCTAACACCAAAGTGATAGACATTTGATGGATGGACAAAAAACAGGGGTTAGCAATTTCTTGCTAACCCCTGTTTTTATTGGTGAGCCCTGGGAGATTCGAACTCCCGACCCGCTGATTAAGAGTTAGTATGATCACAACATATCACAACACATTCAACATGTTACAAACACATCTATTGGCCACGGGCCAATGTACTTCCATACTTCGCTACTAGCCAGAAAGCTCTAACAGGCCGTTGAAAAACGG
>DIWJ01000005.1 GCA_002428445.1 Syntrophaceae bacterium UBA6109
TTTTTTCAATCATAGGACCTGCGTACGCGGGGACCCAGCTCTTTGCATACTCCAAGAGCGGCAAAGATGATCTCCCGAATTCCTGGATTCCCGCTTTCGCGGGAATGACAAATAGAAAACGGGAATGACAGGGAATTACTTCCTGTACACCGCGTCGAGCAGTTCCCTGCCCCCGGCGCGGAGGATTCTTTCGGCCACTTCCGTTCCCATGGCCGCGGCGTTTTCGTCCGGCCCCTCCGCCTCATCGCAGATCGCAACCGCTCCGTCGGCGCTTCCCACGAGGCCCCGGATCCGCAGCCGCCCGCCCAGGTTCTCCGCGTAGGCCGCGACCGGCAGCTGGCAGCCGCCGCCCAGCGCCCGCAGGAAAGCCCGCTCCGCCTGCGCCACGAGCCCGGTATCCGCGTCGTCGATCGGCTGCAGGATCTCCCGGACAGCGGCGTCGCCGCTGCGCATTTCCACGGCCAAGATCCCCTGGCCCACGGCCGGCAGCATGACGTCGGGCTCGAGAATCTGCGTCGCCCGGTCCGTCCATCCCATGCGGCTCAGCCCCGCCGCCGCCACGACCACCCCCGCCAGATTCTCGCTGGCGATCTTCCGGATCCGCGTATCGACGTTGCCCCGGATCGGCACGATCTCCGCCTGCGGCACCACCCTCCTCACCTGCAGGCCGCGACGGAGCGATCCCGTTCCGATGCGGGCGCCGCTCGGCGCATCCTCGATCCGCCGGCCGTCGGCCGAAATCCAGGCGTCCCGCGGGTCCTCGCGCCTCGGCGTAGCGCCGATCTCGAGCCCCGCCGGAAGCTCGGCCGGCATGTCCTTGAGGCTGTGCACGGCGATATCGACCCGCCCGGCGAGGAGCGCCTCCTCGATCTCTTTGACGAAAAGCCCTTTCCCGCCGATCCGCGCCAGGGCCACGTCCTGCATGATATCGCCCTTTGTCCGGATAACGACGATCTCCGTCTGCAATCCGGGATTCGCATCGCGGAGGGACTTCGCGACGGCGTTGGTCTGCGTGAGCGCCAGGGAACTGCCCCGGCTGCCGATTTTCAATGTCCGGTCGATGGCGTTTCTCCTTCCGGCCTCGGCGCCTCACGGTCCAGGCCGAAGAGCCGCCGCACCGCCGCCACGTAAGGAAGACCCGCGCCGTCGACGCTCTCGTCCTTGAGGGCGGTGATCGGATCGTGGAGGATCTTGTTGATCATCGCGGCCGCGAGATACTCCACCTTCCGGCGGTCCTCTTCCTTGAGCCCCGCGAGCCAGGAGGCCGCGTCTTCCAGTTCGCCCCGGGCCACGCCTTCCAGCTTTTCCCGGAGGGCAACGATCGTGGGAACGACATCGAGGGCGTCGAACCAGGCGCGGAACCGTCCGACTTCCTCCTCGATGATCACCTCGGCCCGCACGGCTTCCCGCATGCGCGAGGCGCGGTTTTCGTCGACGACCTCCTGGAGGTGGTCGATGTTGTACAGGTAGACGTTGTCGATGTCGCCCGCGGCGGGCTCGATGTCCCGCGGCACGGCGATATCGATCAGGAACAGCAGCCGGTTCTTTCGCCTGTGCAGGGCCCCTGCGACCATCTCCACGCTGATCACGTGGCCCGATGCGCCCGTCGAGCTGATGACGATATCGGCCTCCCGCAGCGCCAGCCCGATTTCAGCGAACGGCACGGCCGTCCCGGCGAAGGACGCCGCCAGCTCCCGCGCCCGCTCGGCGGTGCGGTTCGCGACCAGGATCCGCGCCGCCCCGTTCGTCATCAGGTGCCGCGCCGCAAGCTCGGCCATCTCGCCGGCGCCGACCACGAGGACCGTCTTTCCGCTGAGATCGCCGAAGATCTTCTTCGCCAGCTCGACGGCGGCGAAGCTCACGGAAACGGCGTTGTCCGCGATCCCCGTCTCGGTCCGGATGCGCTTGGCGACCCGGAAGGCGTGGTGCATCGTCTTGTTGAGAAGGACGCCGTTGGTCCGGCTGCGAACCGCCTGGCGGTAGGCCTCCTTGACCTGGCCCAGGATCTGGGGCTCGCCCATCACGAGGGAGTCGATCCCGGCGGCCACCCGGAAGAGGTGCCGCACGGCCCCGTCGTCTTCATAGGAGTAAAGGCACTCGGCGGCCTCCTTTTCGGAAAGCCCGCCCTGCGCCGCCGCAAAGGCCCGCAGGACTCCGGCGTCCGACGCCGCCGGCACGTGGGCGAGGATCTCGATCCGGTTGCAGGTGCAGAGGTAAAGAGCCTCGCGCACTTCCGGCACAAGCGCCAGCTCCCGCAGCGACGTCGGAGTGTCCCCGCAGGCGAGCGCCAGCCTCTCCCGGACTTCCAGGGGGGCGCTCTGATGACTCATGCCGACGAGAACAAGTTTCATAGGATCACGCAAACCTGTGCACCGTGGGAAAAAAGACCGCGCCGGCGATGAAGAGGGCGATCACGGCTGCCAGGGCCAGGACCGAAAAGAGGGCCGCCCGGTGGCCCTTCCAGCCGATGGCGAGCCTCTGGTGCAGGAGGAAGGCGTAGGAGAGCCAGAAGGCGAGCGTCCAGACCTGCTTGGGGTCCCACTGCCAGGCGCTTCCCCAGGCCGTCCGCGCCCAGATGGAGCCGATGAATATCCCCAGCGTCAAAACGGGGAATCCGGCCATGAGACAGACGTGGTGGATCCGGTCAAGGTCCCGGAGCGACGGCAGATAGCGGCTGAGGCTCCTCTTTCCCCGGTTCTTGATCAGGCGGTCCTGGATGAGATACATGCCCGCGGCGGCCGCGGCGATGACGAAGAGGGCCTCGCCGATCACGGACAGGAACACGTGCACCGGCACGAGCGAACTCTGGAGCGGGGGCGGCAGGGACACCTCGCCTCCCAGGCGGACCGAGGCGAAGATCATCACGACCACCGCGACGGGCGAGATGAAGGCCCCGAGGACCCGCGTCTTGGTCTTCAGCTGCAGGACGAGATAGGCGCCGGTCATGGCCCAGACAAAAAGGGAAAGCGTTTCATGAATGCTCGTCAGGGGCGTCCGGCCGGCCGCCCCGGCGAAGAGGACAAGAAAGGACACGCTGTGGCAGAGGAAGGCGGCAAACAGGAACCAGGTGGCCGCCCTCGCCGCGGAGACCTGCCGGGTCGTCAGGGAAAAGCCATAACCGACGGCGCTGACGAGGTAGGCCACAACGGCCGCCTTGAAAAAAAGGATGTCCATAGCGTTCACTTCATCCAGCGCGCAACGTCGAATTCCAGGCCGGCGATGTCGCGGATGATCTTCCGGACGGCATCCGCGTCGCCACGCTCGATCGCCGCCAGGATGTCCGAATTCACCAGGGCCTCGAAGACCTTCCCGCGGTCGTCCGCGGCGCCTCCGCGCTTCGCCACCTCGGCGCGCAATTCCCCGAGGATGGCGGCCAGCGTCCCGCAGGCCGGGCCGTAACGTTCTTCCAGTTCCACCCGCAGCCTCTTGGCCAGCGCCGGGCTCCTGCCCGCCGTGGAAACGGCGATCTGCAGGTCTCCCCGCTGCACCAGCGACGGCAGGATGAAATCGCAGCGCGCCGGGTCGTCGACGATGTTCACGAGGATGCCCGCCCGCCGGCAATCGGCGCTGATCCGCCCGTTCACCTCGTCCCGGTCCGTGGCCCCGACCGCAAGGAACGCCCCGCGGAGATACCGTTCGTCATAATCCGAGGGCACATGGTCGATGGCGCCCTTTGCCTTCATGTCCGCGAGGGCCGGCGCGAGTTTTTCGGACACCACGGAGACCTTCGCGCCGCATTCCAGCAGACGCTCCACCTTGCGCCCGGCGACGGCTCCGCCGCCTACGACAACGCATCGTTTCCCCCGGATATCCAGGTTGACGGGATAGTAACGCACGGGCGGTCTCCTCGATTCCGGCTGGAAAAACCGGATGTTTCGACGCTACCATGTCGATCCCGAAAATTCAAGCCGGCCGGGACGCCCGCGCCTTGCAATCTCCGCCGAAAGAGGTTATAGCTTGGTCAACCGGTTCCGGCAGCATCACCCTTGACCTCGCAACCAGGAGGCCGTCATGGCGGAAGCCCCGAAAGAAACTCCAAAAAAGGAAAGGTGGCTGAAGATCGAGGCGTCGGCGCCCGCCGAAGTGGGCGACGCCCTGTCCAATTTCCTCACGGAGCTCGGCGCCCAGGGCGTGTTCCAGGAGGAAAACGTCCCGGTAGCCCTGGATGACCTTCCCGACGGATCGTTTCCCGGGTCCATCAAAGCCTATCTCCCCTTCGATATCCGCCTCGAGAAGCGGATGGCCTCGCTCAAGGCCTACACCGGAAGCCTGCACGAGATCTTTCCCGACCTTCCCGAGGTGGTCCTTTCGACGGAGGAGATATCCGACCCCGACTGGGCGGAGGCCTGGAAAAAGTATTTCAAGCCGATCCGGGTGAGCCGCACCATCGTCATCAAACCCACATGGGAGCGCTATTCGCCCTCCAGCCGCGACATCGTCATCGAGATCGATCCCGGCATGGCCTTCGGAACGGGCCAGCACGCCTCGACGCGGATGTGCCTCGGCGCAATCGAGAGTCTCCTGCTGAAGGATCACGGGTTTGCCCGCTGGCGGATGCTGGACGTGGGCACGGGCACCGGCATCCTCGGGATCGCCGGCGCGAAGCTCGGCGCGGAGCGCGTCGTTTGCGTCGATACGGACAAAAAGGCCGTGGAAATCGCGCGGGAAAACAGCGAGATCAACGAAGTCACCGACCGCGTGGAGATCGTCAACAAGGACGTCGCCAGCATACGCGAGCCCTTCGAACTGATCGTCGCCAACCTGACCGCCAAGATCCTCCTCAAGGTCCGCAGCCACCTGCTGTCGCTCCTGCAGCGCAACGGCTACCTCGTCATCTCCGGCATCATCGACCAGGACCGCTGCGACATCGAGACGCACTTCCTGGTCCCGCCGCTCATCATCCACAACGCGATTTCGGAAAAGGAGTGGTACTGCTACGTCCTGAAGAAGGAGGAGGACGGCCGGTGACCACGCCGCGCATCCTGACCGCCGCGGGCCTGCTGCAGGGACAGCGGCGCGACCTCACGGGGGACGACGCCCATTACATCCGCTCCGTCCTGCGCCTGAAGGCGGGCGACCCGCTGCTGCTCTTCGACGGCGCGGGCCTTGAATTCGCGGCCCGCATCGAACGCATCGATCCGAAGAAGGCCATCGTCGAAGTCCTTCATCGCACCGAACGCACCGAAACAGGCCTCCGGATCAGCCTCGCCCAGGCCCTGCCGAAGGGCGTGACGATGGATGCCGTCGTCCGCAAGGCCGTCGAAGTCGGCGTCTCGCGCATCCTGCCCTTCTCTTCGCTCCGTTCCGTCCCGAGGCTATCCCCCGCCGCAGCCGCGTCAAAGGCCGACCGCTGGCGGAAGATCGCCGCCGAGGCGGCGCGGCAGTCCGGCAGGCTCTTTCTTCCCGCCGTCGACAAACCGGGATCGTTCCGGGACATTCTCGACGCGTCCTCCTCCGCGGAGCTGAAGCTGATCTTCTGGGAGGAGGAATCCCGCCGCGGCGCAAGGGCCGTACTCGATCCCTGGCGCGCCAACCCTCCCGGCGCCTGCTTCGTCCTCATCGGCCCCGAGGGGGGATTCGCGGCGGAAGAGGTCGATGCCGCCCTCTCCGCGGGATTCCGGTCCGTCAGTATCGGCCCCCGGGTTCTCAAGGTGGAGACGGCCGTTGTCGCCATCCTGTCGATTCTTCAGTATGAGCTGGGGTCTTTCGGCGGCGGCGATCCGGAGGGGAGTTCCGCGCCATGACCGTCGAGCGCTACGGAGGGTTCTGGCGGCGGGCGGTCGCGATTCTCATCGACGGCGTCGTCATCTTCTTCATTTCCATGTTCATCCTCTTCATCGGCATCCTCGCCCTGCTCTTCAGCACCTTCACGCCCGAGGAGTTGCCGGCCCTTGTAACCTACGGAGGCCCCTTCTTCCTCATCTACACCGGCGCGACTTCATTCGTGACGAAGTTCCTCTATTTTGTCTACTTCCACGGCGCCGGCGGACGGACGCCGGGGAAGATGGTCATGGGGCTCCGCGTGAGGCCGGTCGACGGAAGCCCGATGACGTTCGGGCTCGCCTTCCTGCGCTGGGTGGGCTACCTCGTTTCGATGCTGTTCTTCTACCTGGGATTTCTGTGGGTTGCCGTGGACCGCAGGAAGCGCGGCTGGCACGACTACATCGCCGGAACGATCGTGATTCGCGAGGGTGAAAAGCCCGTGAAAACGACACCTTCAGCGGCGGAAAAAGACCTTGACAAAGAAGACTACATTATATAGAGGGAAAGCCTCTTTCCATCGCCGCAGATGTGGCGCGATGGGCCGGTAGCTCAGTCGGTAGAGCAATGGACTGAAAATCCATGTGTCGACAGTTCGATTCTGTCCTGGCCCACCAGAAATTACACCGCGGGAGAAATCCCGCGGTTTTTTTATGCGGAGGCCCTCAAATGGCGGGATCGGGCCGAAGATGTTGACCGGAGAAAACAGAACAAGGCACAGAAGAGCCCTAATTTCCCCTGTTCTCTCTGTTCGCTCTTTTGTCGGTCAACAAAGTGGATTGTTGAGGCCCAGAAGCTGGCGCTGTTGAGACCAACTATGCACGGTATAGCGGCGGCGTTGATCCATCGGAACTTCCTGTTCTGCCTCGAACCTTCCTGTGGCGTGGCTTACACCAAAAGCCGGCGATCCGAACGCGGCAAGCTCGCGACTCTCGGCGTGGATAATCGCAGCACAGCCACAACAATCTTAGCGGTTCGGTCCCTCATCGAACTGCAAAGCGACCGCGATATAAACCCAGAAGCCCGCAAATTGCTCAGTTTTACAGACAACCGCCAAGACGCCTCGCTGCAGGCAGGGCACTTCAATGATTTCGCCCAGGTCGCATTGTTGCGATCAGCTCTTTACAGGGCTACTCAGGCAAAGGGCGCCGTTGGAATAACCCATGGAGATCTCTCTCGGAGCGTTTTTGAGGCCATGCAACTTGAGTTCAGCGAGTATGCCGCCGATAGCGACATCCGGGGACCGGCAAGAAACGCAACCAATGACGCCCTGCGGCGGGTCATCGACTATTACCTCTACCGTGATTTGAGGGGGGGATGGCGTGTCACGATGCCTAACCTTGAGGATTGTGGACTCCTTGGATTCGATTACGAAGGCTTGGACCCTTTGTCTTCAAGGACCATCGATCAAGCCATTCAAATAATTTCATTTCACGATCCCAGTCCGATACGACGCCTTTCGGTAATGGATGATGGGGACCGGACAACCTGACAAACGAACGCAACGAGGAAACATGGTTTTTCACGTCGCCTGCCGTTTCCTAGAGCGTCAGACACGTGAATTGGTGCTCGGTCGACGGTGCCCTTGAATACATCCCTTTCATTATGAGGCCAACTCGAAGCGTTTTTCTGCAAACAACCTCAAGCAGGCGTCAACGACGGCCGGATCATAGAGAACCACTTTATTTTTGTTAATCTCGTCCAGGGCAGCACCGATTCCCAAAGCAGGGCGATAAGGACGGTGAGATGCCATGGATTCCACTACATCTGCAACTGCCAGAATCCGCGATTCGATCAGGAGCTTGTCTCCGGTCAGCCCGTTCGGATAACCGGAACCGTTCATTCGCTCGTGATGTTCCAGGATAATTCTTGCTATGGGCCAGGGGAATTGTATGTCCTTTAATATATCATAACCGGATTGGGGATGTACTTTGATGAGGGAAAATTCAATGTCCGATAGTCTAGTCGGCTTCGACAGGAGCTCTGCCGGAACGGATATCTTGCCGATATCGTGAATCGTGCTTGCCATCCGGAGACCATCGGTCTGATCTCCGCTGAGATCCAGTTCGCATGCAATAGCATGAGCGAGTTCGGCAACCCGGGATTGGTGCCCTGCGGTATAGGGATCTCTCGTTTCCACCACCAAGGCCATCGCCCGGGTGGTGTCGTTTATGCTCTGACGCAGCTTCTCCATCGATTCGCTGATTTTTTCCTCGGCTCGGCGCTGCTTCGTGATGTCATCGATGGTAAAAACCACCTCTTTGATATTCCCCTCCTCATCAAATAATGGGGCACCATTTATCGAGAGATATACGCGCTCTCCCGCATTTGTGACTATGGTATGCCGCACACCATAAACAGGATGTCCTGAAGACATGACTTGGTGGAAAGGAAGATTTTCCTTGGGAAGTGGTTTGCCTTCGAAATCTGTGATGTTCCATTGGGGGGCGTGATAGGTCAGCTTGGTGATTTTATCGGTCTCCAAACGGAATATTTCCTGTGCCCGTTGGTTGGCGAATACAATGCTGCCGTCGCGGTCCACCACGGTGATGCCGGCGGGGCTCGTCTTCATGATACGGTCGACTATGCTGCGCTCCCGGAGCAGCCATTCCTCCGCCTGTTTGCGTTCGGTGATGTCCCTGGCCACGCAGATTGCCATCGGGGTATTGCCGTGTCGAGGAAGAAAGGAAGAGCTGACCTCGCAAAATCTGCCGGTTCCGTCCTTGTTGAGAAACTCATACACCTCGGAAACATATTCTTTCCTTGAAAGCACTCGTTCTATATCCGAGGCAATTTTTTCCACGGTTTCCGTTGACGCAAGGTTAAGTTCGCCGATCGATCTGCCGATCAACTCATCCGGTCGGTATCCAAAAACCTTCTCGGCTGAGGGAGATATCTCGATGAATCTCAGATCCCCATCAGTGGAATAGATCACGTCCATCACGTTTTCAAAGTGCGTGCGGTATTTTAACTCACTGTCCCGAAGGGCTTCGATGGATCGTTTCCTGCCGATCGCAATCCCGATGCTTGCCGCAAGTCCCTCGAAAAAGTGGATTCTCTCAGGCGTGAAAATACCTTGCCGGGAATCGTTGAACTGCAGAATACCGAAGGTGTTCCCGTCGGACTGCAGTGGGATCAGCGCGACAGATTCATACCCTTCTCCATTGCAGCGGTTTCTGGTACGGCTCTGCCGATCCTCCGGAGATGTCGATGCCAGGAGCTTCGTTGTGCTGTTTGTCCAGAAGCTTCCCCCCTTCGTGAAGAAGGGCAGCGAGGGGTCTATCCTTCCTTTCAGGATATTTCCGCACATGCACTCAAGAATCGGCTTTCCCTGTGCGTCGCGGATGATTTCCCCCGTTTTGTCGTATGCGCAGAGATGATTCTCGGCGTCGACGAAGTGGTTGGTAAAGCCGTCTGTCATGAAAAAAGGGAAGTCCTCTCCTTCTTTCAGTCGAATTCCAACGGCCTCGATATCCGCTTGTTCTTTGAGCATGCTGAGAATGTCGTGGATCAGGTCCGTGATATCGTTGTTTGAGGAATTCAACATTTCAAGGATTCCCCTGACCAGCCTTGTCCTGGTTTCCGCCTGTTTGCGCTCCGTGATATCTTGAAGAAGTCCTTCATAGTGCCTCAACTTCCCATCTTCGCTTCGCACTGCGATTCCATTGGCCGACAGCCAAATGGATCTGCCGTTCTTTTGGCGGGCTTGGAATTCGAAATTCCGCACGCTTCCGTTGGACTCCATAATCTGAATGAATTCATCTGCTCGGGTCGGATTCGCATACACCTGATGGATATAATCGGTAATGCTTGCCATGAGGTCCTCGGGGGTGTCATAGCCCAGCATCCTGGCAAAGGCTGGATTGGCTGCGATGATTCTCCCCTCCGGTGACCGCTGATAGATCCCTTCGATCGAGTTGTTGAAGATGGACCGGTATTTCTCTTCTTCCTCGCGGATTTTGATATAAAGCCACGCATTCTCGAGGATGGGGGCAATGATGCTGACCAGAATGGTGAGCGCATTCACCTGCCCAAGGGTGAAGGCGCGGTGTGCTTTCGTTACATTGACATTCAGCACACCCATCAGTTTGCCTCCGGAGAGCATCGGCATGCAGACGGCGGTGTGTATGTCGGTGCGCGGCTTGATGGGAGCCATGCGCGGATCCTTGACCTCTCCCCGCAGGACAACAAGCTCTCGGTTGCGGGCAACCCAGCCGGCGATTCCGTGCTCGATCGACACATGCGTCCCGATATTTTCCGTGTGTCCTCCGCGGACGACGGCGACATAAAGCTCGCTGCCGTCTCTCGTCGGAAGCATGATGGAAACTTCGTCTGCACTGCATTGCTGGAGCGCGGTATCGGCAATCTTGTTCAGGATAGAGCTCAGGTCGGACGAAAAGGAGATAGCTTTCCCCAGTTCGTGGATCGCGACGGTCTCCTTGAGCTGCATATTTTCCAGCCGCAGGTTGCGAACCTGCATGGCCCGCGTGAGCAGCGGCATAAGTTCGCCGAGTTTGAAGGGCTTCAGGATATAATCGAAGGCACCGGTCTTCATCGCTTCCACGGCGGATTGTACAGTTCCGTGACCGGTCATGATGATGCCGATGAGGTTGGGATCGATCTCAATGGCGTTCCGGATCAGTTCGATGCCGTTCATCCCGGGCATCATCATGTCGGTCAGCAGCAGGTCGAATTCCCGATCCTTGAGGACTACCAAGGCCTCTTCGCCAGAGCGAAACCCAGCAGTTAGGTACCCTTGACCAGAGAGCATTTCGCAGAGGGCCGTCATCAACTCGACTTCATCATCGACAATCATGATACGGCCTACTTTGTGATCTAATTCTCTTCTAGACATATCCTTCCTTCCAGCTCTCTTGTTTTAGCTTACTAATCAAGAGAATAGGCTGTGTTGCTATGGTTTATCGAAGACAACGTGACGGAGATCCTTGTCCCCTTTCCTAAAACCCCCTCGCTTTCAATCGTAATTGTTCCTCCGTGTTCTTGTGCAATACGTTTGCAGATAGCCAACCCGAGTCCAGTTCCTTTTCCTTCTGGCTTGGTCGTATAAAATGGTTCCATCACTTTGGGCAGAACTTCGGGCAGTATTCCCGTACCTGTATCGATAACCTCAATCCGGATATTCTTTCCTTCTGGACATAACCCAACAACAATCGTTAGTGTCCCCCCGCTGGGCATTGCATCGCTTGCATTCGTGAAGAGATTCAGAAAAAGCTGCCGCAATTGTTGACGGTCCGCCATAATGAACGGAATGTCAGCTTCAAATTCGCGCAGAACATCTATGTTATTCTTACGGAGATGGTAATTGATGAGTTCCAAAGTGTTCTCAATTTCTTCGCATACGTCCAGCGTAGAGATCTGCTGCCGGCCCCGGCGGCTAAATTGCAGGAGATTCGCGACGAGCTTTCCCATCCGCTCGACTTCCTGCCCGATGATGTTCAATTCACGCAGTCTGGGATCCCCTTCAGGTGACTGGGCGGTCAGGGATTCAATTCGGAGGCTGACGGTGGCAAGCGGATTGTTGAGTTCATGGGCAATACTGGAAGCTAGTTCGCCCATGGTCGCAAGTTTCGCCGCCTGCCAAAGCTGTTGTGTAACGGCATTGAGTTCTTCGTTTTTCGCCTGTAACGCCATTTCGGCAGCCTTACGTTCGGCGATTTCGATGCTCAGGGCGGCCGTTCTTTCCTTTACTCTTTGTTCAAGCTCCCGGTTCATATTCTTCAGTTCTTCCTGAATTTTGGACAGTTCAAAGTTCTGCGCAGAAGCCGTTTCGTAGGTGGACAGAAGGAAGTTAAGAATCTGCCACCGATTCGACGTGATGAGGTGGGTTTCTCCTCGATAGGAGATGGGAATGCCATTCCTGGGTTCTTCCTGGATTTCAAAAGGCAGATTTGTTTGAAGATGATTCAGCGTGAAAATAAGGTGCTGTTCATTATAGGGCTTGGTGATGAATTTATCAGCACCGCATTGCAACGCCCAGATTACAGCCTGAGGTTGGGACAGAGAGGTTAACAGAATTACGGAGATGTCACGGTATCGTTCATCTGACTTAACCTGCCGGCAGAGTTCATAACCGTCCATCCCCGGCATCATCACGTCGGAGATGAGGATGGAGGGCTTTGAATCACATATGGATTTCATGGCCTCTCTACCATTGGGGGCAACAGCAGCAATGTAGCCGTGCTCTTCAAGGAAATGTTGCAACTGCAAGGCCTGGGTGCTGCTGTCCTCGGCGATCAAAATCTTGACCTTGTCCATACCTGTCCCTCTCGATCGTTCGGGTTTTTTCTGATCATTTGTTGCCGCATTCGCTTTTTCCCAGCCTTTTATTTCTCGTTCGCTTTTGTCATCGAAAATCCGGCAAGAAATGCCGCAATCCCGGACGGAGAAAGTATATAGGATGCCGCATCAATCCTTCTGGCTTCTCCCGGCATGCCGTAAACAACGGAAGTTTCCCTGTCTTGGACAATCGTAATGGCGCCCTTTTCCCGCATCCGCTTCAGCTCGTCGGCGCCATCTTTGCCCATGCCTGTGAGGAGAACGCCGACCGCGTTTTTCCCGAAGATTTCGGCCACGGAACGAAACATCCAAGAAACGGAGGGCCTGAGGCCATTTTCAGGAGCGCCGCTGCTAAGGATGATTCGACCACTGCTCCCTATCCCCATCTGAAGATCGTCCGGTGCGAGATAGACGCACCCCGGGAGGGGATATTCGCCATCAGAGGCGATTCTTACAGGCACCCCGGAAGAGACGGCAAGCCATTCCGCAAACCCCTGAACAAATCCTGCGGCAATATGCTGGACGATCAGCAGCGGCGCTGGAAAATTCTTTGGAAGTCCCGATAGGATTGTTTCGATTACCGGGGGGCCGCCTGTGGAGGCGCCGATCGCCACAACCTTCATGTCCGTATCTGCTGAAAATGATGCCACAGGAGAAGCGCTGGCGGACTTGAACGTCTCTTGAGGAGTCCTTGGTCGCCGACGGACGACCTTGACTTCCGACATGAGCTTGACGGTCTGGATAAGTTCCTTCGCCTGTTTCTTGTGGTCCGGGTGGGACACACCGACCGGTTTTTCGAGAGCGGCAATTGCACCTGCTTCCATGGCACGGAAGGTTTTTGCCACTTCTCCGGGCTCCCAGCTTGCCGATACAATCACGATCGGTGTGGGGCAGGTCTCCATGATGACACGAGTAGCCTCGAAGCCATCCATCACAGGCATGATGATATCCATCGTCACGACATCGGGTTTCTTCTGTCTGACGGCCCGGACGGCTTCCTCACCGTTTCCGGCCGTTCCTATAACCTGGATATCTGGATCGGAGGACAGGAGAAAGGCCAGGAAATCCCTTATAACTTGAGAGTCCTCCACAATGAGCACTTTGATCATCCCGTCTCCCCAGCAATAATCTTATCGACTGCAACGTAATGCACCGGTTTTACGTTATCGTTCAGATTAGCCTTCGGATCGTTTCCAGAAGATTGCTCTGATCGAAGCTGCTCTTGACGATATAGGCATTGGCTCCGACGTCGATCCCTCTCTCCTTGTCCTTCGGCGATCCAAGCGCGGTGACCAGGACGACGGGAAGGTCTGCCAGCTTCTTATCGCCCCGGATCTTCTCTGTGAGGTTGAACCCGTTCATCCGCGGCATGTCAACATCTGACACAACGGCATCGAAACTTTCGATTTTCAGTCTAGTCATTGCGTCGATGCCGTCTACGGCGGTAACGACCCGATAGCCGGATGTCTCAAGGATGTTCTTCAGCAGCATCCTCGATGTAATAGAATCCTCCACCACGAGGACGGATTTTTTTTCGGCTTCAGGCATCTCGGTCCGTTCCAGCGGCCTTGCAGGACGGGTGGCGAATGTCGCGGCCGATTTTATCAGGTCGGCCACATTGAGAATCGGCACAACCTTTCCGGACGCAAGGATCGTGGCCGCATCCACATTCCTGATCCTTGAGAGGGGCGGGCCGAAATTCTTCACGATTCCTTCCTGTTCATTGAGAATTTCGTCGACGCCGAAACCGAACTTCCTGCCCTGCGACTCCAGAACCAAGGCGGTGAAGATGGGAAGATTCCCCTTCGGTGACGACAATTCGAGAATATCAGTTAGTTTTACAAGAGGAAGTGCGACATCATTCACAAGGATCATCTCCCGGTTCTCGACGGTTCTGATCTCCCCTCCGTTGACTCGCAACACCCTTTCCACGTTCGCCGTCGGGATGACAAAGGTTTGTCCGGCGGCCATCACGAAAACGCCCCGGAACGTGGCAAGCGTCACGGGCAGGGTGATTCGAATTAAGGTTCCCGCCGCGCCGCAGGGCGCCTCGATCGATACTTGTCCCCCCATTTTGTCGATTTTCTCCCGGACAATGGCCAATCCGAGCCCACGACCTGAGATGTCCGTGACGATCGGGCTTGTGGTAATGCCGGATTGGAAGGCGAGGGAAAGAATATCCCGATCAGTCAGACTCCGTGCTTCCTCCGGCGAGATGATTCCGCGTTTCCGCGATGCTTCCTTAAGCGCCTGAAAATCCATTCCCATTCCGTCGTCGGACAGAAGGATGTCTATCCGGTTGCCCTCGCTGCGCGAAACAACAACAACGACGTTCCCCTGGGGAGATTTCCCCTTCTTGATCCTTTCCGCGGGTTTTTCGATCCCGTGGTCGATTGTGTTTCTCAGCAGGTGAATGAAAGCGATTCTCATCTCTTCGAGGATACTTCGGTCGATCTCGATCTCTCCCCCGCTGATCGAGAATTTCACTTCTTTTCCCTGTTCGCGGGACAGGTCGCGCAACAGCTTCGGAAAGGTTTCGGACAAAGTAGAAAAAGGAAGCATCAGGATCTTTTTTACATCCCCGATGAGAGTATCCACCATCAGCGCCGTCGTGTGGCGGCCGTGTTCGACCGTTCTGCTCAATTCGTTCATGCTGCTTTCCAGAGTCTTCAACCAGCTGTGGGTCATCTCCCCGAATTCAAGAAGCTTCGCTACTTGTATCTCCTCCGGTCCTTTTCCATGGTCCTTTTTCTCTCTTTTTTCCTGCCGGCGGCGGAACTCACAGATGGTCGGGTATATCCCCGACCATTGCTTGTTCCACCGGCCGAACAAGCGGTTCAGCGCAAAGACCTCTTCCCTATATCTGTCCGCCATCAACTTCAGGGAAAGCAACTCTTCGGTCTGCCGCAGGAACGAGTCCATTTTTTCCATGGAAATGCGGATTGTATCGGAATATGCAGGCTGTTGCGGTTGCCGAAAAGCTTCAACAGTTTCTGATACAGGAGGTTCCATTTCGGAAGAGGTGCTTCGCGAATTGGGAATTTCCGAAACGATCCGGGGCGGCTCATACAGGTCACTAACCGGCCGCTCTTCAAAAAGGTGTCCTGCGGCTATGGCTGCCAATTCGTTGGCAATCTCCTGAATGCTATGGGGATCGCTAGCAGTTCCCAGTTTGGGGGATCGCATCAGTTCGGTCAGCACATCCACAGCACGGTGAAGGATGTCGAACAGCGGAGGGTCAAGAACGATTTCCCCTCTTTTCAGTCCCGAAAAGACGCTCTCAAGGTGCTGGCAGATGACTTCGATGTCTCCCAGACTGACGGCACGCGCCGCCCCTTTCAGGCTGTGGGCTTCGCGGAAGACGGTTTCGATGATTCCCGCCTTGACCTGCGATTCAAGGCCCTTTTCGAGCTCGATGAGTCCCACCGTGATGTTTCTGATGTGTTCATCCGCCTCAACCCTGAAGGTCGACAGGAGCCTTTCCGTGAAATCATCCTTCTTTCGAACCATGGCCCATCCCCTGATGTTCAAACCTTGTAGAATTTGACGATCTCCTGCAGTCTCCTGCCCAGGTTATGCAGGTCGTGGGCAGTCTTCTCTGTCTGTTTCGTTCCGGCTGCCATCTGGGAGGTGGCCTGGCGGATGTTTTCCATGGCGGAGACAACCTGATCCATGCCGACAAGCTGTTGCTGGCTCGATGCAGCGATCTGGATGGATGCATTGGTTGCCTCGCCGACGCTTTCGGCAAGGACGTCGATCGCTTCGCCTGCCTGGGTGGAGAGCTTCACTCCCTCCTCGACAGCCCTGCTGCCTTGTTCCGTTGCCATGACCGCCGCACTGATCGCCTTCTGAACTTCCGAAAGAATGGTGCGGACCTGTGCGGTTGCCTGTTTTGACTGAGATGCGAGGTTCCGGATTTCCTGTGCGACAACGGCAAACCCCTTCCCTTGCTCGCCAGCCTTGGCCGCCTCTATGGAGGCGTTGACGGCCAGGAGGTTCGACTGCTCGGCCAGATCGGTCACCGTGGCGATGATCTCTCCGATGGCTTGGCTCTGTTCACTCAGGCGCACCACCATGTCGGCGATCGATTCCACCTGTTCCTTGATGCGGTTCATACCCTGAATGGTCTCTTCGATCGACCGGAGTCCCGTCTGGGAGATATCTACGGACTTCCGCCCAAGTTCGGATACGTGCCTTGCCTTCTGCGAACTGACCTCCGACGTCTGTTTGACTTCCTCCACGGTCGTGGTCGTTTCGCTCACGGCGGTCGAGGTTTCGGCGGCGCCGGACGTAAGCTGCGAAACGGAGGCCATGATCTCGCTTCCCGACGATGCAAGGACATTGACGCCTTCCATGATCTCCTGGGTCTGCGTGCGTAACTTCGATACCATCGTCGAAAAAGCGTTTCCCAGTGCGTCAGTACCGGAAAGCGGTTTTGCCTCAACGGTCAAATCGCCGGCGGCGATCCTCTCCGCCGTATGCGCCTTGTCCTTGAGGGACCGAACCATCCCGTCGAAAGCCAGGGCCAGGGTGCCGATTTCATCCTGGCGGTTCTTGAAGGTGACTTCGACGGCCAGATCACCGGCGGCGATCCTCTCCGCGGTGCCGGCAAGTTCAGTCAGCGGTCGGGTAAGGCTGCGGGCGAAGAAGAAGTAGAACAGAGAAGCCAAAGTGAGGGAGATCAGGCCGATCGAAATGATCATATTTCTCGTAAAGACGGCGGGGGCGTAGAGCTCCTCAGACGGAATGGCGGCAACGATGCTCCAGCCAGTGACAGGCACATAGGCAACGGCGGAGACTTTGGTGGTTCCCTCGAGTTCGTATTCCGTAACGCCAGATTTTTCCTGACCGACCATGCGCGCGATGTTTTCCATTCCTTTGATCTGATTGATGTTCACTTTCAGGATATTTTCCTTTACAGGATGATTGATATAGAGACCATTCTTATCGAGAATATAGGCGTAGCCGGTCTTGCCGATTTTGATCTTGTCCAGAATATCGGAAAAGAATTTAAGTTCCATGGCCATCACGACGGCTCCCATGATTTCCTTACCGGATGGTGCGTAGATCGGACATGCCGCGGTGCAGATCACCCTGCCGGATGCCCTGGAGATGATTACGGAGCCAACATTAGTGACTCCTTCGAATGCCTTATTAAGATAGTCACGGCCTTTGAGATCGAGTCCGTTGAGTTTTCCCTGGTCGGAGGATGCATAGACCACTCCGTTCTTGCCGACCAGCGTGATGCTGGAAAGCCGATCGCCAACGGCGGCTTTCATTTTTGTGATTTCCTTCTGTGCTAGGAGGATTTCGCTTTGGCTGCTTTTCCCCCGGTCCTTTGATACCTTTTCGGCGGCGGCGATGACGCTATTCGAGCAAGAAATGTTCCGAACCACAGTCATCTGCTCATTCATGGTGATGTCCAGAGCGGCTGCAAGGCTTTCTGCAATGCTGACCATATCAGCCTTGCCCATTTGCGTAATGCTCTGAGTAGACTCGTATACCGAAACGATTCCGATGACGAGAATGGGTATGGCGAGGACCAAGAGTCCTCCTATCAACAGTTTTGTCCCCAGTGTAAGCTGCCTCATAAGTCCTCCTTAGATTGCGCATACCGGCGATTTTATGATCCGGAACACAAAGCACGAGTTCCCGTTTCCCGGCGTCATGCCTTCCCGCGTTCCTGTTACGTTCCCGCCGTAGCAGAGGCGGAGATGGCTCGAATGTCAAAGCCCTTTTTCATGGAAAATTGTTGCCGGGCGGATTTTTGTCTGAACTTCTTCATGAATCACAAGTTCCCCGCGTCTGAGCAATTGATCCATGTCCAGAAGGATGACGCCTTCACAGCTGATTCCCTTTACGTATTCCATATGAATGCCTCCTGCTTCCGGAGGGGGCGGATGAATCTCCCCCGTGTAAATGGTCCGGATACCGAGGATTTCATCGGCTAGTATCCCCATCTCCAGTGTCTCGCTGCGGACCACGACGATCCGGTTAAGATCGGTGATGCCCTTTCCGGGAATGTTGAAAAACTTCTTCATGTCGATCACCGTAAGGATACGCCCCCGTATACTGATGATTCCGAGCACGTGACCCGGAGTGCAGGGCAGCGGTGTCAGTTCGGTCAGGGGGTAGACTTCCCAGATGAATGAAATTTCAACAGCATACGTTTCATGGGCTAGGAGGAACACCAGCACTTCAAGGGGTGCTCCAGCCTTCTCCTGTTTGTCCGTTTCCTTGGCCAGGATTTTCGCTCTTTCGCGTAGGATGGACCGTTTCTCCGAACTGGGGGATGCGAACGCCGCTGCAGGAGAGGACAGCCGGGCTGTACTGATTTCTGGTGCATTTTCCCGTCCCTTCTTCATAATTGCTCCTTCCGCTCGATGTTGCGGATGATTTGTGAAAGCCTAAGGGCCGTTATCCCCTCCGACTCGGGAACGATTTCATCCGGTTTGTATCCGGAAAGGATCTCGATAGCATTGGCGAAATGTTTTCGCGGTTCAGCCACTTTTCCCGATTGCAGTAAGATATTGGCGAGAGAGAAGTGGGCCATGATAAAATTGCCGTCGAGATACAGCGCCTTCTTCAGGGATGCCATCGCCTCCTCAAGCTGTTTTTGCTCGTCGAGGATGATGGCCAGCAGATAGTGCAGAGCCGGATTGAGCTTGTCGGCAAGGACCGCCTCTTCCGACAAGCGGCGAGCCTCTTCCAGCTTCCCCTGGTTTGCCAGGACTTTTGCCAGGAGAACAACGCTGTCGTGATTTCTGCCGCCGTTCGAGAAGCTCTCACGCAGCTTGTCTTCCGCCTCCGCATAATTGCCGATCCGGTAGTGGAAGGTCGCCTCATCGAGTGGCGTTTTTTGCATTTCCGCCGGTTTTTTCTCTGTGCCGCTTTCCCTGATTCGCTTCGGCTTCACCTTGTGAATGCGTTTTTCGATCTTTGCCCATGCCGGGGTTGCATGCGTCTCCCGTATATCTTCCAACCCCCGGGTGCCGGGTCTTGCTTTGAAGAAATCCTTTCGGAAGAGGGTTAAATCCGAGAAGCGAGCGGGAACAAAAAGCGATCGGTTCAGCAGGGCTGTTTCTACGGGACTGACGATCAGGTGGCCGCCGTCGAGCAGACAGTGATGAAAACGATCGACCGTCAATGCAATCTGCGAGGGGGCGAAGTACATGAGCACATTGCGGCAGAAGATGAAATCCATGGCGTTGGTGTTATTCTGCAGCGCCGGGAAGAAGTCGTCGCAGAGGTTCAGGTAGGAAAAGACGACCATTTTTCTGATTCTGGGCAGAAGCTTCCAGTGATCTGCGTCAACCGGCTCGAAGTAATGTTCCTTGAACCAAGGCGGATTGTCCCGGAAAGACCAGTCCGAATAGATTGCCTCCCCTGCTTTTCTTAGGAACCCGATGTTGATGTCCGTCGCAAGTATGGATACGTTCCAGTCTTGCCAGTCTTTTATAAGCCTGTCGAGAAGGATGGCCAGCGAATATGCCTCCTCGCCGGTGGAACAACCGGCGCTCCAGATCCGAAGGCGTTTTTCGGTCTTTCGGTGAGTCTTGATCAGGTCGGGCAAGAGATGCCTTTCAAGGATTTCAAAGGCCTCTCTCTCCCGAAAGAAATAGGTTTCCCCCACTGTGAGGTGGCTTGCGAGGATCTCGATATGATTTCTTGTCGGGTTCGTGGAAGGGAGCCATTCGATAAATTCTTCGACCTGTTCGAACCCGAAATCCCTCATGGCGGCTGTCATCTTCTGGCACAGCTCGCGCCAGCTCCTCTTCGCAAAATGCAATCCAATTCTCGCCGTCAGCCAGTCGGAGAGTCTTTGCATGCGCGCTTCGGATAAGACACGGTTATTCGCCTTGGTGTTCATGGGATTCCAGTGCCTCAATCGCCTCGCTCAGTGTTTTTTCCTCATGAATGGAGAGAAACCGATCAAGGTCGTGGATGATAATCATACCGTCCACGGTCTTGACGATACCATCCACATACGGCAGGTCCGTAAGGACCTGATCGGAAGCAACGATCTTTTCTTCCGGGATATCCATCACATTGTCTACGGAATCGACAAGTATGGAAATGGTCCTGTTCCGAGCAGCGGCGATGATGATCTGGTCGCTCAGTTCCACCTCTCGAGCAGGCAGGCCGAAACGTTTTCGGATGTCAAACAAAGGAACGACCAGACCATGCAAGTTGATGATACCACTAACGATATCGGGTGCCTTCGGTAGCGGCGTTGCCTCCACCGCCCGGATGATCCTCTCCACGATTGAAACGGAAAGGGCGAATCTCCAGTTGTCCAGGCGGAATGTCACCAGTTTCTGAAGCCCACTCACAAACTCTCTCTCCTCCTTTGGATCGTATTCGGCAAGCGCTACGCTTTGGCTTTCGTCATTTGGTTGAAGACTTCGTAAACCTTTTCAATTTCCGTCACTTTGTCGAAGAAATAATCGGCTCCTAGAACCCTACATCTGTCCCGGTACTGAGGGTAAGGGTAGTTGGTGAGCATGATGACGACCGGTGATATCTTTTCCTTCTTGATCTCTTTGAGAACATCCATGCCATTCGCGCCGCCTTCAAGGCGGATATCCAAAATCACGACATCGGGTTTTTTCTCGGGGATGGCCGCTATCGCATCGCGCGCGTTCCCGGCCTGTCCCACACAATCAACACCTTTGATCCCGGAGAGCATCTCCATCAGTTTCTTGATTACGATATTTGAATCATCGACAAAAAATACCTTCATTGCGGTCCTTTCGAATCAAGGTTGGGAGAGCCGGGGAAACGCGCGCTCTTCTCGGAGCATACGGATTCCCATGCTCCGCAGTAATCCTTTACCGCTCGTCGAGGGGCTTTGTCTGTCAGGGAAGGATGATGGTTTTGTAGGGGTTTCCTGATTCTATTGGGTCAGATTATTCTTCAGAACATAGGCGACGATGTCTGCGTTTGTCTTCATCCTCATCTTCTCCAGGATTCGGAACCGGTACGTGCTCACCGTTTTGTCGCTGATGCACAACGCCTCGGCGATATTCTTGAGCCGCTTCCCGGAGGCGATCAGGCAGAGGACCTGAAATTCACGATCAGATAGCTTTTCGTGGAGAGATCTTTCCGGGAAGGCAGTTTCCGACGCCAGGATATCCGCCAGGGAAGAACTGATGTATCTGCCACCGCCGGCGATCCGCCTGATCGCCTGGATCAGTTCCTCCGGTGCGCTGTCCTTCATCAGATAGCCGGCTGCGCCAGCCCTGAGCATGCGTTGCGCATACTGTTCCTCCTCATATACGCTCATGATCAGAACATGCAGCTTGGGTTGCTCGTGATGCAGTTGATCGAAGACCTCGATGCCATTGACGTCGGGCAGCGCAATGTCCAGAGTGACGATATCGCAGGCGGTCCGGCGGATGATCGTGATCGCCTCCCGGCCATTGCCCGCCTCGCCGACCACTTTCATGCCCTCTTCCGCTTCGATCATCTGCCTGAGGCCACGACGCACGACAGGGTGGTCGTCGACGACAATCACACGGATCATTTCGCGCCTTCCTCCCGATTCCAAATTTTCCCTCTTTTTCTCAACGAGGGATCTTGACCGTCACTCTGGTTCCGACACCTGCCTGTCCTTTGATGACGACATCTCCTCCGAACAGCAAGGCGCGTTCCTTCATGCCCAGTATCCCGAGTGAGCTGCTGTGCCTAATCTCTTCGTCCCGGATGCCCCTGCCATTGTCCTCGATTTCCATTACAAGTTCACCTGGCTGCTCGGAGAGGCGCACAAGTATTCCGGTTGCTCCGGCATGGCGGACCACGTTTGTCATCGCCTCTTGAAAGATCCGAAACAGCGCGGTGGAATGTTGTTCGTCCAATTCGAGGTGTTTCACTTCCGGAAGAAAACTGCATTGGAGTCCCGTCCGTTTTTGGTAATCTTGAAGTTGCCATTCGACGGTCTCAACAAGACCCAAGTCGTCCAGAATGCCCGGTCTCAATTGCGCGGCGATCCTGCGAACCGTTTGGATGCTCGTATCAATCACATTCATTATGGAATCGGTCTTGTCCAGCAGATTCGTTCTTGTTTGCTTGTCTTTCAGCTGGTGGGCGGCTTTCGTCAGCAGGGAGAGGTCGATCTTCAGGCTGGTCAGCGCGCCGCCCAACTCATCATGGATCTCTCTTGCGATCATTTTTCTTTCCTCTTCGCGGATCGCCTGCAGACGTCCGGCCAGCGCGCGCAGCAATCCGCGGGAATGTTGAAGCTCGGCGTCCGTCTTCACGCGCTCAGTGATGTCCTCAAAAATGGTGGCGAAGCAACCTTTGGCGACCGGATAAGCGCTGATGTTGTAATATCGCTGTGCCGGCTCAAAGAATGTCTCGAAGAAGAACGGCGTACCCGTGAGTGCGACCTTTCCATAAACGTCAATAAGATTCGTTTTTTCGATACCGGGATGAATCTGCGTCACGCGTTTGCCCAGGACATCAGCCGCGCACAATCCAGTATGCTTCTCGAAGGCGGAATTGGCCTTGAGAAAGATATAGTCGCAGGGGTTTCCCTGCTCATCCTGAACGAGCTCATGGATCGCCACGGCACTCAGAGAGTTTTCGAATAACCCTCGGAATAGTTCTTCGCTCTCCCGTAATAACGTCTCTGCCTTCTTGCGCTCGGTAATGTCCTTGGAAACGATCGTGACGGCGGAAATATTTCCGCCGGCGTCTTTGACGGGGCTAAACGTCCTGAGAAAGTCTTTTCCATCCCTTGTGCTCTTGAATTCAATGGTGGAGGCCTCGCCGGTCTCGAACACGTGCTTCACCGTGTCGTCGAATATCGCAGCATCCTCCTCTGCATGGAACTCGCCGTAACGCCTGCCGAGCACTTGGTTTACCGGTATGCCGAACCTCTGCGAATATTTTTCGTTCATGAACAGATACCGGCTTTCACGGTCCACCAGGTACATCGAATCCGTCGTCGATGCAAGGGAACGATATTTTTCTTCCGCTTCGCGCAACAAGTCCATCTTCTTCCGGCGATCGAAGGCGATGCCGATGCTGCCACCGAGGCCTTCAAAAAAATGGATCATTTCCAGCGTAAAGCGATCTGGGCACCTGTCATTCAACTGGAGAAGTCCAATGATTTCTTCACCCGCGCGCAAGGGGACGAGCGCAACGGATTCATACCCCTCTTTGTTGCAGGTATTACGTGCCCTCGACTGGTGATCGATCTCTGAAGTGGTTGTGAGGAGCTTCGTCGTGCTGTTCGTCCAGAAGCTGCCGTATTCCGTAAAGAAAGGTTGGGATGGGTCTGTCCGTCCCAAGATTACGGCGCCGCACATGCATTCCAATATCGGATTGCCCTGAGGATCATGAATGGCCACACCTTGTGAATCTTGAGCGCAAAGGGCCCTCTCCATTTCAACAAAATGACGCGGGAACCCGTTGGTGCTGCAATAGGGGTAATCCTTCCCCTCCCTCAAACGGATGCCTACGGCTCCGATGCCGAATTCTTTCTTGATCAGATCGAGGATGTCACGGAGCACGTCTTCGAGCCCTGTGGTTTCATTCAATACCTCTAATATTTCCCCGGCCAGTTTCTGGCGTTTTTCCGACGTCCTAAGCTCTGTGATGTCAACGGCCGACGAAAGCAGACAGGAAGTGTTGTCTGTGTCGATGACATCCGCTGAAAACAGCAAATCAACTATGTCCCCGGGTTTCGTACGGACTGAAACGGGACGTCCCTTGATGGATCCATTGTGCTGTAAAATGTCATGAAGAAACATTCCACGGTCGTCGGGATCTACCCACAAGTTAAGCTCGATGGTGGTACGGCCGATCACTTCCTCGCGGGAGTACCCTGTTAAACGTAGATATTCGTTGTTCACATCTAAGAAGCGTCCTTCGGAAAGCAACGTGATCGCCATCGGCATAGGGGAATGATGGAATACCGTGGAGAACCTGCTTTCGCTTTGACGCAAGGCCTGCTCAGCTTTGTAGCGTTGTCTTCTTGATTCCGCCTCTCTCAGTTCTCTCTTGACGGAAGGAATGAGGCGCTGCAGATTGTCTTTCATGATGTAGTCGTGGGCGCCGGCTTTCATGGCGTCAATTGCCGTATCCTCGCCGATTTTGCCCGAAACCATGATAAAAGGGATGTTTAGACCGGCTTCCTTGAACAGTTTCAGGGCAGCCCACCCGCTGAAGCGGGGCATGGAGAAATCCGAGAGGACAATGTCCCATGCCTCCCTTCGCAGGGCGGCATCCATAGACTCCGGGGTGTCGACCCGTTCATATGCCGGTTCGTAGCCGCCCCTTTGAAGCTGCAGAAGCATCAGAAGGGCTTCTTCTTCCGAATCTTCGACGATCAGTACACGCAGAGGTTCGCTCATGATTCTCTTGCCTGCTTTCTCGGAGGCAATGGTTCATTCAAAAGCAACCAGTAAAGTCCCAACGTCTCGACAGCCTCGACAAACTCGTCGAACCTGGCGGGTTTGCGGACAAGCTGTCAGCGGCGCGTCGGTAACCATCGATCACATCATGCTCTTCTGCCGAGGAGATACTTACCGTGATTCGCCTTCACGAGTTCGAAGACTTCTCCGGGATCGAACCGGTCTCCGGAGCGAACCAGGCCGCTGCCTTTGACAAAATCTCACGCTCCATCCGCAGTCGCCGGTTCTCCCAACGCAGACGAACGAGCTCCTCACATTCTTCCGTCGTTAAACCGTCGCTGCGACGGCCTTCGTCCCGGTCGGCCTGCTTTACCCAGTTGCGGATCGACTGTGCCGTGCACTCAAGCTCTCTGGACAACGCTTCAGGGGTCCTCTCGGCTCGCACCAACTCAACCATGCGACGACGAAACTCCGGAGGATACGGTGGACGGGTCTTTGACATATGGACACCTCTTTCTCAAAAGATAATATGTCCAAGAAACCGGGTCAACTCCAAAATCAGACTGAGATGGGTCGACTACATCCAACCGTGCCTTCAGGATCTTGTTCTCTTCCCGTAAAGCGTTGTTTTCGGCAAGCAATGCCCGGTATTTTACCGAGCAACTCCTCGACATCCACCACGGCAGCCTTTTCGTTATTTCATCATAAGCGGCATGAGCCAGAACCGCGACCGAGAGCACCGATATCAGGCAGCTTTTGGCCGTATCACACTAGATGTATACATAGCCTCTTCCCAAGGGAAGAAGCCGCTCGGTCAAGGGTTTTCAGGGAAACCGATTGATTCTTGGGATCGAGAAGACGATCAAGCGCAGAACGGCTGGTGCCCATCCGGCGGGACATTTCTATCTTTGAAATTTTCTTCTCCGTCATCAATTGACTGATCTGCCGGGCAACGATCTCCTTGATCGCTGACTTTTCGACCTCGGCGAGAATCCCCTCGTCTTTGAGGAAATCATCGAAATCGGAACCGATGTTTTTGTGCTTCATAAACTCCTCCTCATCCCTTCTTGAAAAGGGATTTACGCCATAAGGCGATTTCCAGATCCTTCTTGCGGATCTTCTGGTCCTTTTTGACGAAACCATGTAACAGAATAAGCTGACCGCTGTGTATCGTAAAAATAACCCTCGCGATCTTATCCCTGAGCGATGATCTCAATTCCCAGAGCCCCTCGCCGAGAGGTTTCACCAGAGGCATGCCTTCAGGCCACGAGAATTGGATTATCTTTATGTCTCGGCCGACGATCTTTCTTTCCTCTTCGGAAAGGTCGTATTTGAGCCAATCTCTCACAGGCTCGGCTCCGGAATCGGTCATGAGTAACCTGACAGACACGACAGGCATTATTCTGTAGGGGAAACAGCCTGTACTAATAATGGTACATTGTCAACGATTATTTACCCTCAGGTAAAACTGCCTTCCCGGCGGGTAAGACCATATTTGAGGACTAAGTCCTTCTAATGTGGCTATTTATATCGCATGATGGGTATCATTCACAAATTCTGCCACTTCGGCTTTGAACTTCGAGCTCTGCTATTTTCTCGTTTATTTCTCGTTTTTCACGAGATTTTTGGAGACTGGTTCGCAATAGACTGTAAGCGCCACCATTTCAAAGACAGAGGGGGTCAATCGGCTTAAGGTTTCCGGTACGCCGTGGCACAGTTGTAAAGCTCACTGAGTACGAAGCCTTATCATGGGTGCATGGCTCAACAGAGGCAGCGAAAGCAAATTGGACCTATTATCAGGGGAAACGCCGCATTCCAGCTCCGATAGTTCTCAGGAGATACGCTGGTACATCTGATCTTACTACAGTGGCTAACGAAATTCTCGGGTTATCAAAGATGGATTGGAATTCTGGTGACCTTTATGCGAAGCTCCCTGCAACCATTCAGTCATCGAAACGCATCGCGCGTATTGGCTCGCTTTTGAATCGATTTGGGAATTCATCGTACGACTATCGTCTTTTTATGTAGGAAAGACAGTTCTCGTCTCTGAGGGGGTATAAACAAATAAATTTACTGAATATTGTTATTCTTTAAGAAAATATTATTAAGATTATGTATCACGGCTGTCCAATTAACATTT
>DIWJ01000092.1 GCA_002428445.1 Syntrophaceae bacterium UBA6109
CCGGTCTGCCTGGGCCTGCCCGGCGTTCTGCCCGTCCTGAACAGGAAGGTCGTCGAATTCGCGATCCGGATGGCGATCGCCACGAATTGCCGCGTCAACCCGGAGAACGTCTTTGCGCGGAAGAACTATTTCTATCCCGATCTGCCCAAAGGCTATCAGATTTCCCAATACGCCTCGCCTCTTGCGGAAGACGGTCATATCGACGTCGATCTCAACGGCGGGAAGAAGCGGATCGGCATCATCCGCATCCACATGGAGGAGGACGCGGGGAAACTTCTGCATGACGAGCACAATCCGTGGAGCTACGTCGATCTCAACCGGACCGGCGTTCCGCTGATCGAGATCGTGAGCGCCCCCGACATCCGCGGCGCCGAGGAGGCGTCCGCCTACCTCCGCCGTCTGCACGAGATCCTGGTTTACCTCGAAATCTGCGACGGGAACATGGAGGAGGGGAGTTTCCGCTGCGATGCCAACGTTTCTCTGCGCCCGCGGGGACAGGCGGCTTTCGGGACGCGGGCCGAGCTCAAGAACATGAACTCCTTCCGCAACGTCCAGCGGGCGCTGGAATACGAAATCAAACGCCAGCAGTACATCCTGGAGAGCGGCGGCACGATCGTCCAGGAGACGCGGTTATGGGACGACAGCCAGGGCGCCAGCTTCTCCATGCGCAGCAAGGAGGAGGCCCACGATTACCGGTATTTCCCGGATCCCGACCTCGTGCCCGTCGTCGTGGACGAGGCGTGGGTGGAACAGGTCCGCGGCACGCTCCCGGAGCTTCCCCTGGAGAAACGCGAACGTTTCGTTCGCGATTACTCGATCCCGCCCTACGATGCGGGCGTTTTGACCGCCAGCCGTGCGCTGGCCGATTACTACGAGGAGGTCGTCCGGCTGTCCGGCCGGCCGAAGATCGCCGCCAACTGGGTGATGGGCGACATCCTGCGCTTCCTCAACGAGGAAAAGCGCGACATCCGCGACTGCCCCGTAAAGCCGGAATCGCTGGCGGAGATGATCCGCTTCATTGAGGACGGGACGATCAGCGGCAAGATGGCCAAAGACGTTGCCGAGGAGATGTACCGGACCGGCAAGCCGCCGCGGGCCGTCATCGAAGAAAAGGGCCTCGTTCAGATCACCGACGAGGGCGCCGTCGCCGACGCGGTCCGGAAGGTCATCGAGGCGAATCCCGCCCAGCTGGCCCAGTACCGCTCCGGCAAGGACAAGGTTTTCGGCTTTTTCGTCGGCCAGGTCATGAAGGCCACCCAGGGCAAGGCCAATCCGAAGCTGGTCAACGACCTGCTCAAGAAGATGCTGGCGGGCTGACACGAATGCGTAGCCTTCGGCCCCGGCGGCGGTAACGCCCGGGGCTTCCGGAAATCCGCCTGATGCCGGGGGCCGGAAGACATGGAATCCGTGCAGTGCGCGGCAGAAAAACGGGACAACAGACGAGGGGGATCGCCGTTGTCGCCGTGCAGGTTCGAAGATCCCGTTGATTTATGTGCCTCCAGATACGCGGCCCCGGCCAGTTCAGAACCTCCCTCGCATCCCCGGATTCCGCAACAACCTGGGTTCTTTTCGTTGTGCCGATTCTTCTTGCTGCCGTCCTGTGCATGCCGGCAGCGGTGCGAGGTGAAAGCCGCCCGGACATCCGGATCGCCGTCCTCGTTTTTGATAACGAGTCCGTCACCGACCGCGAGCGTTTCGATCCTTTCCGAAGGGGCATCGCCGATGCCCTCATCGCGGATCTGAGCCGGGAGCGGGGATTCCGGCTCGTTGAACGCACGCGCATCGAGGCGCTCCTTTCCGAGTTGAATCTGAGTGCATCGGGTCTCGTCGACATGAAATCCGCGCAACAACTGGGCAGGATCCTCGGGGTGCAGGCGCTGGTCCTGGGAAGCTTCTCCGTTGTCGGGGAGATGGTGAGGATCGACGCGCGGGTTGCCGATGCGGAAACGGGGAGTATCCTGGGAGCCGAGGAGGTGTCGGGGGAAACGAAGGATTTCTTCGACCTCGAGCAGGCTCTCGCCGCCAGGATCGTTGCGGGGTTCAGAGCGAAGTTTTCCGGAGGTGGAGAAAAAACGGGCCATCGCGATGCGGCGATGGCCGGGGCGGACGGCCGGGGGCAGGCGCAGCGAATCGCTGTTTTTCCGCTTGAGGATCTGGGCGAACGTTCGGGCCCCGGAAAATGGGGCGAGGAACTGGCCGCATGCCTGACAAGGGGCCTTTCCGGAAACCGAAACGTCGAGATCATCGACCGGCGGCGCCTCCGCGCAATTCTCCGGGAGCTTGCGTCGGGAGCAGGAGGGCAAAGCGGCGGGGAGACGGCCCGGAAGCTGTACGAGCTTGCCGGCGCGGACGGCCTCGTCCTGGGATCGTTTCTCTTGTTTGAGGACAGGATCAAGATCCATGTCCGTCTGGTGAAGACGGAAACGGGCGAAGTGGTCGCCGCTGTCCGCGCGGAGGGCAAGGCCGGCGACAGAACGTCACTGGCGGAGCGGCTGGCGGCCAATATTCTTGCGGCAGGGTGGAAATAGAGGACCTCCGAAGGAGGGAGGCGTTATGCGAAAGAAAATCATTTGGTTTGTCGGCGCGACGTTCCTGGCAACGGCCCTTCTTGCCGGCTGCCAGACGATGCTGACCCATGTGAAGGCGACGAAGGCCATGCACGAGGGCCGCTACGAGGAGTCCATCGCCCTCTTCCGGGAGGTGCTGAAGAACAACGAGAACAACGTGGAGGCCCTGAAGGGACTCGGAGAGACCTATCTGCGCATGAAAAAGGCGCCGGAGGCCGTGGCGATGCTGGAGAAGGCCCACCGCCTTGACCCGGACGACAAGGTGGCGGGCATCAATCTCGGGCTGGCCTACAGTCTGACCGAGGAATACGACAAGGCCCTGCAGGTCTGGCGCCCGTACGTGGAAAAAGAACCGACCAGCGACCTCTCCGCCGTGGTCCGCAAACAGATAACGCTTGCGCTGTATAAGGATGCAGCCAAGAAGGCGAAGGCGGCGGTAAAGCAGGAGGCTGCCCTGCAGGCCGCGCCGGGCGACCCCAATGCCCTGGCCGTGACCTATTTCAGTGACAAGGGTTTGACCGCGCAGTCCAGGCCCCTGCAGAAGGCGATGGCGGCGATGCTCATCACGGACCTGAGCAAGGCGAAATCCCTGAAGGTTGTAGAGCGCATCAGACTCCAGAAGCTTCTGGAAGAGCTCCAGCTCGGCACGAGCGGGCTTGTGGAAGACAAGACGGCACCGCGGGTGGGCCGCCTTCTGGGTGCGGGCAAGATCGTGACGGGCAACATGCTGGGCGCCGGCGGAGACAAGCTGGACGTCAAGGGTCTGCTGACAAACGTGCCGACGGGGGGCGAAGTCGGCAGGCAGCACGCCAACGGCCCGGTAACTGAATTTTTCAAGATCGAAAAGGCGATCGCCTTTGGGATCCTGAAGGATATGGGGATTCGACTTACCAAAGAGGAAGAGGCAACGATCGGGCGCTATGCGACGCAGTCCTACCCGGGTCTGATTTACTACGGGGAAGGTCTCGACGCGCAGGACCGGGGCGAATGGGACAAGGCGATCGAGATTTTCCAGAAGTGCCTGAAGGAAGACCCGACCGGCCCTTGCGTCGCGGCCCTGCTGGAGGCGCCCTCCAGCGGGGACGCCGAGGCGTCGGTCGATGCCGCGGCGATGAGTGAATCCGTCGGCGTTGCGGCGGAGGCGGCAGCAGCCGCAGATGCGGCGGCGGCCAGCGATGCCAGCGGCGGAGGCGGCGGAGGCGGGGGCGGGCACTGACCGTTGAGCGGAGAAACCCGCGTAAGACAGCGCGATTCAAGGAGCAGGGTTGTTTGATCGAGGGACAGCATAATCCGATGGAGATCCATCCCATTATCTGGCGGGACGAAGCCGTCGTTCTGATCGACCAGAACGCCTTGCCGCTTCAGGAACGGGAGCTCCTCTGCCGGGAATACGGCGAGGTCGTCGCGGCCATCAGGAATCTGACGGTCCGCGGGGCGCCAGCGATCGGCGTCGCCGCCGCTTTCGGCATCGCCCTGGGGGCGCGTCGGCTCGGCCGTCTGCCGGCCGGGAGGATGCGCGCCGAGTTTTTCAAGATCTGCGACGATTTTGCGCGAAGCCGCCCCACGGCGCGGAACCTCTTCTGGGCGATCGAGCGGATGGGGCGCCGCTTCGACGCCGCATCCGCAGAGGGAACTGCCGGCGTCGGCGATGCGCTGCTGGCGGAGGCCCGGGCGATCCTGGAGGAAGATGTGGCGTCGAACCGCCGCATGGGGCGGTTCGGCAGCCCTTTTCTCCGGGACGGCGATGCGATCCTCACCCACTGCAACGCGGGAGCGCTTGCCACGGGGGGCTACGGAACGGCCCTGGGGGTGATCCGCGCCGCCCATGAAGAGGGTAAGCGGATTTCCGTCTTTGTCGACGAGACGCGGCCGGTTCTGCAGGGTGCGCGCCTGACCGCCTGGGAGCTCCGCAAGGAGGGCATTCCCTTCACGCTTATCGCCGACAACATGGCCGGAGCCCTGATGAAGCAGGGCAGGATTCATCTCGTGATCGTAGGGGCCGACCGGATCGCGGCCAACGGAGACACCGCAAACAAGATCGGCACCTACTCCCTGGCCGTCCTGGCCCGCGCCCACGGCGTTCCGTTCTACGTCGCCGCCCCTCTGTCCACCGTCGATCTTTCCCTGAAGACGGGCGACGAGATCCCCATTGAAGAGCGCGACCCCGAAGAGATCCTCTGCCTGCGCGGTGTCCGCATCGCCCAGGAGGACATCGACGTCTACAACCCCGCGTTCGACGTCACCCCCGCCTCACTGGTAACGGCCATCATCACGGAAGCCGGCGTCGCGGATCCGCCCAGCGAGTCTGCTCTGCGCGGCCTCTGCAGCCGGGAGCATTCCCGATGAAGGACGCCATCCTCGACATCCGGGGCCTGAAAACGCACTTCTTCACGAACAAGGGTGTTGTCAAGGCGGTGGACGGCGTCGATATCACCGTCCGCGAAGGCGAGACGATGTGCCTCGTCGGCGAATCCGGATGCGGCAAGTCGATGACGGCCCTGTCGATGATGCGGCTTGTACCGGAGCCCCAGGGGCGCATCGTGGAAGGAGCGATCCTCTTCGAAGGAAAAGACCTCGTTGCGGCGACCGAGGCCGAGATGCGGGAGATACGAGGGAATCGGATCTCCATGATCTTCCAGGAGCCGATGACGTCGCTCAATCCCGTGCTGAAGATCGGCGAGCAGATCGCCGAAGCGGTGGAACTGCACCAGGGTCTGCGGGGCTCGGAGGCCTGGAAGCTGGCCGGCGAGATGCTGCGGCTGGTCGGCATCCCGGCGCCGGAAACCCGCGTAAACGAGTACCCTCACCAGATGAGCGGCGGGATGCGCCAGCGCGTGATGATCGCGATGGCCCTGTCCTGCCGTCCCCGGCTCCTGATCGCCGATGAGCCGACGACGGCGCTGGATGTCACCATCCAGGCCCAGATCCTGGACCTCATCAACCGCCTGAAAGAGCAGATCGGATCGGCGGTTCTGCTCATCACGCACAACCTGGGCGTTGTCGCCGAGGTGGGCCAGTCTGTCGCGGTCATGTATGCCGGCCGCATCGTTGAATATGCCGACGTTGTCCGCCTGTTCAACAACCATCAGCATCCCTACACGGCCGGTCTTTTCGCCTCCCTTCCCCGGCCATGTGCCGGCGGGCAGAAAGAACGACTCCAGGCGATCCGCGGCGTCGTGCCGGACCTCCTGGCCCTGCCGCAGGGCTGCAGTTTCGCGGACCGCTGCCCGAAGGTCTTTGCGAAGTGCCGCGAGCGGATGCCGGAATTGGTTGAGGTGGAACCCGGCCATCAGGTAAGGTGTTGGCTATATGGATGATCGCCCGGGAAAAGTTCCCTATCCGGGCATGGCGGTGTGATGAATAACGAACTTGTCTCCATCCGCGGATTGAAGAAGCACTATCCCGTCCGGCAGGGGCTTTTCCGGCGCAGGACGGCGGCGGTAAAGGCCGTCGACGGCGTGGACCTTTCCATCGGCAAGGGGGAAACGCTCGGCCTCGTCGGCGAGTCCGGCTGCGGCAAGTCCACGCTGGGGAGGCTCATCCTGCGGCTCGAGGAACCGGACGAGGGAAGCATCTGCGTCGAGGGCACGGACATCTCCTCATTGAAATCCGGCGCACTGCAAAAGCTGCGGCGGAATATCCAGATCATCTTCCAGGACCCCTATTCTTCCCTGAATCCCCGCAAGCGGGTGGATTCGATCGTCGGCGAGCCGCTGGCCATTCACGGGATTGCATCCGGGAAAGAGAGGGAGGCGCGGGTCGTCCAGCTGCTGGAGACCGTGGGCCTGCGTCCCGAGCAGCGTTTCCTGTATCCGCACCAGTTCAGCGGCGGGCAAAGGCAGCGGATCGGGATCGCCCGCGCCCTGGCCCTGAACCCGCGGATCGTCGTCGCCGACGAGCCGGTATCGAGCCTCGATGTGTCCATCCAGGCGCAGATCGTGAATCTCCTCCAGGACCTCCAGGAGCGATTGGGGCTGACCTATCTCTTCATCTCGCACGATCTCAATCTCATCGAGTACATCTCCGATCGCGTGGCCGTGATGTACCTGGGAAAAATCATGGAAATCGCCCGGAGCGAGGTCCTCTGCCGGCAGCCTGTGCATCCCTATTCGGAAGCCCTGCTTTCCGCGCTGCCGAGTCTGGACCCTCAAGCCAAACGCCGGCGCATCCTTCTGAAAGGCGACGTGCCGAGCCCGATCGACCCGCCCTCGGGATGCCGGTTCCACACGCGCTGCCCGCTGCGGATCGACATCTGCGATAAGGAAGAGCCGCCGCTTTCGGGGCGGCCGAACGGCTCCCGTGTGGCCTGCCATGTCCGCTGACGCCCGAAGCCCGCGATCCGGGAAGACAGGAAGCGGCCTTCTTCTCTTTGATTTCGACGGCGTTCTCGTCGAGTCGCTTACCGTCTACGAGCGGGTCGTGAAAAGGGCGCTCGATCAGATCGGCAGCCCTATCGTGAAGAGCCGTGAAGACTTTCTCGCCCTCTTCGACGGGAATTTTTACGAGTCCCTGGTCCGGAAAGGCATTGATGTGAAGATCTTCGCGCGGGCCCTCCGGTTGACGGCCGAAGACCATGGGGGGATCCGGCCGCATGCGGCGATGATGCCGGTGCTGCAGGCATTGCAAAAAAGGCGCCTGCTGGCCGTTCTGTCTTCCAACGCCGCCCGGACGATTGAGCGGGCGCTGGCGCGTTTCGGCTGGGACGGCTGTTTCGATCGCGTTTTCGGATCGGAGGCGGGCTTCAGCAAAACCGAGAAATTCGGGCGGGCGCTGGAGCTCTACGGGGTGAAGCCGGCAGAGGTCTTTTATGTATGCGACACGGTCGGCGACATCCGCGAGGCCCGGGACGCCGGCATCCGCACCGTCGCCGTCACCTGGGGATGGCACTCCCGCGAACGCCTCGCCGCGGCGCATCCCGACAGGCTGATCGATGTTCCGGAAAAACTCCTCATGCTGTAAAACCCAACGGCAGGCGCGCAACCCCGGACGGCGATGCCGCCAGATTCTCCCTCCGACTGCTCACAGGTCGTAGAGGGTCTCGTCGATGCGGGGCTTGGCACGCCTGCGGCGGGAGCCCTTCCCTTTCCCTTCCAGAAGAAACGGCTCCTCCCCTTCCAGAAGATCTCCCATCTCGGCCTCGATCTTTTCGGGGTCTTCGCCCTTCTCCATACGGTGCAGCGCCTCTTCCATCCCCGGACCCAGTTTCATGCCCGTCATGTCGGTGAGCTTGCGCATGAGATTGGCCGCCTGACGGGGGTTCTCTTCATCCATGTGTTCCGCTTCAGAGGCCAGCATGGACATGGCCTTTTCCATTCGGGCTTCGTCGAGGGGCGGCAGGCCGTCGTTCGGCGAAGCTTCAGCGTCCGCTCTTCCCCCCTTGACCCGGGCGAAGATCGACATCCGGCGCTCGAGATCCACCTTCCTGCAGCGCGGACACTTGGGGATCCTGGAGGTGTTTACCGTCTTGGAAAAGAAGCTGAAGACGGTGTTGCAGCGACCGCAGTAGAATTCGTAGATCGGCATGATCCTTCTCCCGTATGGACATTTTGCGTACGGTCCCTTCCGCGATCCCGGCTTTCATCGGGCAAGGGTCACGGCAATTGCGCGAGGGGACAAAAAGTCTGCCCTAGTTTAGTCATGTCTTCATGAAAATCAAGAGGCGGAGCGCTTTTCCATCGCCGCCAGAGACGCGATTCTCTCTCCGAGCGGCGGGTGGGAGTAATGGAAGAAGGCATACAGGGGGTGGGGATGGAGATTGGCGAGGTTGTCCTTTGCCAGACGGCGCAGGGCCGCAATCAGCGGTCCGGTCCTTCCCGTCAGCGTGAAGGCGAATCGGTCGGCCCGGCGCTCGAAACGGCGGCTGACGATCGCGCCGAGCGGCAGGAGGACCGTTTGCAGAGGCTGCAGAAGAACGCTCAGGAGGAAGAGGCCGGCGTAGGCGGAGGGCTGGGGAAAGCCGAACGTCCCGTAAAGGAGCGGTTTGTCGAGCGCAAGAGAGACGGCATAGAGGACGCCCAGCGACAGGAAGATCATCGCGGCGAGTCTTTTGGAGACGTGGCGGAGTTTCCAGTGGCCGATCTCGTGGGCGAGCACGGCCACGATCTCGTTCCTTTCGTGGGAGGCGAGGAGCGTGTCGTACAGGACGATTCGCTTCGCCTTGCCGAAACCGGTGAAATAGGCATTGGTATGGCGGCTTCGCCGGCCGGCATCGACCTGGTACACGCCCTTGACGGCGATGCCCGCCCGGGCCGCCGTCTCCAGAACCGCCCGGCGGAGTTCCGCGTCGCGGAGCGGCTCGAAGCGGTTGAAGAGGGGGGCGATCCAGATCGGGTACAGCCAGAGCAGCAGCAGTTCGAACAGGACGAACACGAGCCATGTCCAGAACCACCAGGTGCGGGGTGCATATTGGACAAGCGCCAGCAGGGAGCCCAGGAGCAGTCCCATCAGAAGCGCGGCGAGGAGCGCTTCTTTTGCGAGGTCGGAGAGCCACGTTTTCCAGGAAATCGTGCTGAAACCCCAGCGGCGTTCGATCACGAATGTGCCCCAGAGGCGGAAGGGGATGTCGAGGGCGGCGCCTGCCAGGCCCAGCAGCCCGAAAAAGACAAGGCCGGACGCGATCCAGGGGAGTCCCAGATCCCGGATGGCCTTGTCCAGCCACGGAAGAAGGCCGGAAAGCACAAGGGCAAGCATGACGGCGTCGTCCCAGATCCGGTTGATGAGATGGAAGCGTCCTGTCTCCGCCCCGTAGCGGCTCATCTTCGCCAGGGTTTCCCTGTCGAGGTGACCGGCGAAGACCGGCGGTATTTCGTGTCCGCGGCGGCGCAGGTACCGGATGTTGAGCCCCGACAGCACCGCTTCAAACGAACTCGCGGCCAGGTAGAGGACGAGAAACGCGAGCAGCAGGGCATTCCCCTGGATCATGGGCCCGCCTGCGGGACGGCGAGTTTCCGTTCGATGAGGGCCAGGACCTCCTCGACGGTTTCCGCGGCCGTGAAATCGATCGCGCCCTCGCTTGGAAAGGCCGGGCAATGAAGGCCGATCACCGGAGTTCCGGCCCTGACGGCGATGGCGATTTCCGAGAGGGTCCCCAGTCCTCCCGAGAGGGCCACCAGGACGTGGGGCGTCTTGGCGTTGATGACGTTGCGGGCTTCCCTCATGCCCGTGAAGACGGGGATGTCGACGAACTCGTTGGGATAGCCCGGCACGAGCGTTCTGCGGTCGTTGGGAAGGATGCCCAGCACGAGCCCTCCCTCCCGCCATGCCCCCTCCGAGGCGGCTTTCATCAGGCCCGTTCCTCCGCCGGTCAGGAGGACGTAGCCGCGGCGGGCGATCTCCATCCCCAGCCGGCGGGCCTCGTCGGCGAGGCGATGCCCTTCTTCATGGCTGCCCATCACGCCGATGACGACCGGCGGCCTGCGGATGCGAATCCAGTTTTTCATCTGTCTGATCATCGATCTCCCGGGAATTTGCGGAAGCGAAAGGTATCAGATCGGGCGAGCGTCGTCCAAGAAAAAAGCGACCCTGCGGGAACAGAAAAGCCCGGGACACGAAGGTCCCGGGCCGGACAGAATCGCATGGGAAACGCTGGATTCCCGAAGGAATCCTATGCGAGCGGTTCGCCGCAGCGATCGGCGATCCACTTGGCGATCGGTTTGGCATGGTCGTGGCTGTAGTACGGAGCGGATTTTTTGGCGGAATCCAGATCCTTGCCCAGTTTCAAGACAAATTTCTTTCCGGCCTCGGGATTCAGTTCGACAACAACATAGTCTTCCCCGAAAGTCTTGGGCGTCTTGAATGTCAGAAGGTCTCCTTTTTGAAATTTCTCCATCATGTCGATGATTTCCTGCCTGCTTGTCATGGATATCCCCCCTTGATGGTATTCTTCAAACGAATTGCCTCGACGGACGCCATCAGACGGAGATGCGGCCTCTGGTCCCTGTCCCGCCCCGTCGCGGCCGACCCATCGCCCCCGGCAAGGAAATCCTCGCCAGCATATCGGCCGGTAAACTATCATGTTCCGAACGATTGTCAACATCTTTTTCCCCGCTCCGGAGGGATGCAGGCATGTTTCGAGCGATGTTGTTGTGCGCGGGAATCCTTTGCCTTTTTGCCGCCGATGCCCCCGCAGAGAGCGGCCAGCCGGCGACCGTAAGCAGCCGGACGGCGGATGTGGCCGCGAGCGAAGAATTTTCGATCCGCCTGCCGACGAATCCTGCGACCGGCTAAGCGTGGAGGCTTCAGGAAATTCGTGACGGAGAACTGGTGCGCTCCGTTTCTTCAGCCTACGAACGTCCCAAGCCGGACCGCATCGGCGCGGGAGGCGTGGACCTTCCGGGTGATGCGCGCCGGAGAGGCGCGGACCGAATCCGGCAGCGAGCGCATTCCCCGCCGCTTGCCGCGGAGGTCAGCGAGCGAATGATGTTCAAGATCCCTTCCTTGGGGATCGAAGATTCTCCATCCCCGGCCTCGGGGAAAGGACGCCTTGCCGGCTGACCGGACCGGCGTAAAGGTTCGCATCCGGTAAGTGCGTTGTCCCGCCGGCGTCCGGCAAGGCGCCGCAATGGCGCATCGAGGGCGGAATGCGTCCGCGCTGCGACAGGGCCGCAAGCGGAAACCCATTCCCAGGGAGACGCACCGTTTTGCCCTCCCCGTGCGTGCGGGACGCCCTTTGCGTCAGCAGGTCCTGCAGGGGCCCGAAAATTTTTCTTGACAACGGGGCGGTGTTTTATTATTTACAGACCGACCGGTCTGTCTGTGCTTATCGCCAGGCAGGAAAAAGTTCATGAACAACGAAACAAGAAAAAACAATTCCCGCGAGAAGATCATCGGCGAATCGCTGAAGCTCTTTTCCCTCAAGGGATTCAACAACACCTCCATCAGCGATATCCTGGCCGCGACGAGCATGTCCAAGGGCGGGTTCTACAATCATTTCAAGAGCAAGGAAGAACTTTTTACCGCCGTGCTGAGCGAAGCCCGGCGGGTCTGGCGGATGCAGAATCTGGCCGGCGTGGACAAGGCGGATCGGCAGATCGACAGGCTCAAGAAGATCCTCGCAAATTTTCGGGACCGCTACCTCAAGGATGCCGTGCACTTTCCGGGAGGTTGCGTATTTATTACGCTGTCCGTTGAGTTGGACGATCAGATGCCCCATCTGAGTTCCCAGTTGAGCGACGGTTTTCGAAGGACGAAGGCCCTGCTCAGGGGATACCTGGACCGGGCCAGAGAAAAGGGTGAAATTCGGCCGGACATCTCCACCAGTCATGCTTCCGAGATCCTCTTTTCCGGCATCCTGGGAGCGTCGGTCGTCTATGGAATGGACAAATCGGACAGCCAACTGGACAGGAACATCAAGGCGCTCATCAGCTATCTGGAGAGCATCGAGAACAGGGCGTAAGAAGATCAACCATTCTGGGCAGGAACGGTGAACAACCGGATTTCTTGATGGCAAAAAGGGCGGCCGGTCGAGAATCGACGGGCGACAGAAGAAGGAGGATACCTCATGGATTTCCGAATGACAGATCGAGAGAATCTGATGCGCAAGGTGGCAAGGGAGTTCGCAGAAAGCGAGATCGAGCCAAAGGTGGATGCCATGGAACAGACGGGAGAATTTCCCGTCGAACTTCTCAAGGCCATGGCCCGGATCGGCATCACCGGGATCATCACGCCGGAAGCCTACGGCGGCGTGGGGATGGGTTACCTGGCGAGGATGATTGTTCTGGAGGAGCTGGGCCGCGTCTGCGCCGCGATTCCCATGGGCATGCAGGTCCATCACATGGCCTGTGCGGCGCTTCATGATTTCGGGACGGATGAACAGAAGAAGAAATACCTCGTTCCCCTGGCGCAGGGCGAGACGATGGGCTGCGTGGCGGTCACCGATCCTTCGGGAGGATCGGATCTGATCGGCATGCAGACCCATGCGGAACTCAAAGGGGACAAGTGGATTCTGAACGGGCGCAAGTGCTTCATCACCAATTCCCACACCTCGGATTTCTGGATTGTCATTGCCAAAACCGGCGAGGGGTCGAAGGGGCTCAGTGCCTTCATCGTCCGCAAGGATTTCCCCGGGGCGAAGGTCGGGCGCAAGGAAAACAAGATGGGCCTGCGCGGGGCGAACACGGGCGAGCTGATCTTCGATGACTGTGAGATTCCGAATGACCACCTGCTGGGCGCCGCCGGCGCCGGCTTCGTCGTCGGCTTGAAGACCATCAGCGAGACGGGCCGTCCCGGCATGGCCGCCGTGTCGCTCGGAATCCTGAATGCCTGCCTCGAGGAAGCGGCGAAATTCGCCTCCGAACGCGTCCTTTACGGCAAGCCGATCAGCGCGCTCCAGGCGATCCAATTCTATCTCGCCGAAATCTACACCGACCTGGATATCTGCAAGCTGCTCTGCTACCGGGTGAGCTGGATGAAAGACCAGGGGATGAAGTGCGATACCGAGACGGCGATGGCCAAGTACTACACCTGTGACCGGGCGCTCTACTGCGCCAAGAAGGCGATCGAGATCCACGGCTCCTACGGTATCATGAAGGAATACAAGGTGCAGCGCCTGCTGCGGGACGCCATGGTAACGATCCCCGCCGGCGGGACGGCGGAAGTGGCGAAGGCCGGCATTGCAAGGGCCGTCCTGGCTCCGTACAAGAAATAGTCTTCCCTGGAAGAGGGCAAAACACCAAAGGGGGCTCTCAGAGCATGAAGCGAATTATCGTATGCCTCAAGCCCGTGCCGGATCCGAAGGAGTGGCACAAGCTTTCCCTCAATCCCGTTACCAAGACCCTTGTCCGGGAGGGTATCTCCAGCGTCATCAATCCCCTGGACAAGCATGCTCTGGAGGCAGCCCTTGTGCTGAAGGACGCCACGGGGGCGGAAGTGGTGCTGGTTTCCATGGCCCCCCCGAACGCGAAGGCGCTGTTGATGGAGGCCCTCGCCATGGGGGCGGACAGGGCCTGCCTTCTGTCCGATCGTGCTTTTGCCGGATCGGACTCGCTGGCGACCGCGCGGATCCTTGCGGCCGGCATCCGGCGGGTGGGTCCCTTCGACGTCATTGTCTGCGGCAATTCAACGCTGGACGGATCGACAGCCCAGGTGCCCTCGCAAGTGGCGGAGTTTCTGGGCATTCCCAATGTCATGCACGTGGAGGATCTGCAGTACGACCAGGCGGGGACGCTCCGCCTCGTGCAGACCATCGAGCACGGGAAGGTTCATCTCGAAGCGGCTCCGCCGATCCTGCTGTCCGTGACGAAGCATGTCAACAAACCCAGATTCTGCTCGTTCCTGGAATTGCTGAAGGCGGAGAAGAAGGAAATCGCGGTCTGGACGAACGCCGATCTTGCCCTGGACGGGTCCCTGATCGGACTTGCCGGTTCGCCGACCGCCATGGCCGATCTTTTTGTCCGGCAGAAACGGCGCTCGGGAGTCCGTGTCACGGGCGAGCCGGAAGTCGTGGTGCAGGCCGTGCTGAACAAACTCCATCAGCTGGGAACCATCTAGAGCGAAGGCGCCGCCGCGGGACAGCCCCGCGGCGGCCGCCGGCTCGTTATGAGGCGGCTCATGAACGAAAAAAACTTGAAAAAGCAGGCGTACTGGGTATTCGCGGAGCAGCGGCAATGCCGTCTCCACGATGCAAGTCTCGAACTGGTCGGCGCCGCTGCGGCGATTGCCCGGGAGACATCGGGTTCGGTCGTGGCCGTGCTGCTGGGACAGGACATCGCCGGGCTGGCCGATGATCTCATCGTCCACGGCGCGGACCGGGTGATCGTCGTCGACGATCCCCGTCTGGCCGTCTATCGCCTCCTCCCCTATGCGTCGGTGCTGAAAAAACTCTGTCTCCAGGAGGATCCGGACGCATTCCTCTTCGGTGCGACGAGACTCGGCGTCGAACTCGCGCCGCGGGTGGCCGCGATGCTGAACACGGGGCTTTCCGCCCACTGCATTGACCTCAAGGTGGACGATCAAGGGCGGCTCCTGCAGGTGGTGCCGGGCTGGGGCGGCGGCGTGCTCGCAACCATCCGCTGCGAAAAAGGGCGGCCCTCCATGGCCACCGTCATGCCGGGCGTCTTCCAGAAGAAGCGCAGCGAGGGCAGGCAGGGGGAGATCCTGAAGATGCCGGCGGGCGACGACATCGACCTGTCGGGCCCCAAGGTCCTGAAAATCGAGATACAGGAGCCCAGGGGAATACCCCTTGAGGGAGCAGATGTCGTGGTCGCGGGAGGCTGGGGAATCGGCAATGCCGAGGACTGGAAGCTCATCGAGGAACTCGCGGATCTCCTCTGCGGCGCCGTGGGCGCGACGCGCCCCCCGGTGGACGAGGGCTGGGCGGCGGAGGACCGGATGATCGGCCAGAGCGGAAGAATCGTGAAGCCGCGCGTCTACATCGGCGTCGGCATCTCGGGCATGATGCATCATGTGGTGGGCATGGACGCCTCCGAATACGTTATTGCCATCAACAAGGATGAAAAGGCGGCGATTTTCGAGACGGCGGACCTCGCCGTCGTAGGCGACTTCCGAAAAATCCTGCCGCTGCTGATCCGGGAAATCCGCACGAAGCACGCGCAGGAATGCCTGATCAAGCCGCCCCGGTGAGACCCCGTCGCGGGGAGAACGGCGGGATTTGCGGAGGGCGATCGGCCAAGGAATCCGGGAGAAGATGGATCCTTTCCGGCAACTGGACGGGATCTGCGGCGAGGATGTCATCTTTGCGAGCAACACGTCGTCCATTCCCATCACGGAACTGGCAACGGCGACCAGGAAGCCGGGCCGGTTTGTGGGGATGCATTTTTTCAGTCCTGCGCAGATCATGAAGCTTGTCGAGATCATCCGGGGCTTGAAGACGTCCGATGAAACCGTGGCGGTTATCCGCAGTCTCACGGAGAAGATCGGGAAGGTCGGTGTCCTCGTCAAGGATGGTCCCGGCTTCCTCGTGAACCGGATCAATGCGGCCCTGCGGAGCGAGGTTTACAATTGCCTCAGGGAGGGGGTTGCCTCGATCGAAGACATCGACAAGGCCATGAAATTCGGGCTGGGACATCCGATGGGCCCGCTGGAATTGCAGGATCTGGTCGGTCTTGAGATAGGCCTCGCGGTATTTGAGTCGATGTGGGAGAATTTTCGCGAACCCAAATGGTGTCCTCCGCTGATTCTCCGGAAACTCGTTGCATCCGGCGATCTGGGCCGCAAGACGGGCAGGGGATGGTACGACTACACGAGCGGCGAAAAAAGACCGCGGACGGATATCCAGCTGTAAACACAGCAGGGCTTCGCCGGCCGAACTTGAAGGCGAATTTTTTTAACAGGAGGAATGGAGGATGCCCTATACGACGATTCTGGTGGAAAAAAACATGCCGGAGAAGGCGGGGATCATTACCTTGAACCGTCCGGACGTGCGCAATGCAATCAACCAAACGATGACGGAAGAACTGGGGCAGGCCTTTGCCTCTCTCGACAGCGATCCGGAAGTAAAGGCCATCATTCTGACCGGCGGTCCGAAGTTTTTCGCCGCCGGCGCGGATATCGGCGCGATGGCGGAAAAGACGGCCATCGAGCAGTTCTATCGCATGACGCTCACGGATCTTACCTTTCTGATGGAGAAGGTGGCCAAGCCCGTCATCGCGGCGATTGCGGGTTTTGCCCTCGGCGGCGGATGCGAGTTGGCCATGGCCTGCGACGTCCGCATTGCGACGAAGAGCGCCAAGCTGGGCCAGCCGGAGATCAATATCGGAATCATTCCCGGCGCGGGAGGAACCGTACGTTTGACTCGGCTTGTCGGCATCGGGAAGGCCAAGGAACTGGTGATGACGGGGAAGATTATTCCCGCCGAAGAGGCGTGCCGCATCAATCTCGTGAACCAGGTGGTAGAGGACGACAAGTTGATGGAGGAGGCGCTGAACATGGCAAGATCGATGACGCGCCACAGTCCCGTTGCGCTCGGTCTTGCGAAGTACAGCGTCCAGAACGCCGCGCAGACGGACCTGCAGACGGCGGCGAACCTGGAGAGGGCCTGTTTCTCTCTCGCCTTTGCCAGCGAGGACCAGAAGGAAGGGATGCGGGCGTTTCTGGAGAAGAGGAAGCCGGCCTACAAAGGCAAGTAGGAAACGACACTTGACCTGCGGCGCGGGATCCTTGGGTGGTTCCTGACTCTTGGAAAGTCTTCATTGGGCGTCCTCCGGACTTTCCAAGGGTTTCTTGAAGGTCCCGTTCCTCGGAACGGGACCTCCCCCCCTGCAGAGGAGGGGAAAACCCGGCTCAGGATATTGCGTGCCTCATCAGGAAATGCTATTTGTCCCGTCGTGGATTGCCGGATCGAGGGGATGCTCAAGCAGCGTCAGCCATTCATCGTCCCAAAATCAGAAAGCGTTGAATCCGGCAGCGAGCGCATTCCCCGCGGCTTGCCGCGGGGTAAGNNAGCTTGCTCCGGAGAGCTTCAATTTTTCAGGATCCGGTGACGCAGAAAATCCGCTCCCGGGAAGATCGTTTTCCATACCGCCCGCAACTTCCCGCGGCAGTTGAGAGCCGGCCGGGAATCGGCAGGAAGGCAAAGGAAATCCCGCAGAAGAAAAGAAATGTCAGAGGGGTGTTGCATGTTTGACAAAGAGGGATTGGACAAGCTCTCCGCAGGCCTGAAGGCTTGGGAAGACGCGACAGACAAACAACTGGCGAAGGCGCCGGAACGGAAGACGGGTTTTGAAACGATCTCCGGGACGCCGGTGAAGAGGCTCTACACGCCGGCGGACGCGGGAGACATGGATTATACGGAGGATCTCGGATTCCCGGGACAGCACCCATTTACCAGGGGCATCCAGAACAACATGTACCGGGGCCGCTTCTGGACGATGCGCCAGTACGCNNCCTTCGATCTGCCGACGCAGATCGGATACGATTCGGACCATCCGCTGGCGGAAGGCGAGGTCGGCAAGGTCGGGGTAGCCATCGACTCCGTCCGGGATCTGGGAACATTGCTGGCGGAGATCCCGCTGGACAAGGTCAGCACGTCGATGACGATCAATTCTCCGGCCTCGGTCCTGACGGCGATGTACGTGGCGCTGGCGGACAAAGACGGCATCCCTGCCGCGGCCCTGCGGGGGACGGTCCAGAACGACCTGCTCAAGGAATACATCGCGCGCGGAACCTACATCTTTCCCATCCGTCCCGCGATGCGGCTCGTGGCGGACATCCTGGGGTGGTGCGCAAAGAACATCCCCAGCTGGAACAGCATCAGCATCAGCGGTTACCACATGCGGGAGGCCGGCTGCACGGCGGTGCAGGAGGTGGCCTTCACAATCGGCGACGGCATCGAATACGTGGAAACGGCGCTTCGGGCGGGCCTCAAGATCGACGACTTCGGACCGCAGCTGTCATTTTTCTTCAGCGCGCACCAGGATTTTTTCGAGGAGGCCGCGAAATTCCGCGCCGCCCGCCGGCTCTGGGCGCGGATCATGAAAGAACGCTTCGGGGCGAAGAACCCCCGCTCCTGGATGATGCGCTATCACGTCCAGACGGCGGGCTGCTCGCTGACGGCGCAGCAGCCGTTCCTGAACGTGCTGCGCACGGGCTTCGAGGCGCTTTCGGCGGTCCTGGGCGGATGCCAGTCGCTGCACACCAATTCCTACGACGAGGCCCTCGCCTTGCCGACGGAAAAGGCCGTCCAGATCGCGCTGCGCACGCAGCAGCTCATCGCCTATGAAACGGGTGTGACCGAAACCGTCGACCCGCTGGCGGGCTCCTACTATGTGGAAAACATGACCAACGAAATCGAGACCGCTGCAAAGGCGTATCTGGACAAGATCGCGCAGATGGGCGGGATGATTCCGGCGATCGAGGCCGGATACGTGCAGTCGGAAATCTCCAACAGCGCCTACGAATATCAGAAGAAGGTTGAATCGCGGGACCGGACCGTCGTCGGCGTGAACCGCTTCCAGATCGAGGAGCCGCCGCCGGAGGGGCTGCTCAAAGTGCGCCAGACCGTCGGAGAGGCCCAGGTCGAGAAGCTGCGCGTGCTCCGCGCCGGGAGGAACCGGGAGGCGGTTCGACGGTCCCTGGACGAGATCCGCAAGACCGCTCGAACCGAGGAGAATCTCATGCCCGCGATCGTGATCGCCGTGAAGGCGGAGGCGACGATCGGCGAGATCTGCGATGCCATGCGGGATGTGTTCGGCGAGTATCGCGGCGGGACGGCATTCTAAGGAGAGGAAGGAAACGATGAACGACGCAAAAACCATCCGCGTGCTGCTGGCCAAACCGGGCCTCGACGGTCACGACCGGGGTGTGAAGGTGATCGCGCGGGCCCTGCGCGACGCCGGCATGGAGGTCATCTATACGGGGCTCCGCCAGTCGCCGGAACAGATCGTCAGCGCCGCCGAGCAGGAAGACGCAGACGTGATCATGCTGAGCAGCCTCTCCGGCGCGCACAACACGCTGTTCCCCCGCGTGATGGAGGAACTGAAAAAACACCATATGACGGACATCCTCGTTCTGGGCGGCGGGATCGTTCCCCAGGACGACATCCCGGCGCTCAAGGCGGCGGGGATCAGCGAGATCTACGGGCCGGGGACGGAGACGGGGACGATTATTGCCTATGTACGGGAGCACCTGAAGAAATAGGCGGCTGTTAAAAAACGCCCGCCTGCGGCGTTTCCCTCGTTCCTCGCCGTTCGACGTACATCCAGTACGCCTCGCGGTTCGGGACTTCGGGGGCCTTGCATCCGGGCATTTTTGAACAGCCTTTAGCGGAATTGCAGAACAATAGGCGGCTGTTGAATCCGGCAGCGAGCGCCGTTCCGCGGCGGGCCGCGGAACGGACGAGCGAATGAAAACCCGGCATTTTCCCTGGGGATCGCAGAACTCCGAACCTCATTCGGAGTTCTGCCAAAAGTTTTTTCAACGAGCGAAGAGGGAATGTCATGAAGATCGTGAAGGTCGACCACATCGGCGTCGCCGTGAAAGACGCGGAGGCGGCAAAAAAGCTGTACGAGGGGCACCTCGGACTGAAAACGAACGGCGAGGAAGTCGTTGCCGAACAGAAGGTGAAAACGGTTTTTCTGCCCGTGGGAGATACGGAAGTCGAACTGCTCGAATCGACGGCACCGGACGGCCCCGTGGCGGGTTTCATCGAAAAGCGCGGCGAGGGCATCCAGCACATCGCCTTCCAGGTGGAGGATATCGAGGCGGCGCTGAAGGAGCTCGAAGCTCGTGGCGTCCGTCTTATCGACCGCGCGCCCCGCAAAGGGGCAGGCGGCAAGAAGATCGCCTTTCTCCACCCCAAGGACACGTTCGGTGTTCTGGTCGAGCTCTGCGAGCCCGAAGGCGGGTCGCACTCATGATGAAGATCGACGGTCTGGACCACCTGGTCCTGACGGTTGCCGACATCGGGAAAACCTGTGACTTTTACCGCCTTGCCCTCGGCATGACGGTGGTGACCTTCGGCGCGGGCCGGAAGGCCCTCGCCTTCGGTTTGCAGAAAATCAATCTGCACGAGCGGGGGAAGGAATTCGAGCCCAAGGCGGCCTGTCCGACGCCGGGTTCCGCCGACCTGTGTTTCCTGACGGACATCCCCCTGGAAAGCGTCGCCGCCCATATCCGCTCCTGTGGAATCGCCGTCGAGGAAGGGCCGGTCAGGCGAACCGGAGCGGCCGGTCCCATCCTGTCCATCTACCTCCGCGATCCTGACGGGAACCTCATCGAAATCGCCAATCTCCTGGCCGCCTAGACGGCGATGCGTCGCGCAAGCCTCTCGAATCGCAGCTGGTGAACATCGCAATCCGCGGCGTCGCCGGCAGTGCGATGCCCTGTGAAGTGTTCTTCTTCCCTATTCCCCGCCTGCAAGAAGCGCGGATTCTCGGCAGCCGGCTCCGGAGAGATTCTCTTCGCGGCAGTTGTATTTTCGCAGATTCCGCACGGCTGATTTTGTCCGGCGTTCAACCTGCTCGAACGCGAGGGGGTGCCATTCAAATCGAATGCTGCGCAGGTCGAAAAAATCAAGCGCATTCTTGCGGAGTTCGGCATCGGCATCTTGACTCCTCATGAAGCACGGGTGAAGCTGGGGCTGGCGAAAGAGCCTCAAGCGGGCGGCCGATCGTAATCAGCGGAATTCAGCTGGGCGGATCTATGACCAGCGGCATCGAGATCAAGGTGATCGCCTCCAATGCGGTCAAGGCAGCCTTCGGCGATTTCATCCCTTCACGCCTTGGCAAAATATGGATGCGTTTATAGCCGTATCCGACACAAAACCGCCGCGATCTCCCGAATCCTTAACCGGACACTACTGATGCCAGAAAACTTATTCGGCGGACCAGTTTCCGGGGAGAAGGTCACACGCAAAAACCACTTGACATCAAAAATTAGATTAAATATAGTCCGTACAGTAGCGACCATGGCTATAGAGTAGCCATGGCGATTGTTGATCGTATCCCCACAAAAGGACGAGCGTTCGAAACGCAGGCGTTTTTATGGCTGTCAAGGGGAAGATAAAACAAACTGACCGACATGTCGATGCGGTGTTGGCTGCTTGCGACATTATAGACAGTTTTTTGCGATGCCCGAACCAAACGCTGAAACAAATCATCGACCAAACCAACTTGACCCGCAATCGCATCATGCGCCTCGCCGGCACCTTGGAGGCGCGTGGGTACCTGCACCGAGATTCCAGGAAAGGAAGTTACGGCTTGGGCTCGATGTTCATGTCCCTGGGCAGGGTGTACGAGCGTCAATCCAATGTGAGCAGTCTGGGACAGCCCATTCTTCGGGAACTGGCCCGCACGACGGGCGAATCAGCCTCCATTTACGTATTGGACAATCTGGAGCGCGTGGTTCTGGCCAGAGAAGAGGGCGAAAAAGACGTGCGGATGGCCATAGACGTGGGACAGCGAATGCCGGTTCATGTGGGGGCGGGCGGGAAAGTGCTGCTTGCTTTCGGTCCAAAGGAAGTGCGGGACAGGGGTCTGAATAGCAGACGTCCGAAAAAGGAGAATCCGGCTGCCGTCACCAACCCATCCAAGCTGGCCGGCGAGTTGGATCAAATCCGGGCTCAAGGGTACGCGTATAGTCTCGGCGAGAGGGTGGCAGACGCAGGGGCGGTCGCCGCGCCGATCTTCGGGCTGGAAAATCGCTTTCTGGGAGCATTGGGAATCGCCGGGCCGATCCACCGTTTCACGCCTGAATCTCTGCCGGGGAAAATCGAGCTTGTCATGAGAGCAGCAGCCGAACTAACGTGGAAACTGGGCGGATTTCCAACTTCACCATCCTTGGAGGGCCAACATCTGGAATTCTATTTGAACGCCTACGCGTTCAATCGTTCCGCGACAGTGATGAATCAAGGTCGGATGCGAGGTCCCCAAAAAAGCGGAGCCCGGTAAACGTGGCAGGATACGGAAAGAATAGAGGAACCCGGATGGAACGACAACAGAAAGAAATAGTCTTGTTCGAGGATGAGGTCCTTCGCGACGGATTGCAGATGGAATCACGGCTCTTCACATTAGAAGAAAAGATCAATCTGTTCCATTTGCTGAAAGAAGCGAAAATCAAGCGCATTCAGGTCGGGTCCTTTGTCAACCCCAAGCTTGTTCCTCAAATGGCGGACACGGATGCGCTGATCCGGGAGTTGATTGGTACGCCCGGCGTCTTGTTGACAGGACTCATTCTGAACAGCAAGGGGTTGGAGAGGGCTCTGGGCTGCGGCCTGTCGCACGTGAGCATGTCCGTTTCCGTGAGCGACACCCACAGCAGGAAGAACGCGGGAAAACCGGCGGCGGAGGCATTGGCTTCGATGGCGCTTCTGATAGCGGAAGCCAAGAAGGCAGGACTGAAGGTGAGGGCCGGAATACAGTGTTCTTTCGGATGCGTCTATGAAGGGACGACCTCTCCGGAAAAAGTCTTGTCGGCAGCGCGGGTGATGGCTGGAGCCGGGGCGGATGAAATCAATCTTGCAGATACGACAGGCATGGGAAACCCGCGTCAGGTGCGGTCTTTGGTGAAAGGGGTCAGACAGAACATTCCGGGGATCGATCTTTCGCTGCATCTTCACGATACGCGGGGGATGGGGCTTGTCAACATGTTTGCGGGATACGAAGAGGGCGTCCGGATCTTTGATGTCTGCGCGGGGGGATTGGGAGGATGTCCTTTTGTCAAGGGAGCGGCGGGAAATGTGCCGTCGGAGGATGCGGCCCACATGTTCGAATCCATGGGCATTCCGACCGGCGTCGATCTCAGGGGAATAAGCAAGGTTGTTGAAGAATTGGAGTCAATCTTGGGCCGTCCGCTTCCAGGGCGGATGAGCCGGGTATTGAAAGCCCAGCACCCCTGCAATGAAGCCCTGAACAATTTGCGGTGGAAAAGGAAAAGAAATGACTGAAGCGAAAAATCATCTCCCTTTGAGCGGAATCCGGGTTCTCGAATTGTCTCATGCCGTGATGGGGCCGACGTGCGGGCTGATATTGGCCGATATGGGAGCGGAAGTTATCAAAGTCGAAAGGGCTCCCGACGGCGACGAAACCCGCCGGCTGAAGGGCTTCGGCCTTGGTTTCTTCCCTTTTCTGAATCGGAACAAGAAAAGCATCGCCATAGACCTTAAGTCGGACCGGGGGAAGGATCTCCTGGGGAAGCTGCTGCTCTCGGCCGATGTCTTCGTGGAAAACTTCGCACCCGGGACGATCGAGAGGCTGGGGTTCGGTTACGAGAAAGTTTCAAAGCAGAACCCGAGACTCATCTATTGCGCATTGAAAGGATTTATGCCCGGCCCCTATGAAAAGAGACCGGCCCTCGACGAGGTGGTGCAAATGATGGCCGGTCTTGCCTACATGACGGGGCCGCTGGGTCAGCCCCTGCGGGCAGGAGCGTCGGTCGTCGATATCATGGGGGGGATGTACGGCGCCATTGCCATTGTGACAGCGCTTTACGAAAGGGAGATAACGGGGAAGGGACAGTCCGTCATCTCCACGCTCTTCGAAGCAGTGGCCTTTATGATGGGCCAGCACATGGCCGTAACGGCCATTACTGGCAAGCCCGCTCCTCCGATGCCCAACCGGGTCAGCGCTTGGTCCATCTATGACCGCTTCGAGACGAAGCAAGGGGAGACGGTCTTCGTGGGAATCACCAGCGACCGGCATTGGGAACGCTTCTGTGAGGTATTCGGACTGGAGGGATTGAAGACGGATCCGCGGCTCTCGACCAACAACGACCGGATATCCCAGCGCTCCTGGCTCATTCCGGAGATCCAGAAAGTCTTCAAGGCCCTGACGAAAGAGGAATTGTTCAAGTTGTGCGAACGGTCCGGGATCCCCTTCGCTCCCATCGCCAAGCCGGAAGATCTGTTCGAAGACCCGCAGATGAACGAAGGGGGCAGCCTCGTGGAAACGACACTGCCCGGTGGAATCAAGACAAAACTGCCCCGCATTCCCATACGCATCGGTTCTTACGATTTCGGCCTTCGCAGTGATCCGCCGGGAGTGGGGCAGCATTGTCAGGAAGTATTGGCGTCGATCGGTCTGTCACCAGACGAGATCGCGGCATTGAAACAGGAAAAAACCATCCTATAACGGGAAGGAAAAAGAACCGATCCGTACGAAGTACGGGATCTGGGAGTGACCACGATGGGTTATACGATTTCAGAAAAGATCCTGGCTGAAAAATCCGGAATGGAAGCGACTGCGGGCCGCCTCGTGGTGGCCGATGTCGATGTGATCATGGCGCACGATTCGCTGGGCCCCATGGCCATCGATGCCCTCGCTGAAATGGGGCAAAGCGCAATTCCCCGTCCGGGGAACATCTGCTTCATGACCGATCACCTCGTCCCGACTCCTGCAAGGAATTACGCCCAAATGCAAAAACAGATGCGTGATTTCGCGAAGGAGTGGGGGATCCGGCAGCATGAGGCGGGAGACGGCATCTGCCATCAACTGCTGGCGGAAAAGGAAATCCAACCGGGGCAGATTGTGATCGGTACGGATTCTCACACCTGCATGGGCGGGGCGCTGAATGCCTTTGCCACGGGAGTGGGATCCACGGACGCGGCGGCCGCCATGGCCACGGGGCAGTTGTGGCTGAAGGTACCCGAGACCATGCGGATCCTGTTCCACGGCACCCTGCCCGGCGGGGTTTTTGCCAAGGATCTCGTTCTTTTTTTGGCCGGACAAATTACGGAAGACGGGGCCAATTACAGGGCCATGGAGTTGGCGGGAGAAACGATCTCCTCTCTTTCCATGGGGTCCAGGCTTACCATCTGCAACATGGGGGTCGAAATGGGAGCCAAGGCGGCCATCATGGAGGCGGACGAGACGACACAACGCTGGCTGTCGGAGCGGGGAGTGCAGGGGACCGTCAAATCCGTGAAAGCGGACGCCGATGCGACTTACAGCCGGATTCTCGAGTTCCGAGTGGACAACCTGGAGCCGCAGATTGCCAAACCCCACAAGGTCGACAATGTCGTACCCCTGAAGGAAACGGCCGGCACTCCGATTCACGAAGTGCTCATCGGGACCTGCACGAACGGCCGGCTGGAAGATCTCGAGATTGCTGCAGCCATTCTGAAGAACAAGCGCGTTGCTCCGAATCTGCGCCTGATTGTCATCCCCGCCTCCCGTTCCATTCTTCTGGAGGCGATGGGAAAGGGGGTACTCCAGACGCTGGTGGAGGCGGGAGCCTCCGTCCTCACGCCCGGCTGCGGACCCTGCGTGGGGGTTCACGGGGGAGTGCCGGCTGACGGAGAAAACGTCCTGTCAACGGCCAATCGGAACTTCAAGGGGAGAATGGGCAATCCGAATGCCAACATATTCCTGGGGTCCCCCGCATCCGCAGCCGCGGCCGCCCTGGAAGGAAAGATTACGGATCCCAGGAAATACCTGGCGTAAAGAGGGAAGGACAATGGATTTGAAGGGAAGAGCGCACAAATTCGGTGATGACATCAATACCGACTACATCATGAGCAGCCGCCATCGCACGCAATCGCTGGACTACGTTCAATTGGCGCAGCATCTGATGGAGGACATTCGTCCCGGGTTCTATTCCCGGATTCAGCCGGGAGATTTTATCGTGGCCGGGGACAATTTTGGATGCGGTTCGTCCCGGGAGTACGCGCCAAAGATCGTCAAGGCAGGCCAGATCGCAGCCGTGATCGCGAAATCCTTCGCGCGCATCTTCTACCGGAATGCCATCAATCTGGGCTTGCCGCTGGTCGAATGCGACACCGATGCGATCGGCGAGGGTGATGTGCTGCGCGTGGATCTGCTGCAGGGGAAAATTCTTAACGAGACCCGTAACTGCTCGATTTCCGCGAACCCGACGCCGGCCTTCATGATGACACTCCTGAACGAAGGCGGGATGGTGAACTATATTCGCAAGTACGGGAAATTCCGAGTGGCAAAGGAAAAGGAATGAACGGAGAAGCCGTCTTCGACCGACATTTTGCCTGTTCGAAGCGAGTTGCGCACTCCAGAATCGGTGGTGATGCTCGCGCGCGACATCTTATTATGGGAGAGGAGAGCTTGCTGGTATGATGATGTTTGGCGGAAAAACCGCTTGCGTCGGGCCTGGGCAGACGCAAGTGCAATTGGGTGTAGGTTCTCATAAAAACCTCAAAGGCGTTCTGGGGAGTTTCTTGAACTCACCGAGTCAAAGAATTCTCTTCTTGTGCGACAGAGCTCTTGTTTCCACCGAATTCTTCAAAAGCATCGAAGGCATCCTGAAAGAAGCCGGGTACCCCTTTGATCTGTTCTCGGAAATTGATGCCGAACCCACCGATACGATTGTGGGGAAGGTTTATGAGCAGTGCAAGAAGAATAAGCCGTCCCTGATCCTGGCGGTCGGGGGAGGGAGCTCGATCGATATCGGCAAGGCCGTCGGTATCCTGGTCGTTCACGGCGGTGTCATTCACGATTACGAAGGTTCGAACAAGTACAAGAGTCCGCGACTGCCCCTGATCGCGATCCCCACCACCGCCGGCACCGGTTCGGAAGTCACGGGTTCCTGCATCATCACGAACACCCGCACGGAAGTGAAGATGTCGATCACTCATTCGATCTACAATCCGTCCAATATCGCTATCCTCGATCCGCTCGCGCTCGTGACGTTGCCCGCAGCGCCGGCAGCCGGCGCCGGCATGGATGCATTCACGCATGCCATAGAATCTTATATCAATCTCAACGCGAATTACGTGACGGACGCCTATGATCTGGAGGCCATGGCCTTGATCTCGAATAGTCTTCGTCCGTTCGTCGCCAATCGGGGGAACCTTGATGCGGGATTGAAGATGCTTTGCGCATCATGTCTTGCTGGTCTGGGATTCACCAATACCGGCGTCGGCAACGTTCACGGTATGTCCAGGTTTGTCGGCACGTTTTTCCATGTTCCCCACGGAATTGCCAATGCCGTGTGTCTCCCGGCCGTGGCGGAATACAATCTCCTTGCCGATCCGGAGAAATTTGCACGCGTAGCGGCGGCCATGGGAGAGAATATTGCCGGGCTGACAACCATCGAGGCCGGGAGGAAGGCAGTCGAGGCCATCAGGCGGCTCAATTCCGATCTGGGTATCCCGCCGAGACTGAGAGACATTGGCGTCAAGGAAGAGAGAATTCCCGAAATGGCGGACCTCTGTTTCAAGGCGAATTACAACACACGGAACCCCCGATATACGACAGTGAATGATTTCGTTTCGCTGTATAAGCAGGCCTTTTAAGCCTGTTCGAGGAGATATAAGATGGCAAACGGCTACATGGGCAGACTGCTGTACGTAGACTTAACAGAAGGAACATTCAAGGTTCAGGAGCTTTCGGAGGAGTTGACCCGAAAATACATCGGCGGCAGCGGGTTGGGCGCAAGGCTGCTCTTTGATCAGACCGACGCGAACACGGATCCTTTTGGGGCAGAGAACGTCCTCATGTTTCTTACGGGGCCGTTGACGGAAACCGCCGTTCCGATGGCGGGAAGATATGCCGTGGTTACCAAGTCGCCGCTAGGTATTTGGGGAGAAGGAGATTGCGGCGGAAGTTGGGGAAGCATGCTGAAGAAAACAGGCTACGACGGAATCCTCATCGTCGGGAAGTCGGAGAAGCCTGTCTATCTGTGGATTACCGACGAAGACGTTTCCATCCGGGATGCAAGCCGAATCTGGGGTCGGGACACCGTCGAAACGGATGACATGGTCAAGGCGGAAACCTCGGCTAAGGCCGTCGTAACCAGCATCGGTCCGGCGGGCGAAAAACTGGCGAAGATGGCTGTCATCATTTCCGATGGCAAGCATGCCAGGGCGAGCGGGAGGGGCGGAATCGGAGCCGTCATGGGATCGAAGAGGCTCAAGGCCATCTCCGTGTACGGGACGAAGAAACCGCAAGTAGCCCGCCCGGAGGCGCTGAAGGCTCTGGTCAAAAGCTTCGTGCCGCGGCTGCAGGAGGCGACAAAGAATTTCGGTGCGTATGGAACTGCCGGAGCGGTGATCAAGAACGCCAATATCGGCGATATGCCGGTTAAGAACTGGTCTTCCGGCAAATGGGACGACGACAAACTGAAAAAGATTTCCGGTCAAACCCTGGCGGAGACCATCCTGACCAGGAAGTATTACTGCAAGGGTTGCATCGTGGGATGCGGCAGGGTGATCAATATAGCCAGTGGCCCGTACGCGGGCGTCAGCGGCGGCGGTCCGGAATATGAAACCCTGGGATCGTTCGGAAGCCTGTGCCTGATTGACGATCTGAACGCCATCTCCATGGCCAATGATCTATGTAACCGCTATGGTATGGACACGGTCTCCGTGGGAGCCGCTATCGCCTTTGCCATGGAGGCTTACGAAAGGGGATCTATCGGCAAGAAGGATACGGGGGGAGTCGAACTCACCTGGGGGAATCAAGATGCAGCGCTGGCGATGGTTCATCAGATCGGCCGGAGAGAGGGGATGGGAAGGCTTCTGGGCGAGGGGGTGAAGAAGGCGGCGCAGGAGATCGGCGGCGGTTCAGCGGACTTTGCGATCGAGGTCAAGGGCCTCGAACTGCCGATGCACGATCCCCGATCCCTGGGAAGTCTGGCGGTTCTTTACGCCACCTATCCGCGGGGTGCCTGCCACCGGGGATGTTCCTACCAATTGGAAAGAAGCGGCATCGCGGAACTGGGTTATCACAAGCCGCTCGAAAGGCAGCGGGATGAGGGGAAGGCCGTCATCAATGCGATCATGCAGGACTATGCCGGTCTCTTCAATTCCTTGAAACTCTGTCAATTCGTGATCACGCAACTGAAACCCACCGAAGTTCTGCAATGCCTGAACGATGTTACCGGCTGGGATATGGATCTTCCCGAGTTGATGAGGGCAGGGGAAAGGGCCTCGAATGTGAAGAGGATGTACAACGTCCGTATGGGGTTCACGAGGAAGGACGATACGCTGCCCCAGAGAATTCTTTCGATGAAGTTCACGGAGGGCGGCGCAGCGGGATACCTGCCGGATCTGGAGAGAATGCTGGATGAATATTACCAGTACCGCAGGTGGAGCGGAGACGGAATTCCACTCCCGTCGACATTGCGGGAACTTGGATTGAGCGATGAAGCCGAACTGGTGGCGCAAATGTTCCCGAATCTGTTCAATGGGTGAGCAGAAAAACGTAAAAAGAGATCGAAGAAAGGTTTTTTATTAACCCCGCCTGCGGCGGGCGAATGTCGAGTTCGACCGATACCCGGCATTCAGCGGAAGAGGAGAAGCAATATTTTCACCTCACAAACAAAGATCTTTCAAAGGAGGCTTCAGATCATGAGTAAAAGGTTGAGGATCATTTTGACGGTAGCGGTACTCTCCATTCTTTTGTATCCACTGGGAATGGTACCGACGGCGGAAGCGGCGAAGACCTATGAATTCAACATTTCATTGGACTCCCCGGCGACCCACGGGAAAACCCTGGGGACGCAGGTGTTCGCCGAGGAATTGGTGAAGAGATCGAAAGGCCAGTTCAAGCCGACGATCTATCACAGCTCCCAGCTCTACAAGGATCCCCACGCCATCAAGGCCCTGCTCATGGGTACGCTGGATATGGGCATCATCGGGAACCATCTGCTGGACGGCGTTGACATCAACACCACCGTTACCCACCTCCCCATGTTCTTCGGACGGTCCATACCGGAAGACAAGTATGCGGAGTTGCTCGATGAATTGAGCGGCCCGATCGGCAAACGGCTCGAAAAGAAATTGAACGTGAAATCCATCGGGCGGATATACCATCTGGGGTTCGACCACATGTACACCTCCACCAAAGAAATCACCAAACTGGAGGACTTCAAGGGGTTGAAGATCCGCATCCCCGGCGGTGCCGTCGCCTTGGCGCGTCTCAGGTCGCTGGGAGCGGGTGGCGTGCTGATCGCCTATGCGGATGTGGCCGTAGCCCTGACCCAGCATACGATCGACGGCGCCAGCACGACGACCATGAGCGTGGAAAAGGCCAAGCTCGATGAAGCCGGTCTCAAGTATGCCGTAGAAACCCGTAATTACTTTACGCACTACTTCCCCATGGTGAGCAACAAGTTCTGGAACAGTCTTCCTGCGGACCTCCAGAAGATCTTTATCGAGTCCTACGAGTATTCCGTCCCGAAGCAGCGGGCGATCGCGGCGAAAGAACAGCAGGAAGCCAAGGAGGCCCTGCAGAAGAGGGGAATGAAATTCTATACGCCCACCGCGAAGCAGGCGACCGAATGGCGCGAGAAATTCATGACGGTGCAGGCTGATCTGATCAAAGAGCTCAAGTACGACCCGGAACTCGTCAAGATATGCGAAGAAGCGCTGAAAAAATATAAAGAATAGCGCGCGACCTCCATCACCATCAATTCTCTGAAGGGGGAGCTGTCCGGTGCCTTTTGCTGCGAAAACCAGGAATTGCACCGGAACAGTTCCCCATTTGAGAAGAGCGACTTCATGCTCTCCTTCCCGAACGGGGGTTTTGTCATGGATCGGTTCGTAAAAAAATGGAATCAGGTGGAGCTCTTTCTTGTGGGCGTCCTCACCTTGACCGCCTTGGCGGGTGTCGTCTACGCCACCTTTGGGCGATATGTCCTGAGATCTCCATCCGATTGGCCCGAAGAGGTCATTGTCTACATGATTATCGGCGCCGTCTTTCTTGCCGCCAGCAGTCTGGTAGACAGAAACGGCCATGTGGCGGCGACGCTGGTCGTCGAACGGTTCCCCATGAACGTGAGGCGCGTACTGGCTGTCTTCAATGCTCTTCTGGCCTTGGGATTTTGTGCGGTCGTCCTCTGGTACGGGATCAATATCGTCATGCTCAACTATAATGCCAATCAACTGTCCAACACATCGCTTCGCTTCCCGCTCTGGATACCCTACCTTTCGGTACCGGTGGGGTGTCTCCTCATGTCCATGCGATACTTGATTCGTCTCTGGCGCCTCTTGTTCCGATTTCAAGTAGCGGACATCATGGAACACCATGAAATGAGCAGAGAGGAGGCCCGTCAATGATCCTGACCTTATGCCTCATCTTCGGTATTTTGCTGATATTGGGAGTCCCCATCGCCTTTACCCTTGGCCTCACGGCCATGGCCATGATCGCGATGTATTCACCCACCGGCGTGATGATGGTCCCCGATGTGATGTACAATGCCTTGGACTCCTTTTCCCTGATGGCCCTCCCCTTCTTCGTCATTACCGCCGAGTTCATGGTCAAGGGTGGGTCTTCACGGTACCTCATCGAAGTTGCCAATTGCCTCTTCAAGCACCACTGGGGCGGCCTCGCCATCGTCACCGTCGTTTCCTGCACGTTTTTTGGCGCCATCTGCGGCTCCAGCGTCGCCACCGCCATGGCCATCGGCATCATCGTGATCCCCGCCATGATGGAAAGCGGCTATCCCCGCGCCTTCACTCTGGGTGTTGTCGCGGCAAGCGGCACCATTGCCATCATGATCCCTCCGAGCGGCGCCATGATCATCTACGGGATCATCGCCGAGGAATCCATCCCGAGGCTTTTTTTGGCCGGCTTCTTACCGGGAGTGACGCAAGCAATCCTTTATCTACTTTGGATAAAATATGATTCCAAACGGAAGAATATCGCCCGGACCCCCGTGAAGGCCAGTTGGCCGGAAACCTTTGCGGCGGTGAAGAAGGCACTTCCCGCCCTCTCGCTTCCGCTGATCATCCTGGGAGGAATCTACTCGGGAATCTGTACGGTTACCGAAGCGGCGGGCCTGAGCGCCGTCGTTGCCATTGTCATCAGCGTTTTCATCTACCGGGAAATTCCGCTCGGGAAAGTCATAACCGTGGCCGGAGAGGCGATGAGAGGCGCCGGAATGATTCTGTTCATCATCTCGACGGCCATCGTCTTCGGAAACTGGCTGACAGAAGCCGGCCTGCCGGCCAAGTTGGTGACATACGCCACCGATATGAACCTGAGCGCCGTCGGATTCCTTTTGGCCTGCAATATCATCCTGCTCTTTCTTGGCTGTTTCCTGGAAGTCGTTTCGACCATGTTGATCACCCTGCCGATTATGCTCCCCCTGGTTTCGGCCTTGGGGATTGACCTGGTGCATTTCGGCATCATGATGACGCTGAACATGGAGATCGCACTGATCACGCCCCCCGTCGGGTTGAACCTCTATGTCGTATCGGGTGTAGGCAAGGCCCCGCTGGAGGAAACCATGAAGGGTGTGACTCCGTATGTCGTGATTACCCTTGTTCAGCTGGCCCTGGTGACCTACTGGCCGGCTTATACCCTCTTTGTGCCGAACCTGATCATGCCCAGATAGATTCAGACGCCTTGTTCCATGAACCAGTGAAGCGGCGAAGCGGTAACAGCGATATCGGACCGATAAACGGTGAAACGTTTCATGACGGAGACTGCGAATCTGGTGAAGGTAGCGCCTTCAAAGGAAGAAAATATTGATGAAGGAGGGCAACGTGAAAAATACCATGCACGTGACGGAAGGGTTGGCCAAGTTTGCATCGAAGCTAACCTACAAGAAACTTCCCAAGGAGGCGGTCGGCTGGGCGAAGGACGCCATCCTGGATTGCACCGGCGTCGCGCTCGCGGGGTCGCAGGAGGAGGCCGGGAAGATCATGGCGGATTACGCGAAAAAAGCCGCCGGCAAACCGGAGGCGGGCGTCTTTGCAGCCGGTTTCAAAACCAGCGCCTCCGAAGCCGCTCTGGCCAACGGGACCATGGCCCATGCGCTGGACTACGATGACTACGCGCTCCCCAACTGGACGGGCCATCCGACGGCCCCCATATTGCCAGGGATCTTCGCCCTAGGGCAGCGGCAAAAAATTTCGGGCAAGGAGCTCCTCCTGGCCTATGTCGTCGGTTTCGAGGTCGGTGCGAGGGTCGGGGCGTATCTCGGGCGCGGGCATTATGAAAGCGGCTGGCACCCCACGGCCACCTACGGCACGATGGGTGCCACGGCGGCATGCTGCAACATCCTGAAACTGGACGCTGCGCGGACGCGTTCGGCGTTCGGCATCGCCAGTTCCGAAGCCAGCGGCGTCCGGCAGAACTTCGGCACCATGACCAAGCCGCTTCATTGCGGTCTCTCTTCGCGGAACGGTATCGTCGCTGCCTTGCTCGCCGAAAAGGGGTTTACGGCCGACACGGACGCGATCGAGGGAGCTTTCGGTTTCGGCAAGGTGTTTCTGGCCAATGGCAATTGTGATCCGGCCAAAAGCCTCAAGGGGTTGGACGAGACCTACCTGATTGTCGAACACGGCATCAGTGTGAAGCCCTATCCGTGCTGCGCCGAAGCGCATCGCTGTCTTGATGCCATCCTGTTCCTGATTCAGAAGCACGATATTCGCGCCGACGACGTGGAGTCCGTGGAGTGCCGTACGAGCGACATGGTTCCCGCCATCATGATCCGGCATCGCCCCAAGACCGTGGAAGAGGCGAAGTTCAGCATGGAGTATTGCATGGCCGTTGCATTGCTTGACAGAGAGGCCGGACTGAAGCAATTCACGGCGGAACGGGTCATGGAGCGCAAGGTTCAGAAGCTGCTCACGCGCGTGCATTACCTTCACCTGCCGGAAACCAGCGGATACGCGAATATGGAGCGCTATCCGGAACAGGTCACCGTCAAGCTGCGCAACGGCGAGACCTATGCTCATGAGGTGCTTACGAACAAGGGCAAGCCGGGCAACCGTCTGAGCAAAGCGGAACTGGTCGCCAAATATACCGCATGCGCCGAAGAAGCCATCCCCCGGAAACGCATCGACCGTTCCCTGGAAATGCTGGACCGGTTGGAAAAATTGAAAGATGTCGGCGAACTGATGGCTGTGCTTTGCGCCTAGGTTCTTTGGGAAAGAACCGGGCATAGACCGGTCAAGAAGAAAGGTCGCGAAGGAGGTTAAAACTATTATGTGGCGCACATTACCCTGTCTCATCATCCGCGGCGGCTCCAGCAAGGGCGTCTTTGTCCCTGCAGAGGAATTGCCGCCCCCGGGAAAAGAGCGGGATCAAATCATTCTGAGCCTTTACGGCAGCCCCGATCTCCGGCAGATCGACGGTCTCGGGGGAGCGGACAAGCTGACGAGCAAGGTGGCCATTATGGGCGGTCCGACTCGAAAGGATTGTGTCATCGATTATCTCTTCGGACAGGTCAACATCGCCCTGCCTCGGATCGACTGGACCAGCAACTGCGGGAATATCTCCGCGGGCGCAGCCGTCTATGCCGCGTATCGGGGATTAGGGGAGTCCATCGAAGGCGGCGTTCGCATCGCCATTCACCAGGCCAACACCGGCCGGCGCCTCATCGCGACCGTCCCGATGGAGGACGGTTTGCCGGCATTCCGGGGCGACTATGCCATAGGCGGCGTTCCCGGGACCGGCGCAAGAATCGATCTCGATTTTGCGGACTTTGCGGCATGCATTTTGGGGAACGGCGTTCTCCCGACGGGTCAGACGGTAGATAAGTTTGACATCCCCGGTTTGGGGAACCTGGATGTTACGATCATTGACGCGGCCAATCTCCACTTTTTTGTGAGGGCCGAAGATGTGGGGCTCGACGAAGTAAGGGATATCGTCAGTTTGCAGAACGATCCGGAAGTCGTTTCCCGGCTCGAGACGATTCGCGGAACCGTGGCCCGGGAGATCGGATTTATCACCGGACCGAATGCCGCCGAGGAATTGCTCGTACGCATGAACCCCCTCCTCTATGTCGTGGGGCGGCCGCGTGACTACGCGACACTTGGCGGCAAGAAAATCGGGGGCGGCACATACGATCTCTTCACGCGCTCCATCACCCGGGCGGCGTTCTCCAAAGCCTATCCGGCTTCCGGGTCGGTAGGCACGACCGTCGCGTGCGGGATTCCCGGAACCATTCCCTTCGCGGCTGCTGCCGGAGATCCCCGGCCGCCGGGTCGCCCCTTCAGGGTTCGTCTGGGTCACCCGGGCGGACTGATGGAGATCAGTGCGGAGATGGCCGGCGACAAGGTTGCGTCGCTTTCCGTGCGGTCGGTGGTGGTTGGGAGGACGGCGAGGATCCTCATGGAAGGCAAGGCGTTCATCAAGTAGAAAGACCGTTCCCCCTGATGGCGGGCCATCAGGGGGAACAAGCAGATTTGATTTGCAGGACGGGATCGGTTTTGCGGAAGGAAGGGAGTTGAATGCACACGTAACCAACAGCCAAGAAGGGGGAGAATACCTTATGAAACGAGGAAGTGGAATATTCTTTCTAAGTGCTTTCCTGACGTTGCTCTGGGTTGTCGCTTCTCTTCAAATCGTGCAGGCCGGTCAACAAAACGTCATCAAGGTCAAACTGGCGGGGTCCGCCCCGCTGGAGCATTCGGCGACAAAAGTACTCTATATCTATAAAAAGTATGTGGAAGAAAAATCCGGCGGAAGAGTCTTTGTAGAAGTTTATCCCGCCCAGCAGCTCTTCAATGACAAGGACCTGCCGACCGTACTGCCCAAGGGTGCCGTGGACATATGCCAGACGACTGCGGATATGTGGACGGGCCTGTCTCCTTCGATCGGATTTCTTGCGATCCCCTTTATCTTCGACAACGATGAGCATTTCTGGAGAGCCGCAAAAGGCAAATTGAGAAATCTCATCGAGGAAGACTTGAACAAAGGCCGCGTCAGCCTCCTGTGTTATCTGGACAACGGCCAGATAGGCATCATGTTCAAAGAGCCTGTCGCGAAGCTGGAAGACCTGAAGGGAAGGCGGATGAGGAGCCTGGGCCGGACAACGGCATACTTTGCGCAGTCCCTCGGCATGGCGCCGACGACAATGAGTTCAGGGGAAGTCTATACCGCACTGCAGAGGGGGACGATAGACGGGCTGTTTTCCGGTGTGACGAGCCTGGATTTGAGGAAATTCTACGAAGTCGCAAAGTACGCGTTCGATGACGCGGATTACATGCCCAAAGCGCCGATCCAAAACCTGATGATGAATCTGAAATTCTTCAATAGCCAGCCGTCGGATATCAAGAAGATATTGATGGACGGCGGAGCGGAGGTGGAAAAATACACAAGGGCAGTGGCAAAGGAGCTCGATGATAAGAGCCGCAAGGTTCTGGTGAATCATGGCGTCAAGTTGCTGAAAATATCCGACGAAGAAATCGCGCGCTGGAAGAAGATAAGCGTTCCTTACCTGATCGCAAAATTCAAAGAGGATGTGGATCCGAAAAAAGTGGATTTGATGCTCTCGTATCTGGAGGAAGAGAGAAAACAGATGCAGAAGGAAAAAGCAAAGTAAGAGGGCCGGGCAGGCTGATGCCGTGACAATCTGGGAAGATTGCCCCGCACTTCGAAGGGTGCGGGGCAATCGCCAATGGGACAGATCCTCCTTGGTGAACCAGCGATGCGAGACTGCTGCAGGTTTTCGAACCTGCAGTTGGGAGAAGGGAGAGATCCATGCCAAGTGTACCGGATGACGTCAAAGAAGGAATACAAGGCAAGCCGTTCGCCGGTTCAAGGGTGAGCCGTGCTGCCGCCAGATACGTGGACGAGCTCAGCGACATCATGGGGGCGGCCGCCGGCTGGGGGATGCTCTTTGTATCCGTCATCATGTCCTATGAAATCGTCATGCGATACCTCGGCGCCCCGACGATATGGGTTGTCGAAATCAGCGGGTATGCCATGGTCTGGTGTACCTTCCTGTCGGCTGCGTATGTCTTGCGTAAAAAGGGCCACATCCATGTCGATGTCTTGACGCACCAGTTCAGCCAAGCTACAAAAAGTGCGCTCGATGTCATCAATCATCTGTTCATTCTGGGATTCACCTTATTGGTCCTTTTCTATTCCTGTACAGGTCTCATTGATGCGGTTGCCATGAATGAGCGGTCGGCGAGTCTGTTGAGATTTCATATGGGCTGGCTCTACGGCGGGATCGTCGTCGGCTGCATCATGTTGGTTTTGCAGACAGTTCTTGGCATTCTTGAAGCCGGCCATCGGGTGTCGCAGTCACGTCTGGAGGACGCAGGGAGTTTTCTGCCACGCGTTTTCATGATTGCGGGCTATCTGGTCCTGGTCGCGCTCGGAAGCTGGCTGTACGTTCAGTATCCGATGCTTGGCCTGGTGGTCATTCTGGTCATCCTCCTCTTTGGCGGTATTCCGATCTTTGCGGCTCTCGGGCTCATCGGATGCCTGGGGCTGTACATCCTCATGGGGGCGGATATCGGCCTGTCGCAGATCGGTGCGATCTGCATCAAAGCCTTGGACAGCTTCACACTCCTTGCGGTTCCTCTCTACATTCTCGGCGGCCAGATCCTCGTTTCCAGCAATGTGGGAAAGGAACTCTTTGAGGTGTGCAGCAAATGGATCGGCCATTGGCCGGGCGGCAGCCTGCTGACGACTATTTGTGCCTGTGCCATTTTTGCCGCGATATCGGGATCGAGCGTAGCGACGGCGGCGACCATCGGAATCATAGCCATTCCGGAGATGATACGGCATGGGTATCGTCCCACGCACGCCTTCGGCGTCATCGCTGCCGGCGGAACGCTGGGAATATTGATTCCGCCTAGCGGCACGATGATCATCTACAGCATGCTGACCGATGAATCGACGGGCGCTCTTTTCATAGGCGGGATCATTCCGGGTATCATCATGACCTTTCTGTTCGGTCTGTTTGCTGTTCTCCTCTGCATCAGGACGGGCAGTTACGAAAGAATTGCAAAGGCGAGTTGGATGGAGAGGCTGTTGTCCCTGAAGACTTCGTTCTGGGGGCTCCTGGCCCCGTTCATTGTGATCGTCGGCATATATTCGGGACTCTTGACGCCGACGGAAGCGGCGGCCGTAGTAGTGGTTTACGCCCTGGTTGTCGGACTTTTCAGGGGAAAGATCAGGGCGGGCGATTTGAACGAGATCGTTCGCACCGGAACGAAAAGCTCCACCATGCTCATGATGATCGTCGTGGGGGCCATCATTCTGGGGGTCGTCAGCACCTACCTGCAGATTCCTCAAAAGGCAAGTGAATTCATCGGAGCACTACCCTATCCCCCCTGGGTCATCCTGGCCATTCTGTGTCTTTTCTATATCGTCATCGGGTGTTTCCTGGAAGTCGTTTCGATCTTGTTGATCACCATGCCGATCGTCTACCCGATCATCATCAAACTTGGTTTTAACGGCCTTTGGTTCGGGGTATTCATCGTCTTGCTGATGGAGATGGCCTTGATAACACCTCCCGTAGGCATGAATCTTTTCGTCATTCAGGGCATCGCAAAAACGGAGATTTCACCTGTCATCAAGGGCGCAGCTCCCTACATGGCATTGCTGGTCGTCGGTCTTTTCATGCTCTATTTCTGGCCGGAGCTGATACTGTGGCTGCCCGGTACCATGGGGTATTCGGGTACAAAATAATTCCTCCCCTCAAGCGCGTCGGGGAGCAGAGAGTGCAAGGACAGGAGATTCCTATGGCCGTTCATGTCATGGAGACCGAAATCTTCAAGGCGGACTTTGCGGCGCCCGAGGTCAGGGCCATATTCGATGAGAAATCTACCGTAGAGTCTTGGCTCTTGTATGAAGGCATCTTGGCGGAGGTTCAGGGCGAGTTGGGAATCATTCCGAAAGAGGCGGCAGAGGAAATTCGGTCTAAAGCGACGCTGAACCACGTCAAGTTCAGCAGAATCGCCGAGATCTATCGCAAGACCCGGCTTGCCAGCGTAGCCACGATCCGAGCTCTGGCAGAGGTGTGTGAACACGATGCGGGCGAATATGTGCACTATGGATCCAATAGTCCTGAATTGTTTGAAAATACACTTGCATACCGCATAAGAAAAGTCATGGACGTGTTCGAAAAGGACTTGTCCGTCATTCAGTCGAGCCTCAATCGCTTGGCGGATGAGCATCGTCACACCCTGATGGTGGAGAGGTCGCATGGCCAGCAGGGCCTTCCAACCACATTTGGACTGGTTGCCGCCGTCTGGTCCGATGCGGTTTCCAAGCATATCGATCGTTTTCATGAGGCGCGGAAAAGGATTCTGATGGGTGCGCTGAAAGGCGGCTATGGTAATTACGCATCGTATTATGCCGTCGCCGGCGAAAAGTGTCTGGACATGGAAAAGAAGGTCCTCGAACGATTGGGGCTTTATTACAACCGGGTGTCGATCCGGCGCAATATCGAGCGGCTGACGGAATTCATGAATCTCCTTTCACTCCTGGCCGTGACCTTCGAGAAAATCTGCGACGACATCTTTGTCCAGCAGCGCAACGAAATCGGAGAACTGGAAGAGCCCTTCGACAGCGCCAACCAGATCGGATCAAGCACGCTACCTCAAAAAAGGAATCCCGTTCTCTGCGAAGCGGTTATGGCGTGGTCCAAGAAGATACGATCCAATACCGCGGCTTTTGCGGACACGCATATGCGCGAGTCCCATGATATCACTGGTTTCTATATGGAGGATCTGATTATCCCGGAGACCTGCATGCTGACCGGGTCCATGCTGAACTGCATGAAATTGATATTCCAGGGTCTCGACGTAAAAAAGGATGCCATGAGGAGAAATCTGGAATTATCCCACGGCATGATCATGAACGAAGCTCTGATGTTCGCCCTTTCGAAAAAAACCGGCAAGAAACAGACCGCGCACCACATCCTTCATACGACGGCCATGGAATCATTCGAAAAGGGGATTCCCTTCGACCGGTACATCACCGGAAAGGCGGAGATTTACGATCATTTGACGAAGGAAGAGGTTCAGGATCTGCTCAAGCCGGAAAACTATCTGGGCCTGAACGACAGATGCATTGACAATATTGTCAATGCATAGCGAAAAGTTGAAAAAGCGCTTATAACGAAAGCCTCTCCCGGCCGCCGGACGGATCGGTGCCGGCCTGTTTCAGAAGATGGGCATTGCCGATGCGCTCAAACCGAAGATCTTGAAGCTCGGGCCCGGCCTGCCGGGCGGACAGGCGCTGGCGAACGGCGAGGGCGACATCGGATTCACCCAGGTGAGCGAATTCCTGGGGGTGAAGGGCATCCTATTTCTTGGACCGCTGTCGGCGGATATTCAGCACATCACCGTGATGTCAATCGGCCTGCACACGGCGGCACGGGCGGCGGATGCGGCCAGGGCGCTGGTTGCATTTCTCACCTCGCCGGAAGCGGCTCCGGTCATACGGCGCAGCGGCATGGAGCCTTGCTGAGGCCGCGGCGGCAACGCCCTAGGAAACAGACGAATCCAGAAACGCCTCGATCCGCGCCGACGTCTGCTGCACGAGCCTTGCGAAACCATCCTCCTTGCGGCGTGGGTCGTCCAGCATGAACGACAGCGCCTTCACCCGGGCCTGGAAAACCTCGCCGACAAGTGCCGCGGTCTTTGCCTCGCGGTCCTCGACCCTCTGCCTCGCGCCATAGCTGTCCCAGGCCTGCTCGTTGTAGCCGAAATCGTCGACGATGAGGATGCTGCGGATCTCCGCGAGAACCGGCAGGGCGCGGAGGGTCTCCCAGAAACGCGGATCCGTCTTGGGTGCGCCCAGATCGGCCGAATTGGCGACAAGGAAGGGCGGGCTTCCCGGCGGGAGCGGATTCCCCGCCGGCTGCGCTCCCACGCCTGCGGCCCGCAGGTGACGGGCAATCGCTTCCGTCGCCTCGGCGTAGTGGTCGGTGGCGACGACGACGGCGGCCTGGGGAGCGGCGGAGACCCTGCGCAACAGGGGATGCCACGCCTCGTGGACCCGGGAACTTTCCAGATATCGATCGACGAAGCGCTCCGCGGCGGCGGCGATGGCCTCTCCGAAAACCGGGTCGGAGATTTCCGACTGAAGCGCGGCCACGCGTTCCGTCAGCAGCCGCTTGTAGCCGGTGCCGGTCGTGCTGCCCCGTTCCCAGGTGAAATCGACGATCTCGTTCCAGAAGATGTCGGGGCTCGCGACCCCCAGACCATGGAGGCCGGAACTCCGCAGTTCTTCGTCCAGCCGCGCCGGCTCCCCGAAGAGCACGGACTCCAGGCTGAGCGTTCCGGAGTAATCGAAAATGATGAGACGCTCTGCACCCATTCCCGCCGTTTTCCTCCTCTCGCCCGTTGTATTGCATTTCTGTTCCTGATATACATCCCATAGCATGAAACAAGTGTGCTTTGAACAGGTTGAAACGAACATACATGTGATCCGTCCGCGGGACTGAGAAAAGGAGGAGAGATGTATGCCGAAAGTTAGCGTGAACGGGACGAATCTTCACTATCGGTTCGACGGGCCGGAAACGGGAACGGTTGTGATGCTGTCGAACTCACTGGCCTCGGACCTGCACATGTGGGACCATCAGGTGCCCGCACTGGTCGAGGCCGGCTTTCGCGTGCTCCGATATGACAGCCGCGGCCACGGGCGTTCCGACGTGCCGGCGGGCCCCTATACGTTCGAGGTGCTTACGGCCGACGCCTTGGGCCTGATCGACGCGTTCGGTCTCACGAAGATTCATTTTTGCGGTCTCTCCATGGGCGGCATGGTCGGACAGATGCTGGGTACAAAGCACGGCAACCGGTTGCTTTCACTGGTTCTCTCCTCAACGGCGGCAAGCATGCCGGATACGAAAATCCTGGAAGAGCGCAGCGTGGCGGTCCGCAAGGGAGGCATGGCCGTGTGGGCCGGCCCGGCCATCGACCGCTGGTTCACGAAGGCGGGCCAAGAGCGACTGAGCGCCGATGTCGAACGTGTGCGCAAGACGATTCTTCGGACGCCGGTGGAGGGGTTTTGCGCAAGTTCGGCCGCGCTCTGTACGATGGACCAGCGTGAGTCGATCCGCGACATCAAGACGCCGACGCTGATTCTGGTCGGTGAAGAAGACCCGGGCACGCCACCGGCATCGTCGAAGTTCATCCATGAGAGGATCGCCTCTTCGACGCTGCAGATCATTCCGGGAGCGGCCCATTTCGTGAACGTGGAACAGGCGGGTGTCTTCAACGATGCGGTCCTCGGTTTTCTTGGCAGGAAAGGCGTGGTGTGACCGGCGGTGCCGGATCGGCGCCTTTTATCGGAGAATAGGTCCCGATAGCGTGGCTTATCAAGGAAGGATAGGTTAAACATGGTCCGCATCTTTTGCATCGGCCGGAATTACGCTGAGCATGTCCGGGAGTTGTCGAATATCGTACCCCAGAAGCCCGTTGTTTTCATGAAGCCCGGGTCCTGTCTCGTGGGAGGCGGGGAGGCCATCCGTTTCCCGAAGCACGGCCATGATCTCCAGCACGAGGTGGAGGTGGTGATCAGGATCGGGAAACCGGGAAGGATCGAGTCCAAGGAAGACGCGCTTTCCTGGATCGACGCCGTTACGATCGGTCTCGACCTCACCCTGCGCGACGTTCAGGATGAGCTGAAGAAGAGGGGGCTGCCCTGGGAAAAGTCCAAGGCCTTCGACCAGAGCGCGCCGATCGGCGAATTCGTTTCCTGCGACGGCTCGATCGATCTGAACGATATCTCGTTCAACTGCCGCGTCAACGGTATTGAGCGGCAGCGCGGCTGTACCCGCGATATGATCTTCAGTTTCGGAACCCTGCTCATCGAAGTGAGCGCGATCTGGTCGCTGCAGCCGGGCGATCTCGTCTTCACGGGCACCCCTTCCGGCGTTGGACCGCTGGCCGTCGGGGACACCGTTGAAATCCACGGCGAAGGGATCGGAACCTTCTCCTGGAAGATCGTCGCCTGATCGCGGCTGGAAAGCGGAGGCACCGATGCTTGGATGGACGGAAGAGGAAATCCGGAACAAGGCCCTCATGTCCCCCTGCGGCCTGTACTGCGGAGCCTGTGGAATCTACATTGCGACGCGGGACGGCAACGAGAAATTTCGTGAAATCCTGGGGAATCTGTACGGGACGAAGCCCGAGGACACGCATTGCCGCGGCTGCATGCAGCAAGATTCTCAGAAGAAGATCTACGCCTTCTGCCGGACCTGCAGGATTCGAGACTGCGCGCAGTCCAAGGGATATTACTCGTGCCACCAATGCGGGCAGTGGCCCTGCGATCACATCGAGCGTTTCATCGTTCCGACGGGTACCCGGGTGATGAAACGGGCGATCCCGGCGTGGCGGGAGCAGGTCGCGGCGCTCGGCGCTGAGGAAGGCTCCGCGGCCTGGGCGCGCTCCGAATGCGAGCGGTATCACTGCCCGTCCTGCGGCGCGCCGCTGTTCCGCGGCGTCCAACGCTGCCGGTCCTGCAAGGAGCCGGTGGCCGGCGGTCTGGACGGTTCTTTATGAGGCGCGGCAGCCGGCGGGCGTCCGCTCTCTGAGCGCCTGATGAATGATCTCTGTCAGTTCCCGCGCCGCCGCTTCCGGATCGTCCGCCGAGCAGACGGCCGAGACCACGGCGATGCAGTCCGCGCCGGCCAGGACCGCGTCGCGGGCATTCCCGCGGTGAAGTCCGCCGATCCCGACCAGGGAGTGGCGCGAGAAGGCCTTAATCCGGGCGAGCCCTTCCAGGCCCCAACGGCCCCTGGTGTCGGTTTTCGTAGGGGTGTCGAAGACGGGACTGACACCGAGGTAGTCGACGTCCAGAATCTGCGCCCGCACAACGTCTTCCCATTTCTCCACAGAGAGGCCGATAAGGGCGTCCGGTCCCATCAGGCGCCTGGCGGTTTCATAAGGCATGTCGTCCTGGCCGACGTGGACGCCGTCGGCGCCCGAGGCCAGCGCAACATCGACGCGGTCGTTGATGATGAGCGGTACTCCGAAGGGTTGAAGTCCTTCCCGCATCCGCAGCGCTTCTTCGACGAAGTCCCGCGTCGAGAGGTCCTTCTCGCGGAGCTGCACGAAACCGGCACCGCCGCGGACGGCCGCGAGGACGACTTCTTCGACGGTCCGCTTTCCGCAGAGATCGCGGTCGGTCACGAGATACAGTCCCTGCATGTCAGCCCGCCTCGATTTTCAGCCGCCGTTCGATGTCCCTTTCGGAGAGGCGATAGAGGGCGTCCAGGAAGCGGACCTGCAGGCTGCCCGGCCCATCTGCGCCTTCAGCGGCCATTTCTCCGGCGATGCCCATGACCGCCATGGCATGGGCCGTCGCGGTGGAAATGGAGGGCTCGACAGCCGCGAAGGCGCCGCACAGGGCCGAGGCCGTACATCCCAGCGCCGTGACCCGCGTCATCAGGATATGGCCGTTGCCGATGCGGAGAATTCCCTCACCCGAGACAATGAAATCCGTCTCGCCGCTGACGCATACCGTGCTCCCGAAATCGTTGTTCAAGCTTCTCGCCGCTTCGACGGCGCCGGCCGACGCCTCCGTGCTGTCTACGCCCTTTGTCCCGCCTCCTTCCCCGGCGACGGCGAGGATCTCCGAGGCGTTGCCCCGGAGAAGCGAAGGGGGCGCCGCGCGCATCAGTTCGAGCGCCGTACGCGTCCGGTAGGACGTGGCGCCGGCGCCGACCGGGTCAAGGACGATGGGGATGCCCCTTGCCTTGGCCGTATGGACGGCCTGAAACATGGCGCGGACCCACGGACCGCTCAGGGTGCCGATGTTGACGACCAGGGCGGAGGCGATTCCCACCATGGCCTCCACCTCCTCCTCTGCGTGGGCCATCACGGGAGATGCGCCGATCGCGAGGAGGGCATTGGCGGAGTTGTTCATGGCGACGTAGTTGGTAATGTTGTGGACGACGGGACCGCGCTCCCGTATCTTCCGCACGGAAGCAAAAATGTCTGCCGCTGTTATTTTCATGGAAGTCTCCAATTCACCCGAAAATAGATTGTTCGCCCAGAGCTGTTCGATCCCCGGGCAGAGGTCCAGGAGCCACTCGCTGTCGGATGCAGCAGCCTCTCTTAGAAGCGCCTGATGGCCCTTCCCCCCCTATGCCCCGTCACTTTCCCGCCTTCGATCGACACGATGCCGTTGACGAGCAGGTGGACGACGCCGCGGGCCGGTTTCCGCGGTTCCCGGTAGGTCGCCGCGTCCGCGAAGCGCTTGAGGTCGATGACGGCGATGTCCGCGTAGTTTCCGACGGCCAGGCGACCGCGCCCCCGGATGCCGAATTTCTCGGCGGGCCCCGATGTCATGGAACGGATCGCGTCGTTGAGACGGATAATCTTGTCTTCGATGGCGTACTTGCGTATTTTCCGCGGAAAGGTCCCGCAGTAGGAAGGGGGAACCGCGGCATCCTCGCTGAAGGACGGTACGGCGTCCGAGGCGGTGAAGATCCACGGAAGGGGCATCAGGGCGCGGATCACCTTGTCGTTGGTCTCGAAGAAAGCCGCAACGGGGACGGAATCTCCGCGGACAAGCGCGAGATAGACCTCGGCGGCGGTCTTTTTCTGCTCTGAGGCGATCTCCCGGATCGTCCGGCCTTCGAGCGAACGGTTTTCCGGGAAGGAGACGATCTGGATCTTCTCCGGTTTCTGTGTGAAGAGGAGCTCTTCGACGGCCTTCTTCAGCGGCTCCGGCGGGTTCCCGGACCGGTACTCGTTCCTGACGGCTGTTCCGGACAGGAAGTTTGCCGGCAGACGCAGGGTCAAGGGGTCGATCGTCGCCTCGTAGGGGCTCTGATCGGCCGTGACGTCCAGGCCGGATCTCCTCGCCTCCTCGACCATCCGGCGCATCTGCGAGGAGCGGACATCCGTGAAGGGGAGGCGGAGGCGGAGCTGGGAGATGTGCAGCGGCGTCCCGGACCGGAGCCCGAAACCGACCGCTTCCGCCAGCGACTCGATCACGGCGGACTGCCCGTGATCCTGGAGGCGGCCGCTGTCGTTTCGCAGGCGGACGGAAAGGACGCCGCCGTAGTTCTTTACCGACGCGGCGAGTTCCGCGACTTCGTCGGCGGTGGCGAAACTGTCCGGCATGCGGTGAAGGCCGATCGACATTCCCAGCGCGCCCCGCTGCATTTCGCCATCGATCCGCCTTCGGAAGGATTCGACCTGTTCCCGGATGAGCGGAGCGTCCGCGCGGTCGCCGAACAGTTCACTGCGGATCGCGCCGTAGGGGGCCAGATGACCGATGTTGACTCCCATCTTGAGTGCGTCCACCTGTTCCAGCCAAGCCTTCGCGTCCGGGTGTCCCATGCCGCAGTTGCCGGTGATGACGGTCGTCACCCCCTGCAGGAGCTGAGCGTGGTTCCCTTTCCAGACGGCCCTCCAATCCGCCAGCCGGATTCGCCAGCCGACCTTCCGGGCGGCGACATCGAAATGAGAATGGGCGTCGATGAAGCCCGGCGCGACAACGAGCCCGCGGGCATCCAGAATTTTTTTCGACGGGGCGTCGATGTCGCCGATGGCGATGATCCGATCACCCTTGATACCAATGTCTGCGGTGCGGGGCGGTGCGTTCGATCCGTCGTAGAGGGTGCCCCCTTTGATGACGATATCGAACGAAGGCGGCGCGGTCCTGTCCGCGCAGCCGGGAACTGCGAACAAAACGGCGGCGAGAAGAAGACGCCCCGCCGGAACCGTACCCGCCAGTCGAAATCGCCTCATGGAATTCACCTGTACGAATCTTGTATCGCAATCCCCCGGAGGTCGTCAATAGAATGGTCGGAGGCGATGTGCTTGTTTCCGAAAGCTGAAGCGGGTAGAATGCCGCATCACCGGGGAAGGAGCGTCGATAGATCCCATGGCTTCTGTAAAGGATCGGAAGAGGACGGCTGTCGTCACGGGCGGCAGCAGAGGAATCGGTCTGGGGATCGCCGCATCCCTGCTGGCGCGGGGCGCGTCTGTGGCCGTGACCTATCGCGGAGACGATGCGGCGGCAAACCGGGCGGAAGAAGGCCTGCGGAAGAAGGCGGCCGCAGGGGGGGAGATTCTCTTTCTCAAGGGCGACGCGGGCGATCCCGCCGCCGTCGCCGGGCAGCACCGGCAGATCCGCGACGCCTTCGGCGACGTCGACATTCTCGTCAACAATGCGGGCATCATGAACCGCCGGCCTTTCGATGCGATATCGATCGAAGACTGGGACGAAACGATCCGCGTGAACCTGAACGGCGCCTTCTATTGGATGCAACGTGTCGTTCCCGCCATGAAGGCAGGGAATTTCGGCCGGATCGTGAACGTTTCCTCCATTGCGGCCCGCGGCGGAGGCGTGGTCGGCCCGCATTACGCGGCCTCCAAGGCGGGCATGGTCGGCCTGACGCGCTACGCGGCCGGCGAACTGGGGCCCTTCGGGATCACCGTCAACGCCATTGCGCCGGCCTACATCGAAGATGCGGGTATTTTCACCAAATGGTCCGACGAGCAGAAGGAGCCGCTCCGGCAAAAGGTCCTGGTGCCGCGGCTGGGCCTGGTTGCGGACGTCGTCCGCGCCTTCGAGTACCTTCTGGATTCGCCCTTCGTCACGGGGGTGACTCTGGACGTCAACGGCGGCGCCTTCATGATCTGATATTGAGCAAAGCCTTTCCGATGGACGGAAGGTTCGGTTCCAACGTCTCCAGGGAGTGAGAGCGTTTGCTTCTTTGCGCAGCAGGAGGAAGGAAAATGGGAGGCAGGGGGAAAACGATTGCAAGATGGGCGGCCGTTTTCTTGATCGCGCCGGCCGCCGTCTGGTCGCAGGCGCCGCGTGCGCCCGTGAAACCGATCGGCCCGCTCATGATGGAACACCGGCTGATCGAACGGATGGCGGCGCCCATGGCTCTGGAGGCGAACCGGATCAAGGAGGGCAAGCCGGCCGATCCGATCTTTGCCGCCGCGATCGTGGATTTCTTCCGCGTCTATGTCGACGGGACCCACCATGTCAAGGAAGAGGACTTCCTGTTTCGCGAACTGGCGAAGAAAGATCTATCCGCCGAGCACAAGAAGATCATGGCAGGCCTCATCGCCGACCACGAGCAGGCGAGGACCCAGGTAAACAAACTGGCCGAGGCCGCCGGGCGTCTGGACAGGGGCGATATCGAAGCAGGCAGGGAGATCCGGGAGGCGCTGAATGAATTGGCCCTTCTCTATCCACGGCACATCTTCCAGGAAGAGAGGAAATTCTTTCTGCCGGCCCTTGATTACCTTTCAGACGAAGAGGAGGCGCAGATGGTCCGGCGGATGATCGACCACGACAGCAACATGATCCATGTGAAATACAGGGAACTCGTTACCGAAGCCAGGGAACGGATGCAGAAGTAGAAAGCGAATCTAGGAACGGCAAGACCCGGACGGGTCGGGCGCGTCGGTGTTCATAGAACCGCACCGGCAGAAGCCGAGCCTCCGGAAGGCATAGCGGATCCCATGGTAGACCAGGAGGCCCGCTGCAAAGCCCAGGGCCATGTTCGTCAGAAGCGCAACGGCGACGGTCGCGCCGAATGGCGCCAGATCTTTGCGGGGACGGAGATCCCTCGCGAATTTGACCAGTTCGACCCCCACCACGAACATCATGGCGCCGATAATCGCCGTCGGGAAAAAGGCGAAAAGGGCCGCGATGGAGCCCGCCAGAAACAGCCCCAGTGCAATTTCCAGGATCCCCTCGATGATGTTGGTCCCGCCTGTCCTGGCGCCGAAGGCGTACTGTCCTGCGAGTCCGCCGGCTCCGTGACACATGGGCATGCCGCCGAAGAAGGGAACGACCAGGTTCATAATCCCCTGGTTCCAGGAGAGCTGCCTTTCGGAAACAGCCCGATCCGGGAAATAATCCTTGATGAGGGCGGAGGTCGCGATGGTGGCGTTGGTCACCGTCAGCGGGATCTGGGCGAAGCCGGCGAGCAGCATCGTCTGCCAGACCTCCTCCCAGCGGAAGCCGGTCAGGGAGGGGAGCGCGAAACCGGCGGGGCCGACGCGGGCGAAGTCTCCGCGGTAAAGCATGATCGCCGCGCCGAGAACCATGAGCACCAGGGCGGCGGGCGCATAGCGGCTGTCTTTCAGCGCAAAGGCCGCCGCGACGCCGCCGATGCCGACCAGCCACCAGGTGGAAAGCATTTTCACCGCCTCGATCAGAAGGAGGACGCCAAGCGCGGCCTGGATGCCGCGGATCACCGATTTCGGCGTCACTCTGGCGATCCGGCCGATCGCTCCTGTGAAGGCGAAGAGCAGCCAGACGAGGCCCATCGCGAAACCGGAGGCATAGATCATGGAGGGCGACCAGTGCTCTGCGATGGCCGCAACGGCGAGCACCTTCATCGGCTCGATGGGCATGGGCAGGCGATAGACGAGGCCGGTGACGATGTTCGCAAGCCCCATCATCACGAGAAAGCCGGCCGGATCGAGTCCGCAGACGGCGATATAGCCGATGGCCAGGGGAAAAAGCGTCCCGAAGTCTCCCATGGAGCCGGCCAGTTCCCGGAGGTTGAATTCGAAGGATCTTATTTTCATCGGGGAATCCCTTTGAAACGGAACAGGCGCTTTCCGCGCCCGACCCTTCCGCAAAAGACACCTCCCACTATAAGGGACCCCTGAAAAAAAAGGAAGTCCCTTACATCGCCGGAAGGCTGGTCATGTTGCGCTGGTATTCGCCGATGACGCGGCGGGTGTAACTGGTGTCGGCATCGCCGTTTTTCGACAGGAGTCGCCTGGCGCGGTTATGGCCGACATTGTAGGCGAGCAGGACCTCATTGGTGTCCTTGAAATTGGCGCCCAGCCAGGACAGGTAGTGCAGGGCGAAGCGGACGTTGTTCTCGGGATGGAAAAGGTCGTGTGCTCCCCGGTAGGGGATACCGGCTTCCCTGGCGATGGAGGCCGCGAGAATCGGCATGATCTGCATGATTCCGCGGGCGCCGGCACTCGAAACGGCGTCGTTGCGGAAATTGCTCTCGACCGCCATGATCGCCAGCACGAGACGGTAATCGATTCCGTAGGACCGGGCTTCCTCGTAGAGGGTCCGAGCGACGGAGGGGATCCGGTCGGAAGAGAGATTCGTCCGTCCGGCCTGGAGATGGCGCTCGATCATCTGGATGGTCTGGGCCGGATTGAAACGGCCGGAATCATAAAAGGCTTCCGTCATGACCGTACTCACCACCAGGAGCACCACGGCGGCAAGAACGGACAAACAGACGATGGACAGAAATTTTTTCTTTTTCATCATGTTCCTCCATTTCCCTGCCGTAATCCGCAGAAGCGCATCCCTTGGACCAAAGGATACAAGGGTATCCACAGGATAGGTCACGTCGGGAGCGGGATGCGTTATATCAGTTTAGCTCGCGGATGAACGGCAGATGCGGGGGTATCGCTATTGATGTTCAGCTTTCATGGGTTCACTTGTAGCGGAATTCTGTCGCTTTTGCAAGCCTGAATCCGCTTCTTCAGAATCGGGCGCCGGACATCTTCGGCCGGGGGAATTACACAACCCATGGATATTCTATGGTTTTTTACGAAACGATCGCTGGGCGGAGGCGCCCAAAATTCCTCGAAAATTTCTTGTTTTTGTCGGAATTGCCAGTATTTACGGCATGTTGATTATTGTGACGATTTGCGGACGAGATCCGTCAGCTTTTTGACGCTTTCTGCGGAAAGCCCGAGCCGATGGACCTCCTTTCCCAGTGCGGCTGTGTTGCCGTAACCGCTTACGTATCCGTTGAGGCGCGCCGCTGAGGTAGAGGAGATGAAGTCGGCCTCTTTGGGGTAGACGGCCCGCATCTCTCGGCTGAGTTCGTGGTGAAGCTGCAACTGGTATTTCTGGTGATAGAACTCTGCCAGGTGGAATCCGCCATAGGGGAGGATCTCGGTATGGATCTTTGCGCCTCTTTTCTTCTCTTCCCGGTCCCGGGAGGCGACGATCGTGCGCTTCTGCGCTTCGCTGTGGTAGAAAAGCACGGACCGGTACTGGCGCGACCAGGACTTCACCGTCGGATCGTGGCTTTCCCAGAAGATGTCCAGCAGCTTTTCGTAGCCGATCCTGGCCGGATCGTAATCGAGCTGGAGCGTTTCCGAATGATCTCCCAGGCTGGTATAAGTTGGGTTATTCTTTGTGCCGCCCGCATAGCCGACCCGCGTGCGGATAACGCCTTCGACGAGCCCGAACCGGGCGTCCGGACCCCAGAATCACCCCAGGGCGAAGGTCGCCGTTTCGGTCTTCGACGGGGCCTCGGCATCGATGGACGGAAGGGCTTTTCGAGAATGTACCGAAGCCGGCGCGCCTTGCATGGCCTTTACTCCCTTCCCGGCGGTCGGGGCCTCGCCGGCTTCAGCGGCCGGAAGGGCCGAGGCCAGGGTTCCCGCCAGGGCAAGCGCGAATGCGGCGGCGCAGAGAAGTCCTTTGCTGCGTGGCGGTCCTTTGGTCAAGGGTTCCGGCATGGGTTTGAGAACCACCTTTCCATAAAGTTCCGTTTGTTCCGGCAGCGATCCTCGTTCCAGCAGCTCCGGAAGATCGTCTCCTGTCCGTCCTCCGCCCGGAGACGGACCTCGTAGGGCCTGAGCTCCAGACCCGCGTGGAGGTAATTGACGAAGCTTTCCGCGAAATCCTCCCAGAGATTCTGCGCGGAGTGGATCGTCGGAAAATCGGTCCTGGTGAAGAGTTTTCCGTAGACCTCGGCCGCCCGCCTTCTTTCCAGAGCCGATTTCTCGAACTGGTAAGGCCGGAGGTGCCTTCGCTCCGGGAATGCGTCCTCAAAACGGCTGACGACCTTTTCACCATCCCCTTTCCAGGAGATGGTCGTGAAGGGGTACGATTCGGAGGCGGAGACCTTTCCGTACCACGATGGATGGACGCCGCTGGCCATCCCCATGGCATGGCCCAACTCGTGAAGGACGATGTACCGGATGGCATTGACAACGCTGTCCCGGCCGTCCGGTTCGATCGTTACGGAGATTCCGATCCGCGCGGCGCCGGGCCGGAAGAAGCTGTCCTCCTTCCAGGAGGCCCATTCGTTGGCCTTTCTTCCGAGCAGTACTTGCCGGTCCAGGACGATGACGGCGTAGCGCTCTTCGCCTTTTCCATCCAGAACGGCTTCGGCGTAGCCCGTTCCACCCAGGCCGTCGACGAGGAAGATGCCGATGATGCGGTCTTCAGCCAGAGCGCGCACCTTTTCGGGAAGCCGCGCTGCGATCCCCGACAGGACCTCGCGGAATTCCGCCGTCGGTTCCGCGGCGGCGGGACGTTCGGCGAACCCCTCCGCCTCGTTCTCGATGCCGATCTTCTCGATGAGCTCCGCCGGCGCCTTTGCGATCCGGTCCTTCAGGGGCGTCTGCTTCCAGTCCTTCCCCCAGTAGGCGACAGCCCTTGTCGGGTGCCTCTCGGCGCGCTCCAGGAGCGCGGCCTTCGACATTCCGCAGGCCGCAACGACGAGGCAACAAAAGACAATCAGCCAGGCTGATCGGATCCGGAGAGGTTGAAGAGACTTCCGCAGAAACATGGTCCCTCGGGAGTTTGGCGCGCCGAAGATTTTCTCAAGATGTCCCGGCACGAAAAATCTTCGAAGCGCCTGCGGGCAGAAATTCGCGGCTTCATTCACGGCCGCGGGAAATGTTTACTTCGCCTGCCGCTCCAGCAACAGGGCTGTCAGGCGTTCGCCGACGGCTTCAAGGTGTTTCTTGAGGGCGAGCTGTGCCCTCTTGACATCGCGCGCCTCGATCGCCGCAACAATGGCGTCGTGCTGTTCGTACACCCTGTTGTAGCCGCCGAAGGTCGCGGCCTTGCGTTCCATCCAGGTCTTGACAGGCTGGCGGAGTTCTTCCAGAAACCTTGTCAAGACGCTGTTGTGACTGGCTTTGGCGATGGCCAGATGAAAGGCCAGGTCGGCGGAAATGGCCTTGCGTCCCGTCACGGGGATTTTCTTTGCCGTGAGCAGGGAGTTGTGGCAGCGGCGTATCTCTTCGATCTCCGCTTCCGTGGCGCGCTCCGCCGCCATGCCGACGAGGGTCTGCTCGATGGCGATCCGCGCCTCGATGAATTCATGCAGCTTTTCTCGCCACCCCATGAACATGCCCCAGCGCAGCGGCTTGGAAAGGGATTCGCCGGCGGAGGGATTGACGTGCGTTCCGTGACCGGACCTCACGTTGAGCAAGCCGATCAGGGACAGCGCGCCGATCGCCTCGCGCAGGGAACTGCGGCCGACGCCGAACTGCTCCATGAGGACGGGCTCAGGCGGCAATTTGTCGCCCGGCTTGAACTTTCCGTCGGAGATCATGGCGATCAGCTGGTCGATGATCTGATCGGTGATCCGCTTCCTTTCTATACGCATGGCACTGGGCTTCATCAGCGTTCCTTTCCGTTGTAATCGACTGCACCCTCTTGGCGTCGAAGCGGCAGCGGGAAAACATTAATGCATTGTTTTCCCGAATGTCAAGAAACATCACGCCCGATGCATCTAATCATCAGACGATCATATCATCATTTTTTCTTGACAGGCCCGCGCCCTTTCGGATAGTAAGGATTCGCGCGATCCTGCGACGATCCTTTCGACATCGTTCGAGGGGAGCAAGGAGACAAATTCCATGGTGCGATTCGCTGCCAACCTTACCATGCTTTTCAACGAAGTGAATTTTCTGGAGCGGTTCGAGCGGGCGGCAAAAGCCGGTTTCCGGGCCGTCGAGTACCTGTTTCCCTATGCCTGGAAAAAGGAAGAACTGGCGGGGCGTTTGAAGACTTTCGGCCTGCGGCAGGCACTCCATAACCTTCCCGCCGGGAACTGGGAGGGCGGCGAGAGGGGGATTGCCTGCCTGCCGGGCCGGGAGCCGGAGTTCCGCGACGGCGTCGCTCAGGCGATCGAATATGCAAAGGCGCTGAATTGTCCGCAGGTCAACTGTCTGGCCGGAAAGACCCCCGACGGGGTTCCGCCGGAGCGGATCCGCCGGACGCTGGTGGAAAACCTCCGCTTCGCCGCCGCCGCCCTCGAATCCCAGGGAATCCGTCTCCTGATCGAGCCCTTGAACGATCAGGACATGCCGGGGTTCTATCTGACGCGAACCCGGGATGCCCTCCGCCTCATGGAGGAGGTCGGTCACCCGAATCTGTGGCTGCAGTACGACGTGTACCACATGCAGATCATGGAGGGGAACCTGATGCGGACGATCGAGGGAAGCCTGACCCGGATCGCGCACATCCAGATCGCCGACAATCCGGGCCGGCACGAGCCGGGGACGGGAGAGATCCACTATCCGAATCTTTTCCGGTTTCTGGAGGAAAAGGGCTACGAGGGCTGGATCGGCTGCGAGTACAAGCCCCTCGGCAAAACGGAAGAGGGTCTCGGCTGGATCAAGCCCTATCTTGGATAGGAATGCAGGCGCCCGCAGAAGGCGCGGCATCTTCAGCTTTTCAGAGCGTTCAAGGCATTGCGGCGGATGACGATTGCCGCGTCCGGATGAAGGCCGCTGGAACGCCTCATCACAATGTTTTCAAGGAGGAGAATATTATGGCAGAACTCGGATTTGTCGGTTTGGGAATCATGGGGAAACCCATGGTGGGACATCTGCTGAAAGCGGGCCATACCGTTTACGTCTACGACATCGTGAAGGAATCGCTGTCCGAGATGAAGAAGCAGGGGGCCATCGTCTGCGGAACGTCAAAAGAAGTGGCCCAGAAAACGGCGATCATCTTCATCATGGTGCAGGACACCCCCAATGTGGAAGCGGCCCTTTTTGACAAGGACGGCATCGCGGAGGGACTCCGCAAAGGATCGATTGTCGTGGACATGAGTTCGATTTCACCGATCGCCACGAAGGAGTTCGCCAAGCGGCTGGAGTCGATGGGCGTCCAAATGCTGGATGCGCCGGTGTCGGGAGGAGAGGTGGGGGCGAAGAACGCGACGCTCTCGATCATGGTGGGAGGGGCGGATGACGTCTTCGGGAAGATCAAACCCTACTTCGAACTGATGGGGAAGAACATCACGCTCGTCGGCGGCAACGGCGACGGCCAGACCTGCAAGGTGGCCAATCAGATCGTGGTGGCCCTCACGATCGAGGCGGTGAGCGAGGCGCTGGTATTCGCCTCGAAGGCCGGGGCCGATCCGGCCAAGGTGCGCGCGGCGCTCCTGGGGGGATTCGCCCACAGCCGGATCCTGGAACTGCACGGGGAGCGGATGATCAAGCGGACCTTCCAGCCGGGATTCCGGATCCGCCTGCACCAGAAGGACCTCAACCTGGCGCTGGAGTCGGCGCGGAAGCTGGGGATCTGCCTGCCGAACACGGCGACGGCACAGGAACTCTTCAACGCGGTGGCGGCGTCCGGCGGGATCGATCTCGATCATTCCGCCATGGTCACGGCCCTGGAAAAACTGGCCAACCATCCCGTGGCGAAGGAATGAAAACCGGGCGGAACGTCCGGACATAAGGAGAACGGGCGATGAATCTCAAAGCACGGCTTCGAAAGGGCGAGTCGGTCCTGGGAACGATGGTGATCGTCTTCGACAACCCGGAGATGGCCAAGATCCTCAAGGTCAGCGGCTTCGATTTCTTCCTCGTCGATGCGGAGCACGGCAATTTCGATTACGGCGCCGTGGCGGGTATGTTTGCCCTGGCGCGGGAAGCCGGCATCCCTCCGATGATCCGGATTCCCGAGGTCCGGCGGGAGGTCGTCCTCAAGTACATGGAAATGGGCGCCCGGGGGATCCTCCTTCCCAACGCCGAAACCGTGGAGCAGGCCGAGGCGCTGGTCGAATACGCCAAGTACTACCCGCTCGGCAACCGCGGCGTCTCCCTCTTCCGGCCCCATACGGGCTTCGAGAAGATCGACAACGCCGTTTCGTACATGAAGGACAGGAACGATGAGAACCTCCTCATCCTCCAGATCGAATCCCCCAAGGCCGTTGAAAACGTGGAGAAAATGCTCGACGTCGAGGGGATCGACGCCGTCTTCGTCGGTCCGAACGACCTCTCCCAGAGCATGGGGATCATGGGGCAGACGTCGCACCCGGATTTTCTGGCCGCCATTGACCGGGTCATCGGCGCTGCCAGGAAGCGGAACAAGTTCTCCGGCATCCACATGATGTCGACGGAGGCCCTTCTGCCCTGGATGGAAAAGGGCATGACGTTGAACCTCTGGTCCAACGACGTCCTCCTGATGATGAATGCCGCCAAGGAGGGGCTGAAGAAGCTGAAAAAATCACGGCTGTCCAATTAACATTTG
>DIWJ01000059.1 GCA_002428445.1 Syntrophaceae bacterium UBA6109
ACGCCCGTGAGGCTGACCTCGTCGGACCCGAGACGCGAAGAGACGGTCGGCAGATCGCTGCCCGCCGCGTCGGTCGACAGGTCATAGACCCGCGTGCCGCTCACGGTCGTGTCCCGTTTCGTGATCGCGGCTCTGGCGGTGCCGGTCCCGGGAACATCGCTGTAAAACAGAGCGAACTTGTCCGCGTCTCCGCCGCCGATGGTGAAGCCGCTGTAGTTGATCGTTTTGTCCGTGCCTGCGTTCTTCGTGTCAAAGCTGGCCGTACCCGGGTTCAAGGTAACGTTGCCGCCGGCAGTGGGATTACCGATGAAAGAAAGCGAGGCAGTCGTCAGACCGTCGTAGACTTTGTCATTTCCTTGCGCGAACACCCACATGTAGGGAGTCAGCGTGCTGTTCGTTAAGGTGAAGCTATGCGAATAATCCGTCGGCGTTGCGTACGAGTCCGGATTGTAGTAGATCCTGGCCGCACCGTCAGTCATGGTAACGCTGCCACCGGCAAGAAAGGTCACGGTGCCGCCGGCGACCCCCGGTCCGGTACCATCACTGTCGGCACGCAGTACAACGTCGCCGCCGGTCGTCGTAATGACCGCCTTCACGTTTACGTCGCGTCCGGCGTCCGCTACAAAGCTGCCATTGGTGGCCGTAATTGCAGAATTCACGTTTACGTCCCGCAGAGCGCTCAACGTCAGAATCGATGGGGGTGGCAAGGACGCAGATCGGTCCCAAGTGATCACTGCGTCTACGCTGATATCGCCATTCCCGCTTCCGCTTGTGCCGCTGTTTGTCGTGGTGATCGTAACATCGGTGCCAAGGTTCAGAGCGGTCGTGATGGTGGTGAGATTCACATTGGCCGTGCCCTCGCCGGAATCCGGCGAGAAGACATCGGGATCGCCGCCGCTGAACGATCCGCCGCTGTCCACCGCGCCCGTGATCGTCACGTCGGCCGGGTCAAGCAGCCATGTGCCGCCCTTGCCGTTCGGCGCGCCGGCACTGATGTTGATGCCCGACACGTCCAGCCAGTGGCCGGAGGTTTCGATCAAGCCGCCGTCTCCGCCCTGCCTGCCGCCGCGCGCCACAATGCTGCCGTAAGCGCGCGTCGAGTCGTTTGCCCACAACACGACCTTGCCGCCGCTGCCCTTCGTGATGGCGTCAGCGTTGATCGCGGAATCCGCGCTCATGTAAATCGCGGAAGCATTCTGGACGGCAGAGTTCGCGCCGTGCAGGTCGCCGCCGACCAGCACCGTGCCGCCGCCGGCGTCGCCGGACACATTGATATCGGCATGGTCGAAAAGGCCGACCTTCCCGCCAAGCAAATGGACCGTGCCGCCGGTCTGTCCCGCGCCGGTGCCGGACGCTTCGATCGTGCCGGACACCATCGTGGTGCCGGTTTCGGACTGAACCGTTATCTCGCTCGCCTGCCCGCCGTTGGCGCTGAGGCGGCTGCCGGCTTCGAGGGTCACGTCCTGCTTCGCGCGCAGGACGATTTTGCCGTTTGCGTCCCGTACGACCTGGTCGGCATTGATGATGCCGGTGTTCCGAAGCGCCGCTCCGTAAATGCCGACTTCCCCGCTCTGCGCAAGGACCTTGCCGAGGTTGACGGCGGCGTTATTGCTCGCCGTGATTTCGACCCTTACCCCCGGCGTGCCGGAGTCGAAAATCTTCACCGACTGGCCGGCGGCCAGGATCACGTCGCCCTGCGGGCTGGTGATGATGCCACTGTTGGTGACGCCTGCTCCGACCAGGTAGACGCTGCCACCCGAAGGCGTGGTGATACTGCCCTGATTTTCCACCTTGCCGGCAAGCGGATTGGGCACGAAATTGAGCCGTCCCGCGAGAAAGTCCTGGTTGCTCAGGTTGAGCGTTGAGGCCACCAGCCCGGCCACGTCGATACGCGCGCCCTGCCCGACCAGGATGCCGCTCGGATTGATCAGGAAGACCCGGCCGTTCGAAGTCAGCGTCCCGAGGATGACTGAGGGATCGGGACCGACGACGCGATTGAGGACGCTCGAGGCGTTGTTTTGCTGGATGAAGCGAGTGGTTTCGTTCGTGCCGATCGAGAATCCCAGCCAGTTGATAATTGCCCCCGGGCTGTTGGTGATGCTTAACGTATTCCCCTGAGCGGAAAAGCTGGCCTGACCCTTAACCACGGTTGGATCATTGCCATTTGCCTGTGCTTGACCTGCGGCAAGGACGCAAGCAATTGCAGTGGCCGCGGCTATCCGCCTCCATAGGGTCGAAACATGGATGCCCCCTGCTGTCATGATCGATCTCGCCCGTTCCAGACGCTCAAACCGTCGGATGCAGAAGGCGACAGGAAAACCTGTCAGCTGGATGAAAAAGCTGAGACAAAGGCCGGTAACTGACTTCCGGGTTTTATGATGTTCCCCTTCAGATAGGCGGAAGCGGCTAATGTCTGGCAATTACATCCCTCTTTTCCGGTACTCCAAGAAAATGGCTGCTCGATGTTTCGCTTATCGTTCTATTTGTTGTAGAGCAAATGGCCGGCCAATAAACGAAGAGATATCAAAAGTCTTGATTCGTCCTTTAATAACGGAGCATTGGGTCAGCAGAAGAGAATAGCAGGGCGGTTCGGAATGATTCGTTTGACCTCGATATTTGGTGGAACCTCAGGATATGGAGGGATTGAGGAGAAGCAAGACGGCAGGCATTCAGGAATGCAGGCGGAGCGGCCGCTCCATGGTGCCGGCCGCGCATCGAAAGTTCGCGGCGGAGAGCAACGCTCTCGATCTCTGCACCCCGAGGCCGCGTTGTCAGGCCGTTGAGCGTTTCCGATCTTCTTCCAGGAAATAGGCAAACTCCCCGCCCATGATGAGAATCATCGCAGAATAGTACACCCACAGAACGAAAACGACCACGGTGCTCAATGAACCATAGACAATGGAGTATTCGACGAGATGGACGACATACCAGCCGAAAAGATGTTTGGCCAGTTCCCAGAGCAGACCGGTAAAGAGGGCCGCCTGAAGGGCAGATGCGAAGCGGATCTCCTTATTCGGGATGATTTTGAAAATCAAGAAAAACATGCAGACGGTAAGGACAAGGGGAAGCGGATATTTCAGGATCCACTGAATCGCCGGCCCCATCGCCACGGGAATCCGTCCCTGGTAACCTTGCAGGAAGATGACGGCATAACTGAGAATCATGCTCAAAAGGAGGAGGATTCCCGCCAGGTAAATCATCAGGAGATCAATGCCGATTCCGCTCAACATTCCCCTGCTTTTTTTCACCTGGAACACGATGTTGAGAGCGATCCGCATGGAGCCGAAGACGCATGTCGAGAACCAGAGCAGACCTGAGAATCCCAGGACTCCCACGATCTGACGGTTCTGGACGACGTCCCTAAGGTATTTGACAATCTTTGGATCCAATGCGGGAGCCACATCCCTGAAATAGGCGCGGCTATAATCGAGCACTGCCTGATCGTTGAAGAGATAAGCTCCGATCAATGCCAGTATCAGCATGACAAAGGGAATCAGGTTGATGAGGATATTAAAGGCAATCCCCGAAGATAAGAAGAAACCATTATCATCGTTGAATTTTCTCAGAGCCTGCCAGAGGAGACGGAAGTTCCCGAGAATTTTCTTGAGCCGTTTGAATCTCATGGAAACAGCATGATGTTCCATTCCATAACCCTGCCTGGCCCATCAAAGCCCACCCAAATAAGAGGAGAAAATCATCGCGGGCGTTTGAACCTTCGCACTTCACTGAAAAATGCCATTCGTATCGCATCTTCCGTCAGGCACTTTTGAAGATCCGGTATCGGTCCCGTCCCGCCTGCTTGGCCTGATACATGGCGATATCGGCATTTTTCAGGAGGCTAGCCTCATCTGTCCCATCATGGGGATAGACGGCGACACCGATACTCGTTGTCACGGTGAGTTTATGGAGATCAATAAGAAAGGGGTTGCGGAAACCGTCAACGATCTTCTGTGCAACCCGGATCGCATCTTCGATTCCCTTCAGGTCGGGAAGGATCAGCACGAACTCATCGCCGCCGAAGCGCGCAACGGTATCGCCCTTCCTCAGTGCTGCACTTAGCCGCTCTGCCGCCGCTTTGAGAAGGAGATCTCCCACATCATGGCCCAGGGTATCGTTCACGCCCTTGAAATTGTCGAGGTCGAGCATGACGACGGCAACACCCTTTTGATTCCTCGGCGCCTGGGCCAGGGCAATGGCCAGGCGATCGGAGAAAAGCTTCCGGTTGGGAAGACCCGTCAGAAAATCATGGTGGGCCATCTGCCGGATCATTTCCTCGGTCTGTTTGCGGTCGGTGATGTCGCGGAGAATCCCCACGGCATGCCAGGCGCCCTTCATATGTATCGCTGAAAGCGAGAGCTGCACGGAGATTTCCCTCCCATCTTTTCGGCGGGCCTCCAGGTCGGTTGTCCTGCCTACTGCGGTGCCCTGTCCTCTCTGCCGAAATGCGGGGAAGGCGGCGTGGTACGCTCCATGATAATGCAGGGGCGCTATGAACTCGTGCAATTTTTGGCCAATGGCTTCGGCACTCGTGTGGCCGAGCATACGCTCGGCGGCAGGGTTCCAATAAGATATCCGGCCTTCCGGATCCATCATGAGAATGGCGTCCTGAGCGGAGTCGGTAATGGCGCGCAGGAGCGATTCGCTCTCCCGCAACGCTTCCTCCGCCCGTTTGCGCTTGGTGATGTCCATCGAGTTTCCGAGGATGGCCGGCCGGCCCTCATGCATGATGAAAGTGACCGTTTCCAGAATCCAGCGGGCTTCCCCCTGTTTCGTGATGATCCTGAATTCATAGGGGGTACTCGTTTCACCAAACAGCATGGCCCTCGCATGCTGCCTTACCTTTTCGCCGTCTTCCGGGAAAATCAATAGCCCCGCTTCCCGCCCCAACAGCTCTTCCTTTGCATAGCCTGTATGGGATGCCAGATAGGAATTCATGAAACGGAACTTGCCGTCCTGCACCACATAAACGCCGGCGATGGATTTTTCGGTAAGCGACCTGTAGAGTTCTTCACTTTGCCGAATGACCTCCCGGGATCGTTCGGTAATATGGATAACGCCTGAAAAGATCAAGATCAACAAGCCGGCGGAAATCGTCGCCAGGATGCCGATCCATCGGTAAGTCATGATACGGCCTGTCGGAGTCAAAAGCACAATCGACCATCCGCCGCTGTCAATCAGCGTCCTGGAGACGAAATAATTCTCTCCTTCTAAAGTGACTTCCATGCCATCGGCAATTTTCTCTTCATGAAAAGAGACTTCAGAGATTTTATCGCCGAACTGCCGGGAAGCAATCAATTTTCCCCGCGCGGCTTCGTCCAGCGGCCAGAGACTCTTCAGAACCATTGAAGGCATGCTTGACAGGAAGATAATGCCCTCCGGGCTGACGAGAAAGCAAAATGTGTATTCGCTGAAAAAGGTCTCCATGTCGTCAAGATCCTTTTTCACCGCGACCACGCCCACCACTTTACCTGAACGATCCTCAACCGGATAGCCTGCATAGAAACCCCTCTTCCCGGAAGTAAAGCCCCACGCAAAATAGCGAGCGGACTGTCCCTTGGCCGCTTCCTGAAAATAAGGGCGGAAATGATAGGATTTCCCCAAAAAGCTGTCCGGATCGCGCCGGTTGGAGGATGCCACGGTCATACCGTTGATATCCATCACGTAGGACACGGAGGCGTTCAAGGCGGAATTGTACCTGTCCAATGTGTTGTTGGCATATTCGATCTCCCGAGCTCCCCTGGCCAGCAGTGCGGGCAGGATCAAGGGAGAGCCGGACAGGGCCTTGACGGCCCGTTCGATGCCCGTGAGTTCGGAGGATACATGGATGGAGACGACCGATGCCGCCGCCCTGTTTTCTTTGATGACTTGCTGCCGGGCGTTATCGCCGAGACGGTCCACTGCGAACCAGCCGGCAACGGCCACAATCAGCAGGAGAATACCCGATAATGCGTATAAATAACGTCTCGTCTTCATGCGCGAGATCTCTCCGGCAGGCGAAGATGCATCAGGGTTTCTCAAGAGCGGCCCCTTCCGGTTGAAGAACCGATATTCTCTGCGGGATTGGCATCAGCATGGCAGTTGATAGCCTCTCTCCCGAAACAATCTCAGGCAGGCATCCGCCACACCTGTGTCATAAAGCGTTCCCCTGTTATGCCCAATCTCCTCAAGGGCTGCATCCATTCCCAGGGCGGGACGGTAGGGACGGTGGGAAGCCATTGCCTCCACCACGTCGGCCACAGCCAGAATGCGGGCCGCCATAAGGATGTCATCCCCCTTCAGATTTCTTGGATAGCCCGAACCATTCATCCGTTCATGGTGCTGGTAGACGATCTCGGCCAGCGGCCATGGGGATTCCACATCCCGCAGCAACTCGTACCCTTTCAGGGGGTGCTCCTTGATGAGGGAAAACTCAATGTTTGTCAGCTTGGCGGGTTTGGACAATATCTCAGCCGGGATCGATAATTTTCCGATATCGTGGATGGAAGCCGCCATCCGGATCCCTTCGACCTGATCGTGAGGCAATCCCATCTCCGCGGCAATGGCAACGGCAAGGCCCGCCGACCGGAGTTGGTGACCGGCCGTATAGGGATCTCTCGCCTCCACGGCGGATACCATGACCTGAATGGTGGCCCCAAATGCTTTCCTGAGACTTTCGAGGGTATCCTTGAGTTTTTCCTCGGCGTTTCTGCGCTCAGTGATGTCGCGGCTCAATGAAATGATGCCGGTGAGCTTCTTTTCATTGTCCCGTACCATTGACACATGGTTCTCCAGCCACACGGTGGAACCGTCTTTCCTGAATTCCTCCAACACCAGGATGCGGGTTCTGTCGGGGTTTGCTTGCCCGCTGGCTTCCAATTTCAGCTCTTCTTCAAGGGCCCTGGCAACGATCGAAAGGGATTCAGGCGTCATGATCTGTTCCATGGTTTGAGACATGGCCTCTTCAGCCGTGTATCCCCGCAGTCGGATGACGGACGGGCTGACGTAGGTAAAACGCAAATTCAAGTCCATGACCGTTATCACGTCCGCCATGTTGTCAACCACCATCCGGTATATCTCTTCGGTTCTTCCGAGAACCGCCTCCGCCCTTTTGCGCTCGGTGATGTCCCTGATGCAGACAAGATTCGCAGAAACGTTGCGGAAATTGATCTTTCCCCCGATGCTCTCCACCCAGATGTCTCTGCCCGTCACCGAACGCAGCCGGTATTCGGAAGGAAATCCCATTTTATCCGCCTTGACCGCTTCGAGATCCGCCGCCGCCTTCTGAAAGGAATCGGGGTGGAGATATTCAACCATGTTGTGACCGGCGAATTCTTCAGGCCGCTCGAATTCAATGATCTTTGCCGCCGTGCGGTTGGCGAAAAGGATGGCCCCGTCCCAGTTGAGAATGAGCATTGCGTCGTGCATATAATCAATCAGGGAACGGAACAGGGCTTCACTTTCCCGCAACGCTCCCTCCGCCCGTTTGCGCTCGGTGATGTCGCGAATGTTGCATTGCACCAACCTCGCCCGGTCGACGAGATAGATATCCGTATCGATATGCTGCCCGGACTTGGTTTTTGCCGGAACATCATCGTACTTGATCATGCCGCTCCTGTTCAAATCCTGCATGGCCGTCTGGAAATCTCCCAGATCGAGCAACACGCCGATGTCCTGAAGCTTATTCCCGATGCTCTCCTTTTGGGTGTAGCCCAGCATCTTCTCGGTGGCCGGATTGGCATGGGTTATCTTCCCTTCGCGTTTTTCGAGGAGCACGATCCCGTCGCTGGCGGTCTCAAAAAGGCGCCTGAATCGCTCTTCAGATTCCATCAGTAAGTCTTCCAGCCGCTTGCGTTCCGTGATGTCCTCGATGGCGAGAAGAATCATCCTGGCGTCGATATCTTTCCGATATACCTGGCGGGCATTGAGCAACATGACCTTATGGCCGATGTCCTGGAAATCATGGGTGACCTCAAAGTCGTCGAACGTTTCTTTTTCAGGAAGGATTTCTTCAAGCAGTTCCCGAAGTATGGGAATATCCCACTGTTTGTTTCCAAGGTCATAGATGAAACAGCCGATTGTCTCACCGGGAGTTGCTTTAAAGGTTCTGTAAAAGTTACGGTTCGCCGAAATGATCTTCAGGCCCGCATCCAGAACCAGAAGGGGCTCTCGAATCGTCTCCACAATGCTTTCGGCATAGTGGCTGATCTCCGTAGCCGCAAGCGCCGTCAATAAATTCCCGGTTATTGATTCCTTCAGTTCGGCATTTTGCGAATGCAATTCTGACAGTTCGCGAACAAGCTGTTCTCTCGTCTTCTCATGATCTTTCATAGAATTACCCGGAGTCAGGCTTTTTTGGCGGAATTTACCTAACCTCCCAAACACGCGGCTCTCAGAAATCCAGGATTCGGTTGGGGATGCCAATGCGGGCATCGCCCCTACCGCTGCAATGCCTGGCCGGTGTCGTCCAGGGCGTCACCAGGCCAGGCATTGGTCACCGCCGTCAACAGCGGTTGTCACATTCCATCGGAAGAATACCGGTCGCCTATTTCACGATCAGATCATTCTTCACGGATTTTACCCCTTTGACGCTCCTTGCGATTTCAACCGCTTTATCGACGGCCTTTTGCGAATTCACAAAGCCGCTCAGCTGGACCGCGCCCTTGAAAGACTCGACGCCGATCTTGAATGACTTGAGAAAATCATCCGCTGCGAGCAGAGATTTTACCTTGGTTGTAATAACCGAATCGTCAACGTATTCACCTGCACTTTCACTTGTGCGTGTCGATGCGCAGGCGGCAAGGGTGGCGATCAACATCAGCAGAACCAGGAAGTGGATAACGATATTTCTCTTTTTCATAACGCTTACTCCTCTCTGTAAGTCAGATTGTGAGATGCATCATTACGAGACCTTTTCTAATGAAGGTGTCGTCAACTTCGGAAAAAATCTTTCCGGACCTGTTCGCCGCCCTCCTTTCCAGATACCTCGCCGTCTCCGGCAAACGTCCCATTCGCTACAATACTTTCCGTCCCTGAATGACTCTGACCAGCACAACGACAACGGCAATTACCAGCAGGATATGAATAAAATTACCCATCGTATTGCCGGTCACCAGCCCCAGAAGCCATAAAACGATCAGAACCACAGCAATCGTCCACAACATGTGATCCTCCTTTCTCAGGGTGGAATCCGGCCACCCGGTTCAATCCACGTTCCCGGCCCGTCCGCGCCCCTTTTTTTCTATTGTGAACTTCATGTCCGCGGTCCTGTTCAGAAACCGGAGGGCAACCGGATCCATAACGTCTTCTGCCTAGGGCCTTATTTGCTCCTCCCTCTTGGAGAGGGACACCGCCGGACGCGCTCTCATCAACTGCCGATTCTCCAAAATAACCGGGTCCACAATCTCCCCGCAGATCAGACATTTCCATCCCCAAAATTGTTCGTGGTGACCATAAAACTTGTCATAGATCAAGGCACCCCTGCAACGAAGACATTTCCTGGGAAGCGATTTTTCCATCAAGTACCCTCCATGCGCGCCGCGGCGCCGACGGTGTGGAATACGATTTCATAGGGCCCTTCGAGAAGGTACACCGCGCCCCGGAACACCCCGAACAGCTTCGACTTCAGGTGGGTTATGAGGCTCTTCCGGGAATCCCATTCTTCAAGAACAAAGAGCCGATTTTCGTCCTCGGTACTCTGGCAGAAGTCGCAGCGCTGGCAGCCCTTCTGCATCTCTATGGACGCGGACAGCGCGGCAAGCGTCTGCGTCAATTCCAGACGCTTCTCAGAAAGGACATTCATTCGTATGACAACCAGGATCATGCAGATGTAATAGCAAATGGGCTGCCAGTCCCCGACTGGAAACAATAAGTTCTCACATTTACTTTCAAAACAGCGACTTAGACGGACAGGAGCGGACGGCGGAAGAGAAGGAGCGAATCCATTTGGCCTCAATATTTGGTGGAACCTCAGTATGTTGAGGGGCATGGAAAGTGAAACCCGGCTCTTTTCTCCTTCAAGGCAAGGGCAGCTGCACGAACTCCCCTGCTTCTTTCAACAACAAAGCCGATGCCTCAACCGGAAGCACCGGCCTTGTTGATCGTTTGCAGCCCTGATTCAGGCTGTCATCATCTGCTCCGCCAGGTGGAACGCCTTCAACTTTAATTGCTCGCCGCGGCCGAACCAGATTGAATCCAATCGTGTGGCCGCATCCTCGCCAAGCATCATGTGGTCCGTGTATTCGGTCACGCTGTTGAAAGCCCCCCACACCGTCCCGCGCGAGAGATGTGCGCCCCGTCCGGAATCATGCAACTGAAGCACGCTGTTCCGGATCTTCTCGGTTCTTTCCGTGTTCTCCGCCTCTTCATTATCCGGGACCAGTGCCTGCACGTACTGCCGCAGTTGCTCCTCCGTGATTTTTTTGTACGCCATCCCGTTGAAGAGGATATCGAGTTCATCGTATAGGGAATTGGACCATCGGAGGATGGCGGCCGCCTGTTCTGAATTCTTTGCCGCGTTTGTTGTATGGCTGATTTGAATTTCTCCCGCGCCCTGCAAGGCCGACGTCAGAGTGTTGCTGCAGATGACACGGATGGGAGTAAGCTTCACTCGAACATGTGAGCTGCCGTCATGGGTATTTGTGAGCAGCAGATACCTGTTGATGATGTCGTTGCCATGAACCTTAACGTAGCCCGGCAGTTTCGCCAGGATCCAAATACGTTCACCCTTGCCGAAGACTCCGGCTGTCTCGTATGTCGCCTCACCCGCAGAAACAAGTGCATCGAAGAATTTGAAGGCATCGATATTCTGAATTGGCTCGTATCTCTCGTTGACGAAGCCCAGAACGTCCTCGGTATCCGTTCGCACGATTGCATACGCATCCTGCTCCTTCAACTCTCTCTGCTTTTTCACGACAGTGAAATTCAACCCGGACATGACGATTGCATGTCTTGCAGTCCTGGCATGACTCAACTCGATTCCGAGATTCTGCCACGGAGATGGGCCCGTCTCGGGATACGGCGAAAGAGTCTGCGGAACCCGCAGTCCCAGTCTTCGTAATGTCGTGTCAGTCACTGTGGAATGATTAAAGGGATGATTTGCGACGGTGATATTGAAGACCGGAAAAATCTCCCCGGACAGAGTGTTCTGCCACCCAAGAAATTGCGCGTCTGAATCCGAACCAGGTAGTTTGCTGTGTTCCAGCATGTCAGACTCCGTCCGCATTGAATTCGGCAACGAGCGCATCCCCCTTGGCTTGGCGCGGGGTGAACGAGTGGATACTGGATAATATTTCCCAAGAAGCGAAGATCCTCCCCGGCATGCGGCAAAGAGCTTCAATGATCCAACTGACTTGGCAAGGAAGTAATAGCAAATGGCCTGCCAATAGCCGGGCGAGAGCCGGAATCTTTGATTATTCTTTTAATAACATAGGCTTAGATTAATGGGAGAGAACGGCGGAAAGGCATGAGAGACTTCGTCCGCCCTCAATATTTGGTGGGACCTCAACATTTTGAGGGATACTTCGGGGAAAGATGGAAAATCTAGGCCGGTTCTTTTGTCTCCGGCCTGACGATCGCGAGCTTATGCATCCTCGCTCTCAAGGTGCTCGGGTGGAGGCCCAGGATTATTGCGGCCCCGTCCTTTCCCTCGACGCGCCATTGGGTCTCGGAAAGGATCTTAAGAATCTGGTTTCGCTCCGTCCCTTCCAGTGTCCTGATCGCGGATGAAATCGGAGCGGCTGAAGTCTCCAGTTTGTCTGCCAGCTGCAAGACCGGCCCGGTACACAGGATCACGGCTCGTTCAATGATGCTTTCCAGTTCCCGGACGTTCCCGGGCCACGGATAATCCTGAAGCGCATTCATCGCCTCCTTATCGATCGACGTGATCTGTTTCCCCAATTTTCTGGAATATCGCTCTATGAAGGCCTGGACCATCTGCGGGATGTCTTCTTTGCGCTGCCGCAGGGGCGGAACCGTGATGGGAAAGACGTTCAGCCGATAGTAAAGATCCTGCCGAAACCGGCCATTGCGGACCGCTTCCTCCAGGTTTCGATTGGTCGTTGCGACGATCCGTACATCGACTTTTGTGGTATGGGACGAGCCCAGGCGCTCAAACTCGTTATGCTGAATCACCCGGAGAAACTTTCCCTGAACCTCCAGCGGCAGCTCCCCGATCTCGTCCAGGCAAAGGGTGGAACCATCGGCAACCTCGAAGCGGCCTACCCGCCGGGTATCGGCCCCGGTAAATGCCCCCTTCTCCCGGCCGAACAATTCGCTCTCAATCAGATTGCCCGGCAGGGCAGCACAATTCACCGTGATCAGGGGCCGTTCCCTGCGGGGACTCATGCTGTGGATGGCAGAAGCGATCAGCTCCTTCCCCGTGCCGGTCTCGCCAAGAATGAGGACCGTTGTGTTCGAAGGAGCAACTTGTTCTGCCCGATAGAGAACATACTTGAGACCGTCGCTTTGCCCGAGAATACTCTCAAATCGATGTTTCAATTTGTTCTCTTGACGGAAGTAAATATTCTCGGCCTCGAGCCGTTCTTTCAATATATTGATTTCAGAAAGAGCCGCCCTGAGATCGGACGTCCTCGCTTCCACCTGCTCTTCGAGCCCGTCATGGGCTTTCCGCAGGTCCTGCTCCATCTTCCTGCGCTCGGTATTGTCCACCATTACGACAACGACACCGGCGAAACCCTTCTGGGTGGTCAGTAAGTTTGCGCTCAACAGAAAGGAAGAAAAATCCTTACCCCGTCGTTTGAGAGTGACCTCAAGCGCGTGGATACCCTTGCCGCTCATCGCAGATAGAAGGGCAAAGGCGGTTCCATCGGGACAGAGGAGGGGGAATGCCTCGTCAAATGCCTGGAAGATCGGGCTTCTGCCCAAGAGCTTGTTCGCCGACTGACTTGCGCGGATGATGCGGCCCTTTTCGTCGCAGAGAACAAAGATTTCCGCAGCTTGCTGGAGGATTTGCGTTGTCAGTCTTTCCTCCGCCAGCATCGCTTCATTGTTTTTCTGCTCCGTCAGGTCGGTGACCACCAGGCACGCCGCACCGGGGATATCCCCGTGCTGAAGGGAACTCACGGAAAGCAGGGTGGGTACGGAATCTCCACCCCTCGTCTTCAAGGGCATTTCCATCCTGCTGTTTCCCTTGAGGCCTTGCTCGAACAAGGCTTCAAACGATGGAAAATCTGCCGAGGATATGTATTGGCGCATTGAAGATCCCATGATTCCTTCCAGGGATCCATTGACGATGTCCGCGAAACGCTGGTTGCAGAAAAGGATCATGCCGTCGTGGGCCAGGGTCACGGCCCCTTCGTTCATGGTTTCGACCATGATCCGGTAAGGAAGATCGGCGCCCGATAGTGTAAAGACCCGATCTCCCTCCGCTGTTTTGACAACCAGGCCGTCCACCTCGCCGCTCAGGATGGCGCGCAGGGTTTCCTCCGTTTCCATCATCCGCGCTGTAAGTTTCTGCAATTCATCCGAAAGCTGCTGGCGTGATTTGTACGATTTTTTCATGGATTCGTACTCATGAATTCTTGGGTGTCAGATCGATCCCCACAAGAAACCTCTCCGTATCCGACATGCTTCCGATGAGCTTCCGGAGCGGTAAGGGAAGTTGCTTGATGAGCGTCGGAGTGGCAATAATCTGTTCTCCTTTGGCCAGCTTGGGCTGCTGGTAGATGTCGATCACCTTGAGTTCGTAACGGCCCCGCAGGTGTTCTTCACAGAGTCTCTGAACATTGGCGATTGCCTGGGTCGACTTTGGGGTCATCCCCGTAACATAAAGCCGGAGAACATACTTTGCCGGTTCCCGCTTCGCGGCCGCTTTTTCGAATTCTTCCGTGCTTGTTTTCTCTTTTTTGATCCCCATCGCCGTTGCACCAAAATTGATTTTATCATCAGGAGACGGAACGAATGTCGAGGCCTACCAGCACGCGCTCGGTATCGGCCAGATCTCCGATAATCTTCTTAAGCGGTTCCGGAAGCTTCCTGACCAGAGTCGGTAAGGCAATAATCTGGTCCCCCTTGGCAAGCTTGGGATTCTTTAGAAGGTCGATCACTTCAATGCTGTATTTCCCCGCGAGGTGCTCTTCGCAGATCTTCTTTAAATTGGAGAAGGCCGCAATCGATTTCGGGGTCTGACCGGCCACATATAACCGGAGATTCCAGGTTTTCTCCGTCGAATCGGTCTTTGCCGCGCTCCCCTTCTCCGTCGTGCCAGCTTTCATCTTGATCTCCTTGATCCCTTCTTTTTCGAGCGCAGCGCCTGCGGAGTTGAAGGCGCCCCCTCGCGAAGATGAGACATTTTCAAACGGTTTTCCGCCAGGGCGGCTTGTCTATCCCGCTCCTCTTCCGTCAGCGAATGCAGCTCTTCAGATTCCGCTTCGAACTCGGCGCGGAGGGCGGCGATCTTTGCTTCCAGCGCTTCTCTTTTGCGCTCCTGCCCGCGGAGCCTGCGATCCGACTCACAACGCACTGCCAGTTCTGAAGCCTTTTCCGCGGCTTCCTGGGCTGCCCTGGCACTGCCGGTTAATACCTCGCCGGCGCCGGTATAGATGTCGACCAGGTCGATGCCCTCGTTCGTAAGCAGGAACTCTTGAATCTGGTTGGAGTGGGCCATGCCGCGGGACTTCAAAATGTAGAGGCCCCGGTTGCGCTCCCCTTTGAGTTCGATATCCCGGAGGAGAAGCCAGGTATCGATCAGAGAAGAGATCTCTTCACTCGTACGCTCAAGGCCGCCTCCAAAATGGGTGAGATCCGTAAGCAGGGTGGAAATCTGCTCCATCTTCAAATAGTCGATCAGGCGCGTCAAGATGGATTTGACCTCCGATGCCGTTCCTGCGTTGATCAGGTTGCTGATCGGATCCACAATGAAGACCTGGGGCTTGAACTCCTCGATCACCTTGTGGAACGTGACGAGATGCATCTCGAGGCCGTAAAGCGAAGGCCGGGCCGAATGAAACCTGAGAAGCCCCCGCTTCACCCACCGGTCGAGATGCAGGCCGATGGAGCCCATGTTCCGGATGATCTGCCTGGGCGATTCCTCAAAGGCAAAATACAGGCAGCGCTCGCCCCGGCGGCAGGCGGCGTCCGCAAAGGTGGCCGATAAACTTGTCTTGCCCGTGCCCGCGGTACCGGAGACAAGGATGGTGCTGCCCCTGTAGAACCCCTTCCCGCCAAACATCGCATCCAGCTTGGGGACACCCGTGGCGACGCGCTCCCTGGAAACCGGGTAATCAAGCCCCAGGGAAGTGATGGGCAGGATGGCGAGCCCCCTGTCGTCGATCAGGAAGGGATATTCGTCGGCGCCGTGGGGTGATCCGCGGTACTTGACGATGCGCAGGCGGCGGGTGGCAATTTGGTCGGTGATGCGGAAATCGAGGAAGATCACGCAATCGGCCACGTATTCTTCAAGCCCGAAGCGTGTCAGGGTCTTGTCGCCGCTTTCCCCCGTAACGACGGCCGTCACACCGCGTTCTTTCAACCAGTGAAACAGCCGGCGCAACTCTGCCCGAATGATGGCGGAATTGGACAGACCGGAGAAAAGTGCCTCTATAGTATCCAGGACAACCCGTTTCGCTCCGACGGAATCGATGGCCATCCCCAGGCGAATGAACAATCCTTCCAGGTCGTATTCGCCCGTCTCCTGAATCTCGCTGCGTTCGATGTAGACGTGGTCCATTGCAATCAGGCCGCGCGACATCATGTCATCGAGATCGAAACCGAGGGAGCTGAAGTTCTTCGCGAGATCCTTCGGCGTCTCCTCGAAGGTCATGAAGACCCCGGGTTCTCCATATTGTATGGCGCCCCGCATGAGAAACTCCATGGCCAGGAGTGTCTTGCCGGAACCCGCACTTCCGCAGACCAGTGTCGGCCGGCCTTTCGGAAGCCCTCCCTTCGTGATTTCATCGAGACCCCTGATGCCCGTCGGGCATTTTTCAAGAACAACACCATGCTTTGCCTTAGCCATCAGTCACCTTCCAGCACCTTTCTCATCTGACGTAATGCGAGCCGGATATCGCCAGGGCCGCCCGGCAGAATCCGCCCCGCCCTCGAGTACCGCGGATCATCCCGGGGTTTTGAGCGAGGGGGGATCACGCTCTTCTCGTGTAAATTTATCAAATCATCCGGCCCTTTGCAATGGAAAGGATGTCGAAACGATGCGTATTCCTGTGAGGACGTCCAGCTCATCATCTTCTTCCCGGGGCGTTGCTCTTCTCAAAAAAACCTCTTTCAGGCGTCATTGCCGTCGGGAGTCAGGGGCTCTATCCCCCCATGACGAACCTGTTCCGGGTGCTTGACATATTATGAGCGTATGCTTATTATGCAGCTACGGAGATTGTTCATGTCAAGGCCGAAATGCTGCAGACAGGTTCACGGGATGCCGGGAAACCTCTGTTTCCGTCCGGAAGGCGCTGTTTCAGCGCATCCCGATGAGGTTCTTCTCACTCTCGACGAATATGAGTCGCTGCGTCTCGCCGATCTTGAAGGGCTGTATCAGGAAAAGGCTGCTTCCCAAATGAACATCTCGCGGCAGACCTTCGGCAGGATCGTAGAAGCGGCGCGCCGGAAGGTTGCCGACGTCCTCGTCAACGGGAAGACCCTGCGAATCGAAGGCGGTCCGGTGTCCGTCAGGGCGGCAGAATCAGCCCGCTGTCCCCGCTGCCATCATGCTCTGGGACTTCTCGATTCGAGAGATCGGGCAACATGTTCGCATTGCAGAAAGAAGCCGTAAGAACGAATTATTTTGAAAAGGAGAAATCGCGTATGAGAGTCTGTTTTCCCACCGTCAACCTGGAAGGACTGGAAAGCCCGGTTTACGGGCATTTCGGGTCCGCCCCGGGCTTTGTCATCGTCGATACGGAGACCAGGGCCGTAGAAACAGTCAGCAACAATGATCTGCACCACGCTCACGGCATGTGCCAGCCCTTGAAGGCGCTGGGAGGACACGAGGTGGACGCGGTGGCGGTCGGAGGAATCGGAATGGGGGCTCTGATGAAATTGCAGGCCCAGGGAATCACGGTGTACCGTGCGGCGGAAGGCACGGTCGGTGAAAACATCGGTTTGATCCTGGAAGGGAAATTGCCCGAGTTCGATGCCGGAAACACCTGCGCCGGACATGCCGGCGGAGGCTGTGCGCACTGAAAAAAGCCGGCCCTGCGGCAAGACTGCAGGGGCAAGGAGAGCGTGCCGAGCGCCCCTTTCACGGAAGAAGAGGAGTATACCCGACCATCAAAGAGCTGAGGTGAGGTGAAGAGCTTATGCCGATTTTTGAATTCTTATGTGCGGAATGTGGAAAAATCAGTGAAGTGCTGGTCGCTTCCTCCCATGACGCGCCGGCCTGCAAGTCCTGCGGCGGCACGAACCTGAAGAAGCTGCTTTCTGCGACTTCCTCCCTGTCCGGAGCCGCCAAGAGGGGGATTCCCGGGCCTGGCGATACCGCCTGCTGCGGCAGTTCTCCTGCGCATGCCGGTTGCGCGGGACCGGGGAGTTGCTGCGGAAAGAATACGTTCTGACGCGGAAGGCAGGTTGTCGAACCCGCGGAACATTTCGCCTTCGGGCTTGCCGCCCGTCCGCGCCATGGGACCGATCACGATCTTGAGGCCGAAAAAATCGCGCCGCGATTTCATGGCGGACCGGAAGGGACCGTTCCTGCGCGCTGGCTGAAAAATGTCACAGCGTCAACGGCGGATGTGGGACGCGTTCCTGAGGCCGGTTTATTGCGGCATCACCTTGAAGGCCGGACCTTCGGCTCCGTCATGTTGATGGTGTGGATCTTCAGAAGAAATTCCTTGAATTTTTCCTTCGTCGTTTCTTTGATCGACTCGATCCGAACCGTCACGGCCTTGTTGTAGAACGTGAATCCGTTTTCGATTTTCTCCGGATTCTCGTCATCGTCAATAAAGCTCTCCATGAACTTCAAGGCGGACCTTCTCACCTGTGCCTCGTCTTCCGCAGAGATCAGGTAATGGTGGTGCTTCACATCCTCTTCTTCCGTCTCGCTGATCTTGATCCAGTAGTCAGGCATGGTATCTCTCCCCATATGAACGTTCAATTCCCATTCAAGAGTGCAAGTGTTACAGGCGGTCGCAGTCCATAGCCTATGGCCGTTCAGCTGTCAAGCGGGAGCTTCCGTTCTCTGTACCGGTGCAGGGCAATGTGACAACGGGGTTCACAGCAGTCTCTTTTCCCACTTTTCGGAACAGGCCGGCTTCACCCCCTTGAGAATGTCCACCAGGGCGAGGAGTGTTCTTCGCGCATCCCCGATGGGAGCGGGAAAGGCATCCCAGTTTTCGCTGTCTTCGCCGTCATGGTTGGGAAGAACATGATCGAAAAGATGCGCCTCCTTCAGTTCCCGATACGCGCTTTTCGCTCTTTTCTCGATATCCAGAAGATCGGGGAGGGAAAGAATTCCCTTCTGTCTCTGCGTTCTCCGGAGCAGTTTCTTCCGCACCATCTCTGCAATCAGGCCGGGAACGGCCGCCTTCCCGTGCAGCGTACGGAAAGCCAGAAGTTCCTCCCTGGTGACGGGCGAGAGAAATACGCTGACCTTCTCGATGCCGGAAAGAGCGGGGTGGGCGAGAAGCGGTTTTGCAACGAAAGGGCTCCCTTCGAAGAGGGCGTCCGAGAACTTCAAGGCATCGGAAAGTTCCTGTTCATCGAGCGCATGGAGATCCCCCCGGACATCGAAGACGAGGGTTCCCTTTTTCCCCCGCATTCGTTCCAGAACCGTTCTCGGGCGGAAGCGGTAGTCTGCCCCCTCTTTTTCCCCGGGACGGGGGCTCCGGCTCGTGTAGAAAACGGGCCGTTTCAGCTTCCCGCTGAGCTCCGGGTCATGCCTTTCCAGGGCGCGGCGCAGCGGCGTCTTTCCGATGCACGAGGGCCCGCTGATGATGACGAAGGTGTGCATGAAGGAACACTCTACTGGAACCGTTCCCGGGAGTCAACACGCAGGAGGATTGCGTTTAGAAGAGACGTCCGCCGGGCGGGCTTCTGCATCATGCGGTCCGGTCTTTCGAGGCCGGGTCAGCGGCGGAGCTACGAAAGGGTTGCATTCTCCCGTCTCTGGGCTATGATGCCGCCCCATGAATTGCATGCCAAAACCCTCCGCGCCGCCGATCGACCCCTTCGAGCGGCCCCTTTTCCCGGAACTGATCAGGGGCACCTTTCTGAGCCGGCCCAACCGCTTCGCGGTCCGGTGCGCCACGGCGGCGGGAGACCTGACGGCCTACCTGCCCAACCCGGGCCGACTCTGGGAACTTCTCCTTCCCGGCCGGACCGTCTACCTGGTCCAGAAGCCGGCGGGCGGCAAAGGCTCCCTGACCCATGTGGCCGTGGCCGTGGAGCGGGAGGGAATCCCCCTGCTCCTCCACACCCATCTGAACAACGCCGTGGCCGCCGCCCTGCTTGGACAGCGGCGGATCCCGGGCCTCGAGGACGCCGCGGTCGTCCGGGCGGAGGCGAAGGTAGGCCACAGCCGTTTCGACTTCCTCCTGACCCGGAACGGCCGCCCCTTCTACCTGGAGGTCAAGTCCTGCACCCTCGTTGGCCGGCACATCGCCATGTTCCCCGACGCCGTCACGGCCCGGGGCAAGCGGCACATGGAAGAACTGGCCGCCATGAACCGCGGCGGAACCCCCTGCGGCGTCCTCTTCCTTGTCCACTGGCCGGAGGCCCGCTTTTTCCTGCCGGATTACCACACGGACATGGCCTTCGCCCGGACCTTCGCGGCGGTGCGGAGGGACCTCATGATCAAGGCTGTCTCCCTCTCCTGGCACCCCGACCTGAGCCTCTCGCGGGAAGTCCGGGAGGTGACCATTCCCTGGGAGATTCTCGACCGGGAGGCGAGGGATTCGGGAAGCTATCTTCTTCTCCTCCACCTCCCCCGAGCCGTGACAGCGGAGGTCGGCAGCCTGGGCGGAATCGCTTTTGCGGCAGGCTTCTACCTTTACGTGGGTTCGGCCAGGGTTGCCCTGGCCAAGCGCCTGCAGCGCCACCTGCGGAAGGACACGATCCGCCACTGGCACATTGATTATCTGAAGGGCCACGCCGACCGCGCCACGGCAATCCCCATCCGCTCCGGCGATCCCCTGGAGCACGCGCTGGCCGCGGCGGTGGGACCGATCGCAGACGGCGCCGTGCCGGCCTTCGGAGCTTCGGACTGCGGCTGCCCGAGCCATCTCTTTTACTTCGCCGCGGACCCCCTTCAGAACCAGGCTTTCATCGATCTCCTGCTGCACTTCCGGATCGACCGTCTGGGTAAAATGATCCCCGGGGGAAAGTAGCCTTCACATCTGCCTTTTCGAAGCACCGCCGCCCCGTTTCATTCGTTGCCGCCCCCTGCCGACGGAAAAAAACCCCTTGGAAACAGCAATGGTCGCCGGATGGGTACGCGGAAAAGATCTTGCATTTCCAGAAATAAGTAGTACATGCTTTTTCAGCATGAACAAGAGTTCCAAGGAACAACCCCATACAAAGGAGGATTGAAGATGCCAGAAGGAAAAGTAAAGTGGTTCAATGACAAGAAGGGTTTTGGCTTTATCGAGCAAGACGGAGGCAAGGACCTATTCGTGCATCATTCCGCGATCCAGGGAGAGGGCTTCAAATCCCTGGCCGAGGGTGATCGCGTCAGCTTCGATGTCGTTGACGGCGCCAAAGGTCCGGCCGCCGCAAATGTTCGCAAGCTGTAATCGATATTGAAATATTCTTGAAAGGACTCTCCGCAATCGGGGAGTCCTTTTTTTTCATGGTACAATTGCAGAAACCTGGATTTCGGGGGTTCAGCAGGACCACAGGGAATTTCCATGTTTCAATGGTTCGCCGGCCATCGTCGAAAAAAGCTCACCCGGGCTCCCTTCCCTTCCGCGTGGGAAGAAATCGTCCGCCGCAATGTCGCCCACTACTGCATGCTCGAAGACGCCGAACGCGCCCGTCTGCGCGCGCTGATCCAGGTGTTTATCGCCGAAAAACACTGGGAAGGGGCCGGCGGACTGGAACTTACCGACGAAATCCGCGTGACGATCTCCGCTCAGGCCTGTCTCCTGCTGCTGGGCCTGCCACACAACTACTATCAGAATGTGGAATCCATCATCGTCTACCCCTCGACCGTTATTCCGCCCCAGCGCAAGCCCGGTTTCTTTGAAAATACCTTCGCACCCGTGGAACTTCGGCATCCCATTATCGGGCAGGCGTTCCAGCAGGGACCGCTGATCATTATCTGGGATGCAGCTCTGCACGGCGGCCGCCATCCCGAGTCCGGCCACAACGTCATCCACCACGAATTTGCCCACAAACTGGATATGCTCAACGGCGGAGCTGACGGCACGCCTCCCCTGCGGGACCGGGCTGAATACGAGAGCTGGGTCCGGACCTGTTCACGCGAATATCTGCGCCTCAAGCATGACGCGGAACGGGGCAAGGAGTCTTTTCTTCATGCCTACGGCGCGACGAATGAAGCCGAATTCTTCGCCGTCGCTACGGAGCAATTCTTCGATCGGCCGCGGCTCATGATGCAGCATGCGCCGGACCTTTATCGTGTTCTGCGCGAATACTACCGGCAGGATCCTCTCGCACGTGTGGACCGGAATAACTGCACAGTCGGGCGTTAGCGCCCGTGGCTGAACGGCGGGGGACGGATGTCCATTTCATATCCGTTTCCCGATTGCACCATTTTTGAAACGGGACAGGAGGTTTCCTGGCGTGCACAAGACTCTCCGTGCGGTTCTGTTTGACCTCGACGACACCCTCCTGGAAAACGACATGCGCCGTTTTGTGAAAGAGTATTTCGGCCTCCTGACCCCTCACATGGCCCATCTGGTGCCGCCGGAGAAGTTCACATCGGCGCTTTTGCATGCGACCCGCGGCATGGTCAGGAACACCGATCCGGCCATCACGAACCGGCAGGCGTTCATTGACGATTTCTTTCCAATGGTGGGACGGACGGCGGAAGAAATGATGCCCCTCTTTGATGATTTCTATGCGGTGCAGTTCGGCAAACTCCGCTTCCTCACCAGCCCCAGGCCTTCCGCCCGGGCAACCATCCAGGCGGCACTCGATAGAGGGTGTGATGTCGTCATCGCCACGAACCCCATCTTTCCCGAGTCGGCGATCCGGCAGCGCATGGAATGGGCCGGCGTTGCGGATTTTCCCTTCAAGCTCGTCACCTCCTACGAGGTGATGCACTCGGCGAAGCCGAATGCCCGTTATTACCGGGAGATTCTCGATCAGATCGGCCGAAGCCCCGATGAATGCATCATGGTGGGCGATGATTGGAGCAACGATATTGCGCCGGCGATGGAGGCCGGCCTGCGGGCCTTCTGGGTCAATACGACGGCGGATTCGAGGAAGGCCCTGGACCCGTCTGCAAGGGGGACTCTGGCTGAATTCAAGGATCGTTTTCTCGGGTTGCACAGATGAAGATTGCCCTGATCTACCCGCCGACCTGCGATCCCACGGCGCCCTATCTCTCGCTCCCGACGCTGACGGGCTATCTGCGGGCGAACGGGGTGGAGGTCCTGCCGGTCGATGCCAATGTCGAGGCCTACAGCCGGCTCCTCAGCCGCGAGACGCTGACCGTCCTGGCCGGACGCGTTGAAGCGCGGTGGTCGAAGCTGAAACGCAAATCCGCCCTGAGCCACACCGAACAGCTTGCCGGCGCGGCGCTGTGGGAGGCGCGGGAGGACGCCCGGAACGCCCCCGGCGGCATCGACGACGCCGTCGCCGTCCTCAGGGACCGGTCCGGGAAGCGCTTTTTCGATCCGCCGCAGTATGAAGCGGCCATTGACACGGTGGAAAGCGCCCTTCGTCTGGTGAGCGCGGCCTATGAGCCGCTGTCCCTCGATTTTGCGGCGTACCGCACCCCTTTTTCACTGCTGACGATTGAGGAGATCGAGGAAGACGCCCGCCCTGAAAGGAATCCCTTCCACGAGTCCTTTCAGGAACTGTGCGCGCACCTCGCGGCGGAACGGGTGGGACTCGTCGGCCTTTCCGTCGCCTTTCCCGGCCAGGTCCAGCCCGCCTATGCCCTGGCCTTCATGATCCGCCGCCTCCTCCCCGGCGTCCATGTCACCGTCGGCGGCCCCGCCATGACGCAGATCCTGCTTCGCCTGCAGGGAACGTTCCTGGCCCGGGCGCTGAAGCCCTTCCATACCGCGGTCCTCTTCGAAGGGGAATCGGCCCTGTTGGAGCTGGTCCGGGAGGTGGAACGGGGCGAGGGCCCGGCGGGGATACTGGAGGGGACAAGGACGACGGACCTGGGCGCACTTCCGGCGCCCGATTTTGACGGTCTGCCGCTGGAACAATACTTTTCCCCTGCGCTGGTCCTGCCCTATGACCCGACTCGCGGGTGCTATTGGGGCAAATGCGCCTTCTGCCATTACGGCCTGGCCGAGTGCGGCACGGCCCGCTACCGGGAGCGCCCCGTCGAACAGGCCGCTGGGCACATCGGCGCCCTGGCGGACCGGTACGGATGCAGGCTGTTCCACCTGTCCCAGGATTCGCTCTCGCCCCGGGCGGCGCGCCGTCTGGCGGAAACGCTGAAGGCGACCCGCGACCTCTCTGGCGGGGAACGGCCCCCCGTCCGGTGGGCGACGGACATGCGCCCGGAGCCCGCCCTCGACCCGGATTTCTGCCGCGCCCTGGCGGAAGGCGGGGCGCTCGGCATGGCTCTCGGCGTGGAATCGGCCGCCCCGCGGGTCCTGCAACGGATCCACAAGGGGCTGACGGTTCACGATGCGGCAACGGCCGTGAAGAACCTTGCCGCGGCCGGGATCGCCGCCGAGGTGATGTGCTTCACCGATTTTCCGACGGAAACCGGCCGGGAGGCATTGATGACCGTCCGCTTCATCGAAGAGCTGCGCGGGAGCATCGCGCTGTTCATCTGCGGCGAGTTTGCCCTGGTCGCGGGCGCGCGCGTGGCGCAGCATCCCGGCGAGTACGGCATCGGTGAAACGTGGCATGCGGCCGGCGACGAATTTGCGACGACGCTGTTTTACGAGGAACCGTCCCCCGGGAAAACCCCGGCCGACCGGAAAAGGATCGATGCCGCCATCGACAGGCTCGCGCAGTCATGGTGGCTGCACCGCTATCCCTGGGCCGGTTCGCTCTCCACGGCGCACACCCTGCTCTGGTATGACCGGTATGGGGCGGATATTTTCAGGCGCCTTGCGGGGAGGCGGCGGAAACCCGCGGCGCCCTGCTCCGGGAAACGGCGCCTTCCCCCGCGGCGCGATCTCGAACGGGTCTGGCGGCGCGCCCGGGAGCGCGAAGCGGAGATCTGGCGGATCCTGGTGACGGAAGAACGCACGGTCACACGGGAGGCCTATCGCCGGCTGGCCGAATAGGCAAGAGACAAGGCTGCTTTGGATATGAATATCCCGCGGCTCGTCGAAGCCGGAACAAGACCGGTCATCCGAGAAGATGATTGAGTGCTATCGGGGGCCGGAAGACGAACGGTTTTGCGGGAATCCTTACAAAATAGCAGAACTCTCATCGAACTTGTGATACACGGTATTCGAGGCAGGTAGCCTCTTCCGTGCGTGGCGGAAAGCGAGCTGCGACAATTGTCACAATGAAAGATTCGTGGATGACAGAAGAAATCAGACTGTTCAAAGGAGACTCATCATGTCCTCTCTTAGAATCAGGCCGATCTCTACGGGACGTTTTTCTGCAATGGAAAAATCGAATTTCACCTTCGGGATGGATCAGGGCGTGAAGATCCAATCGCCGGTATTGATGTGGTATATCGAAGGTGCCGGCAAACGGATTCTTGTAGACAGCGGAGGAGGCGATCCGACTTGGTCTGCTCGCTACCACCGTCCGCTGGAACGGAGCGAGGAGGAAGATCCGGTTACCGCCATAAAAATGCTCGGCCTGTCCCCCGCAGATATCGACATCATTCTCCTCACGCATCTCCACTGGGATCATTGTTTCAACAACGATCTCTTCCCCAACGCAAAGATCATCGTTCAGGACGAGGAGATCCATTATGCGATGAACCCTCTCCCATGCCATACGTTGATTTATGAATCGCAACTCATCGGCATGACGCCTCCTTGGCTAAAATCTTTAGACCGCATGGAGATCATCAAAGGAGAGAGGGAAATCGAACCGGGCATTACATTAATCACCCTCCCGGGCCACACGCCCGGCTTCCAGGGCGTACTCGTGAACCTGAAGAGCGGCCGCTACATGATTACCGGCGACACCACGCCGCTGTGGGAAAACTGGGAAGGCGATGCCCGGGGATTTCGCATTCCCTCCGGAGTGCACGTAAGTCTCACCGATTATTATAATACCTTCAAAAAAATAGCATCACTCGCGGATCAGGTACTGCCCGGACATGACATGAGAGTTTTACAGAAAAAAGTTTACGAGTAAGGAAACGGCTTCAACGGAGTTTGAAAATATTCTGTATTTTCCTGCATCGGGGAAATCATTTTCCCTGAGAATGCGTCAACGTACCTTGGGAGGAATGAGAGGGAATATCAGGGAGGGGGCACGGCATGCGTTACTTTTATGACAGGTTTGAGGAGAACACCTATCCATACATTGCGGACATCTCGGATACGAGGAGCGGGACCAGGAAAAATATTGTCCTCCTTGATATTCCTCCCGCAAGTGAGTTTCGAATGGCAATCGGGAAGTTCCAGCCGGGAACAGGGAACACGCCGCATACCCACGAATGGGAACACGCCATGTACATTATGAAGGGAAAATGCAGGGCGGTCGTTGAAAAGGAAGAAGCAATCTTGACGGAGGGGATGGTTGGCTTTGCGCCTCGGAATACCGTTCATCATATCCACAACATTGGGGAAACTGAGTTAATTGTTTTGGGAATCAGCGGGCCTCCGAGGACAGAGGCTGGATACGCGCAGTTGAAAAAGAAATGAGCCATGCGAGAACCTCTGTCATGGTCGTTCTTGCGAGATGAATATCGATCCGACGTCAAGCCATGCGATATCGGGGATGATTGAACGGAGCCTTGAGGGATGAAAATCCAAAAACTTTTTCAGCCGGGCAGATTGGGAAGCTTGAAGTTGAGAAACCGCCTGATCTGCTCTCCCATGATGCGAAATTACGCGACGGCAGATGGTTTCGTGACTCAGACAAGCCTGGATCACTATGAATCCATTGCCATGGGCGGCGTGGGGTTGATCATTGTTGAGGCCACCTGCGTCGAAGCGCCTCGGGGCAAGAGTTTTCATTACGGGCTTGTACTGGATGACGATCGATTTATTGAAGGCTTCAGCCGACTGGCCGAAGTGGTCCACCGCCACGGGGCGAGAGTAGCGGTCCAGCTTCAACACGGCGGTTGTGCCGTCCCCATGAGAACGACGCACATGCAGCCGGTCGGTCCCTCCAGCCTGACGCTGCCCTTGTATGGCGCCTGCCGGGCGCTGACGGTCGCTGAAATCGAAGAGATCACGGGCCGGTTCACCCGGGCCGCCATACGCGCTCAGAAAGCCGGTCTCGATGGGGTGGAGATTCATGCGGCTCATCGGTACCTGCTGGCGCAATTTTTGTCACACACCCTCAATCAGCGTCAAGACCAATACGGCGGCAGTCTCGAGAATAGAGCCAGATTTTCACTCGAGATTCTGGCCTCTACCCGGAACGCCGTGGGGCCGGATTTTCCCGTCTGGGCGCGAATCAATGGTCAGGAATTCGGCATGGAGAAAGGATTTACGATTGAAGAAGCCAGGGGTTTTGCCCGGATGCTTGAACAAACCGGAGCGGACGCCGTACATGTTTCCGGAATGGGCGTCGGCGAATTCTTCGGGTATCATAGCGGAACCTTTTATGATCCCCCGGGAAATCTGGTTCCTTTGGCTGCGGCCGTAAAAGAAGTTGTGGGCATACCGGTCATTGCTGTCGGCAAGATCAGTTTGCCGCTCGCCGAGGAGATTCTCACCCAGGGAAGAGCCGACTTGATTGCCATGGGGCGAAATTTCCTGGTGGATCCTGAATTCCCCAATAAAGCCAGAGAAGGCAGATTTGAAGATATTCGTCCCTGTTTGCAGTGCCGCCTCTGTTCGGATGCAGCTTCTGTAGACAGGAAAGGACTGCGCTGTCAAGTCAATGCAATGGTGGGACGTGAACGCGAGTGGGCGCTGGCACCGGCGGTGCAGCGCAAGAAGATTCTGGTGGTCGGTGGCGGGCCTGCCGGGATGGAGGCCTCCCGAGTGGCCGCCTGGCGGGGGCACGAAGTTCTCCTCTATGAAAAAGGTCCGAACCTCGGCGGTCAGATGATTCTAGCCGCCGTGCCTCCATGCAAAACGCCCATCCGGGATTTCATCACATATCTGGAGACGCAGATACGAAAACTCGGAGTGAAGATCGTGCTGGGGACGAACGTGACTCCGAGTCTGGTGGAGACGCTCAAGCCGGACATCGTCATCCTGGCGACGGGAACTTTCAGTGTGATCCCCCGCATTCCGGGCATTGACATGAAGCAGGTTCGCTCGGCTGAGGAGGTTCTACAGGGAGCACCGGTCGGGGTGGAGGTGGTTATCATCGGCGGCGGGCTTGTGGGATGCGAGGTCGCCGACGAGCTTTCTGAGCGTGGCAAGAAGGTGACCATTGTGGAGGTGCTTCCGGAAATCCCCAAAGGCAAGGCAATACAGGTGATGACGCGGCTTTTGAAGCGCCTGGAGAACAAGAAAGTTGTTATCCTGACCAACACCCAATGCCGGGAAATTACGCAAACCGGTATAATTTATGCGGATCAAGAGGGTCGGAGACAGAACCTGACGGCCGATTCAGTGGTTCTCGCTGCGGGCGCAAAACCAAATCGCGATCTTTATGTCTCGATCAGCGGCCTGATCCCGCAAACCTATCTGGTGGGAGATTGTGTCGAACCGGGACGCATCATGGAGGCCGTGTCTGACGGTTTCCAGATCGCCCGCGATTTGTAGGAATGAGCAGCGATAGATTCTGCTCGTCGTGGGAGGAAGATGAGTGACACGAATGGCATCTGCAGGATCACCGGTTGGATTGCCTGCGCATTTCCCGGCTTTCCAGCGGCCGGGGGCGATGCGCGGTTGTCTGTTCGGGCCGGAGTTTGGCTTGCCCCACGCCTTCTTTCTCTTACGGCTTGAGATATTCAATAAACTTCGCAAGACTCTCCTTCAAGTGAGAAGGTCGATAACCAAATTCATCCCTTGCCCGACAAATATCCAATGCTGCTCTTACCTCATTTCCTTCGAGCAGGCCGGGCCCGATCCTGATATCGGCTTTCGGAAGCAGTTCTCTAACAGGCCGTTGAAAAACGGG
>DIWJ01000031.1 GCA_002428445.1 Syntrophaceae bacterium UBA6109
ACATAGAGGGGACGACAGAGGTGGTTGTCATTCCCGAGGGAGCGGGACGATAACAGTGTGTCATTCCCGCGAAAGCGGGAATCCAGGAATTCGGGAGATCATCTTTGCCGCTCTTGGAGTATGCAAAGAGCTGGGTCCCCGCGTACGCGGGACGACAGAGGCGGTTGTCATTCCCGAGGGAGCGGGGCGATAACAGTGTGTCATTCCCGCGCAGGCGGGAATCCAGGGTCTTTGCTCTTATTCTGTGACTTCGGCGTTGAGCAGAGAGCTGGACCCCCGCCTTCGCGGGGGTGACAAATGTTGTGCAGGGGCTTGGAGAGGTCATCGTGAAAAAAGGCAAGGTCTATATCGTCGGCGCCGGTCCGGGGGACGCGGGGCTGATTACGCTCAAGGGCGTCCGGTGCCTGGAAAAGGCGGACGTCATCATCTACGACCACCTGGTTAACCCGGAGATCCTGCGCCATGCCCATGCGAAGGCGCAGTTTCTCTATGCGGGCAAGCAGGGCGGCGACCACACCCTGACCCAGGACCAGATCAACTCCCGCCTCGTCGCGGAAGCAGGCGCCGGAAAGATCGTCACGCGCCTCAAGGGCGGCGACCCGCTCATCTTCGGCCGCGGCGGCGAAGAGGCCGAAGTCCTCGCCAGGGCCGGCATCGCCTTCGAGATCGTCCCCGGCGTGACCTCCGCCATCGCCGTGCCGGCCTATGCGGGGATCTCGCTTACCCAGCGGGGATACACCTCGACGCTCGCCTTCGTGACCGGCCACGAGGACCGGAGCAAAGAGGGGACGGATATCGACTGGAAGAGCCTCGCCGGCATCGGGACGGTCGTTTTTCTCATGGGCGTCAAGAACCTTCCGCGCATCGCCGCCGAACTGATCGCGAACGGCAAGGCCGCCGACACGCCGGCGGCGCTGATCCGCTGGGGCACGACGCCGGATCAGCGGACCGTGACGGCCCCGCTGGGAGGGATCGCGGAAGCCGCGGAGCGCGCCGGCATCCAGCCCCCGGCGATCCTCGTCGTGGGCGATGTGGTTTCGCTCCGGGAAAGACTGAACTGGTTCGAAAAACTGCCGCTCTTCGGGAAGGGGATCGTCGTCACGAGGCCGGAGGCCCAGGCCGAAGGGCTGGGCGATCTTCTCGCGGCCCAGGGGGCGCGGGTGATCTATTTCCCCACGATCCAGGTCGAGCCGCCCGCAAGCTGGGAGGCCCTCGACGATATGATCGGCCGGATCGACGCCTACGACTGGATCGTTTTTACGAGCGCCAACGGCGTCGATTTTTTCCTGAAGCGCTTGAAAGAGAAGGGCCGGGATCTCCGGGACTTGAAAGGCGTCCGCATCGCGACGATCGGGCCGGCGACGGCGGCCAAGATTGCGGCGCTGGGACTGCGCGTAGATCTTGTTCCGGAACGGTATCTCTCCGAGGGCGTCGTCGAGGCCTTCGCCGGGATCGAGATGGCGGGCAAATGCGTCCTCCTGCCCCGGGCGGAAGAGGCGCGGGATGTCATCCCCGAGGGGCTGCGGAAGATGGGGGCGGACGTCGATGTCGCGACGGTTTATCGGACGGTCCCGTCGGACCGCGATTGCGACGAGATCCTGAAACCGCTGCGCGAGGGCAGAATCGACGTCCTCACCTTCACGAGCCCGTCGACATTGACGAACTTCCTGCGGCTGATGGGGAAAGACTTCTGCCTCCCGCCGGCCGTGAAGATTGCCTGCATCGGGCCGATCACCGCCGCCGCCGTCGGCAAGGCGGGACTGCCGGTGGACATCATGGAGGAGCGCTATACCGTGGAAGGCCTCGTCGAGGCGATCGTGCGGTACTTCGCGGACGGAGGCAAGGCATGATCGGCATCTCCAAACTATACTGCGGCGCCGTGGAGGCGGGCGACGTCCTGCGCTACGGCAGGCATTCCTCGAAGCTGCCCTCGCACCTGCTGCAGTTCTCCGTCGACAAGAAGCCCGTCGTCGTCTGGAACATGACGCGCCGCTGCAACCTGCGCTGCATCCACTGCTACTCCTCGTCTCGGAACGTGCCTTACCGGGGCGAACTGACCACGGAAGAGGGAAAGAAACTGATTGCCGATCTCGCCGCCTTCGGCTCGCCGGTGATCCTCTTTTCCGGCGGCGAGCCGCTCATCCGGAAGGACCTCCCGGAACTGGCGCAGTTTGCCGTGGAGAAGGGCATGCGCGCGGTGATATCGACCAACGGCACGCTCATCACGAAGCGGACGGCTGCCGAGTTCAAGAAGATCGGCCTTTCCTATGTGGGCATCAGCCTGGACGGGCTGGAGGCGACGCACGACCGCTTCCGCGGCGTCCCGGGCGCCTACCGGCGGGCGATCCGGGCGATCCGCCTGTGCCGCGAGGCGGGGATCAAGGTGGGCGTCCGCTTCACCGTCAACCGTCACAATGTCGCCGATGTCCCGGCGATCTTCGATCTCCTCGAGGTGGAGGATATCCCGCGCTGCTGCTTCTACCACCTCGTCTATTCGGGGCGCGGCTCGGCGCTGAGAGAAGAGGACCTGACGCACGCCGGAAGCCGGGCGCTCCTGAACCTCATCATGGACCGGACGAGGGACCTCTTCGAACGGGGCATGCCCAAGGAGATCCTCACCGTGGACAACCACGCCGACGGTCCCTTCGTTTACCTCCGGCTTCTGCGCGAGGACCCGAAGCGGGCGGCGGAAGTCCTCAAACTCCTGAAGATGAACGAGGGGAACAGCTCCGGCCACGGCATCGGCTGCGTGAGCTGGGACGGGACGGTCCACCCCGACCAGTTCTGGCGGAACATCGCGCTCGGGAACGTGCGGGAGAGGCCCTTCGGCGAGATCTGGACGGACGCTTCCAACGAGCTGCTGATGAAACTCAAGGACAAGAAGCCGCACCTCACGGGCCGCTGCCGGACCTGCCGCTGGCTCGACGTCTGCGGCGGAAATTTCCGGGCGAGGGCGGAATCGGTGACCGGCGACATCTGGGCGCCCGATCCTGCCTGCTACCTGACGGACGAAGAAATTTCTTGAAGGACGCCATTATGGAGAAAAAAAGAATTGATCAAAGCGTGCTTGATCGTCTTTTGATGGCAAAAAATTTGATCGAGAAAATCCGATCTTTGCCTGAGGCGAATCCAGATCGCTACACAATAGCCCTCCATACATTGGCAGCACATGATGCAGCAGAATTGGCTATAGCTGCTGTGGCACATCATGTGGGGAGTATTCCGAAACCTTCTGAAGCGTATCTGATGAAATATTTTTCACATATCAAGAAAATACATCCCAATGAAGGTGTGGCTGGGCAGGATTATTTTTCTCAATTGAACGACGTGCGTGTGGGAGTAAAGCATAAAGGAATATTCCCAGATCCGAAGCAGTGGCTTCGGGTCGGCGATAAGGTCTACAGTTATATTTCGGAGTGGTGCAGTAGTTATCTCAAGATTTCTTTTGATGAGCTTGATGAGTCAGATATGATTACTGACTCGGATGTGAAAAGACAATATGATGCCGCACGGGATGCTCTAGTTCGCGGTGCTTTCAAGAGTGCTCTCGAAGCCTTGGCCTTAGGACTATATTTACTCTTTGATAGGAACAGGGCATTGAGAAGTCTTCATGTTGGAATTCCTCTTGCCGAGGATGCTCTAAAACTGTCTGCATTTGGTGTTCATGCCAATGAATTCCTTATGCTTCAAGAATTTCTGCCAACAGTTTCATATTCAACTGTAGATGGTAAGGAGCGCGTGAGTTGGGAAAGAGAAAAATACGGACATCCGGCAAACTGGCGGAAAGATGCTGTAGGATTCTGTTTGAAGACATTTGTTAGAGTTGCTTTATGTATACAAGATGCAGAATGGATTCCGGGGCCTATAGATTTTGAGACGGTATATGAACATAAGGTTACTGCATTAGCAGGCCGTTGAAAAACGGG
>DIWJ01000024.1 GCA_002428445.1 Syntrophaceae bacterium UBA6109
CCAGCGTGCCGGGACGGAAGTTCTCGATCAGGATATCGGCCTCGGCCACCAGTTGGCGGACGATGGCCTGGCCTTCGGCGGCCTTGAGGTCCAGCGTCACCGAGCGCTTGTTGCGCGACTGCACGTGCCACCACAGCGAGGTGCCGTCCTTGAGCTTGCGCCACTTGCGTAGCGGGTCGCCGACCTTCGGCGGCTCGATCTTGATCACCTCGGCGCCGAATTCGCCGAGCAGCTTGCTGGCGAAGGGGCCGGCGATCAGCTGGCCCATCTCGATCACCTTGAGGCCCTGCAGCGGCAGGCTCTTTTCCGTCTGTTGGCTCATCGCAGCACCTGTGTGGGATTGATTCGTGGCGCAGAGCATGACCGACGCGTGGGGAGCCGACAATTGATCGATGGCCAAGGTGCGCTTCGCGTTTTACGAAGGACTATCCTTCCTGGGCTTTGAAGTAACGGGGCGAAACGGTGCATCCTTCGCCGCCTGCGAATACGGGAGAGCCCTATGCGTCGTATCGATTTCGTCACCCTGCGCCTGTTCGCCGCCATCGCCGACGAGCGCAGCCTGACCCGCGCCGCTGAACGCGAGCACCTCGCCCTGGCGGCGGTGAGCAAGCGCGTCAGCGACCTGGAGGGCCAGCTCGGGGTCAGCCTGCTCTATCGCCAGCCCAAGGGCGTCGAGCTGACACCGGCCGGCCACGCGCTGCTGCACCATGCGCGCAACCTGCTGGACAACCTGCGGCAGCTGGATGCCGACCTCAGCGAATTCAGCCAGGGGGTCAAGGGCCATGTGCGCATCCACGCCAACACCTCGGCGGTGATCGAGTTCCTCCCCGAGGACCTGAGCGCCTTCGCCCGCCAGCACCCGGAAGTGAAGATCGACCTCGAGGAGCGCGTCAGCAGCGATACCCTGCGCGCCCTGCGCGAGGGGCTGACGGATATCGGCATCTTCGCCGGGCACATGCCGGCCGAGGATTTGCAGGTCTTCGCCTACCGCGAGGACCGGCTGGCGCTGGTCACGCCGCGTGAGCATCCGCTGGCGACGCGCGAGCGCATCGCCTTGAGCGAAGCGGCCGGCTTCGACTTCATCGGCCTGCAGCAGGACGCCTCGCTGCACGCCCTGCTGCAGCAGTCGGCCCAGCAGATGGGCATGCCGCTACGCCTGCGCATCCAGGTGCGCAGCTTCGAGGCGATCTGCCGGATGATCCATACCGGCATGGGCGTCGGCGTGCTGCCCGAGCAGGTGGTACGCAACTACCTGCCGGCGCTGGACGTGGCGATCGTCCCGCTGAGCGACGCCTGGGCGCGACGCGAGCTGAAGGTCGGCGTACGCAACCTGGACAGCCTCTCGGTTACCGCGCGGCAGATGCTCGAATACCTCACCGCTCGCGAAGGCAGGAGCCGGGAAATAGCGGAATAAGGCGGTATGAGGGTGCAGCCTTCGCGAACAGCGAAGCCAAGCTTGGCCAAATAGGAATTCAGCGGAGGCGGGTACGGGGGTAGAGTCGTGTCAGCTACATGGCTCACACAACTACAAAACGGAGCTCCTCATGACACGACTCACCCGTGGCATCACCCGTCTGCTCGCTGCTTCGGCATTGTTCACCGTTCTCGGCGCGCAGGCCGATCCGATCCTGATCAAGTTTTCCCACATCACCGCCGACAGCACGCCCAAGGGACAGGGCGCCCTGATGTTCAAGAAGCTCGTCGAAGAGCGCCTGCCGGGCCAGGTCGAGGTGCAGGTGTTCGCCAACTCCTCGCTGTATGGCGACGGCAAGGAGATGGAAGCGCTGCTGATGAACGAAGTGCAGATGCTCGCGCCGGCCCCCTCCAAGCTCGAGCAGTACACCAAGCAGTTGCAGCTGTTCGACCTGATGTTCCTGTTCGACGACATGGCCGCCGCGCAACGCTTCCAGCAGTCGGACAAGGGCCGCGCGATGCTCAAGTCCATGGAGGACAAGGGCATCACCGGGCTGGCCTACTGGCTCAACGGCATGCGCCACTTCACCGCCAACAAGCCGCTGCGCGAGCCGGCCGATGCCCGAGGCCTGAAATTCCGCGTGCAGCCCTCGGATCTGCAGGCGGCCCAGTACACCGCGTTGCGCGCGGTGCCGCGCAAGATGGCCTTCGCCGAGATCTACCAGGGCCTGCAGACCGGCGTGGTCAATGCCCAGGACAACCCCTGGTCGAATATCTACAGCCAGAAGTATTACGAAGTGCAGAAGTACATGACCGAGTCCAGCCACGGCATCGGCAACTACCTGCTGATCACCAACACCAAGTTCTGGAACGGCCTGCCGGCTCCGGTGCGCAGCGAGCTGGAGGCGATCATCGAGGAGGTCACGGTCGAGGTGAACCGCCAGGCCGAGGCGCTCAACCAGAAGGCCAGGCAGGGCGTGGTCGATTCGGGCAAGAGCGAGATCCTGGTGCTCACCGACGAGCAGCGCGCCAAGTGGCGTGAAGCGGTGCAGCCGGCCTGGAAGAAGTTCGAGGACGAGATCGGCAAGGACCTGATCGAAGCGGCGCAGGCGGCGAATTCCGGGAGCTGAAGCCTCTACGCCGAAGGTCTGTCAGACCATTGGAGGAGTTTCCAGCGCCTGCTGGCACCACAGAATGGTCCCGTCCATCCCCGCGATGGGACAGTGTGTACTACCAGCCTTTGGTTTGTTGAGCGGCCTTGTCGGCCGCTCTTTTTTTTGCCCGCGGAACAGGGCTGGGCACGGTCGCCCACGGCCCGGCGGCGCCTTGGGGAAACGCTCGTCGCGCCACTGGAATTCCCCGCTCGCCCGGACGCCCGACAGCGGCGAGCGGGCGGCGCGCAATTTTGTCGTCGGAAGCAGCGTCTATGCTTCACGGTAGTTCGATCACCGGCCGAAGGAACGCCTGTCGGGTGGTCGGCTCAAATGCAACGTCTGCCAGGCGCTTGGGTTGGTTATTTGGTTCGCCTGTTGGACAGGGTTCTGCAAACCAACAAGACAGACGAGGTATCTGCCATGAGTGCTGCGTCCACATATCCGGTACGGCCCGAGGTGGCCGCCCAGACCTTGACCGACGAGGCCTGCTACAAGGCCCTCTACCAGCAGTCGGTGGTCAACCCTGATGGATTCTGGCGGGAACAGGCGGCACGCCTGGACTGGATCAGGCCCTTCACGGAGGTCAAGCGCACCTCGTTCGACGACCACCATGTGGACATCAAGTGGTTCGCCGATGGCACGCTGAATGTCTCCTCCAACTGCCTGGACCGCCACCTGCAGGCGCGCGGCGACCAGGTGGCGATCATCTGGGAGGGGGACGACCCCGAGGAGCATCGCGAAATCACCTATCGCGAGCTGCACTTGCAGGTCAGCAAGTTCGCCAATGCCCTGCGTGGCCAGGACGTGCATCGCGGCGACGTGGTGACCATCTACATGCCGATGATCCCCGAGGCGGCCGTCGCCATGCTCGCCTGCGCGCGCATCGGTGCGATCCATTCGGTGGTGTTCGGCGGCTTCTCGCCGGAGGCGCTGGCCGGACGCATCATCGACGGCAACTCGAAGGTGGTGATCACCGCCGACGAAGGCATCCGCGGTGGCAAGCGCATCCCCCTGAAGGAGAACGTCGACGAAGCGCTGACCAACCCGCAGACCAATTGTGTGCAGAAGATCATCGTGGTTCGCCGTACCGGCGCCGAGATCCGCTGGCACCCGCATCGCGACATCCGCTACGACGACCTGATGCGCGTTGCCAGCGAAGTCTGCGCACCGAAGGAAATGGGCGCCGAGGAGCCGCTGTTCATCCTCTATACATCCGGTTCCACCGGCAAGCCGAAGGGCGTGATGCACACCTGCGGCGGCTACCTGCTGTACGTCGCGCTGACCCATGAACGCGTCTTCGACTACCGTCCCGGCGACATCTACTGGTGCACCGCGGATATCGGCTGGATCACCGGCCACAGTTACCTGATCTACGGCCCGTTGGCCAACGGTGCGACCACGCTGATGTACGAGGGGGTGCCGAACTATCCGGACGTCACCCGTGTCGCCCGGATCATCGACAAACACAAGGTCAACATTCTCTACACCGCGCCGACGGCGATCCGCGCGATGATGGCCGAGGGCGCGGCGGCAGTGCAGGGCGCCGACGGCTCCAGCCTGCGCCTGCTCGGCACGGTCGGCGAGCCGATCAACCCCGAGGCTTGGCACTGGTACTACGAAACCGTGGGGCAATCGCGTTGCCCGATCGTCGATACCTGGTGGCAGACCGAGACTGGCGGCATCCTCATCAGCCCGTTGCCGGGCGCGACCACACTCAAGCCGGGGTCCGCCACCCGGCCGATGTTCGGCGTGGTACCCGGGCTGGTGGACAATCTCGGCAACCTGCTGGAAGGGCCGGCCGAGGGCAACCTGGTGATCCTCGATTCCTGGCCGGGGCAGATGCGCACCATCTACAAGGACCACGACCGCTTCGTCGACACCTACTTCAAGACCTTCCGCGGCATGTACTTCACCGGTGATGGCGCCCGGCGCGACGAGGACGGCTACTATTGGATCACCGGCCGGGTCGACGATGTGCTCAACGTCTCCGGCCACCGCANNTGGGCACCGCCGAGATCGAGAGCGCCATGGTCGCCCATGCCAAGGTCGCCGAGGCCGCGGCGGTGGGGGTGCCGCATAAGCTCAAGGGCCAGGCGATCTACGTCTATGTGACGCTGGTGTCAGGCGTGCAGCCGTCGGATGCGCTGCGCCAGGAACTGCAGCAGTGGGTGCGCCGCGAGATCGGCCCGATCGCCGTGCCGGACGTGATCCAATGGGCGCCGGGCCTGCCGAAGACGCGTTCGGGCAAGATCATGCGCCGGTTGCTGCGCAAGATTGCCACCAACGAATACGACTCGCTCGGCGATACCTCCACGCTGGCCGACCCGAGCGTGGTGGACCAGTTGATCGATAACCACAAGGCGATGGAACGCGTATGAGGGATGGCGTCGGGCAGTACCGTTCGCTTGGCCTGCCAAAAGCATCGCCGCGAGGTCGCGCCTCCCACAAAAAGCAGCGAGCCCACATCGGACCCGTGGGAGGCGCGACCCCGCGGCGATACGGGCCGTAGGCCCGCCTGCGCTAGCCCCCGGCCGGGGGCGTCTTCAGCGTGTCGCTGCCGGTGGCGACCTGGGCATTGTCCCTCGGTCGCTGCAGCTCGGCGTCGGAAGGCTCCAGTGGGCAGCCTGCAACTCCGCCCGCTCCAATTACCCGAACTGCCCCGGGTGCCGACGCTACCCGGCCATACCGAACACCTTGAGGATGAACGCATATTCCAGCGCCACGTCCCTGAGCGCCTGGTAGCGCCCGCTCATGCCGCCATGGCCGGCGCCGAACTCGGTCTTGAGCAGCAGCAGGTTGTCGTCGCTGCGGGTGGCGCGCAGCTTGGCCACCCATTTGGCCGCTTCCCAGTACTGCACGCGGCTGTCGTTGTAGCCGGCCACCGCCAGCAGCGCCGGGTAGGCCTGGGCGCGGACGTTCTCGTAGGGCGCATAGGCCTTGATCCGCTCGTGCACCTCGGGTTGGTTGGGATCGCCCCATTCGTCGTACTCGGTCACGGTCAGCGGCAGGTCGGCGTTGAGCATGGTGTTGAGCACGTCGACGAAGGGCACTTCGGCGATGGCCGCGCCGAACAGCTCCGGGCGCAGGTTGAGCACCGCGCCGATCAGCAGCCCGCCGGCGCTGCCGCCGCTGATGGCCAGGCGCTGCGGCGTGGTGTGGCCGTCGGCCAGCAGCTTCTCGGCGCAGGCGATGAAGTCGTTGAAGGTGTTCGGCTTGTGCTCCAGCTTGCCGGCACGGTACCAGGCCTCGCCGAGATCGCCACCGCCGCGCACATGGGCGATGGCGAAGACGAAGCCGCGGTCGAGCAGCGACAGCCGCGCGTGCGAGAACCAGGGGTCGAGGCTGTGGCCATAGGCGCCGTAGCCGTAGAGATAGAGCGGCGCCGACTTGCCGAAGCTGTCGCGGCGCGCCACCAGGCTGATCGGGATTCGCGTGCCGTCCTCGGCGGTGGCCCAGATGCGCCGGCTTTCGTAGGCGTCGGCGTCGAACGGCCCTTCCACCGGGGTTTCCTTGAGTACGGCCTGGGTGCCATCGGCCAGGGTCAGCTGGCGGATCTGCGCCGGGCGGTTGAGCGCCTCGTAGCGCAGGCGGATCACCGTGCTGGTGAATTCCAGCGAGTTCTGCACGTGCAGGCTGTAGGCCGCATCGGGCAACTGCAGGCGATAGGGCTGGACGCCCTGCGGCCGCACCTCGATCACGGGTAGGCCGCTTTCGCGCAGGGTCAGGGTGATCGCCTCGGCATTCAGGCTGACGTCCTCGAGCATCACCGCGTCGCTGTGCGGCACCAGCTCCTGCCAGTGCTCGCGGCCCGCTCGCGCCTCGTCGGCGCGATACAGGGCGAAGTTGATCCCGGCCTGGTTGCTGCGGATCAACCAGCTCCACTGGCCTTCGTAGAGGCCGTGGTCGGGGAAGTATTCGTGCTCCTCCTGGCGCGGCGCCAGGCAGGTCCACTGGCCCTGCGGTTCGTCGGCCGGGAGCACCCAGGCTTCGCTGGTGGTCTTGCTGTGGGAGAGGATCACCAACTGGCGATCGGAGCTGGCGCGGTAGCAGTGCACGAAGAAGCGCCCGTCGGGGTCGTGGAAGACCTCGCTGCTGTCGCTCTCGCCGAGACGGTGGCGATGAATCCTGTGTGGCCGGTGGGTCTCGTCGAGTTCGCCGAAGAACAGCGTCTGGCTGTCGTTGGCCCAGGTCATGCTGCCGTCGCAGTCGTCGAAGGGCAGGGCGCTGACTTCGCCACTGGCCAGGTCCTTGACGTACAGCCGGTAGATCTCGTCGCCTTCGCGGTCGAGGCTGTAGGCCAGCTTGCCGTGGTCCTGGCTGATGCTGAACGCGCCGAGCGAAAGAAAACCGCCACCGGCCAGTTCGTTGGGGTCGAGCAGCAGCTGCTCGGCGCTTTCGTCCACGTTCAGCGAGCCATCCAGCGGGCGCGGGCAGCGGTAGTGGCGTGGGTACTCGTCGCCGGCGGTGGTGCGCTGGTAGTACAGCCACGGACCCCAGGGCGAGGGCAGCGACAGATCGGTTTCGCGGATGCGCCCCTTGATTTCCTGGAACAGCGTTTCGCGCAGTTCGGCCTGGTCGGCGAGCTGTTCCTCGAGATAGGCGTTCTCCGCCTTGAGGTAGGCGAGCACGTCGTCGGCGTCGCGATTCTCCAGCCAGCGGTAGGGATCGATGTCGGTGTCGGTGTCGGCGCGGGCGATGGGGGCTTGGGACATACAGTACTCCGGAGTTGGTCCGCTCATGGCATGCAACGAAATGCGGCAGTGTACCTGCTCGACTACGTCTAGGATTGACTCGGTTGGTAGGGCGCGGTTTCAGCCATTCGGCTCGCAGGGCAACTTGATCATCGCCGCAGTGAATGCAGGCAGATCGGCGCTGTCGATGATGACCAGGCGGTCGCGAAATGCCCGCTTGCAGGTGTCTTTCGCTTAGGTAAACCAGCCGATTGACAACGCTGCGCTTTTCCCCGAAGGTGTGCCGACCCAAATCAAACGGGCGTATGAATCGAGCGTTTGCCTCTGCAAATGCCGGTCACCCGGATTATCGTGTCGCTGGGTGTCGTTTCGCCGGTCAGGCGACGGTCGTGTCCGGACCGAAGACGTGAGACACGTAACGTTCAGTTTCCATACCTGGAGATCAGTTGATGATTTACGAAGGTAAAGCCATCACGGTTAAGGCTCTTGAGAGCGGCATCGTCGAATTGAATTTCGACCTCAAGGGTGAGTCCGTCAACAAGTTCAATCGCCTCACGCTCAACGATCTGCGCCAGGTCGTCGATGCCATCAAGGCCGACGCGTCGGTCAAGGGCGTGATCGTCACCAGCGGCAAGGACGTGTTCATCGTCGGCGCCGACATCACCGAGTTCGTCGACAACTTCAAGCTGCCCGACGAGGAACTGGTCGCCGGCAACCTCGAAGCCAACAAGATCTTCAGCGATTTCGAAGACCTGGGCGTACCCACCGTCGTCGCCATCAACGGCATCGCCCTGGGTGGCGGCTTCGAGATGTGCATGGCGGCGGACTATCGCGTCATGTCCGCTACTGCCAAGGTCGGCCTGCCGGAAGTCAAGCTGGGCATCTACCCGGGCTTCGGTGGCACCGTGCGCCTGCCGCGCCTGATCGGTGTCGACAACGCCGTCGAGTGGATCGCCTCGGGCAAGGAAAACCGCGCCGAAGACGCCCTCAAGGTGCACGCGGTCGACGCCGTGGTCGCACCCGAGAAGCTGCAGGCAGCAGCCCTGGACCTGGTCAAGCGCGCCATCTCCGGAGAGCTGGACTACCAGGCCAAGCGCCAGCCGAAGCTGGACAAGCTCAAGCTCAACGCCATCGAGCAGATGATGGCCTTCGAAACCAGCAAGGCGTTCGTCGCAGGGCAAGCCGGCCCGAACTACCCGGCCCCGGTCGAAGCTATCAAGACCATCCAGAAGGCTGCCAACTTCGGCCGTGACAAGGCGCTGGAAGTCGAGGCCGCCGGCTTCGTCAAGCTGGCCAAGAGCTCGGTCGCCGAGAGCCTGGTCGGGCTGTTCCTCAGCGACCAGGAGCTGAAGAAGAAGGCCAAGGCCTACGACAAGCAGGCGCGCGACGTGAAGCTCGCTGCCGTACTCGGCGCCGGCATCATGGGTGGCGGCATCGCCTACCAGTCGGCCGTCAAGGGCACGCCGATCCTGATGAAGGATATCCGCGAAGAGGGTATCCAGATGGGCCTGGACGAGGCCTCCAAGCTGCTTGGCAAGCGTGTGGAAAAAGGTCGCCTGACCGCCGAGAAGATGGCCCAGGCGCTCAACGCGATCCGCCCGACCATGTCCTACGGCGACTTCGGCAATGTCGACATCGTCGTGGAAGCCGTGGTGGAGAATCCGAAGGTCAAGCACGCCGTGCTGGCCGAGGTGGAAGGCCAGGTGCGCGAAGACGCGATCATCGCCTCCAACACCTCGACCATCTCCATCAGCTACCTGGCGCAGGCGCTCAAGCGTCCGGAAAACTTCTGCGGCATGCACTTCTTCAACCCCGTGCACATGATGCCGCTGGTGGAAGTGATCCGCGGCGAGAAGACCAGCGAAACCGCCATCGCCACCACCGTCGCCTACGCCAAGAAGATGGGCAAGAGCCCGGTGGTGGTCAACGATTGCCCGGGCTTCCTGGTCAACCGCGTGCTGTTCCCGTACTTCGGCGGCTTCGCCCGCGCCATCGCCCACGGCGTCGACTTCGTGCGTGCCGACAAGGTGATGGAGAAGTTCGGCTGGCCCATGGGGCCGGCCTACCTGATGGATGTCGTCGGCATGGACACCGGCCACCACGGCCGCGATGTGATGGCCGAAGGCTTCCCGGACCGCATGAAGGATGACAGCAAGACCGCCGTCGATGTCATGTACGAGGCCAACCGCCTCGGCCAGAAGAACGGCAAGGGCTTCTACGCCTATGAAGTGGACAAGAAGGGCAAGCCGAAGAAGGTCGCCGATCCCCAGGCCTACGAGCTGCTCAAGCCGATCGTCAGCGAGACCCGCGAGCTGTCCGACGAGGATATCGTCAACTACATGATGATCCCGCTGTGCCTGGAAACCGTGCGCTGCCTGGAAGACGGCATCGTCGAGAGCGCCGCCGAGGCCGACATGGGCCTGATCTACGGCATCGGCTTCCCGCCCTTCCGTGGTGGTGCGTTGCGCTACATCGATTCGATCGGTGTCGCCGAGTTCGTCGCGCTGGCCGACAAGTACGCCGACCTGGGCCCGCTGTACCACCCGACCGCGAAGCTGCGCGAGATGGCCGCCAACGGCCAGCGCTTCTACGGTTAATCGAGTGAGAGTGAAGATATGAGCCTGAATCCGAGAGATGCAGTCATTGTCGACTTCGGCCGTACCCCGATGGGGCGTTCCAAGGGCGGCATGCACCGTAACACCCGCGCCGAAACCCTGTCCGCGCAGCTGATCGAAGGCGTGCTGGCGCGCAATCCGAAGGTCGATCCGGCCGAGGTCGAGGACGTGATCTGGGGCTGCGTCAACCAGACCCTGGAGCAGGGCTGGAACATCGCCCGCATGGCCTCGCTGCTGACCCGCATCCCGCACACCAGCGCCGCGCAGACCGTCAGCCGCCTGTGCGGTTCGTCGATGAGCGCGCTGCACACCGCCGTGCAGGCGATCCAGACCGGCAACGGCGACGTGTTCGTCGTCGGCGGCGTCGAGCACATGGGCCATGTGGGCATGATGCACGGCGTCGACCCGAACCCGCAGCTGTCGCTGTATGCCGCCAAGGCCTCGGGCATGATGGGCCTGACCGCGGAAATGCTCGGCAAGATGCACGGCATCGGCCGCGAGCAGCAGGACGCCTTCGGCGAGCGTTCGCACCGCCTGGCGCACAAGGCCACCGTCGAGGGCCTGTTCAAGGATGAGATCATCCCGATGCAGGGCTACGACGAAAACGGCTTCCTCAAGGTGTTCGACTACGACGAGACCATTCGTCCCGAGACCACCCTCGAGAGCCTGGCCGAGCTCAAGCCGGCGTTCAACCCGAAGGGTGGCACCGTCACCGCGGGCACGTCCTCGCAGATCACCGACGGCGCGTCCTGCATGATCGTCATGTCCGCGCAGCGCGCCAAGGACCTGGGCATCCAGCCGATGGCCGTGGTTCGCGCCATGGCAGTGGCCGGTGTCGATCCGGCGATCATGGGCTACGGCCCGGTGCCGTCGACGCAGAAGGTGCTCAAGCGCGCCGGCCTGACCATGGACGACATCAGCCACGTCGAGCTCAACGAAGCCTTCGCGGCACAGGCGCTGCCGGTGCTCAAGGATCTCAAGCTGCTCGACAAGATGGACGAGAAGGTCAACCTGCACGGCGGCGCAATCGCCCTGGGTCACCCGTTCGGCTGCTCCGGTGCGCGTATCTCCGGCACCCTGCTCAACGTGATGAAGCAGAACAACGGTACCCTCGGCATCGCCACCATGTGTATCGGTCTGGGCCAGGGGATCAGCACGGTCTTCGAGCGCCTCTGACAGACAGATGCAAATGACTGCGCTAGGCTGATAGCCGCGCCCGCAGGTTCGCGGGCAGAGTTTGTCAGCCGGTGCATGGAAGCCGGGGCCTGGTGCCCCGGTTTTTCTTTTTTGTCGTTGCGTGGAGGTAGGCATGCAGTTGCAGCCGGGGCGTTATCGCCACTACAAGGGCCCCGAATACCGCGTATTCGCCGTGGCGCGGCATTCCGAGACGGAAGAGCCGATGGTGTTCTATCAGGCGCTGTACGGGGAACGTGGCCTCTGGGTTCGGCCGCTGTCGATGTTCAGCGAAACCGTCGATGTCAATGGCGAAACCGTCCCGCGGTTCGCCTTGATCGAGGTCGAGCCGAGCCTTTTTGAGGGTTGAGCTGGCATGCGGCCAGCAGGCTCGCGCTTGACCTCACCTCCATCGCCACTATATATAGCGGTGCTTTTTAGACAGAGCGAAACCTTCAGCGTCCGGTTTACCGGCATTCAGTGGTGCTGATTCGCGCCAGACGTCATCGGGGGATAACGGGCAGGCTTGTGGGCCGCCGTTCGCAAATTCCGCGCTAGCGTTCGCTGATGCCTTGCCGACCGCCGCTGGCACGGGTATTCACACTGCCGAAGCGTCGCCTCTGTTCACCTCTCGATTCAGGAACTCTCCTCTCCATGGGTAAATCGCTGGTCATCGTGGAATCACCGGCCAAGGCCAAGACAATCAACAAGTATTTGGGTAACCAGTACGTGGTGAAGTCGAGTATCGGCCATATCCGCGACCTCCCCACCAGCGGTTCGGCCAGCAAGGAGCCGGTCAAGCGCGGCAAGGCCGCCGCCGAGGCGCCCGCGCTGTCGCCCAAGGAAAAGGCCAAGCGCCAGTTGGTCGCGCGCATGGGCGTCGACCCTGAGCACGGCTGGAAGGCCAAGTACGAGATCCTGCCCGGCAAGGAGAAGGTGATCGAGGAACTGCGCCGCCTGGCCAAGGAAGCCGACACCATCTATCTCGCGACCGACTTGGATAGGGAAGGGGAGGCCATCGCCTGGCACCTGCGCGAGTCCATCGGTGGCGACGACAGCCGCTACAAGCGCGTGGTGTTCAACGAGATCACCAAGAAGGCGATCCAGGAAGCCTTCGCCGAGCCCGGCGAGCTCGACCTGAACCGGGTCAACGCGCAGCAGGCGCGGCGCTTCCTCGACCGCGTGGTCGGCTACATGGTTTCGCCGCTGCTCTGGGCGAAGATCGCCCGTGGGCTGTCTGCTGGCCGTGTGCAGTCGGTGGCGGTGAAGCTGGTGGTCGAGCGCGAGCGTGAAATCCGCGCCTTCGTTCCGGAAGAATACTGGGAAGTGCATGCCGACCTGGCCACCGCGCAGCAGGCCAAGGTGCGTTTCGAAGTCGCCCGCGAGAACGGCGAGGCCTTCAAGCCGCTGAACGAGGCGCAGGCCAATGCCGCGCTGGAGAAGCTCAAGGGCGCGAAGTACAGCGTCAGCAAGCGCGAGGACAAGCCGACCAGCAGCAAGCCGTCGGCGCCTTTCATCACCTCGACCCTGCAGCAGGCGGCGAGCAATCGCCTGGGCTTCGGCGTGAAGAAGACCATGATGATGGCCCAGCGGCTCTACGAGGCGGGCTACATCACCTACATGCGTACCGACTCGACCAACCTCTCGGCCGACGCCATCGCCATGGTGCGCGGCTTCATCGAGGACGAGTTCGGCAACAAATACCTGCCCGAGAAGCCCAACGTCTATTCGAGCAAGGAGGGCGCTCAGGAGGCGCACGAGGCGATCCGCCCGTCCGACGTCAACCTGCGGCCCAACCAGCTGTCCGGCATGGAGCGCGACGCCGAGCGCCTGTATGAGCTGATCTGGCGCCAGTTCGTTGCCTGCCAGATGCCGCCAGCGCAGTACCTGTCCACCAGCGTGACGGTCAGCGCCGGTGACTTCGAGCTGCGCGCCAAGGGCCGCATCCTCAAGTTCGACGGCTACACCAAAGTCATGCCGCAGCAGAGCAAGGCCGGCGAGGACGACGTGCTACCGGAAATGAACAAGGGCGACGACATGAAGCTGCTCAAGCTCGATCCGAGCCAGCACTTCACCAAGCCGCCGGCGCGCTATTCCGAAGCCAGCCTGGTCAAGGAAATGGAGAAGCGTGGCATCGGCCGGCCGTCGACCTACGCGGCGATCATTTCGACCATCCAGGATCGCGGCTACGTCTCGCTGCACAACCGTCGTTTCTACTCGGAGAAGATGGGCGACATCGTCACCGAACGCCTCTCCGAGAGCTTCAACAACCTGATGGACTACGGCTTCACCGCCGGCATGGAAGAGCACCTGGACGACGTCGCCCAGGGCGAGCGCGACTGGAAGCACGTGCTCGACGAGTTCTACGGCGATTTCCGCAAGAAACTGGAAGTCGCCGAGGCCAGCGAGAACGGCATGCGCGCCAACCAGCCGACGCTGACCGACATCCCGTGCAAGGTCTGTGGCCGGCCGATGATGATCCGCACCGCTTCGACCGGTGTGTTCCTCGGCTGCTCCGGCTACAGCCTGCCGCCGAAGGAGCGCTGCAAGTCGACGGTCAACCTGATCCCAGGTGACGAGATCGCCGCCGATGACGAGGGCGAGTCCGAGTCCCGCGTGCTGCTTGGCAAGCGTCGCTGCCCGATCTGCAGCACCGCAATGGATGCCTATCTGCTCGACGAGACGCAGAAACTGCATATCTGCGGCAACAACCCGGATTGCTCCGGTTATGAAATCGAGAAGGGCCAGTACCGCATCAAGGGCTACGAGGGGCCGAGCCTGGAATGCGACAAGTGCGGCAGTGAAATGCAGCTCAAGACCGGCCGTTTCGGCAAGTTCTTCGGCTGCACCAATGCCGAGTGCAAGAACACCCGCAAGCTGCTGAAGAACGGCGAGCCGGCGCCGCCGAAGATGGATGCGGTGAAGATGCCGGAACTGCGCTGCGAGAAGGTCGACGACACCTACGTGCTGCGCGACGGCGCTTCGGGGCTGTTCCTCGCCGCCAGCCAGTTCCCGAAGAACCGCGAAACCCGCGCGCCGCTGGTGCAGGAGCTGATCCCGCACAAGGACGAGATCGATCCGAAGTATCACTTCCTGCTCGAGGCGCCGCGGCAGGACCCGGAAGGCCGTCCGGCAGTGATCCGCTACAGCCGCAAGAGCAAGGAGCAGTACGTCCAGTCCGAGGTCAACGGCAAGCCCACCGGCTGGAAGGCCTTCTACGACGGCGGCAAGTGGAAGGTCGAGGACAAGCGCTGACAGGCCTTGCCGGCCCGGTGTCCGATGAGCGGGCGCTTGGGCCGGCGCGCTTCGATACCGGCGCCGTGGCCAGCTTCCGTTATCCCCCCCCCAGTGACACGGACGTGCTATTGGCGCGATGCCGCGCGAAGGTTCATTCTCTGCAACATCCCCTTTTCGGAGAGCATCCCATGGCTCACGAGCTCTACACCCGCACCAACCAGAAGATCTTTTTCGCCGGCCTGTCGCTGGATAGCTGGCGCAAGGCCGAAGAGGCCGCGTCGCTGAACTCCCAGGGGTTGATCCAGGCCGAGCGCGAAGCCTGCCTGTTCCATCTCTACGGCGCTCTGCTGGGGCTGTGCCACGAGATCGCCGGCTACTATCGCACGTCCGGCGCGGGTGCCCGCGCGGTGGCGGCGTTCCTCACCCGTGACGTGCTCGAAGCCGCGCCGAGCCCCGAACTTGCCGAACTGCTGGAGTTGTCCGAGCAGCCGGATACCTGGCTGTCTCAACTGCTCGGTGCCTATGACGCGCTGTTCGAGGCGCCACGGGCGCCGGCGAAGGTCAAGACCGATCCGCGCCAGCCGCTGATCGAGGCGGTCAGCCTCGAAGAGGAAGTCCCGCCCTTGCCACGGGCCGAACTGGAGGCCTGGCGGCAGAACCTCAAGGGCTTGGCGTTGCGCTTTCGTGAATCGCTGACGGAGTGGTGAGACGCGCCCGCCGCGGCATCATGCGCGGTACCTGATCCTCAGCACCAGGGCGATGCCGCCGAGTATGGCCGCGCCGGAGATGAGCAGCGTTGCCGTCAGCGCCTCCCCCAGCAGCAGGGCGCCGGCAATTGCGGTGAGCAGGGGTACGCTGAGCTGTACGCTGGCAGCTTGTATCGCCACCAGGCCGGGTATGGCCGCGTACCAGATGGCGTAGCCGATTCCCGATGTCAGTGCGCCGGAGAGTAGCGCATAGACCACGCCGGCCCGATCCCATTGCTGCTGCCCCATCAGGATGAGGCACAGCAGCGCTGCGAATGGAACGGCCCTGGCGAAGTTGCCCGCGGTTGCCGCGAGCGGGTTGCTGGCCGCCCGTCCCCGCAGCGAATACACGCCCCAGGCCACACCTGACAGCAGCATCAGCAGGGCACCACCGAGCGCCGGTGCGCGGCTTCCCGGCAGCAACAGGATCAGCAACCCGCTCAGGGCGAGCAGCAGGCCGATTATCTGCCCTCGGCTGAACCGCTCGCCCTTCAGTAAGCCCCAGGCCAGCATGCTCAGCTGCACCGCGCCGAACAGCAGCAGCGCACCGGCCCCCGCATCCAGGCTGAGATAGGCGAAGGAGAAGCTCGCGGCATAGGCGAACAGGGCGCATGCACTGAGCCAGTCTCCGCTCAGCGGTTGGTTGGGCCGACGGATGCGCAGCAGCAGCCAGAGCGCGATTGCTCCGGCGAATATGCGCAGCCCGGTAAAACTGGCAGGGTCCATGCCGGTGTCCCTCAGGGCAATGCGGCAAAGAATCGAGTTGCCGGCGAATGCAAGCATGGCCAGGGTGGTGAGCAGCAAGGTGCGGATCGTCATGTGCAGTCCTGTTCTCGGGGCGCATCGAGACGCCCACTTTCTTTTTCAGCACATCCTACGTTGTTGGCATTGCCGCGTGCATGATCGCTCTTCCGATGGGAGGCAATGAAGACCTGCTTCGGTCGGCCAACAGCTGTTCTGTCGGTAGTCGGCTGGTACAATGCCCGCCTTTCATGCGGAGCTGATCCATGCCTACATCTTTTCTGGAAATCGTCGAGCTACCCGACGGGCGCATCGTGCTTCGCCGCGCCGAGGACGAGGAGGTGCTGGTCACGCTGGATTTCTCCGATGATGCCAAGTTGTTCCTGCAGGGGCAGCATGTCGAGATCGCCAAGGCAATGTTCAATGTCGGGGTGCAGATGGCCGGCCGCATGACGGAAGGCGATTTCGAGCGGGAGGACGAGGAACCGCGCGTTCTGCATTGAGGCGGGAGGCGGTCGGTGGCAGCAGGTCGAGGGCCTGCTTCGGAGGAGGGCAGCACGTTCCCTGTGCTTTGCGACTCAACAACCCAGGCGGATATTGAGGCTTTGCGCTTCGCCAAGCGCGGCGGAGGCGCGCAGCTTGTTGCGGGTGAGGGCGTCGAGTTGCCCGAGCCAACTGACGACGGTGTGGCTGCAGCCCGAAGCGAGCGCCTTGCAGGCGAGCCCGAGTGCGCCTTCGGCGTCGCGTGGCTGCAGCAGGATGATGCGTTCACGGTTCAGCCCGCACTTGCGCAGCCAGTTCTGCGAGAGAAAGGCGGGCGGGGCGATCAGGGTCAGCCAGCGGCTGTCCGCGGCATCACCGAGTTCGCGCAGGATGGGCGCGAGCAGCAGGTGGCAATGTTCACTGCTGCCGCTGAGGCTCAGTTCGCTCAGGTGTTCCTGCTCGGGCTTGCTGCGTGGCTTCATCTCGCCGAAGGGCGTCAGGCTATGGGCGATGACGCCGTCGAACAGGGAAAGTTGTGGCCGGGAAGTGCTGGTCTGGTACTGCATGAACCTCTCCTTAGCGGCGTATGACGCCGACGCTCAAGCCTTCTATCACCAATTCCTGATGTTCGAGATCGACCTCGATGGGGGCGAATTCCGGGTTTTCCGCCAGTAGCCAGACTTTCTTGCCGTCGCGCTTGAAGCGCTTGACGGTAACCTCGTCGCCGACCCGCGCGACCACGATCTGGCCATTGCGTGCTTCACGGGTGGTGTGCACGGCCAACAGGTCGCCATCGAAAATGCCGATGTCCTTCATGCTCATGCCATGAACACGCAGTAGATAATCGGCGCGTGGATGGAAAAAAGTGGGGTTGATCTGGCAGGATTCCTCGACATGCTGCTGGGCCAGGATCGGAGCGCCCGCCGCGACGCGGCCGATGATCGGCAGACCGGATTCCTGGGGGGCGGGTTCGAAGTCGGGAATACGTATCCCGCGGGAAGCGCCGGGCGTCATCTCGATGGCGCCTTTGCGAGCGAGCGCCTTGAGATGCTCCTCGGCCGCATTGGGGGACTTGAAGCCGAGCTCCTGGGCGATTTCCGCGCGGGTAGGCGGGTAGCCATTGTCTTCCAGGCAACGCTTGATGAAGGCGAGGATTTCCGACTGGCGGGGCGTCAGCTTGATCATGGCGGTCTCTGTTCTTTTATACAGTGACTGGGATTATATACAGTGATCGGGCCTTGGCAATGACTGTTTCGCCGGTCCCGGGGCCGGCTGGGTGCGGGGGAGAAAGCCCTGCGACGATGACGCTAGTCTCGTGCGGGGTTTCATGGTTGACTTGTGGGTGGCTGAAACGTAAGTTTCAAACGGATGTTTGTCTTTCGGAGGGGGCATGGCGCAGTCGGAAACAGTTGAGCGCATTCTTGATGCAGCGGAACAGCTGTTCGCGGAAAAAGGCTTCGCCGAGACTTCGCTTCGCCTGATCACCAGCAAGGCTGGGGTCAACCTGGCGGCGGTGAATTACCACTTCGGCTCGAAGAAGGCGCTGATCCAGGCGGTTTTCTCGCGTTTTCTCGGTCCTTTCTGCGTCAGCCTCGAGCGTGAACTGGACCGCCGCGAGGCCTTGACGAGCAAGCCGGACACGCTGGAGGAGCTGCTGGAAATCCTCGTCGAGCAGGCGCTGGCGGTCAAGCCGCGCAGCGGCGACGACCTGTCCATCTTCATGCGCCTGCTGGGGCTGTCCTTCAGCCAGAGCCAGGGCCACCTGCGACGTTACCTCGAAGATATGTATGGCAAGGTGTTCCGCCGCTACATGCTCAAGGTGCACGAGGCGGCGCCGGCGATTCCTCCCCTCGAGCTGTTCTGGCGCGTGCATTTCATGCTCGGTGCGGCGGCTTTCAGCATGTCGGGCATCAAGGCGTTGCGGGCGATCGCCGAGAACGACTTCGGCGTAAAGACCTCCATCGAGCAGGTCATGCGCATGATGGTGCCTTTTCTCGCGGCGGGCATGCGTGCCGATAGTGGCGTCGAGGATGCCACGCTCGCGCAGGCGCAGCCGGTGGCCAGGCGCAACGCGGTGGCGATGCCGGCCAAGGCTTGAGCTACAAGGCCGGCGGTCTATCGGCTAAGCTAGCCGCCTATGACGCCTCTCGACCTGTTGCATATCTCCATTGCCGATCAACGACTTTACGGCTTCGCCGAAGGCCGGCTGCGCCTTCGTCTGCCCGTTTCCACCGCGCGTAACGGTGTTGGCGAGCGCAATGGCTCCGGTTGCACGCCGCGCGGGTTGCACCAGGTACGCGCGCGTATCGGCGAAGGGTTGCCGGCCGGGGCGGTGCTGCGCGGGCGGCGCTGGACCGGCGAGGTCTGGTCCGAGGCGCTGCACGCACGGTTTCCCGGTCGCGACTGGATCCTTACCCGGATACTCTGGCTCAGTGGCTGCGAGCCCGGTGTGAACCGGCTTGGCGAGGTCGATACGTTCCGCCGCTATATCTATCTGCACGGCACACCGGACCACGAGCCCCTGGGCGTGCCGCTTTCCCACGGCTGCATCCGCCTGCACAGTGCGGATTTGCTGGAACTTTTCCCACAGGTGCCGGCCCATTGCGCAGTGCGCATCGAAGAGGCCGCCTGCCCGGCCTGGGCCGCCGCCGCACTCGACTGAGGACTCGCTCATTTCATGCAAGGTTCATTGATGCTGGACATCGGCGGCACCTGGCTGACCGCCGAGGACCGCCACCTGCTGCGCCAGCCGGAAGTCGGCGGGCTGATCCTGTTCGCCCGCAATATCGAGCACCCGCGCCAGGTGCAGGAGCTGTGCCGGGCGATTCGCGCGCTGCGCCCCGACCTTTTGCTGGCGGTGGATCAGGAAGGCGGCCGCGTGCAGCGGTTGCGCCAGGGCTTCGTGCGCCTGCCGGCGATGCGTGAGCTTTCCCGTTGCGCCGATGGACGACAGTTGGCCGAAGCCTGTGGCTGGGTGATGGCCACCGAGGTGCTGGCGGTGGGCCTGGACTTCAGTTTCGCGCCGGTGCTCGATCTGGACCACCAGCGCAGCGCGGTGGTCGGCACCCGGGCCTTCGAGGGCGATCCGCAACGCGCGGTAGAGCTGATCGAGGCCTTCATTGCCGGCATGCACGCCGCTGGAATGGCGGCCACCGGCAAGCATTTCCCCGGCCATGGCTGGGCCGAGGCCGATTCCCACGTGGCGATTCCGCTCGACGAGCGCAGCCTGGATGAGCTCCGCGGGTATGACCTGATTCCTTTCCGGGCCTTGAGCGCGACGCTCGATGCGGTGATGCCGGCCCATGTGATCTATCCGCAGGTCGACGAACAGCCGGCCGGCTTCTCGCGCCGCTGGCTGCAGGACATCCTGCGTGGCGAGCTCGGCTTTCGCGGCGTGATCTTCAGCGACGACCTGTCGATGGCCGGCGCCCATGTCGCCGGCGATGCCGCCGGGCGCATCCAGGCCGCGCTGGGTGCCGGCTGCGACATGGGGCTGGTGTGCAACGACCGCGCCGCCGCCGAATCGGCCCTGGCCGCGCTGCAGCGACTCGGGGTCAAACCTTCGCCGGCCCTGGCGCGGATGCGCGGCCGGGCGGCCGAGGCGCTGGACTACAAGCAGCATCCGCGCTGGCTCGCATCGCTCGGGGCGCTGAAGGCCGCCGGCCTCATCGAATGACGCCCTCTCTGCCAAAGGAACAACCATGACTGTCCATGCCATCATCGGCGGCACCGGCCTGACCGAACTGAGTGGTTTCGCCCTGTACGAGGCCCAGCACATCGACACGCCGTATGGCGCGCCCTCGGCGGTAGTCCTGCGCGGCGAATACGCCGGCAGGGAGGTCCTGTTCCTCGCCCGCCACGGCCATCCGCACCGGGTTCCACCGCATCAGGTCAACTACCGCGCCAATCTCTGGGCGCTGAAACAGGCCGGCGCCGAGGCCGTGCTGGCGGTGAACGCGGTGGGCGGCATCCATTCGGCGATGGGCCCGGGGCACTTCTGCGTGCCTCATCAGTTGATCGACTACACCTATGGCCGGGCGCATACCTTCTTCGAGGACGACCTCGAGCATGTCACCCACGTCGATTTCAGCTATCCCTACGACGAAGGGCTGCGCGAGCGGTTGATCGGTGCGTTGGCGACCGAACGCTTGGCCTTCAGCAGCCATGGGGTATATGGCTGCACCCAGGGGCCGCGCCTGGAAACCGTCGCCGAGATCGTTCGGATGGAGCGCGACGGCTGCGATATCGTCGGCATGACCGGCATGCCCGAGGCGGTACTCGCCCGCGAACTGGAATTGCCCTATGCCTGCCTGGCACTGGTGGTCAATCCCGCGGCGGGCAAGTCGAGCGGTGTGATCACCATGGCTGAGATCGAGGCTGCGCTGCGCGAGGGCATCGGCAAGGCCCGCGCGGTGCTCGCCCGGGTACTGGCGGGGTAGACACCGCCGTGGTCATGCCCCTCGCCGGTGTCTTGGCGAGGGGGACGGAAACCTCGTTGTCATACGGCGGCACGAGACTGGTAATTTTGCGGTGGGCCCCATTGCGGCAAGCATGTTGCTTGCTACACTTGGCCGTCCTATGGAGTACCGGAATGTTTTGCCAGGCACGCACGATAAGAATAGTGAAAACAGTGGTGTTGCTGAGTTTGCTTGGCGGCCTGGTGGGTTGTTCCACCTGGTTCACCGGTGACTTCAAGGACCCCGAGGTTCAGCTCACCAAGGTCGATATCATCAAGGCGAGATTACTGGAGCAGCAGTTCATGCTGCGCTTTCGCATCGACAACCCCAACGACCGCAGCCTGCCCGTTCGCGGGCTGATCTATACCGTTCACCTCAACGACATCGAATTGGCCAGCGGCGAGTCCAGCGGCTGGCTGACCGTGCCGGCCCATGGTTTCGAGTACTACGAGGTGCCGGTGCACACCAACCTGTGGCGCCATATGAAATACATCGTACGGTTGCTGGAGAAGCCCGACCGTCCGATCCGTTATCGCCTGGATGGCGAGATCAAAACCGGCCTGATGCTCGGCCGGCGCGTGCACATTTCCAGCGATGGCGAGATAATCCCGGGTAACTTTATTCCGGAGTAGTACCCAGATGAATCATGAAGCCCACGTGCACGGTCCCGATTGCAACCACGATCACGACCATGAACACCACCACGTGCATGGTCCGCATTGCAGCCACGGCCAGGAGCCGGTGCGCAACCCGCTGAAGGACGTCGGTCGCAACGACCCCTGCCCGTGCGGCAGCCAGAAGAAATATAAAAAGTGCCACGGCGCCTGAGCCTGCCATGACACCCCTGATGTTGAGCCTGCTGGTGGTCGGAGCGCTGCTGATTGTGGCGCTCGCCGGCTATGCGCTGTATCTCTGGCGTCGCGTCTGGCGCAATGAGCGGTTGCAGGCGCAGACTCGCGAGCAACAACAGCAGGCACTGGCTGAGGACCTGCGAATCCTCGCCAACTGCCTGCTGGACGAGCAGTTGCCGTTGATCGAAGGGGCGATCCGCATCAAGGTGCTGCTCGACAACTACGACGCCAGTCTTGGCCAGCATCCGCGTTGCCAGGTCTTCCAGGTGCTTTTCGAAGCGACCAGGGAGGTGCCGACCCACGCCGCCTGGAGGGCACTGGACAAGCGCGAGCGGCGCCACCACGAAGCCACTTTCAGCGCGCTGGAGCTGCAACACAAGGCGGAGGCCCGTCGCTCGGCCCGTTGGCTGCTCGACGAGGCTCTGCCAAACTTCCACGACGCCGCCTGATCGCCCGATCGTCATCGCTGCGCGCCATCCAGTCTGATAGTCCTTCCTTGCCCAGCCCGCACAGGAGCCGTCGATGTCTTCGTGTCTGCCATTCCCTCTGGTTCGCCTGGCCCTGGTGGCCACATTCGGCGTGTTCGGCCTCAGCGGCTGCCAGGCCTATCTCGACAACCGCTACAGCGCCAGCCTGCCGCCGGCGCAGGGCATCCAGCCGCTGACCGGGCTGGCGGGCAGTGCGAGTATCCGGCGCAATTCGCTGGGCATGCCGCTGATCGAGACCTCGTCGTTTCACGATGCGCTGTTTGCCATGGGCTACGTCCACGCCAGCGACCGGCTGAGCCAGATGGTCAGCCTGCGGTTGATGGCCCAGGGGCGCCTGGCGGAAATGGTCGGCCCCGGCGTACTGGAGACGGACCGCTTCATGCGCGCGGTCAATCTGCGCCAGAGCGCCGAAGTGCTCTACCGCGAATCCTCGCCGCGGATGAAGAAGTTCTTCGAGGTCTACGCCCGTGGCGTGAACGCCTACCTGTATCGCCACCGCGACAAGCTGCCGATGGACCTCGCCGAGTCCGGCTACAAACCGGAATACTGGAAACCGGAGGACTCGGTGCTGGTGTTCTGCCTGCTCAATTTCGGCCTGTCGCAGAACCTGCAGGAAGAGGTCGCCGCGTTGCTGATGGCGCAGAAAGTGGGTAGCGACAAGCTGGCCTGGCTGTTGCCCATCTACCCGGACGAGGCGTTGCCGTTCGACGAGGCGGACAAGCTCAAGGGCTTGAAGCTGGGTGGCAGCGTGCCCGGGCTGGCGGCACTCGAGCGTGCCACGCAGCCGCTGGCGGCTCTGATGCCGGCCGGCATGGCAGCCTCCAACAATTGGGCCATCGCCGGCAGCAACACGCGCAGCGGCAAGCCGATCCTGGCCAACGACACGCACCTGCCGCTGTCGATGCCCTCGCACTGGAATTTCATGCAGATCCGCGCACCGAAGTTCCAGGCGGCGGGTGTCACCATCGCCGGCGTCCCCGCCGTGGTGGCGGGGTTCAACGGCAAGCTCGGCTGGGGCATGACGATGGTCATGGGCGACAACCAGGACCTCTATCTCGAGCAGGTGCGTCGCGAAGGCTCGCGGCTGATGTACCTGGCCGACGGCAAATGGCTGCCGGCCCGCGAACGCCACGAGACCTACTTCGTCAAGGGCGAGCGGCCGATCCGCGAGACCATTTTCGAGACCCGCAACGGCCCGCTGCTCAACAGCGTACTCGGCGAGCGCAAGCACCCGCTGCAACCGTTGCAGCTCGCCAGCGGCTACGGCCTGGCACTGAAGACCACGCAGCTGGAAGCCGATCGCACGCTGGACGCCTTCTTCGACCTGTCCCGCGCGCAGTCGGTGGACCAGGCCTTCGAGGCGACCCGGGAGATTCGCGCCGCCGCGCTCAATCTGGTCTTCGCCGACCAGCAGGGCATCGGCTGGCAGGTTACCGGGCGTTTCCCCAACCGTCGCGAGGGGTTGGGGCTGGTGCCGTCGCCGGGCTGGGACGGTCGCTACGACTGGGATGGCTATGCCGACCCGATGCTGCATCCCTACGACCAGGACCCGTTCCAGGGCTGGCTAGGCACCGCCAACCAGCGCAGCGTGCCGCGCGGCTATGGCATGCAGCTGTCCAGCTCCTGGTACGGCCCGGAGCGCTACGAGCGGCTGGCGGAGCTGGCCGGGCGCGGCAAGCATGACACCCGCAGCACCATCGCCATGCAGTACGACCAGGTCACGCCGTTCGCCGCCAAGCTCAAGGCCATGTTCGAGGCGCCGGGCATGGCCGGGCCGCTGCGCCAGGCGGTCGATGCCCTGCCGGCCGCCGAACGCAGCAAGGCGCGCGAGGCGCTGGATCGGTTGCTCGCCTTCGATGGCAAGCTCGCGGCCGATTCGGCCAACGCCGCGCTGTATGGCGCCTTCCTGCACGAGAGTGCGCGGCAGATCTTTCTCGATGAACTGGGGCCTGAGGATTCGCCGGCCTGGCGTGCGCTGGTACAGACGGCCAACACTTCCTATTCGGCCCAGGCGGACCATCTGCTCGGCCGCGAAGACAGCCCGTTCTGGAACGACCAGCGCACCGCACAGCGCGAAGACAAACCGGCGATCCTGGCGCGCAGCCTGGCCGCTGCGGTGAGTTTGCTGGAAACCCGTCTGGGCAACGAGCGCAGCGCCTGGCAATGGGGCAAGCTGCATACGGCTCGCTGGACCTCCGGCACGACGCAGCTGGCGCCGCACATGCCGGCCGGCCAGCGCAGCAGAATCCATGCCATCGGCAACTATCTCGACCGTGGTCCCTATGCCATGGGCGGCGACCACAGCACGCTGAATGCCTCGGCCTATCACCTGGGCACGGACTTCGATACCTGGCTGATCCCGGCAATGCGCATCATCGTCGACTTCGGACTGGACGAACCGATGATCGGGCTGAACAGTTCGGGCCAATCCGGCAACCCGGCCAGCCCGCACTACGCCGACGGCATCGAGGCGTGGCTGAAGGCACAGTACCTGAGCTTCCCGTTCAAGACGGAAAATCTCGACAAGGTCTATGGCACGCAGCGTTTGTTGCTGACCCCGACCGGCAAGTGAGGTCGCGCCGCGCCGGCGTCAGGTCGGTCGCGGCGTCGCGGGTATCACCTCGAGCACGCGGATCGTGCCCGGCGCAGGGTAGTGCCAGCGCACGTCGACATCCCAGAACTGCGCGCCGTAGCGCCGCTCGGGCTCCGGTTTCTGGTACGCGGGGCGCGGGTCCTGCGCCAGGCATTGCTCGATGAGTTCCAGCAGTGGCTCGCCGAGGCGCAGCGCTTCGCGGTGGGCCTGCAGCAACCCGCTTTCCGTCCACTGCACCTCGATCAGTGTCGGCGCGTCCGCCGCCATGTCGTTGCGCGCATCCGGCAGGGCATCGGCGTAGGGGACATAGGGCTTGATGTCCAGCACCGGCGTGCCATCCAGCAGGTCGATGCCGGAGATGAACAGCCGATCCGCTTCGACGCGATCCAGCCTGACCACCGATTGACCGATTCCGTTGGGGCGATGCGTCGCGCGGGTGGCGAACACGCCGACCATGCGATTGCCGCCCAGGCGCGGCGGTCGCACCTTGAGACGTGGTGTGCTTTCCAGCGCCTGATGGAAGAGGAACAGCAGCCATACATGGCTGACCTGTTCGAGTCCGGCCACCGCATCGCCCTTGTCGAACGGCGGCAGCAGTTCCAGCACGCCGCGTGCGGCCGGGGCCAGGCTGGGTTGGCGCGGAATGGCGAACTTCTCCTTGAAGCAGGAGCGGACGTAGCCGATCGGCGAGACGCTGTGTTGCATGGGGCAGGCCTGGATACGGACGGGCGGCTGGGCATCTTACCCGCTATGGCGCCGCGTTGCGCGACGTCGGGCCGCGTCCTCTGGGGAGGTGGCGGCCCGGCGCCAGAGGCTTACAGGCCGAGCAGCTTGGCGACGTAGTCGGCATCCTTGTCGCCGCGGCCGGACAGATTGACGATGATGACGCCGCCGCGCCCCATGCCGGGGGCCGCCTTGATCGCGTAGGCGACGGCGTGGGCACTTTCCAGGGCCGGCACGATTCCCTCCAGGCGGGAAAGCCGGAGGAAGGCCTCCCGGGCTTCCGCGTCCGTCACCGTCGTGTAGACCGCGCGGCCCGTGGCGTGGAGGTAGCAGTGCTCCGGCCCGACGCCTGGATAGTCGAGGCCCGCGGCAGCGGAAAAGGCGTCGCGGATCTGTCCGTGCTCATCCTGCAGAACAAAGGTCTTGGCGCCGTGGAGGACGCCCACCGATCCCATGGTGATGCTGGCCGCGTGGCGGCCCGTCTCCAGTCCTTCGCCGGCCGCCTCGACGCCGACCATGCCTACGCCCCTGTCGCCCCGAAAGGCGTGAAAAAGGCCCATCGCGTTGCTCCCTCCGCCGATGCAGGCGATCAGAAGATCCGGAAGCCTGCCTTCGCGGGAGAGGATCTGGCGTCTCGCCTCGCGGCCGATGACACTTTGGAAATCACGGACCATCCGCGGGTAGGGGTGGGGGCCCGCCGTCGTGCCGATGACATAGTAGGTGTCCCGCACGCGGGCCACCCAGTGGCGCATGGCCTCGTTCATGGCGTCCTTGAGTGTGGCCGTGCCCGAAGACACGGGAACAACCTCCGCCCCGAGGATTTTCATCCGCATGACATTCGGCGCCTGCCTGCGGATGTCCTCTTCCCCCATGAAGATGCAGCACTCCATTCCAAAGAGGGCGGCGACGGTCGCGGTGGCGACGCCATGCTGGCCGGCCCCCGTTTCCGCAATCACCCTGCCTTTCCCCATCCAGCGGGCGAGGAGGGCCTGGCCCAGCGTGTTGTTGAGCTTGTGCGAGCCGGTGTGGACAAGGTCTTCGCGCTTCAGATAGATCTTCGCTCCGCCGAGCGATTCCGAAAGACGGCGCGCCGGATAGAGAGGCGTTTCCCGTCCCGCGTAGTCGCGCAGGAGTCCCCGGAGTTCTTCGCGAAAAGCGCGGTCTCGCTTCGCTTCGCCGTAGGCATGCTCCAGTTCGACAAGCGCCGTCATCAGGGTTTCCGGCGCGTACCGGCCTCCGAAGATGCCGAAATGACCTTTGCGGTCGGGCAATCCGTTTTTCATCACCATTCTCCTTGATTGGAATTTTCACTTGTCCGCGCGGCTGGTTCATCTCCGCCCCGGACGGGCAACGGGCGAAAGACGGGACGCGGGCCATCCGCTTTCCACGCATGGACCATCCGGATGAGTTCCTTCATTTTGCCGTGATCCTTGCGGCCGGGGGAACGTTCCACCCCGCTCGCGATATCCACCGCATCGGGCCCGACGCTGCGGAGGGCCTCCTCGATGTTGCCGGGATGAAGTCCTCCGGCCAGGATCAGACGGTGGCGGCGGCCGATTTCCCGGGCCGCGCTCCAATCCGCCTCCATCCCCGTTCCTCCGCGCAGGCCGCGCGCCCTTCCGTCCACGAGAAAGGCGCAAACCGGGTAGTCCCGCAGAAGCGCCGGTTGCGCCTCCTGTTCCTTTGAGACGGCCTTGATGAGGATCGACGGCGGAAAGGCGCGGCAGTAGGAAGGGGATTCGTCTCCGTGAAGCTGAAGGAAAGCGAGGCGGCAGACCTTGCGGATGACATGAACCTCCTCCGCGTCCCGGTTGACGAATACGCCGACGCGCCGGATGTTTTTCAGGCGGACGGAAATCGCCGCCGCCGCTTCCGGTTCGATGTACCGGGGACTGTTTTCGGCGAAGATGAAGCCAAGGGCATCCGCGCCGAAGGCCTCGGCGGCAAGCGCATCTTCGATGTTCGTGATCCCGCAGATCTTGATTTCCGTCATCGTCCGACCAGTTCCTTCAATTTCTCCGCCGGTGCGGAGGCCCGCATGAGGCTCTCGCCGATCAGAAAGGCGCGGATTCCCGCGGACCGCAGGCGGTCGATATCGGACCGGCTGCGGATGCCGCTTTCACTCACCACCGTGACGCCCGCGGGTATTTCCGCGGCCAGCTCGATGCTCGTCCGGAGATCCGTCCGGAAGGTGCGGAGATTGCGGTTGTTGATGCCGATCAGCGCGGCGCCGGCCGCGAGGGCCCATTCAAGATCCGGGCAATCATGGACCTCGACGAGGGCCGCCATCCCCAGCCTCCCGGCCAGTTCCCGGTGAGCCCTGAGTTTGTCCCTCAGCACCGCCGCGATGAGCAGGACGGCATCGGCTCCCCCGGCCCTGCTTTCAGCCACCTGCCAGGGATCGAGGATGAAGTCCTTCCGGAGAACGGGAAGCGCCACAGCCGCCTTCACGCTGCGCAGGTGAGACAGATGCCCGCCGAAGAACGTCGAATCCGTAAGGACGGAAATGGCAGCGGCGCCCGCCCGTTCGTAGGTCCGGGCCATGCGCAGGGGGGAGAACATCCGCTGCAGCAGGCCGGCGGAGGGCGATTTTTTCTTGATCTCGGCGATGATCGCCGTGTCGGCCTGCGAAAGGGAGCGGACAAAGTCCCGGCAGGGCGGGAGAAGCGCAATCTCCTCTCGGAGCTTCTCCTCGGGCAGACGCTTCTTCCGCCGTTCGACTTCGCGGCGTTTCACGTCGAGAATTCTGTCCAGATAGGTTTCCATATGCCGAACATCCTTGCGTCATTCACGCTCTTCTCTCGTCATTCCCGCGAAAGCGGGAATCCAGTGTCGTTGAGTCTGTTCCCGCGCACGGTGCATAACTAGAGCGCTGGACCCCCGCCTACGCGGGGGTGACAATCATCGTGTCGTTCCCTCGAAAGTGGGAATCCGAAAGGACACTGGATGCCGGATCAGGTCCGGCACGACATTCACGATATTCACCGCCGAAGAATTCAGCTGTTGCTGATCTCCACCAGCCGCCGCAGCTTCTGCAGCGCCGCGCCGCTGTCGATCGACTCCTTCGCCCGCTCCAGGCCTTCCTGCAGCGTTGCGGCCTTGTCCCCTGCCATGATGGCCAGCGCGGCATTCAGCAGGACGACGTTGCGCGCGGCGGGAACGCCGTTTCCCATCAGGACGGACTGGGCGATTTCGGCGTTTCTCGCAGCGTCGCCGCCGCGGAGGGAATCGAGGTCGTAACGATCGCCGAAGATCTCCGGCGCGTCGATGTCAAAGGTCTGGAGGAGGCCGTCCTTGAGTTCGGTCACCCTCGTCTTGCCCGTCACGGTGGCTTCATCGAGGCCGTCGCTGCCGTAGACGACGAAGGCGTGGCGGGTGCCGAGGTTCCGGAGCACGCCGGCAAACATTTCCGTCAGACGGGCGTCGAAGACGCCGAGGAGCTGCGCCGTCGCGCCGGCGGGGTTCGTCAGCGGCCCGAGCATGTTGAAGATGGTGCGGATGCCGATTTCGCGGCGCGGTCCGGCGGCGTGCTTCATGGCGCTGTGCAGGCCCTGGGCGAACAGAAAGCCGATGCCCGCCTCCCGGATGCACTCTTCTACGATTTCCGGCGGCGCGGCGATGTTGACGCCCATCGCCTCGAGGAGGTCGGCGCTGCCGCAGCTGCTGGAAACGGCGCGGTTGCCGTGTTTGGCGACAGTCAGACCGGCCCCGGCGACGACGAGAGCGGCGGTCGTCGAGATATTGAAGGTGTGGCGGCCGTCGCCGCCGGTTCCGCAGGTGTCGACCACCGTCGACGCGCAGGGGTCAATGCGGGTCGCCTTCTGCCGCATGACCCGGGCCGCACCGGTCAGCTCCTCCACCGTCTCTCCCTTGATCCGCAGGGCCGTGATGAAAGCGGCGATTTGCGCCGGAGTTGCGGCGCCTTCCATGATTTCCTTCATGCTGTCCATCATCTCCCGCTCGCCGAGGTTCTCTCCGGCGGCGACCTTCGCAATTGCTTCCCGTATCATGATGCAACCTCCTGCTTCGAAATGGAATCGAGGAAATTCCGGATGATCCTCTTCCCCTTCGGGGTGAGAATCGATTCCGGGTGAAACTGGATGCCTTCAACGGGGTAGTCCCGGTGGCGCAATCCCATGATCTCCCCCTCTTCCGTATCGGCGCTGACGGTCAGGCATTCGGGGAGGGACTTCCGCTCCACGAGAAGCGAGTGATAGCGGCCGGCCTCGAAGGGGGAGGGGAGGCCGCGGAAGATCGTCCGGCCGTCGTTGCGGATGGGCGAAGTCTTGCCGTGCATGACCCGCTGAGCGCGGACAACCCTGGCGCCGAAGGCATGGCCGATCGCCTGATGCCCCAGGCAGACGCCCAGGATGGGGACGCGGTCGTGGAAGCGGCGGATCACGTCGACGGAGATCCCGGCCTTTTCGGGGGAGCAGGGGCCGGGAGAGATGACGATCGCCGCCGGAGACAGGGCGCCGATGGCGTCGACGGAAATGGCGTCGTTGCGGTACACGGCGACTTCGGCCCCCAGCATGCCGAAATACTGGACCAGGTTGTACGTAAAGGAATCGTAGTTATCGATCACGAGGATCATCTTCTCACCCCCTGCATTCTTCGAGATCGGAGGACGCCATCTCGATGGCCCGGAACATGGCTTCGGCCTTGTTCTGTGTCTCCCGGAGTTCGGCTTCCGGGTTGGAATCCGCGACGATCCCCGCGCCCGTCTGGATGAAGATCCGGCCCTTCTGGATAAGGAGGCTGCGGATGGTGATCCCCAGATCCATGTTCCCGTTGAATCCCAGGTAGCCGACGGCGCCGCCGTAGGGGCCGCGGCGCAGGCCTTCCAGCTCTTCGATGATCTCCATCGCCCGCACCTTCGGAGCGCCGGAGAGGGTCCCGGCCGGGAACGTCGCCCGGAGGACGTCGAAGGCGTCCTTTCCGTCGGCAAGCTGCGCCTGGATATGCGAGACGAGGTGCATGACGTGGGAGTAGCGCTCGACGGCCATGAACTGGCCGACCTGGACGCTTCCCGTTTTCGCGATCCGCCCCAGGTCGTTCCTCCCGAGATCGACGAGCATGACGTGCTCGGCGCGTTCCTTGGAGTCCCGCAGCAGTTCGTCGGCGAGGCGGCGGTCTTCCTGTTCGGTTGCGCCCCTCTTTCGCGTTCCCGCAATGGGCCGCAGCTCCACGTTGCCGTTCTCCAGACGGACCATGGCTTCGGGCGACGACCCGATGAGGTAGCTTTCTCCGAAGCGGAAAAAGAACATGTAGGGGGAGGGATTGATGAAGCGCAGGGCCCGGTAAAGGCAGATGGGATCGATGGGGCAGTCCGTTTCGAACCTCTGCGACAAGACCACCTGGATGACGTCGCCGGCGAGGATGTATTCCCGGGCCCGCGAGACCATGGCGCGGAAGGCCTCGGGGGAGGTCTTCGGGACGGGAGCCGGCGCCGTGCAACGGGAACGGCGGGCTTCGGCTGCGAGCGGCGACCGAAGCCGCCGGATCATCGCCTCGACCGACTCTCCCGCGCGTTCGTAGGCTTCGCGAACGTCGGCGCCTTCTTCGATCGGGGCGCAGGCGATGATCTTGATCGTGTGGCGCACGTTGTCGAAGATGGCGACCGTATCGGTCACCATGAAGGCCGCATCGTCGCTGCCGAGGTCGTCCGCCGCAAGGTCGGGGAGCCGCTCGAAGTGGCGCACCATGTCGTAGGCGAGATAGCCGACGGCGCCGCCGGCAAAACGGGGGAGTCCCGGCCGCGTTAAGAAGCGGTGATCGGCGAGCAGCTTCTTGAGATATTGGAGGGGGTCGCCGTCGTGAAGGACGGTCCGTTCGCCCTCGGGCGTTGTGACAAGGACCTCTTCCTTGCGTATCCGCAGGATCAGCCGAGGATCGGCGCCGAGGAGGCTGTAGCGTCCCCACTTCTCTCCGCCTTCGGCGCTTTCGAGGAGGAAGGAATGGCTGCTGTCCCGCAGCTTCATGAGGGCGCTGACGGGCGTTTCCGTGTCGGCGAGGATCTCCCGGCAGACGGGAACGAGAGTGCCCGGCGCGGCCATCCGCTGAAATTGTTCAAAGTCCGGCAGGTACGGCATGGGTTCGACTCCAAAAAAAGAAAGGGCCGTGGTTTCCAGATCGACCACGGCCCGTACGACAGAAACAAAAAAGCCGTGGAGATCCCGAGAGGTTCTCCACGGCTGTGCGTTTTATCGATGAAAGATCAGCGGCGGATGAACCCCTCCCTTGTCGCCGACCACCACCAGTTCCGATTCAAGGTTGCTGTTTTCAACATACGATCCGCTCCAGACGTACAGTCTTTATACCGTCCGGATTTTCCGGTGTCAATAGGAAAATGGATTCCCGCCGGCACGTTTATCTCTCCCCGGCCGGCGGAAGGAGCATCATGTCACCCCATCCGGTGGCGCGGTTCCAGGCCGTCTCTCGGTAGAAATCCTGGCCGGCGCTTTTGGTGATGGGGTCCACGGTGCGGTCCATCGCCGCCGTCATCCGCGGATAGAGCATGATCCCGATGCCATGGATGAAGGGAACGCCTTGCGTATGGCCTTCGGAGACGAGGAAGCTCGTCTCCGGGAATCTGTCGGCCACGAAGAAATCCTTGTTCCGTGAGCGGGTGATCCGTTTGGGATCCGCCCCGTCGCCGCCGTCGGTGGTCAGGACGAAATATTGCGTGCCCGCCAGCCATGGCCGGAAGGAGAGAGGCCGGGCGATTTCCCCGCTGACGACGAATTCGCGATCGCGGCCGGATGGGCTTGGTATCCTGGCGAGGTCGTAGCGCAGCGTATCGGGCAGGGATTGGTCCTGATTGGCCTCCAGCCACAGTTCCTTGATGTCTTTGAGAGCAGTCTCCGGGGGCAGCATGCCGTCGGCGTCGATCCGCAATTCGAAACGCTTCACGTCGTCGGGGCTCAGGGTATGGGTTTCGTGCGACAGGGCGGCGACGTCGGCGGGATAACCGATGTTCCTGCGGATCTTCGCGGCGATCGCGGCCGCTTTCGGATTGTTGACGAGACCGGGCAGCCGGGTCAGGAATTCCACCAGATCCGCGTTGTGGTCGGTGAAATCGGCGAGTCCGTCGACCCAGCGGGGATTTTCGGCCAGACGGGATCGGAAGTCCGTCCCTTCCAGCGCCTTGATCAGATTGCAAAAATCCTTTGTGAAGGCCGCCCACCTCGCTGTATCGATACCGGCGACGGTCGTGAGGAAGTATTCCCCTTCTTTGGTGACGAGCGAGCCGTTCCTTCCATAAGCCCTCATGTACTCTCCGGGGATCCGGCGGACGACCTCCCGCGGGCTCAGGCCGGACTCACCGAGAATGGCGAAAAGCCGCTCCGGTGGAAATCCGCCGTAGGGCATTTCCCGCTGCGAGACGATAAGGTAAGGCGAGGTGCTCTTCAACTCCTCGATCGGCTCGACATTTCCCAGGACGCAGGCGTCGAGCCAGAAGACGTCGGGTCTGAACCTTTCCTGCACCATGACGCGCGTCAGTTCCCTGAGGGGCATCATGGTGTCGGTCGCGGGTTTTCCCGGGATGGTGTAGTCTTGGATGATCCCCCGCCATCCCCAGGAATGGGTGATGACCATGAAGAGCCGCTTCCTTCCCCTGGCGTTTGAACTCGCCCATTTCAGGAACGCCGCCATTCTCGCGGGATCGGCTGAATCCTGCTCCGGCAGGACGGTCCTCTCCACGGCAGAAAGGCCGCGCCGGATGGTGCGGAATGTGCCGTCCGGCTGGTGCGTATCCTGTTCGGTGAGCATTTCCACATTGGGGGGCAGCGGCGTCTCGATGATCTTTCGGAACCCGGGGTCGTAATTCAGCCCCAGAGACTGTTCATCGGTGCCGGTGTAGATGATGACGCTCCATTCCGGTCGGGTCGATGCGGGCGCGGAGGAGGCCGGGAAACAGAGGATGATGAAAATCCATGCAGCCAGGGGGCGAAAAATTCGAGGCATGCCGGTGACCTTTCTCCCGGTTACGTACGCGTAAGGCACTCAATCAATTGCTGACGGGTGTCCCATATTCCTGCAGATTGGAAGCGTTAGACCCGAGCGTACATCATCTTGAAAGAGTCGACGAGTCCGTACTTCGATAGTCCAAAAAGTGAAGGCACGCAAGAAAATTATGACGGGATGCTTCAGACGAAAGTGAATTCTCGTCTCGAAATGCCTGATGCGGTTTTGGGGTTGACGCATTATCCGAAAAAAGGTAGCGGAAACTGCAGGCACTTTGTCAGGTGCCCCATGAAAGGCTCTTCGACATAGGGTCTCAGGGGTTCAGCCCTTAACGCCTTCACAGGCCTGGATGGAGGAAACCTCATGGACACGAAACCGAAAGCACCCGTCAAGAAGATCGCGGCTGCCGTCGCGATCGTTGTCGTCGCCGGACTGGCGGCGTACCTTTATTGGAGCCAGACGAGAAGCGGGGCGGTGCCGGTAAAGGAGGCGGCGCAAAAGGCGCAGCCGGCCGCAGCCGCTCCCGTCACGGCCGTCCCCGGGGCTCCGCAGACACCGGCCAAGGACGCCTGCGAGGAGTGCCGGGAGAAGCTGCAGGGGCTGTTCGCCTATCTCGACGGCAGGGATTACATCGTATCCCGGCAACTCAAGGGCGGGACGTCGGAACACTTCAAGGGCATCCTGACACGACTGCTCAAAGCGCCCCCCTTCGTGCAGCGGCAGGAGACCGAAAGCCTCGAGAATGTTCTCCGGAACCGGGCCCATTTCTACCGGGTGCTGGGAAAGAACGACGCGCTGCTGCTGCGGGACGTTCTCCGGAAGGAAGGCGATATCCTGGAATCCTCTTTCGCGATGCTCTACGAGGCCATGCTCCTGCAGGACAAATGCAGTACGGGCGGCAGCGGCGTGCAGGTACGCCTGGAGGACGTCTATCCTTATGCGCTGTTTTTTCTCAATACCATGGGAGGCTCCTCCTATCTCCAGCGGCGCGACTCCCGGGCGCGGATCCTCGTCCGGTACTACAGCGTCCTGATCGTGGATCAGGCCGACCGGCGGAAACTCAACCCGCTGGGACTGAGTATCGGTCCGGACGTCAAACTTCTGCGGGAGGATCTGAAGGGCGCAACGAACCTGTCGCGCAAAGAGGAGTACCTCGAGACGCTGAAGGGCATCGCCGCCCGGTAGGGATCGTCTCGCGGATTCCCGGAAAGCGAGGGATGCCCTGTGAGTGTTCCTGCATTGGCCGCTGCGGGCAGGTGGGACTGTGTCACGGTCCTTTCTTTGTGAGAGCGTCGAATTGCGCGCGGATGGCTTCCACGCGACGGCGGTTCACGCCAAAATCGGAGTGGCCCACGCGGGAGGCGGACCGCACATGGATCGTCCCGGACGCGGCGTCAAAAAGAAACTCCACGTCGTCTACGAAGCGAAAGATCGCGGACGTGAACTCCACGTGGAGGTAGGCGCCTGTATCCTCGACGATGCGAGTCCGTTTCATGCCTGATAGGAACGCGAGCAGGGCTTCCCTGGCCCGCTCGAACGAAATTCCCCCGTAGCGCAGGGGCGCGACGGCATGTCTCGCGTCGGTGTCTTGGGAGCAGACGCAGTTGGGGGATTCCGGACAGGCTGCGAGTCTTCCGCCCGCCGCCCCCGTCTGGTGGGAAGGGGCGACCGGACAGCCCGTCACCATGACAACGACGCAAAGCAGCCAGTACCCGGACATAGGATCCACCGTGTTATCCTGCGGCCGGCCAGACCTTTTTGAAGGCCGTTTTTGGGTAGAAGCAGGAGGGGCATTCCTCCGGAGGTTCTTCGGCGTAATGAATATGGCCGCAGATCCGGCAGCGCCACGCAGGGGCGTTTGCCGCCGACGGGTCGTTCAAGTCGAGGGCCCGCAGCAGGGGGAGGTCCTCCAGGGGCGGCATGGCCGGCTTGTAACTGTTCAGGACGTACCCCGAGACGATCAGCCTCTGTACCTCGCTGGTCCCTTCGTAGATGCTGAAGAGGCGGATGTCCCTCAGCAACTTTTCGATGGGAAACATCTTCGTATACCCGTAGCCCCCGAAAATCTGCAGGGCCTCATTGACCACTTCCATGGCCGCTTCCGTGGCATAGAATTTTGCGATGGAGGCGCTGGTCGTGGGATCGATCCCGTTGTCCGCCTCCCACGCCGCTTTCCATACCAGAAGGCGGGACGTTTCCACCTTCTGGTACATCTCGGCGATCTTGAACTGGATGGCCTCGAAGTTTGAAAGCCTGGTCCCGAAGGCCTTTCTCTTCCTGGCGTAATCGATGGCGTATTCCATTGCCGAGCGGGCGGCCCCCACTGCGAAGGCGCCGATGATGGGCCTGGTCCGGGAAAAGGTTCTCATGGCGAGAACAAAGCCCTTGCCGGGTTCCGCGATGACGTTCTCTTTCGGGACCCGGACGTTCCGGAAATGAAGTCCCGCCGTATTGGAGCATCGCTGCCCGAGTTTCGGTATCGGTTTGCCCACGGAAACGCCGTCCCAATCCTTCTTCACGAGGAACGCACCGAGGCCCTCGTGCTGCTTGGCCGGGTCGGTCGTTGCGAACACGGTCATGTAATCCGCGACGCCGGCGTTGGTGATCCAATACTTCGTTCCGTTCAGGATATAGTCGTCCCCGGTCTTTTCGGCTTGGCAGCGCATCCCGGCAACGTCGGAACCCATGAGCGGTTCGGAGGTCGCGAAACAGATGCGTTTGAATTCGCGGGCGAGTAGCGGAAGGATCTTTTCCTTCAGCGGCTCATTGTCCGACAGCATGAGCGGCGCCATGCCGAGGGAATTGTCGAACATGGAGGTCGCGACACCCGGACAGGCCGCGGAAATCTCTTCCGTGAGAATGGCGCCGTCGATGAGGCCGAGCCCCCGGCCGCCATACTCTGCAGGGATATCGCTGTTGATGAAACCCGCGGCGAAGGCCTTCTGCAGCACGAAGAGGGGGATTTCGTCCTCTTCATCGTAATGCCACACTGCCGGCAGGACTTCCTTGATCGCGAAGGCGCGAACCCTCGCCTGCAATTCTTTCTGCTCTGGAGTCAGGTCAAAGTTCAACACGATTTCCGCCCTCCCAGGGAGATGGTTCTCCGGTATGATGTGAATGCTCGGCGCCATTGTCGAATGCAGTACCGGTTTCCGGCAATCAGGCGGGCGATGATAAGGTCCTTCGAAATTTCTTATTTCCTGCTCAGGAAAATCGTCCCGGCTGGTTCGGGAAGGGGGAATTCTATTTGAACAGGTTGCGGAAAAATTCCCCGATGCCCCGCATTCCCTTGCGTAGGGTGTCCACGACGGCGTTCACGGGATGGAGGGGGCAGGTCTCCTTCGGCGCCGTTCCGGCAAGGTAGGCCTCGCGCAACTCCTCGGGGCATTCGCTCGTGGCGAGACAGCCGGACGCGGGGTCGATCACGGCGGTTTCGATGCCTTCCGGCGGAATCATGGCGGCCGGTCCGGCCTGAGGGTAGAGCGCCCGCAGGAACCGCGCCCAGATGTGGAACGCGCCCTGCGCTCCGGTCAGCCCCGTATCGGCGCCGGAGTCGTATCCCACCCATACGGCGCAGACCACATCCGGGGTGAATCCCACAAACCAGGAGTCCCGGTTGCCGTTCGTCGTCCCCGTTTTTCCCGATGCCGGGAAGGAAATCCCCAGCGACTTTGCAGATTTCGCCGTCCCTCGCTCCAGAACGCCCTCCAGCGCGTATGCCGTGAGGTAGGCCGCCCTCGGGTCGAATGCCTGCTGCCGCTGAAGCTTCCTGGCCGCGATGATTTCTCCGTCGGACGCCGTCACGGAGAAAAGGGGAAAGGGTGCGTAACGGACGCCTCCCGAGGCGATCGTCGTGTAGGCATAGGCGAGTTCCAGGGGGGTCACTTCGAAGCTCCCCAGCGCCATCGACGGCACTTCCTTGAGGGGGCTCGTGATGCCGGCAGCGCGGGCCGCCTTGAGTACTTCATTCAGCCCGACGTCGATTGCCAGCCGGACGGTTGCCGTGTTGACGGAGTCCTCGATGGTCCTGCGGACCGTGATGTTTCCGTAGGCCTTTCCTTCGTAATTTGCCGGAGTCCACCTTCCCTCCGGAGTCGGGACGGACACCGGCTCGCCGGACACCATCGTCGAGAGCGTCTTGTCCGTCTTGCCCTGCACCGACGAGGAAAGCGCCGCGAGGAGGACGAAAGGTTTGAAGGCGCTTCCCGGCTGCCGCTGCGCGTCCACGGCCCTGTTGAACTGGGTCTGCTCGTAGGACCTGCCGCCGACCATGGCGGTCATCGCCCCGTTCGACGGATCCACGGCGACCAGCGCCGCCTGCAGCGGCTCGCCGGCGGGGAGTGCGGCCTTCCCGATCTCCTCGATTCCCCGGGCGACGGCCTCCTCGGCGGCTGCCTGCTGGATGGGGTCGATGGTCGTATGGTAGCGGAATCCCGTACGGTAGAGTTTTTCGCCCCCGAACTCCTCCGCGGTGATCCGCTGGAGGTAGTCCACGAGGTAGGGGGCTACGTGGACCGGTGCGCTGCGGGGCCGGACCCGCACCGGCGCATTCGCTGCGCGACGGAATTCGTCCTCACCGATCATCTTCAGCAGGCGCATTCGTGCCAGGACGGCGTCGCGCCGTTCCTGCAGAGCCCTGTGGTTCCGCAGGTAGGCGTACCGCCTCGGGGCGCGGATGATCCCGGCAAGCAGCGCCGACTCCTCGAGGGAAAGGTCCTTCGCCGGTTTCGAGAAATAGAATCCTGCCGCCTCTTCGATTCCGTAAATGCCCCGGAGGCCCTCCTGCCCGAAGTAGATCTTGTTCAGATACATTTCGAGGATCTGCCGCTTCGAGAATCGCATCTCAAGAATCAGAGCGAGTTCAGCCTCGCGCACTTTGCGCCAGAGGGTCTTTTTCGGGGAGAGAAAGAAATTCTTCGCGAGCTGCTGGGTGATGGTGGAGCCGCCCTGGGCGAAGCGCCATTGCCTGAGATTGGTCAAGAGCGCCCGGCCGACGGCCAGGAAGTCGATCCCGATGTGGGAGTAGAAACGGGCGTCTTCGGACGCGATCACCGCATTCTGCAGCAGGGGGGAAATGGCGGAGAGGGGAACCGGACGCCGGAATTCCATCTTCGGGCCCATGATGCGGGCGATCTCTTCGGGTTCGAGGCGGATGGAGTCCAGCTGCCTGCCGGCGGAGGAAACCAGCGACATGGCGCGCCCGTCGACGATTTCGATCTCCACCGGACCGCTTCCACCGGCCGGTTTCTCGCCTTCTTCGCCGCGGAGAAATATCCGGAGTCTTGTCTGTCCTTCGGAATAGGTTCCCGGTGCGGATGGCTTTCCGGAGACTTTTCTGTAGGAGAGCCTGCGGAGCCTTTCGGTGAGGCGGAGATTCCCGAGATGATCGCCTCTGCGGATTTCCGCGGCGCGTCCGTAGAGGATGGAGGGAGCTTCCCAGGCGTCTCCGGCAACCCCGCGGCCGACCTTGTAGTGCAGGTAGCCGATGTGGAGCAGCAGGAGCAGTCCGAGGGACAGAAGAAGATATTTTCGAATCAGAGAGTCCTTCCCGCCGATTTCATGGGGGAGCGCAATCGGCGATCACAATTGTCGGGGAGGGAGTATAGGAAAAGGCAGCCCGCCTGTCAATGAAGGGGGACATGAAGGGGGAGAACCTCATCCAACCGCATTCAGTTCGACGGATGATCCTTCGACGGTCTCGGAGGCGGGCGGACCGGATCAGGACCAGACTCAGGACCAGACCCCTGCGATCGCCGTGCCGCAGGAGGTGCAGCGGCCGTCCTGCAGATGGAGCCTGTTCAGCCCCATGATTCTTCGCTCGACGATCAATTCGCGGCACTCCGGGCAGTACGTGTTCGTTCCCTCGGGGACGTTGCCGAGGTAGATGAAGCGCAGCCCCGCCTGGCGGCCGATTTCCCTTGCCCGCTTGAGCGTCTCGATCGGGGTGGCCTGATGATCCTGAAATTCGTAATCCGGGTGAAACCGGCTCAGGTGCCAGGGGATGTCCCTGTCGATCCCGGCAAGAAATGCGGCGATCTGCTTCAGCTCCGCTTCCGAATCATTCTCTCCCGGAACCACCAGGGTGGTCACCTCGATCCAGATGCCGAGTTCCTTCATGGCGGCGATCGTGTCCAGGACGGGCTGGAGGCGTCCCTTGCAGGTCCTCCTGTAGGACTGGTCGCTGAAGCTCTTCAAGTCCACATTGGCGGCGTCAAGACAGGGCCGGATCGTTTCAAGGGCACGGCGGGTCATATAGCCGTTGGTGACGAAGACATTGCAGAGGCCCGCCCTCTTTGCGAGAAGGGCCGTGTCGTAGGCGTACTCGAAGAAAATGGTGGGCTCCGTGTAGGTATAGGAAATGCTCCGGCAACCGCTTCTCCCCGCCTCCTGCACGATGCGTTCGGGCATGGCCTCGCGGCCGGCGTCGACGGCGCCATCCTTCACGGAAGCCTGGGAAATCTGCCAGTTCTGGCAGAAGCCGCACTTGAAATTGCAGCCGATGGTCGCGATGGAGAAGGACGAGGACCCCGGCAGGAAGTGGTAGAGAGGCTTCTTCTCGATGGGGTCGACATTGGCCGCGACCAGTCGGGCATAGGCCATCGTCCGGAGGATGCCGCCGCTGTTCTGCCTTACGCCGCAGATGCCGAATTCCGAATCGGGAATCCGGCATTCGTGGGCGCACAGATGACACTGCCCGCCCGTTCCCTCCAGCCTTTCCCAGAACATGGCCTCTCTAATCATCGCCGCGACCTCCGGAATCTTCTGTGTACCTTTCCAGTTCCTTCAGGACCTCTTCGTCTGTCGGATCATGCCAGTGTTCGTAGAAAGAGGCAACGGCGAAAGGGTAGTGGGGTGAAACGACGGCGGCGACCACTTCGTCGGCAACCGCTTTGAGCGACTCCGCTGCGCCCAGGGAAGCAACCGGCGCCGCCGCGATCACCCTTGCTGCGCCGCGCTGACGTATCGATTGGACGGCCGCCATCATCGTATAGCCGGAAGCCAGCCCGTCATCGACGACGATGGCCGTTCTCCCTTCCACGGGCGAGGCCGGGAGGATCGACCGGAATACCGATTGGCGCCGCCGGATCTCAGCCCTCACCGCTTCGGCGTGCCGCTCGATCTGCTGTCCGGTGAGACGCAGGCGCTGCACCAGCGGCGTATTGAGGACGATGGCGCCGTCTTCGGCGACGGCGCCGTAACCGGCCTCCGGATCGGAAGGGATCGGTATCTTGCGCGAGACGATGATATCGAGCGGGATGCCGAGCGTCCTGGCCACCACGGCGGCGACCGGTACGCCGCCGCGCGGGACGGCGAGAACGACGGCATCGCCGACCGGATAGCGCCTCAGGCGCTCAGCGAGGATCGTGCCGGCGTCGAAACGATCGCGAAAAGGAGGGGTCGTGAAAGGCATCGCAAGTCCTTGGGGGGAGGGGCGGCTTGTCACCGCTCTTCAGTCGGGCATCTTTTTCGGCCCGGGCCAGCTTTGGAAAGCGCGGATCTCCTGGTCCACATCCTTGGCCAGCGGGCGCTTATGGGACTCCGCCAGCAACTGGTACATCTGGATGACCGTTGCCGCGAGGGCATCCTGGGCCCGGAGAACAAACACAGGTTCCTGAGGGGCGATCTTCGGAATGTCCAGTTTACCGTACTTGCCTGACAGTGCCATGGCAGACCTCCTTCTGTGACGGTTCTTTTTCCGCCTCCGGTGGATGGTGTCATCGCCGAGAAAGGACAGTGTTCTCGCCTGTTACACGCTCCTGCTCAAGAACTCCTTGATGCTCTCATCGTTCATTCGGCGCTCGAATGGGGAAGGCGGAAAGGCCTCTTCGAAAGTCGCTGTTTCTGTCCGGTGCAGGATTCCCAATGCGATGCGCGCGTCGGAGTTGTAGTCCCATTCCCTGATCCTGGCCAGCGCGGCCGTCCGGTCACGGGGGTTATGGTCCTGCAGGTCATAAACCTTTTGTGCATAGTATTCGTAGAGGTTGTTGTACGTCGCGCAAACCTGCAGCACATCGACAAGTGCGAATCCGTTGTGCAGGATGGCTTCCCGAAACAGGTGGACCAGTTGCGCCAGGCCCCGCGACGTGCCGCGGGCCAGAAAGGATGCCCCGGCGGCAAGCATAAGCTCCAGCGGATTGATTGGAGCCTCGATGCTGCCCAGGGGTGTCGACCGGCCCTTGAAGCCGGTCGGCGACGTCGGGCTGTACTGAAAGGCCGTGAGGCTGTAAACGCGGTTGTTATGGACGACGACGGTGATATCGACATTTCTCTTCGCGGCGAAAACGAGGTGTTCGAGACCTTCCCCGTAGGCGTCGCCATCGCCGCAGAAGCAAATCACCTTCAGCGCCGGGTTCGCAATCTTGATTCCCTCCGCAACGGGGACGGCCCGGCCGTGAATGGCATAGAAGCTGTTGACGTCGAGATAGTCGACGATTTTTCCGTGACACCCGATCCCGGAGACGATCACGACATTCTCCGGCGGGAGCGTCCCGTCCGTCAGATCCTTCAAGACCGTTTTCATGCCGTTGAGGATCGCAAAATTGCCGCATCCCGGACACCAGGTATTCGGGGCATAGGTCCCCAGCGCGGTCTCGCTCATTTCATCGCCTCCATGACCCTTGTCTCCAGTTCGTCGAGGGCGAAGGGTCGTCCGTCGTATTTGAGGATCATCCTGTCCACGCCGATCCCGTACGCGGCGACCAGTCTCGCGAGCTGTCCCGTCGCATTGTTTTCGACGGCCACCAGTTTCGTGACGCCGGCGAGGGCCCTCCTGAGCGCCGCATCCGGAAAAGGTGAAAGCACGATCGGTTGCACCACTCTCACTCCCAGCTTTTGCGCCGCTTCCACGCAGACGCCCTTGTTCGAACCCCAGCAGAGGAGGGCAGTCGAAGCGCTCTGATCGCCATAGACGCCTACGGTAAGGAGTCCCCCGAGTTCCTCGATAAGAGGCTTGCCTTTGCGCAGTCGCTTGTCCTGCATCTTCACGGTAAGGCGCGGATCCTCGGTGGTAATGCCGTATTCGTCGTGTTCGTAACTGTTCGCCTTGATGACGGCGCCTTTCTGCGGGACAAAGGCCAGCGGGGAAATCCCGGTCTCTGCATCTTCGTAACGCCTGTAGCCTTGCCTGCCATCCCATGCGGAGGGCGGTTCATCGGCCATGTCGCCTGCAGACGCGAGGTCGAAATTACCCATGCCTTCGTTGAGATTCTTGTCCGTGAGGAGGATGGCCGGGATCTGGTACTTCCACGCCAGATTCAGAGCCCGGGCGGACCAGGAGTAGGACTCCTCCAGATCGCCGGGTGCTACGACCAGACGGACAAATTCACCCTGGCCCGCATGCAGGGCAAAATGCAGGTCCGTCTGGCCGGAGTAGGTCGGCAATCCGGTGCTGGGTCCGGGTCGCTGCCCGAGGACGATGACAACGGGGATCTCGCTCATTCCGGCAAGACTCAGTCCTTCCGTCATCAGGCAGAATCCGCCTCCCGACGTTCCGACCGCGACTTTCTGCCCTGCGTAGGCAAATCCGATCGCCATCAGGATCACGCCCAGTTCGCTTTCGGGATGGATCACTTTCAGGCCGAAATGTTGCGCCTCTTCGGCGAGGAAATGCAGAAGGGGCGTGGTGGGCGTCATGGGATAGGCCACGTAATTTCGAAGACCGCCCTTGACGAGCCCCAGACCGATCGCCTGGCTTCCGGAAATCAACGGCAGCCGTTCCGCCGGCGGCGGCGCCATGGCGCTGACCGTTGAGGTCGCATCGAACCCTCGCTTTGCGATCTTCAGGTTCAAGTCGGCGTCCTTCGCGAAATTTTCCCGAAGGACCCCTTCCAGGAGTTCGATCGGGATCCCGATCGCCTTGGCAAAAGCACCGATCATGCAGGTATTGCGCATGACCTCCCGGGCATTTTCTTCTTTAAGGATCTTGCCGATGGGCAGATCCATCCGCTGGACGCCGGCGGGAAGATCGGGCTCCTTGACGGCGTCGGAATCGCAGATGACGAGGGCGCCGGGAGACAGGCGTGCTCGGTGAAGATCCATCGTGTCGCCGTTGAGGGCGAGAAGGAAATCGACCTTGTCCCGATGTGCTGCGATTTTGGCGTGCGCGGCCCTGACGATGGAGAAGGTATGGCCTCCCCGGATGAGGGAAGGGTAGTCACGGTAGATATAAATGCGGTAGCCGCGCCTGTTCAGCAGATGGCCCAGCATCGACGTGGACCGGTCAATGCCGTAGCCGGCTTTGCCGCCCATCAGAACGGAAAAATCCTTCATCCTTGCCTCCTCAGCCGCCGGCGGGTTTCGGACGGCCGTCGGAAAAGTCTTGCGGTGCGGGACAGAAATTGTTTCGTTCTCCGGGCCAGTCACCCGCCTTGGCAGTCTCTGCCGTGCAGGCCGACGATTTTGCGCCGGGGGGCATTTCGGACGGGAAGACGAAGCGCACGGCCCGTTCGTAGAGCAGGTAGTCCCATGCCCAATTGATGAGAACCATGATCCGGTTCCGGAAACCGATCAGATTGAAGAGATGGATGACCAGCCAGAGAATCCACGCAAAAAGGCCGGTGTATATCCTGGATCCGATGGCTGCCGCGGCGGCGTTGCGGCCGATGGCGATCATCATCCCACGATCATGAAAGACAAAGGGCTGGAGCGATTCTCCTTTGATCTGCCGCACGATGTTGCCCGCCGCGGCGACTGCGGATTGGATCGCCACCTGCGCCACCATGGGGAGCGCGCGTTCCTGATCCTTGATGGAGGCCAGGTCTCCGACAACATAGGTCTCCGGGTGGCCGGGCGCCTGCAGGGTCGGCAGGACGGGGACTCGCCCGTCGGGCTCCGTGGGGAGGCCTGAAAGTGCGGCAATCGGTTCGCCGCGCACGCCGGCCGTCCAGACGACGGTGCGGGAGGGGATCTCGCTGCCGTCCTGCAACCGCAGTCCATTCGGCGTCACTTCCAGGGCCTTGGCGTCGGACCGCACCTCGACGCCCATCTTCTTGAGTCTTCGCGCCGTATAGTCGCACACCGTTCCCGGCATGTGGGCGACGAGCCTGTCGGCAGCCTCGAGAAGAACGATGCGAACGGTACGAAAATCGACCGTCCGGTAGTCGCGGGTGAGTGGGCCGTGGACCAGTTCGCTCAGGGCTCCCGCATACTCCACGCCCGTGGCGCCTCCGCCGACGATGACGAAGGTGAGGACGCCCTTGCGCCTGCCGCTTTCAGGGTCGCGGGCCGCCTTCTCGAAGCAGCAGATGATATGGTTCTTCAGGATGACCGCCTCTTCCAGCGTCTTCAGATTGTAGGCGTGGGATTCCGCCCCCGGGACTCCGAGGGTGTGCGTGATGCTTCCCGCGGCCAGTATCAGGTAATCATAGGGAATCGGCTTGCCGTCCGTGAGGATCGATTTTCTTTCAAAGTCGATTTTCTTGACGTCGGCAAGGGCAAAGGTGACGTTCGGACAACCCCAGAAGATGCTTCGCACGGGATAGGCGATGTCCTCGGGCTCCAGTTCGGCTGCGGCCACCTGGTAGAGAAGGGCGAGAAAGGTGTGATAGTTGTTCCTGTCGACGAGGAGTACATCGGCCCATTCCTTCGCCAGGCCGCGAGCGGCCCACAGACCGCCGAAGCCCGCGCCGATAATCACGACTTTCGGCTTCCTCATCCGGTTCATAGTTTTTTGAGTTCGCCAGGTTCCGTGAACGCAAAACGCGCAGGAACCCGTCTTTGCCTCCTGCGCGCCCCATAAAATTAGCCTATGCATGAGAAAGAAGTTGTCAAGGTCCCGGGCAATCCGTTACAATCGCGCCACCGGAAATACCTGCAACAGGGGTGGAATGACATGAATGATATGTTCGTATTCCTGAAGCCGATCGCGATCGCCCTTGCCTACATTGCCGGAGGGCTCGTGCTCGGCTATATTTTTGAAAAGATCGTTCTCAAAGCGGTAAAGAGAATCGTTGCGCGGACGAGCTGGCAGGCCGACAACATCATCGTCCACTCCATGACCGGCATGATGACGCTGTGGTTTCTGCTGGGCGGCATCTACGGCGCGGTCCTTCATCTGCACGTTGCGAGGGCGACCCTGGATGTCGTTCATAAGGGCCTCCTGGTCGTTTTCATCTTTTCCTTCACGATCGTCCTTGCCCGGATCGCCGCAGACTTCGTGAGTCTTTACAGCGGGCAGGTAGGCGGCGTGTTTCTCTCCACCTCGATCTTCGTCAATATTACAAGGGTCATCGTCTATGTCATCGGCATCCTGGTGATTCTGCAGTCGCTCGGCATCTCCATCGCGCCGATCCTGACCGCTCTGGGCGTCGGAGGGCTGGCGGTCGCCCTCGCGCTCCAGGATACGCTCTCGAATCTGTTTGCCGGCATCCACGTCATCGCCTCCGGACAGCTGAAGCCCGGCGATTACGTCCGGATGGACAGCGGGGAGGAGGGATACGTCACGGACATCAGCTGGCGCTACTCGACGATCCGGGCGCTGCCGAACAATTTGATCATCGTTCCGAATGCGAAGCTGGCCTCCGCAATCGTCACGAATTACCATATGCCCGACAGGGAAATAGCCGTTTTGCTTCCGGTATCGGTGGGCTATGAGAGCGATCTGGCCCTCGTCGAAAAGGTGACGATCGAGGTCGCCAAGGAGGTCATGGCGGAGGTGCAGGGGGGAATTCCGCAATTTGAGCCCTTTGTGCGGTACGGCAAGTTCGCCGACTCGGGGATCGAGTTCAATGTCATTATGCGGGCGAAGGAATTTGTCGACCAGTATGCGCTCAAGCACGAAATGATCAAACGCCTTCTCGCGCGGTATCGCGAAGAAGGCATCAATATCCCCTATCCGATCCGCACCGTCTATGTGAAGAAAGGCGATCCCGACGCGGTCTGAGGGCGCCGATCTCAGGCCAATGTCAGGGACGGCGGCCGCAGGCCGATCCCTTCGAGGCTGACGGTCCACGTCTGGCCCGGCCGGACGGGGAGGGCGGCGGTGAGGGTTCCCGTCGTCACGATCTCGCCCGCGGACAGCGGCTCGCCGCTCTGGCCTGTAAGCAGGTCGCGGAGGTGTTTCAGCGCCAGGAGGGGACTTCCGAGAACGAACCCTCCTTTTCCCCGCGCCACCTCTTTCCCTTCGCAGAGAAGAGCAATGTGAAACTCCTTCAGGCTCCGGAGCAGGGCGTCATTGCGCGTGTCCGCGAACGTCTCCGGGGTGCCGATGACGAGCGCCGCGTGGAGTCCGAAATCGACAACGGTGTCGGCGGGTTGAAATTTCCAGTCGGGATAGTGGCAGTCGACGATCTCGAACCCGACGGCCATCCACTCGATCGAGGCCAGGAGGGATTCTTCATCACTCCCCGCCGGCGCCGCGCGAAGCTTCAGGACGATCTCCGGTTCGATTCTCGGCGCTGCCATGCCGACCAGCGACAGGGAGCCATGATCGCGGACGGCGAAATCCACCGTGCCTTCGTACATGTGCGCCCAGATCGGGGTATCGAGGCCGTACTGGGTCCAGATCTCCCGGTTGGTGAAGCCGATCTTGCGGCCGACGGTCCGTTCCCCGCGGCTTCTCCGGATGCGCACGATCTCGGCGGCAATGTCATAAGCCGCAGCAAGACCGAAGTCCGGGATCGTTGCCGTCGGCGGAGCTGCCAAACGGACTTGATCGCGCAGCACAATCTGCTCCTCAGCTCGTCTGCGAATATCGATTTCCGGCATGCCGCTTCTTCCTCGCTTTCTTCTCAGTCCTGTCTCCCGAGACAGTTCGACTTCCCCTTGCCGCGCCCCGAGGTGTCTTCCTCGATCATGATGCCTCCCTCAAAGGTCAGGACATAGATGAAGTCGTTGTCTCCGCAGTTGTAATACCATTGTTCGACTCTCTTGACGGTCTCAGTGCGGGTTCCGGGTCCGTTGGGCTTTCTTTTGCTCTTGCACGTGGAGCTTTCCTTCATCGTGGGCGGACCGCATTCCATGAGGACTTTCGCTTTCGAATCCCCCACGCCGACGAGACCATCCCCGCAGCGGAAGGCGCAGGCGGGGGTTGCGAAGAGACCGATACAAACCACCGTTGCGAAAACGACGAACAGGAAACCGGCGAACTTTACTCTGATCATGGGTCCTCCTTTCCGGATCGCGCGTAAAGTCGGTGAAACTTGGGGCATATCTCCGAGGAGCCGGGCCGGTAGTTGCGGCAGACCCTCGGCCGTGTCGCATAAATGCTGCAGCGGTATCGATCCTCTTCGAAGGCAAGAAACGGGCAACCGCGAAGATAGCGTCCGTCGTCGGCGCAGACGAGGTGGTCGCCCATCCACAAGGCGTGTTCGCGCCGGATCATCTGAAGAATATCGTCGCGTCCCTCGCGATGCCAGCGGTCGATGTCTTCGTCCCGCACGTAGGCAATGAAATCGGCGAGGCAGCACTTGCCGCAGCGTTCGCAGTCAGTATGCGATATTTCCAGCAACAATTCAACCCTTTCGCCGCCGAAGCAGAAGATACTCGTATTGATAGAGGTCGCCGACGAACTGGCGCAGGATTTCTTCCTGTCCGGTCATCTCCACGCCGGAGGAGAGGATGCATCGCAGCCTTTCGGTCCAGTCGATCTGCACATAGTCGGCGAAAGGGCCTCGCAGAACCTCGTATCCCCATGCCTTCGCGACCTGCTCGAGGTGCGAGAACGCGATCGTGTATTCGTCGTGGCCGTAAAGCGGGATCCTTTCCGGAAGGCCGCCTCCGCGAACCTGGACAAAGGCGCGATATTTTTCCGGCACCGTCGCTTCGCAGCTGTGCTCGCCGATGAAGACATGGGGGACGCCTGCCGCGCAGAGCTTTTGCGTTGCCGCCACCGCGCCGATGTTGAAGGAGAAGAGCTCGGCGTCCGGCTCCGGGAATCCGTAGCGGTCGAAGAGGCGTCTGGCGGCGCGTACCTCTTCCGGGAGAAGTGCAGCATCCGACGACAGGTCATCGATTCCAAGGTTTGTCACGACGGGGAAATCGCCGAGGATTTCGTTGAGAACGGCGAGATCGAGGCCTGCCAGTGTCCGCGGGTCGGAGCAAAGAAAATCCTCCTGTCGACAGGCAATGGCCTTCCCCCGGAGCGTCTCCCGCTGTTTTTCGAGGAGAAACGGCGAGATATCCAGCATGGTCGCGGACAGGCCGGGGTTCCGATCGAGAAAGTCCCGCATGAGGCAGCCGTAGCCGCCGCCGATTTCGATCACGGCGCGCACTTCCTTCATCGGCAGCCGGTCGGCCAGGAAGTCGTAGAGAAGATGTCCGTACGAATCGTTTGTCGTCAGGACGGTGCGGCAGGGGCTGTCCTGCGGCTCGAGCATATTGCAGACGGTCAACTCCCATCCGAGGGACTTCATCTCCCGGCGGTGGTAATCGGCCGTGGAGCGGATAACCGGTTCCATGGGGTGTTCCCTCGCACAACTTTGGAACCCGGTCAAGAACCGCTTTGCGATCATTTCCGCCTTGACAGGGATATGCGGCCATTGTATGCAGAGCCGCCTGTTTTCTCGGGGCTTTGGAGCCGGGCCGCGCAGTGCACGAAGCGGCGCGCATTCTTTCGTAGACCGCCCTTGAAAGGCGGTCGATTTTTTTTTGAGGTTGAAAAAGTTGTGATGAAGAAATCTGTCGGTGATCTCAATCTTTCTCCACGCATTCTTCTCGGTCCCGGACCGAGTGCCGTTCATCCGCGGGTGCTGCGGACCATGAGCACCCCCTTGATCGGATACCTCGATCCGGAATGGCTCGTCCTGATGGACGAGGAACAGGAACTGCTGAGGTCCGTATTCATGACGAAAAACGTCGTCACCCTGCCGATGAGCGGGACGGGCGGCGCCGGCATGGAAACGGCGCTCTGCAATTTTTTGGAACCCGGGGATTCGATCCTCGTGGGCTGCAACGGTTTCTTCAGCGAACGGATGTGCGACATCGCGACGAGGCTCGGTGCAAAAGTCAGCCGTCTTGAAAAACCTTACGGGGAGGTCTTCGGGAAGGAAGAACTCGAGGCGGGGCTCAAGAAGGCGGGTCCCGTCAAGATGGTCGCCCTGGTCCATGCGGAAACCTCAACCGGCGCCCTTCAGCCGATGGAGGGGATCGGGGAAATCGCCCACAGGCATGGGGCGCTGATGATGATGGACTGCGTCACGTCCCTGGCGGGTGTTCCGGTGCGGATCGACGATTGGAACGTGGACGTGGCCTACAGCGGAACGCAGAAATGCATCGGCTGCCCTCCGGGGCTTGCCCCTTTCACGGCGAGCGATCGGGCGATGAAGGTCCTGCACGCGAGGAAAACGGCGGTGCCCAACTGGTATCTCGATCTGAAAATGATCGAACAGTACTGGGGCAAGGATCGGAGCTATCACCATACGCCGGCAGCCAGCCTGCATTATGCTTTCCGCGAGGGGCTGCGCATGATTATGGAGGAAGGCCTCGATGCCCGTTGGAAACGGCATCGCGACAACGCCGAGTACCTCTGGACTTCTCTGGAACGGCTCGGGCTGAAGATGCACGTTGCCCATGAGCACCGGCTGCCGTCTCTGACGACGGTCTGTATCCCTCCGGGTGTCGACGACCTCAAGGTCCGCACGGCACTGAGGGAAGATTACAATATCGAGATCGCCGGCGGTTTCGGCCCGCTGAAGGGGAAGACCTGGCGCGTGGGACTGATGGGATTTTCCAGCCGCAGGGAGAACGTTGCGCTGCTGTCCGAAGCGCTCCGGGAAATTCTGCAGCGCTGACGGGAAGTGTGACCGAACAAAAAAGCCCCGGCGGAAAGGCCGGGGCTTTTTTGTTTTCATCGGATCGAGAAATGCCGTTGCCGTCGAAATCAGCGCAGTTCGTTTTTCTTGCTCAGCATGCTGAGATAATCAGCGACCGCTTGACGCTCGGCGGTGTTGAGTTTTGCGCCCTTGCCGATCATCCTGTCCACGGTGACCTTCCAGTCGGCCGCGGCCTTCTTCGCCGTCACGAATTTGTCGGCGGTGTGGCAGCGCGTGCAGCGGTCAGTGGCAAGCTTCTCCCCGGAGAGGTCCGCTGCTCCGGCGGCCGATATCCCCAATCCCAGCATTGCGGCTCCGATCATCCCTGCGATCAAAACAGTCGTGTTCTTCATAGCGTCCTCCTCTGTTCAGCCCGCCTGTATCAGGCGAGGTCCATGTTGTCAATCTCATGGCAGTGTTCGTACCTGGCAAGGTCTTCCGCACCGATATCGACCGTGACGGTGCATTTCTCGCGGTCCCAGGCCACCACATCCTTCCCCCACAGACGAATCGCTTCATCGACCACGTCGGGGTGCCCCAGACGAAAGGTCTTCAACATTGCATCCTCCCTGAACGAAACCCAGGTTCTTCATAATGGTTTCCCGGGGAATCGTCAAGTTCCGCCCGTTCGTTGCAGGAAGAAAAGAGCTTGACAGAAAATGAATACTCCGGTAAGAAGCTAAATTCCGTCGCGTATATTGCGGTTTTGAAATCCCCCATGCGGTGCGACTTCCGGATGAGGGATTTTTTCGTTTTGGAAAACAAGGATTGGACATCATGAAACGGGATATCAGAAAAGTAAGGAATATCGGCATCAGCGCCCACATTGACTCGGGGAAGACGACGCTCACGGAACGCATCCTCTACTACACGAAGCGGATCCATGTCATGCACGAGATCAAGGGGAAGGACGGAGTCGGTGCGACCATGGACTCCATGGAGTTGGAACGCGAAAGGGGTATCACCATCGCGTCGGCGGCCACGTTCTGCGAATGGGACGATTATGAAGTCAATGTGATCGATACTCCGGGGCATGTCGATTTCACCATCGAGGTGGAGCGCTCACTCCGCGTCCTCGACGGGGCGGTCCTGGTTCTCTGTTCGGTCGGCGGGGTGCAGTCCCAATCGATCACGGTCGACCAGCAGATGAAACGGTACAGCGTTCCCTGCATTGCCTTCATCAACAAGCTCGATCGCAGCGGTGCAAATCCCGAACGCGTGATCTCCCAGTTGCGCTCGAAGCTCGGGCATCATGCCGTGGCCATGCAGATGCCGATCGGGCTCGAGTCCAATTTCGCAGCGATCGTCGATCTCGTATCCATGGAGGCGGTCTATTTCGACGGTGATCACGGCCAGCTCATCCGGCGCGAAGCCATTCCGGCGGAGCATTTGGCTGAAGCCAAGGCGAAGCGGGAGGAAATGCTCGACGCGGCGGCGATGTTCTCCGACGAACTCATGGAGGCTGTTCTGGAAGGCCGTGAGATTCCGGAATCGCTCATTTACGATGCCGTGCGCCGCGGAACGATCGAACGGAAAATGACGCCCGTTTATATCGGATCGGCCTACAAAAACAAGGGTGTGCAATTGCTGCTCGATGCGGTGACGCAGGTTCTGCCCGCTCCTCCGGACGTGCCGAACACCGCCCTCGATCGGGACAAGGACGAGGCGCCGCTGACGCTTGACAGCGATCCGGAGAAGCCGCTGGTCGCCTTTGCGTTCAAACTCGAAGACGGCCCGTACGGACAGCTCACCTACATCCGCGTTTACCAGGGCACCATCGCCCGCGGCGAAACGATCGTCAACGCGCGCACCGGGAAGAAGGTAAAGGTCGGACGCGTCGTACGGATGCACGCGGACCAGATGGAAGATATCGAGAGCATTCCCGCCGGGTATATCGGCGCGCTCTTCGGAATCGACTGCGCTTCGGGCGATACCTTTGTCGGACCCGGAATGAATGTGACGATGACCAGCATGTTCGTCCCCGAACCCGTCATCTCCCTTTCGATCACGCCGGTGGACAACAAGTCCCAGATCAACATGTCCAAGGCCCTGGGGCGGTTTACAAAGGAGGACCCCACGTTCCGCACGCACGTCGATGAGGAGACCAAGGAGACGATCATCGCCGGGATGGGAGAACTGCATCTGGAGATCTACGTGGAGCGGATGCGCCGGGAATACAACGCCGAGGTGACGACGGGGCATCCCCGTGTCGCGTACCGGGAGACGATCACCGCGCGGGCGGAGTTCAACTACACGCACAAGAAGCAGACCGGCGGTTCGGGGCAGTACGCGCGGATCGCGGGTTATATCGAGCCGCTGGGCGATGTAGCGGAGGGCGAAGAAGACTTTGCCTTTGTCAACGAAATCCGAGGCGGAGCCATTCCCACACAGTTCATTCCCGCCGTGGAGAAGGGCTTCCGTTCCTGCGTCAAAAAGGGGCCGAAACTGGAATTCCCCGTAACGGGGGTTCGCATCGGCATCAACGACGGCGCCTCGCACGCCGTCGATTCCTCTGACCTTGCATTCCAGACTGCGGCAAGGGCGGCATTCCGCGAGGCCTACCTCAAGGCGCGTCCGGTGATCCACGAGCCGATCATGAAAGTGGTCGTGGAAACGCCGACAGAATTTCAGGGCGCCGTCATGGGACTCCTGAATCAGCGCAGAGGCATGATCGTGGGCGCGCAGGATGAAGGGACCATGTCCGTCATCGAGTCGCAGGTTCCGCTGGCCGAGATGTTCGGTTTTTCCACGGTCCTGAGATCGGCCACTCAGGGCAAGGCGCAGTTCACGATGGAATTCTCTGCGTATCGACTGGTTCCCCTTTCGATCGCCGAGAAGATCGCCGAAGAGGTGGCGCAGCGCAAACGAAATGCAGCGTAGCGGACAGGAAGGTGGGAAGATTCCGGTGAAGATGCCCAACCCTTCTTCGACCGGTGCGATGTCTTGGGACCGGCCCTGGGATTCTCCGAGGGTCATCCCCTTCAGGAAAAGGAAGACTGCTATGATTCCTCAAGAACTTTCGATTGAAAACCCGTTGGGACCTCTCGGATACGAGGCCGAGGATATTCTTGCGCCGGGACGTTTCGGGTCCGTCCTCGCCCATGCCGGCGTCGGCAAGACGGCGCTGCTGGTGCAGACGGCCCTTTTTCTGATGCGCAACGGCATCAACGTCCTGCATGTGAGCCTTCAGGATCCCGTTCACAAAGTCGATCTGTGGTATCGGGAACTGCTTCAGCATTTGACGGAAAGGGCCGGCCTGCGGGGCAACCGCCAGGTTTGGGACGTGCTGCAGGCATTCCGCTTCATCATGACCATCCGCGTGGACGGTTTCAGCGTGCCGAAGTTCGAAGAACGGTTAAACGATCTCATGATCCAGAATATCTTCCGGCCGAGGATCCTGATCATCGACGGCCTGCACATCGATGAGACGTCGCGGGAGGTCTTTTGTGATTTGAAGGCGCTTGCGGCAAAAAGCGGCGTCAGCGCGTGGTTCACGGTGCACGCGCATCGCCACGAGGGCAGAACGGCGGATGGACTGCCGCCATCCTTCGCGCAGATCAGCGATCTTTTCGAGATGACCCTCGAGCTCCTCAGCGAGGGCAGCGAAATCCGGCTGAAGGCGATCAAGGGCGCCAACGGCGCCTCATCGGGTAAGGATCTGGAGCTCGATCCCTCGACGATGCTGGTGCGGAGCGCCTAAAACAAACATCCGCCCGTCAATCCCGAGGTACGGCGCGCGGGATTGCGCCCGCCGTCGGATGCAACAGCCTATCGTTTCGGCGGATTTCCGCCGATCAATTCCTCCCATACCGGCCGCTCCAGAAACGATCCGGACACATTTGCCTCCATTTCGAGAAACATCCGCCAGGGAACGGCGAAGGTCATGAGGCCGTCGCCGAGGAGTCGCTTCACGTGAAGCCGTGCGGAGAGGTCGGTCAGACCGACGACGGCGCGCGGATGGTCGGTTTTCGCCTCGCGGTAGGGGTAGATGCCGACGGTCTGGCAACCGGCGGCAAAGGGGATCATGACGCTTTCATTGCTGTCGCGGCCGTAATTGGCCAGAACAACCAAGGCCGAAAGGCGATCCGGATCGGCAAAGAAGACGATGACTTCCGGGGGAGGGGAATCGGCCTCCACCTGCGGCAAGGGACGGAAGACGACAAACTGAGCCGGGATTTCGGTTATGGGGAGGTTATCGACGAAACGACGAACCTGCCGGGGGGATTTCAGGTAGCGCTCCCCGTGGAGCAGGTGATCGTAGGCCTCCGGCCGCATGTTCGGCTTCGCCAGCGACGACACCAGCGATTCCTTTTCCCAGCCGTCGATTCCCACGGAGAGAAAGCGGCAGAAGGTTTCCTCCCCGCCGGGAAAGGCTTCGTAGCAGTTCCCGAATCCCAATCCGACGCCCCCTCCGAAACAACCGAAGGTGTTCCGATCGACGGCGGCCGTGTTCCCCTTGGCGGCGCCCGCGAGCAGCCACATGACGCAGCCCCAGTGGCCGGCCCGAAACTGCGCGGCTCCGTCCGGCTTCTTGTCGGACCAGATCAAGGCGACAGGATCGATTGACAAACGCAGGGCCGCAGCGATCTTGCTTTCCATGGCTTTCCTCCGTATCCGGGAAATCACGAGATGAACCGCAGAATCAGGATTTCGTTTTTCGAAAGAGTCCTTGGATCTTTTCCTTTGCCGCAGAAGGCGTATCCGTCCCCTTGTCCGCAACCGGCGTGGCCTCTCGAAAACGGAAGAAATCGCAGAAATTGCTGCGCTCCTTGTCGAGCACGCGCTCGGCCTGGGTTTCGCGGCAGGCGTTGTAGGCGGCGCCGTCATGGAAGCGGCAGTTGCGGCAGCAGCGCAAGTCGGCACCGCAGGATGAACAGGCATCCTTCCGGGATACGACCTCGGGAACCGTCAACGTCTTCTTGCATCGAAAACAGGATGCCACGGCGACACTCCGTAAATGCTCTCCTCCGTTTGTTCATACCTTCCCGGAGAAGGCGCGTCAAGGCCCTCTCCGTCAGTCCCCCCATCCCTCCTTGCATTGCCTCTTCTCTTGGCCTAAAATACCGGGGAATATGCGCAGGGGGTTCCGGCATGGCGAAAAAGGGGACGAAGAACAGAAGAGTACTGGTTGTATTGGGCAGCCCGCGCCGAAAAGGGAACAGCGCCGTCCTGGCGAAGCGGATCGCGAAGGGCGCCCGCGCCTCTGGAGCGAAGGTAAGAACGATCTTTCTGCAGGATCTGACCATTGCACCCGGTCGCGGCTGTCTTGCCTGCCAGAAGTCGGGGGCGCGGGGATGCATTCTCCGCGACGATATGCAGCCGATCTACCGCGAACTCAGGAAATCTGACGCATGGATCCTCGCGAGCCCGGTTTACTGGTTTACAATGTCCGCACAACTCAAGATATTCATGGACCGCTGTTTTGCCCTTCTGGGCGACGGTAATAAGGTCTTCCGGGGGAAGAAAATCGCCATCGCGATGTCCTTCGGGGACAGGGACGCGTTCACCTCGGGCTGCGTGAACGCCCTGCGGACATTTCAGGACGCCTACGGTTATGTGGAGGCAAAAATCGTCGGCATCGTTTACGGCACCGCCATGCGGGCCGGCGAAATCTCGAAGAACCGTTTGTTAATGAAAGAGGCGGAAGAGATCGGGGCGGCGCTGGTCAGTGACTGAGCCGCCCGCAAGCGTTTCCCATCTGCAGAGACGGAGGCGACCGTGAACGAATCCGATGAGAGGCAGGAAAATCGTCCCGCCGATTTGCTGACCGTTCTGCGGTCGGCAATGAAGAAGAAACCCGAAGCATCCTACGAGCCCATTCACCCCAAAGGCACCGTCTTTCGCGCCGTCCCGATCCTGATTGTCTTTCTTTTGTTCTTCGGCGTCTACCTCCTGTTCGGCGTTATCGAGAATTCGGAGTTCCTGAAGGCGGCCGTCGATTTTCTGAAGGGCCATCCTGAAGTCCAATCCTCCATCGGCGAGGTGCGCGACTGGGGCCTGCGTCCTCCGGTAAGCTACAACAGTTCGGATCGCCACGGGAATGCAGAGCTGACCTTCAAGCTCACGGGGACGAAAGGGGAGATGAAGGCAACCGTTTCCCTTGAAAAAAAGTCGGGCAGATGGATCGTAGTTGCGGCTTCCTATGTGGATCGGGAGGGAAAGACCCGGTCTCTTGCAGTTTCCGCAGCCGGAGCGAAGACCTCCGGGGCGCAGGGAAAAACACCGGGAGCGGGAGACCGCCTCGCCTCCGGGATCAAGCACTTCCAGCAGAACCGCATGCCTGAGGCCATGGGTGAATTCGGACGCGCCATTCAAGAAAAACCGGGCGATGCAGCGGCTTATTACTGGCGTGGCCGAAGCTTCGCACGGCTCAAGCAGTACGACAAGTCCGGCGAGGATCTGCGGAAAAGCGTTTCCCTCGACCCGAAGAGCGTCAATGCATTCAACTGGCTCGGTTGGGTGGAAACGGAGCGCCGGCAGTGGCGGGAAGCTCTCGCGGCGTTTACGAAGTCCCTCGAGATCAAACCGGGGCAGGGGTGGACACATTACCAGCGGGGACGCTGCCATGACAAGCTGGGAGAGCGTGCGAAGGCGCTGGAAGAGGCGGATGCCGCCTGCCGTCTGGGCTACAAGGAAGGCTGCCGGATCCGCCAGGCGATGGGGGAGAAAAACTGAGGATCGACAGCAGCCTCAGGAAGGATATTCGACTGCGATGATCCCGGCCGCCCTGATGGCGGCGTTGATGACGGCGTGCAGGAACGACATCGCCTGATCCCGCCGGCAATTCTTTGTCACTTCGATCCCGACGGAAATTTTATGCTCCTGTGTGAGGGCGTAGTAGGTCAGGGACTTCCGCTGCTCGATGTGGCGGCTGTTGCGGTTTGACGTATCCGTATTGTTGACGAGGAAATGGAAATTCCGGTCGGCGATCCCGCCGTTGGCATCATCGGCCATGTGCCTGGCATAACGCTCCAGTTCGATCCTGTCTCCGTTCGGCAGATCGTAGGAAGGGGCGTCGATCACATTGCATTGTCCCCAGCGGCGCGGATTTCTCTTCGGATCGACCCATACGGGCGAATAGAATCCCCTCCCTTGATGCAGGTTGAGCACGTAATCGGAGGCGCGGATGAGGCCGCGGGCGAGATTGACCACGCGGATATCCGGGTTCTTGCTGTTTTCGGGAAGCCCGAACAACCGGTTCATGTCGCCGCCTGCGCCGTGCCGCTTGCCGCGGCGAAGCGCGATGCGGTTGAGGCGGGGGACGATCACGAGTTGGCCCTTCTCCAGCCTGATGCGGGTGTAGGAATCCGCCGCGAGAGAGCACAGCGGCTCGTCTCCATGGATGCCGCTGACGATCAGCATCATCGGGCCCGGATTCCGGCCGGAGATCCTGTAGATTTTGACTTCCTGGGAGGTTCCGGCAAAGGCGGTTTCGAGGATCGGGGCGCCGGTCGAGACTTCACCGCAGAGCGGGACGGGCGCCCACAGGGCGAGACAGAGGAACAGAACGACGCAATCCTTTGCTGCGGATCGCCGGTTATGAATGAAATGTCTCACGGGAGATCTTCCATTTCCCGTCTTCGCGTTTGAGGTGCAGCTTCTTCTTCCCGGAAGTCTTGATACCCGGGGCACTGTATTTTTGAACAAAGACGGCGCTCGCTGAGTCTCGGCGGACTTCAACGGTTAAGCCTTCCAGACGAATGCGGATTTTCCTGTAACGCTTCAGCAGATCGGCTTTGTAGGCGATCCAGGCATCGAGATTCATGGACCGGGAGGTAAAATCCTTCGCATAGCAGGATCGATAGGAGGTCATGTCCCCCTTTTCCCAGCTTGACCGCCACTGTTCGACGATCCGGGCGATCTCGGCTGTTTCCGTCTCGGAAGCCGGCTTCGACCCTGAGGCGGCGGCGGTCGCCGGCGGAGACGAAGGTTTTCGCTCCGGCGATGCGCCCCCCTTGGCGGACGGTGCCGCAGGCGATTCGGCGGCGACTTCGCGGACAGGGCCCCAACGGCCGTTGTGCTCTTCGAGGAAAAGCTTCAGGTAGCTGCCGCGGAAGCCGCCATCCGGCTGGACGGTGAGAATCTGGTCGAATTGGATCACGGCGTAGCGGTCCTGTTTGAAAATGGACACGTCGCGGGCGGAAAGAAGGTAGTGGTTGTCCAGTCCCCTGACCGTTCTCAACGCCGAAAGAAATTCCTTCTGTTGCTGGCGCTCCGCCGGCGCATTGATCGCGTAAAGGTACTCGGAGGTTCCGGAATGGCCGGCCGTGAGGGATTTCTGCCATTCTGCGAGGATCTTCTGGAGGTCCGCCTTTACCGCCTGCTGCAGCTCCTCGGGAACCCAGCGCACGCTGTCCTGGATGATGATCGGTGTCTTCTGGAGCTGGATGAAACGGACCAGCTTTTCGATGTCACCGTTTTGAAGCGCGACGCAGCCGTTCGTTGAGAAGGGTTCAAGTGGTTTGTTCGTTCCGTGGATCCAGATATTGTAGCCGTTCCTGCCGATCTTCCGGTCCAGATAATTCGGATAGTCGAGGTAAATGGCCAGCGGACCGTAAATGGAGGACGCATTCTTTTCCGTTATGATCTTCGTGGCAAAGAAGATACCCTCCGGCGTCTTTGCATCTCCCGTCTCCATCTTGGAGCCGGGGTTCTTCCCCGTCGAGCACTGGGCCTCGAAGACGGTTTGAATTGCCGCTCCTTCCCTGCGGAAGACGAAAAGCCGCTGTCCCTGCTTATCGATAAGGATTGCATATCCCGAGGAGAGCTGGATGATCGGCGAGGGGACATTCCCTGCGGGCCGGAATACAGCGACCGCCGCTGGAGGCGCCGCGAGCGCAAGGCCGACAAGAACGACGGCGATCATCAGAAGACATGAAGGGCCTGAAAAGAAACGGGGCATGTTGCCTTTCCGGATATCTGACTTCGGTTGGGCGATACTCTTACCTTAAGTCCCACGTCCCATGCAAGACCGATTTCGCAGTTCCTTCGCCTATTGGGGGAACTCGATATTGACAGTCGCCTTGCCATGCCTAATAATGCCCCGCAAAACCGTCGTCGTGCTGAGGACCGGTTCGGAGGCAGGAATCAACAGGAGGGAATGTCTCAAATCCCCGCAATATTTCTCATCCGTTCGGGGAGTTACGTGACGATGCCGCCCTATGTCGCCGCATAGGAGAGCGTTCTGCTCCAGGAGAGGGCAACGCGTGCCCGCGCCATTCTGTAGAAATGCCTTCTGTGTCCGCGGGGTTGCAGTATCGGCCGGGCAGAGAAATCATCGGGCTGCTGCCGGACGGGGAGGATGGCGAAGGTGGCTGCGTACCAGCCCCACTTCGGCGAGGAAGCGGTCCTGGTGGGCCGCCATGGTTCCGGCACGGTCTTCATGAGTTTCTGCAATCTTCTGTGTACGTTTTGTCGGAATTACGATATCAGCCATGGGGGAGCGGGAGAAGGGGTCGACGCAACGCAACCGGCGGCGATGATGCCTGCCCTGCAGGGAAAGAAAAAAAGATCCGCTTGTGCCGTCTGTTCGCGAGCCGGAGTACCGTTGTTTAAGTCGTTGGTCTTCAGACGGGCGGCTGAGCCGCCAACAAGACCCTGTCGATCTTTAACTGTTCGATTCCGACAACACGATCCGCTAACGAGCACAGCAGACCTTGGTTCTTCTATATGAACTTTTTCTATGGTTGTCAACATATCCTGTGGGATCGAAGCGGCCGGACAGCGGCCGTCCGAGGTGAACGATGTCGGGCTTGAGACTCTTTGTCAGCAATCGTCTGGAGATTCTCGCCGACCGCCTCGCCGGGACCCTTTCCCCCGCTCCGGATGATCCGCTGGAAGAGGAGGTCATCGTTGTCCAGAGCGCCGGCATGCAGCGTTGGGTGTCGATGGCGCTTGCGGCGAGAAACGGCATTTGTGCGAACGTCCGTTTCCCTTATCCGAAGGCCATTCTGCGGGACATCCTCTCGGCCGCCGGCGCCAGGGATCCTCTCGACGAATTGCTGGAACCGGAGATCCTCGCCTGGCGCATCTTTCGGATCCTGACACGGCTGGACGAACAACCTCTATTCGCCCCGATCCGGAATTATCTGGCCGCAGACGCCGGCGATCTGCGACGTTTCCAGCTGGCGTCGCGTCTTGCCTACCTTTACGATCAATACCTCGTCTTCCGGCCGGACAGGATCCTGCGATGGGAGAAGGGCGGGTCGGTTCCCGATGCGGAGGCTTGCCAGGCGGGGATCTGGCGGATACTTCGGCAGGAGAGTGGAGGCGTCCTCAGGCATCTTCCCGCCGCAAAGGACGATTTTTTCCGGCGCGCCCGGGAGTTGTCACGCACTCCGCCGGCCGGTCTGCCAAGGCGGATCTGTCTCTTCGGCATTTCCTATCTGCCGCGCCAGTATCTGGAGATCTTCCACGCCGCATCAACCCTCGTGGAGACGAACTTCTTCCTGCTGAATCCTTCCCGGGAATTCTGGATGGATATCCGCAGCGGCCGCGAGATCGGCAGACTGAAGGAACGAAAGGTAGACACCGGGAGAACAGGCACCGGCGAAGGCGTCGCCGACTATTGGGAGACGGGGAACAGCCTGCTCGCCTCTTTCGGAGCGATGGGCCGCGACTTCTTCAACGCACTGATCGAATATGAGGCGGAAATCCGGGAAGAGTTCGCCGAAACCGATGCGGAAGGTATTCTGGGAGAGATCCAACGGGACATTCTGTATCTGCGCGACCGCCCGTCGCGGCGCGGTCTGCCGCTGGATTCCCCTGATTCCCCGGCCGCGCCGCAGGAGACGGCATGCTTTTCCGAAGCCGACCCGGCCCCTGCACGTCCCATGGACTTCTCGCTGCAGATCCATTCCTGCCACAGTCCGATGAGAGAGGTGGAGGTTCTGTACGATCGCCTCCTGGGCATGTTCGAAGAAGACCCGCTTCTGAAACCTTCCGATATTCTGGTGATGGCGCCGGATATCTCCGTCTATGCTCCATTGATCCGCGCCGTCTTCGAGTTCCCTTCCGGCCCGGCTGATGCCGTCCGGATTCCGTACGGAATTGCCGATCGAAGCGTTCTGAGCCGAAGTTCAGCCGTCCGCATTTTTTTCGCAATCCTTTCGCTGGCGGACAGCCGGTTCGAGCTCACCCGGGTCCTCGATATTCTCGAAGAGCCTGCCGTCCATCGCCGCTTCGATTTGACGGAATCCGATCTCGATGCGGTGCGGCGCTGGACAGACGAGGTGGCGATCCGCTGGGGGATCGATGCCGAACACCGTCGACGGTTGGGGCTGCCGCCGCTGACCGAAAATACCTGGAGGGCGGGTCTCGAAAGGCTGCTGCTCGGCTATGCCATGATGGGGAGCGGGCGGGAAATGTTTCAGGGCATCGTTCCCTCCCGTCCCGTCGAGGGAGACGAATCGATCGTTCTCGGGCGATTCGTGGATTTCGTTGAGAAACTTATCGCGGCGATGGAGGCCTTTGTGTCGCCGCGAAGCCTGGCAGCGTGGGGCGAAGCCTTGTGGGAAACGCTGGAAGATTTCTTCAGCGACGATCGGGAGTGGGAAGACGACGTCCGGCTGCTGCAGGCGGCCCTGCGGCGGCTGGGACATCTTCAGCAGGCGTCAGGAAACGCCGATCCCGTGGACCTCCAGACGGTCCGTTGGCAACTGGAGCGCGCCATCGAGACGGGCACTTCCGCCTCCGGCTATCTTGCCCGCGGCGTCACCTTCTGCTCGCTCCTTCCGATGCGCAGCATCCCGGCGGAAGTTGTCTGCCTCCTCGGCATGAATTACGCCGATTACCCCAGGAAGGATGAGGATGCGGGGTTCAACCTGATCGCGGCGTCGCCTCGCCCGGGCGATCGTTCGAAACGCGGCGAGGACCGGTATCTCTTTCTGGAGGCGATTCTCTCGGCCAGGCGCAGGCTCTATATCAGCTACATCGGGCAGAGCATCGAGGACAACAGCGCCATCCCGCCGTCCGTGCTGGTTTCGGAGCTGCTCGACTATGCCGGTTCAGGCGTTTCCGGAGTGAACAAGGAGAGCGGTCGATCGCCGGAATCGCTGGTGACAAAACACCCGCTGCAGGCGTTCAGTCCGTCGTATTTCAGCGGCGATAAGAAACTCTTCAGCTATTCCAGTGAGAACTTCGATGCGGCCCGGTGCCTCGTCGAATCCTGCGACCAGCCCCCGCCTTTTGTTGCCGGCGCGCTTGCCGAACGGTCTGCGGGGGAGGCGGAAATCGACATTGCGGAATTGGCCGAATTCTTCGCGAATCCAGCCAGGAGCTTTCTGGAAAAACGGCTTGGGGTGTTTCTTCCGCAGGATCGAGAGCTTCCGCAGGACGCCGAACCGTTCGATCTCGCGGGACTGGAGAAATACCGGCTGGAGCAGGTCGTTGCCGGCATGGCGATCGAGGCGGACGGGGATACGGGGGAACTCTACGAGTATTTCAGGGCACGAGGCGCGCTGCCGCACGGGACGGCGGGAAGGGTGGAATTTGAAGAATTGGCCGCAGGCGTCCGCCGTTTTTCGAGCCAGGTCAGAAAACTCCGGGGATCGTCGCGCGGCGGCGCCGTCTCGGTCGAGCTGCCGGTTGGCGGCAGGCGCCTCTGGGGCACGATTGAGGATGTCGTCGACGCGGGGCTTGTGTCGTACCGATACGGCCGGCTGGGACCGAAGGATCACCTCCGTTTGTGGATCCGGCACCTCGCCCTGAGTGTTCAAGACCCCCAAGGTACGGCGGGCCGAGGCAGCATTCTCATCGGACGGGAAGAGGCGTGGCGATACAGGACGGTCGAGAAGGCTAAAGACATTCTTGAAGGACTGATCTCTATCTACCTGGAAGGACAGAATGAACCTGTTCCTTTCTTCCCGGCTTCCTCCTGGGAGTATGCCCGCCGGCGGGTGCGCGGAGAGCCGCCGGGAGAGGCCCTGCGATGCGCCCGGCAGGTCTGGCGCGGAAGTGATTTTCTCGGCGGCGAAGAGGGTCAACCGCACCTCCGGATCTGTTTCCGGAACCGGAATCCGCTCGATGCATCCTTTGCCGCTCTTGCCGAACGGATATTGAGGCCACTTCTGGAAACGGCGGAGAGGCTTGATGATCCATCGCAGATGCGCGGGAGCCGGGCATGAAAAAGGGCGCCGGAATGTCGACATCTTCCCCGAACCGCACGGCCGAGCAGCCTTTCCGTCTTCACGAGGCGCCGCTACGGGGAGTGAATCTCGTTGAGGCCGCCGCCGGAACGGGGAAGACCTATGCCATCGAGTGTCTTTTTGTCCGGTTGATCGCAGAGGAGGGTCTCTCCGTTTCCGAGATCCTGGTCGTCACCTATACGAATGCCGCAACGGACCAGCTGCGGGACCGCATCCGCAGAAAACTGCGGCATGCGGTCCAGGCCCTTGCCGGCGGCGAGGTCCGTGATCCTTTCGTCGCGGAATTCGTGCAGAGGCGGGAGAAGGATGCCCCGCAGAAGGCACCATGCCTGCTGAGACTCCAGCGCGCCATCCGCGATTTCGATCAGGCTTCCATCTTAACGATCCATGGTTTTTGCCGGCTCATGCTGAGCGAGTTCGCCTTCGAAAGCGGCACGTCATTCGCGTCGGAGCTGATTTCGGATCAGGAATTGCTGAAGGAGGAGGTCGTTCGGGACTTCTGGCGCCTTTCCATGACGGACGCCGACCCCCTGTTTGTTGCTTACGCGAAGATTTCGGGGTGGAGCACGGACAGTTTCGGGCGGCTCCTGAACGACTATCTGCTTTATCCCGATGTCGAGGTGACGCCGCGTGAAACTCCGGGGAATCCCCGGGAGATCCGGGCCGCCATCGGACGCTTCCAAGCCGCCCTCTGCCGCGTCTCTGAGGACTGGCCCGCGGCGAGGGAGGACGTCAGGAAACAGCTCCGGGACGGCGCCCTGAACGCGAGAACATACGGGACCAGATCCGACAGGATCATCGACGCCGCCGACGCCTTTTTCCGATCGGGACGCGGCTGTTTTCCGCTCATCGACGAAGTCGAAAGGCTTTCGGCGGACAGCCTCCGGGCGGCTGTCCGCAAAGGCTGCGCGGCGCCGGATCACCCCATGTTCGGGAGCATTCAGGTTCTCTGCGATGAAGCGCGGCATCTGGCGGCGGTCTTCGCGGCGGAACTGCTCCATCTCAAATCCGCAGGTCTCCAGTTCGCCTCTTCCGAACTGAGGAAGAGAAAGAGCAGGACGGATGTCCTGTACTTTGACGACCTTCTTCTGCGGCTCCGCGACGCCCTGTCGGGAGGGCAGGGAGAGTCCCTCCTTCGCTCCGTGCGGAGAAAATTCAGGGCCGCGCTTGTGGACGAGTTTCAAGATACGGACCCCGTGCAATTTGCGATCTTTCGCACGATCTTCGGCGAGCCGGGAGGGATCCTCTTTCTGATCGGCGATCCCAAGCAGGCGATCTACGGATTCCGCGGCGCCGATGTCTTTGCCTACCTGCAGTCGCTGTCGGAAGTGGAGAGATGCTATACGCTGCTGGAAAACAGGCGGTCCGACCCGGATCTCATTGAGGCCGTGAACCGTGTCTTTTCCGGAAATGCGAGGCCCTTCGTCTACGATGGCATCCACTTCCATCCCGCGGTACCGGGCCGCAACGACGATCGCCGGGAACTTCAAATCGACGGGAAGAAAGATACGCCGCTTCACTGCTGGTTTCTGGACGCGGCCGATTTCGGTGCGGCAGCCAGGCCGATCTCGAAGACGGCCGCGCGCGAAGCCACGGCCGAATCCGTCGCTGCGGAGATCGCGCGGCTGGTTCGTCTCGGGAGGCAGGGAAGGGTTCGAATCGGAAACGAGAACCTTGCGGAGGGGGACATCGCCGTCCTCGTGAGAACCAACCGCGAGGCGCTTCTCGTGGCGCAGAAACTCGCCGGAAAGAGGGTCCACGCCGTGCTGCACGGAACGGCGAACCTTTTCGATGCGCCGGAAGCGGGAGAGATGCAGATTCTCCTCGCCGCCGTCGGCAGTCCGCGCGCCGATGGATTGGCGGCCGCCGCCCTGGCGACGGAACTTCTCGGCGCAACGGCCGCTGAAATCGACGCCTGGAGAAGCAGCGAGACATCCTGGTCGGAACAGCGGCAGCGATTCTTCCGCTATCATGAGCAGTGGCGGAAACGCGGGTTCATCTTCATGTTCCGCTCGCTGCTTTTCGAGGAAAAGATCCGGAGCCGGCTCTTAAGGCTCCCGGACGGCGAACGGAAGCTGACGAACCTGCAGCACCTCGCCGAACTTCTTCACCGGGCGAACCTGGAAGAGCATCTTGATATGCGGGGCCTGCAACGATGGCTTGCGCAGCTTCGTCACCCGGGAACGACCCGGCTTCGGGAGAACCAGTTGCGTCTGGAAAGCGATGCCGGCGCAGTTCAGATCATGACCATCCACAAGAGCAAGGGGCTGGAGTTTCCCGTCGTCTTTTGTCCTTTTGTCTGGGAAGGGTCCGGCGTCGGCCGGGGCGAGTTCCTTTATCACGACGGCGCCCGGGGATTTCATCTCACGCTGGACCTCGGCTCTCCGGATCGGGAACGCCACGCCCGGGAGGCCGCGCGGGAGGGGCTGTCTGAAAACTGCCGTCTCCTGTACGTTGCGCTGACGAGGGCGAAATACCGCTGCACCTTTGCCTGGGGAAGGATCAACGGAACCGGGACTTCTGCCCCGGCGTATCTCTTTCACGCCCCCTCGGCGGCAGGGGCGGAAGACCCCGTAAGCGAGGCGGAGAGACGATGGAAGGATCGCAAGGAAGAAGAGCTCCGGGATGACCTGCAGCCGCTGGTTGCGGGCGGGAAGTTTCTGGTCTCCGGGCTTCCGGCGCCCGAGAGCCCCGCGGCTGACGCCGCGTCGCATGGGGACGGGGTCCTCTGCCGTCGGGAGTTCCGCGGAGCTGTTGCCCGGGGAGATCGTCTGACGAGTTATTCCCTGCTCGTTTCCGAACGCGAAGAGGCCGAGGAGTCGCGCGATTTCGATTGGCTGCCTGCGGCCGCAGACGGCGGTCCCGGCATTGCCGTTCCGGGCGGCGTTCCCGGCGTGGACGGGATACGCCGGTTTCCCGCCGGCAGCCGTACGGGCCTGTTTCTCCATGACGTGCTGAGGCAGTTTGATTTCACCTGCGGCAGGCGCGATTACCTGGAGGGCCTGGCGCAGAAGAATCTCCGCGAATACGGCTTCGACGGGCAATGGAACGAAGTGATCGCCGATACGCTGGCAAAAATCGTCTCGACTCCTTTTGTGCCGGAAGACCCGTCGTTCGTTCTGTCGACCGTCGGCCGGCGGGATCGGCTTGACGAAATCGAATTTCATTTTCCGCTGAAGACCGTCAGCGTCGAGACGCTTGCGGAAGCGCTGAGCGTCGAGCATGCCTGGGCGGGAATATCTTCAGTTCCCCGGACGGTGGGGAGACTTCAGTTTCAGCCGACAGGCGGCTTCATGAAGGGGTTTGTGGACCTTATCTTCAGACACGGCGGTCGCTACTACCTCGTGGACTGGAAATCCAACTTTCTCGGCATGGGCCGGCCGGATTATGCGAAGGAGGCATTGAGGGCGGAGATGCTCCGATCCCATTACTATCTGCAGTGCGCCATCTACACACTTGCACTTCACCTCTACCTCGGATCGAGGATTCCGGATTACGATTACGATCGCCATTTCGGCGGGGCTTATTACCTCTTTGTCCGAGGGATGGAACCCTCCTGGGGGGGAGATTCCGGTGTCTACCGGGAACGTCCGCCGCTTGCGGCCGTCGAACGGCTGGCCGCACTGACTCGGAAAGACGGGTGACCGGCATGAATCCGCAGCTTCCTTTTACGAATGATTCTTCTCTGGACCGGCATTTTGCCCGGCTGATGTGCTCCCTGGAGGGCAGGGAAGATCCCGCCCTGTACTTCGCGGCGGTTGCCGTCAGCCGCTATGGACGCGAAGGCCACATCTGCACCGATTTGGCCGAATGGGCGGGCAGAGAAATTCCCGATATCCCTTTCCGGGAGGGGCGCCGAGCTCCCGATCTGTCCTCGTGGAGGGAATCCCTCCGGAAGAGCCGGGTCGTGGGAAGGCCGGGAGAATTCGCACCGATGATTCTCGATGATGCCGGCCGGCTGTACCTGCATCGCTTCTGGAGGTATGAAAGGGATCTGGCGGTCCTTCTCCGCACGCGTCTGACCGCCTACCTTGCCGGAAGCACGCCGGACCTGAAACCGCCGGTTCCGTCCGCGTTGGTCCTGAAGCCCATATTGGAGCGGCTTTTTCCTGAACGGATTCCCGGGGCCCCGGATTTTCAATGGCTGGCGGCGCTTGCGGCCGCGGTATGCCCGATCTGCATTGTTTCCGGAAGTCCGGGCACCGGCAAGACGACGGCCGTGGCGAAGATGCTGGCCCTGTTGCTGGAAGCTACGGGTCCGGAGCAGCCCCTTCGGATCGCTCTCGCCGCGCCTACCGGCAAGGCCGCAGGGCGCCTCGAACAGGCGCTGAGCCGCAGCCGGGACTCTCTGCCCTGCCCGGAGTGGGTTCGCGCAGCGATACCCGGCGGGGCGGCAACGCTTCATCGTCTGCTGGGGTTTTCGTACCGGACATCGCAGGTGCGCTACAGTCGAAGCCGTCCCCTGCCGACGGATGTCCTCGTGATCGACGAGGCGTCGATGGTGGATCTGCCGTTGATGGCGCGAACGATTGAGGCCCTTCCCCCGACGGCGCGGCTGATCCTCCTCGGCGACAAGGATCAATTGTCGTCGGTCGACGCCGGTGCAGTGCTGGGAGATATCTGCAACGCGGGGCCGATGAATGTGATCTCCGCGGCCTTGGCCGGCTCCCTCGGAACCCTGGCCGCCGGGTTCCTGCCGGGGCAGCAAGGCGGCGCTGAGGCCATCGGGGACGGACTGGTCGAGCTGCGAAGGAATTTCCGTTTCCGCGCCGACAGCGGCATCGGCCTCCTCAGCGAGGCGGTGCGGCGGGGCGACCTAGAAAAGGCTCTTGCCTGCCTCGGGCCGGGATCGGACGGGGAGGTGCGATGGCGTGTTCCGCCTTCCCCGGAGGAATTCCCGTCGGCCCTGGGGGATGTGGTGCGGGAAGGTTTCCGGGACTACCTGTCGGCGCTCCGGTCGCATGAGGACATCGGCACGGTTCTGCAGAGCCTGGAGCGGTTTCGCATCCTCTGCGCCGTCCGGCAGGGCCCTTGGGGCGTGGAGGCCGTCAATCTTGCCGTGGAACGAATTCTCCGCTCCGCAGGTCTTCTGGATGCCGGGGGGAAGCGTTACCCGGGTCGCCCGATCATGATCCTTCGCAATGACTATGCGCTGGGTCTTTTCAACGGGGACACGGGCATCCTTATGGCGTCCCCGGAAGGAGAGGGAGCGGCCGGCCGGGATCTCAATGCGTATTTTCGCGATGACCGCGGGGCGGTGAGGAAGATCGATCCGCTGAGGCTGCCTGAGCATGAAACCGTATTCGCGACGACGGTGCACAAGAGCCAGGGATCGGAGTGCGAAAGGATCCTTTTTCTGATGCCCGACCGCGATTCGCCGCTCCTCACCCGCGAACTGGTCTACACCGCCCTGACCAGGGCCAGGCGGGAGGTCGAGGTGTGGGCCCGGGAAGAGATCTTGTCCGGCGCTATCTCGCGGAAGATCGACCGCCGCTCCGGTCTGGCCGATGCGTTGCGGGGCCCGTACCCGGAAGCCAGGGGCTGAGAAGGAAATCCCCGCCCGAGGTCCTCAGGGTTTTCGGAGTCTTTCCTCCAGAGCCTTCAGTTCGTTCCACAATTCTTTCGGCATCCGGTCGCCGAATTTCGCATAGTGCTGACGGATGCCGTCCAGTTCAGCAAGCCAGGCGTCCCGATCCACTTCGACCAGTTGCCGCATGTCGGATTCGGAGACCTTCAGCCCGCTCCGGTCGATGGCGTCCGGCGTCGGCAGATGTCCGATGGCCGTTTCCACGGACCGGCCGCCGCCGTCGGTGCGTTCAAAGATCCATTTGAGCACCCGGCTGTTCTCGCCGTATCCGGGCCAGAGCCACTTGCCTTCTTTCGTCTTGCGGAACCAGTTGACGTAAAAGATCTTCGGCAGTTTCGCCGTGTCCGCCGACCGGCCGATGGCCAGCCAGTGGGCGAAATAGTCCGCCATGTGGTAGCCGCAGAACGGGAGCATGGCAAAGGGATCGCGCCGGACTTCGCCGACCTTTCCCTGCGCGGCCGCCGTTGTTTCCGAACTGACGATGGAGCCGAGAAACGTGCCGTGCTGCCAATCGAAGGCCTGATGCACCAGGGGAACGACTCCCGGGCGGCGCCCGCCGAAAAGGATTGCGGAAATGGGTACGCCCCGGGGATCTTCCCAGGAGGCGTCGATCGCCGGACACTGGCTTGCGGGGGCGGTGAAGCGGGCATTCGCGTGCGCTGCCGTACGGCCGCAGCCGGGGAACCACTCCCGGCCGAGCCAGTCGATCAGGCGGGGCGGTTCCTCATTCGTCATCATCTCCCACCAGACGTCTCCGTCGGGCGTCATGGCGACGTTCGTGAAGATTGCGTTTCTCTGCAGGGTAAGCATGGCGTTGGGATTGGATTCCATGGACGTGCCCGGGGCGACGCCGAAGAATCCGGCCTCGGGGTTGATGGCATAGAGCCTCCCGTCGGCGCCAAATTTCATCCAGGCGATGTCGTCTCCCACGCATTCCACCTTCCATCCGGGAATCGTCGGAATCAGCATCGCCAGGTTCGTCTTTCCGCAGGCGCTCGGAAAGGCCGCGGCGAAATATTTCTTGATGCCGGACGGCGACGTGATGCCGAGAATCAGCATGTGTTCGGCCATCCATCCCGCGTCCCGTGCCATGACGGAGGCGATCCGGAGCGCGAAGCACTTCTTTCCCAGCAGGGCGTTTCCGCCGTAGCCGCTTCCGTAGGACCAGATCGCCCTTTCTTCCGGGAAGTGGACGATGTACTTGTTCTCCGCGTTGCAGGGCCAGGGGACGTCTTTCTGGCCGGGCGGCAGAGGCATGCCGACCGAATGGAGGCAGGGAACGAACTCTCCGTCGGGGCCCAGGACATCAAGCACCGCCTTACCCATGCGCGTCATGATGCGCATGTTGCAGACGACGTAGGGCGAATCGGTGATCTCAACGCCGATATGGGCGATCCGGGAGCCGAGGGGGCCCATGCTGAAGGGAATGACGTACATCGTCCGTCCCCTCATGGATCCGTCGAAGAGCGCGGTCAACCGCCTTTTCATTTCCAGCGGATCGCACCAGTTGTTTGTGGGGCCGGCTTCTTCCCGGGTGCGGGAGCAGATGAAAGTCCTGTCTTCGACGCGCGCCACGTCGGCTGGATTCGAGCGGCAGAGATAGGAGTTCGGTTTTCGTTCCGAGTTGAGTTTGACGAAGGTGCCGGATTCCACCATGCGCTCGCACAGGCGGCGATATTCCTCCTCCGTTCCGTCGCACCAGGCGACGGCATCCGGCTTGCACAGATCGGCGATCTCATTCACCCATTTGTTGAGTTTTGTATTTTTTGTCATACGGTCATCCTCGCTGAAGAAAAGATTCTTGCGGAAGGGTGATACGTACCCGCTGGAAGGACCACTGTCAAGGCAAAAGAGGCATTGAAATTGACGGGTCGCTCCGCTATAGGTTTCCTGAAGAGGTGCGCAAACATGAAGAATGTGGATTTGATGATTTTCGATCTCGACGGTACGCTGGCCAACTCGGGCAGGGACATCGCCCGTTCGGCCGTGCATACCCTCGAAACGCTGGGCCTGCCTGCTCTGCGGGAGGATAAGATTCTGACCTTCGTCGGCAACGGCCTGGGAAAACTCGTGGAAAGAGCGCTCGGCCCCGCCCATCAGCGCCTGATGGATCAGGCCATGGAAATATTCCTTGCACACTATGATCAACACATGCTGGACACGACCGGTCTGTACCCGGGCATTGAGCAGATCCTCGCCCATTACGGCGCGAAGAGGAAAATCGTTGTAACGAACAAGAAGATCGGGTTCGCAGAACGAATCCTCGAGGGGCTGGGCATTGCCGATCGGTTCGAGCGGATTCTCGGAGAAAACAGCACGCCCTATATGAAGCCGGATGCGCGTCTCATGGAAGCCGTTCTGGAAATCTTTCCGGAGAAGAGGGAACGGACCGTCGTGATCGGAGACGGGATTGCGGATATCCGCTTTGCGAAGAACGCCGGGGTTCTCAGCTGCGCCTATCTGAATGGTCTTACGCCCAGGGAGTTGCTTCTGGGCGAAGGCCCCGACATCGTTTACGAGCATCCGCAGGATCTTCGGGAACTGCTTGCATGAGAAGCGAAAGAGGCGGAAAGGGGACCGGAGCGCTCGCGGCTCATCCCGTAGTGTCGAGGGTGAGAGGAACAATCCTGCGGCATCGGATGCTGGCCGGGGGCGAAACGACCGTCGTTGCCGTATCCGGGGGACCGGACTCGATGGCCCTCTTGAAGGTTCTCGATCATCTGCGGGAAGAACTGGCTGTGCGGATCGTGGTGGCTCATTTCAATCACGGACTGCGCGGCGAGGAGGGGGCTCGGGACGAAGAATTCGTCCGAAAAGAGGCAGGGCAGATGAATCTGGCCTTTGAATGCGGACGGGCCGATATCCCGCGCCTTCTTCCGTCATCGGGGCGATCGACCGAAGACTTGTGCCGTCGCATGAGGTATGATTTCCTGTGTGACGTCGCCGGCCGGCGCGGGGCGCAGAGGATCGCACTCGGTCACCACCTTCACGATCAGGCAGAAACGGTGCTGATGAATCTCCTCCGGGGAAGCGGACCTCGGGGCCTGAAGGGCATGCAGCCGATGCGGAACACGCTGATGATCCGGCCGCTGCTCGAACTGGGCCGCGACGAAATCCTCCGCTTTGTCGAGGAGTGCGGCATCGAGTACGTCCGCGATTCATCGAACGTCTCCGAACGGTTCCTGCGAAATCGCTTGCGGAAATCGTTGATTCCGGAGATGCGGCGCTTCAACCCCAGGCTGGACGTTACTCTGGTCAAAACGGCAGAGATTCTCCGGAACGAGGATGCCTATCTCCAGACGATCGTCGAGGAGCGGCTTTGCGAGTGGGGGATTCCCCGGGAAGCGAAGACATTTCAGGTGTCTGTCGATGCCCTCCGGTCGCTCGATCCGGCGCTGGGAAATCGGATTCTGAAGGAACTGCTGGAAAGAATGACGCCGGAAGGAACGGGGATCGCCTACGCGCACGTCCTGGCGGTTGCGAGGATGATCTCGAGGGATGATCCGTCCGGCGAAATATCTCTGCCGAACCGGATCGTCGCACGCCGGGACTTTTCGAAAAAGATCCTTATCCTGAAGAAAAGCGAGCGCGGAAAAAAAGGAGGGGAGGGGAACGTCAGGTCTTCCTTTGAGTTTTGTGTCCAGCCCCCGGCGGTCGTGGCCATCGATGACATCGGCGCCGCGCTGCATTTCTCCTGGGCCGAGAGGGAAGGGATGGATTTTTCCATCGCGGGCCGCGCCTATATGGATGATGGCCGCATCGAGTATCCCCTTGTCGTGCGCAATCGCAGATCTGGAGATCGATTTCAACCTTTCGGCATGGCGGAGCATAAGAAGCTGAAGGATTTCTTCATCGATGTGAAACTTCCGAGAGAGAGGAGGGACGAGGTACCGCTCGTCGCCGATCAGAAATCGCTTCTATGGGTGGCGCCCTGGCGCCTCAGCGAAAGGGTAAGGATTACCGGAACGACACGGCGGATTCTCATGGTGGAAATAAAGCGCAGAAATGATTTGAAAAACGAAAGACCTTATTGTATTGACTCCGATTAAGCTTTTTCAGAGGAGACTCCTCTGGCGGTTCCGGGCCAAAAGGCGAGAGCAGAATGCCGGGAATCGATGGGCCGCGAGGCTGCAAGGAGAAAAGGATTGAATCCATTACAGAAGAACATTGCGCTCTGGCTGGTGATCAGTCTCGTTTTTGTGATGTTGTATCACCTGTTTAACCAGCCCAAGGGTGTCCAGGACAGCATCATCTACAGCGAATTTATCTCCCATGTGGAAAAGGGCCAGGTTTCGGAGGTCACGATCCAGGGCGAGAGTATTCACGGAAAATTCACTGACGGAAGAAGCTTCAAGACTTACTCCCCAAAGGACGCCGGGGTTGTGACGCTCCTCAAGGACAGGGGGGTCCGGATCTCTGCGAAGCCCCTGGACGATTCTCCCTGGTACATGACGCTTCTCGTTTCATGGTTCCCCATGCTCTTTCTGATCGGCGTCTGGATTTTCTTCATGCGCCAGATGCAGTCCGGCGGCGGGAAGGCGATGTCCTTCGGCAAGAGCCGTGCGCGTCTCATGACCGACAAAACGAAGAAAGTCACTTTCGAAGACGTTGCCGGCATCGACGAGGCGAAGGCTGAACTGGAAGAAGTGATCGATTTTCTGCGGGATCCGAAGAAGTTCACCCGGCTGGGCGGTCGTATCCCGAAGGGGCTGCTGCTTGTAGGCCAGCCCGGGACGGGAAAGACCCTTTTGGCGAGGGCGATCGCAGGCGAGGCCGGCGTTCCCTTCCTGAGCATCAGCGGGTCCGATTTTGTCGAGATGTTTGTCGGCGTCGGGGCATCGAGGGTGAGGGACCTGTTTACGCAGGGTAAGAAACATGCGCCCTGCATCATCTTCATTGATGAGATTGACGCCGTGGGCCGCCACAGAGGCGCAGGCCTCGGCGGAGGCCACGATGAACGCGAACAGACGCTGAACCAGCTTCTCGTCGAGATGGACGGGTTCGAATCCAATGAGGGCGTGATCCTTGTCTCCGCAACGAATCGTCCGGATGTTCTGGACCCCGCGCTGCTGAGGCCGGGACGTTTCGACCGCCAGGTCGTCGTACCGCTTCCGGACGTCAAGGGCAGGGAGATGATCCTGAAAGTGCATACGCGCAACGCGCCCCTCGCAGCGGACGTCGACTTCGGTGTCATCGCCCGCGGGACACCGGGTTTTTCGGGCGCCGATATCGAGAATCTCGTCAACGAGGCGGCTCTCTATGCGGCCCGCCTGAACAAAGACACGGTCGATCTGTCGGATTTTGAATTTGCGAAGGACAAGGTCATGATGGGCGCTGAGCGCCGGAGCATGGTCATCAGCGATCTGGAAAAACGCAATACCGCCTATCACGAATCCGGGCATGCCCTCGTCGCAAGGCTTTTGCCGGGCAGCGATCCCATCCACAAGGTCACGATCATTCCCCGCGGACGGGCTCTCGGAGTCACACAGCAGCTGCCGATCGATGAAAAACATACGTATCCGAAGAAATATCTCATCATCAACATCTCGATCCTGCTGGGAGGACGGGCTGCGGAAGAACTCGTCCTTCACGATTTCACCACCGGCGCCGGCAACGACATCGAACGTGCCACGAATATGGCCCGGAAGATGGTTTGCGAGTGGGGCATGAGCGAGGTGATGGGACCGCTGAGTTATGGAAAGAAGGAAGAGCAGGTATTCCTGGGCCGCGATTTCATGACCCACAAAGACTACAGCGAACAGACCGCGCAAAAGATTGACGAAGAGATCTCGCGAATCGTTTCGGAAGCCTACCGCGAGGCAAAGAGGCTCTTGACGGAACACCTGGAAATCCTTCACAGGATCGCCGCTGCCCTCCTGGAGAAAGAGGTCTTGAACACGGCCGAACTCGACGACATCATCCGCGGATGTCAACAGCAGGTCCTGGAGTTCGGACCGGGCAACGCACAAGAGGCGTCTTGAAAACCCGCTATCCATGCAATATCGTCTGAACTGCATTCGCCCCGAATCTTCGGCAGAAGCCGTCGAACTCCTCCGGGAGATCGGTACGGATCCGTACGGCATCGAGGCCATGGTGCCGAAGATGCAGCATCTCTGTGTCCGGATCGAGGCGGTGGAATGCAAAGTCGCCAACATCATCAAACAGGAAATGCTTTCGCTGGGCGCTGATGCGGCGGTGTCGAGAGGGGCGGTCGATTGCAGCGCGCCGCACAGCGACGTCGTCCTGATGGGAACACGCAAACAGATCGAACGCTTTGCTGAGAAGATCGCATTGCAGCCCTTCGGACTGGCGGACATCTCGCAAACCCTGAAGAGACTGACGGGAAATCTGGCGCTGGAGTCCTGGACGCTGAAGACCAGCCGGCGAACGATGAAGTTGGGGACCCCTGTCCAGGTCATGGGCATCGTCAACGCAACCCCCGATTCCTTTTCGGACGGCGGACGGTTCCGGTGCGCGGAGGAGGCCGTTGAAGGCGCCCTCTCGATGATTGCCGCCGGCGCCGATTGGATCGACGTCGGCGGCGAGTCCAGCCGGCCCGGTTCGCAGCCGGTTCCGCTGGAGGAGGAATTGAGGCGCGTGCTCCCCGTGATCCGCGGAATTGTCGCGCAGAGCGGACACCCGGTATCGGTGGATACCTGCAAGGCCGAAGTGGCGAAGCAGGCTCTCGCGGAAGGGGCGGAAATGGTCAACGACATCAGCGCGCTGCGGTTTGACGCGGGCATGGCGGAGGTCGTTCGCAAGGCCGGAGCCGCGGTCGTTCTCATGCATATGCGGGGAACCCCGGCGGACATGCAGTCGGGGGATCTGTCGTATACATCCGTTCCGGGAGAGATCGTCCGTTTTCTCGAGGAAAGAGTGGCCGCTGCCGTCTCGCTCGGCCTCGAGAGGGAGGGGATCGTCGTCGATCCCGGCATCGGCTTCGGCAAGAGCCGCGAGGACAATCTGAAGATTCTCCGCCGCCTTCGCGAATTTCAACAGATCGGCCGGCCGGTTCTGACAGGCGTGTCGCGGAAGTCGTTCATCGGCCAGATCACCGGCGGAGAGCCGGCCCAGAGGGTTGAAGGTACAGCGGCCGCCGTCTGCGCGGCGGTTCTTCATGGTTCTCAAATCGTGCGCGTCCACGACGTCAGAGAGATGGTGAAGGTCGTGCGGGTGGCGGAAGCGATCGCCCGTCATTGACGAGGGAACCCGCGGGTGCCGGGAGGACCGTGAACGTGGAATGGAAGCGCGAGAGAATCCGGGAGGATGCGATCGATGAGAAGATCGTCATTCGCAGTACCTCTCCCGAGGAAACCCGCGGCCTGGGGATGATCCTTGGCTCGATCCTGGAGAAGGGCGACATCGTCGCCCTCGCGGGAGATTTGGGAAGCGGCAAGACGGCGCTGTCACAGGGAATTGCACTGGGACTGGACGTGCCGGCGGGATATGCCGTAACCTCTCCAACTTTCACACTGATGAATGAATACCCTGGCCGCATTCCGCTTTACCACCTGGATCTGTATCGGCTCTCCGGCGAAGGGGATCTGGCGGATCTTGGATATGAAGAATATTTTTACGGTGAAGGGGTAACGGTGATCGAATGGTCGGAGAAGATCCTCGACATCCTGCCCGACGGTTCGTGGCGCATCCATCTTTCTCACATCGGTGAAGAAGAGAGGGAAATCGAAATCCGCGGGCGTGCGGATTGCCTGCCGAGACTGACGGCGCTGCTGTGACGGAAAGCATGGGGCGGGCCCTTCGCCTCCGGCAGACGGCAGGTCGGTGACGGCAGAGAGCGTGCATCCCCCCGGGCGGGATTTGCCGAGAGCGGCGCGGAAACGGGAGATTTTATTGTCGGAAAGAGGGAGGGAAGTTAAAATGGCTCTGGTGGTTCAGAAGTATGGCGGGACTTCGGTCGCGAATCTGGAGAAGATCGAAAACGTCGCCCAAAAAGTGATCAAGGCCAAAGAAGCCGGCAATGACGTCGTGGTCGTCGTTTCGGCCATGGCCGGCGAAACGGATCGATTGATCCAGCTTGCCCAGAAGGCCGCCGATGAGCCGGATGCGAGGGAATACGATTCCCTCATCTCGACGGGGGAGCAGGTCAGCGTCGCACTGCTTGCCATCGTTCTCAACCGGATGGGGCACAAGGCCCGTTCGTTTCTCGGCTTTCAAATGGGCATCAAGACGGATCGCGCCTACAAGAAGGCGCGCATTCTGGATATCGATACCGAAGCGCTGAAGGCGGAATTGTCCAAGGGCACGATCATCGTGGCCGCCGGCTTCCAGGGTGTCGACGAGGGACGGAATATCACGACGCTCGGGCGGGGCGGCTCGGATACGAGCGCCGTTGCCCTTGCGGCGGCGCTGAAAGCGGATGTCTGCGAGATCTACACGGATGTGGACGGCGTTTACACGACGGATCCGCGCATCTGCCCCAAGGCGAAAAGGCTGGACAAGATCTCCTATGACGAAATGCTGGAGATGGCCCGGGCCGGGGCGAAGGTACTTTTACATCGGTCCGTCGAGATCGCGAAGAAATACGAGGTCCCCGTGATGGTGAAATCAACCTTTACCGATGAAGGAGGTACCCTGGTGACGAAGGAAGACAAGGATATGGAAAAAGCAGTGCTGTCGGGCGTGACCTACGATCGCGACCAGGCAAAGATTACCGTCGTCCGCGTGCCGGATATGCCCGGCGTGGCGGCGAAGCTCTTCACGCCGCTCTCCGAGAACAATCTCGTCGTCGACATGATCATCCAGAACGCGAGCGTGGATGGCCGTACGGACCTGACTTTTACGGTGTCCAGGAAGGAACTCAAGGAGGCGAAGCGGATCATCGAAGCAGCCGCCAAGGCAGTGGGCGCCGACCGTGTCGAAGTGGATGACGACGTGGCGAAAATCTCCATCATCGGCGTGGGCATGGTCAGCCATTCGGGTGTGGCTTCGAAGATGTTTTCGACGCTGGCGGCAGAAGGGATCAACATCATGATGATCAGTACGTCCGAGATCAAGATCTCCTGCGTCATCAAATCCAAGTATACGGAGCATGCCGTTGCGGCGCTTCACGACGCCTTCGAACTGGATAAACGCTGAGAACGTTCCGACTTGCGGGCAGGAAATGGGTGCGATCGGCCTTTTCGGGCTTCTCCTTTCCGGCTGGCTGATCGCTGCTCTGTACCCGGCTCTCATGGACTGCAGGCAGCCTGCTCGGCTTTCGTATGCGGAACGGACAGCCGGCACGAAAGCCGTCGAGCTTTCCGGGCAGCCGGAAACGGACGGCATCTATATCGTGCCGGAGTCGGCAACGATACGGGATATTCTCCGCATGGTTGGGTTGGAGGCGGAAGGACCCTCCGCCGGCGAAGCCGATCAGCGCCCGCCGAACGGGGTGCACATCCGGTTCTCCGGGTCAGGGAATTCTTTCCGCCAATTCGGGATTTCCGACATGGCCGCGGGGACGAAGCTTCTCTTCGACGTGCCGCTCGACATCAACCGGGCCAGGGCGGAAGAATTGATGCTGCTCAATGGGATCGGACCGAAAACCGCAGAGGCGATCGTCGTTTACCGCTCCCGCCACGGGGCGTTTCGCTCCATCGATGATTTGAAGGCAATCAAAGGTCTCAAAGACAAAAAATTGGAAAAGGTTCGGAAAACGATCGAAGTCCGACACCGGTGAACGCCGTTTGCTGTCATTCCATGCAAACGGAGATGCCCGTCACGGATTACGGTAGTGGTCGAAGTAGCCCAGGACCTTCTGGATATAACGCCTTGTCTCCCCGTAAGGAGGCACGCGCCGGTCGTACTTGAAGACGGCCTTTTCTCCGGCGTTGTAAGCTGCCAATACGAGCGGCAGGTCCCCTTTGAAGACGTTCATGAGGTAGCGCAGATAACGGGTTCCGCCCTCAATGTTGTTTCCGGGGTGGAACGTGTCGCGGACATGGAGCGAGGAGGCGGTGGCCGGCATCAGCTGCATGAGGCCTTTGGCTCCCACGGGCGAAACGGCCTGATGGTTGAAGTTCGATTCGGCTTTGATGATTGCCTTGATCAGGGCGGAATCAATGGAGTATTTCTCGGCTGCTTTTACGATCAGGTGGTCGTATTTGCTGATCTCGGACGGTTTCAGTCTGAACTGGACGCGTTTTTCCCTCATGACGAGTTCATAGGGAACGTCGCTTTCCGTCGGGACATTGGTCAGGTGGATGACGCCTTCCTCGTCCACGTACTTGTAGATATCGGCGAGGGCAGGGCTCGGCGCCAGGAAGAACAGAACCGCGCAAAGGCAAAAACAGGAATATAAGCTCTTTTTTGCTGCCATTCTCGAAAGCGCCTTTCTTCAAAAAAACTGCCACACCAGCCCTATTTTTATAGCGGACGATGCCGTGTAAAGCAAGGTATTTTTTGAGGTTTATAGTCCTTGACATCATTCGGCATCGATGATAGACATCAGCCGCTTCTCAAGCACGTCGGGGCGTGGCGCAGTCTGGTAGCGTATCTGAATGGGGTTCAGAGGGTCGGAGGTTCAAATCCTCTCGCCCCGACCATGAAATGAAAAAACCGCTTCTTCGGGGCGGTTTTTTTGTTGATTCTCCAAGGGAAAGCCGCAGGGCGATTGCGGTTGACAAGACCCTTTCAATGTATATATATGAGCGAAAAGAAGCAAATACGCGAGAGTGGCGGAACTGGAAGACGCACTGGACTTAGGATCCAGCCTGCTTCGCGGGTAGGGGTTCGACTCCCCTCTCTCGCACCATATTCTTGCCACGGAACAGACGGAAGGAGCCAATTGTGAGCGCAGTGCGAGCCGAAGTGACCGTTGAAGATCTTAGTCCGGTAAAGAAGAAGTTGGTGTTTCAGGTCCCGTGGGAGGATGTGAAGCAGGAGCTTGAGTCCGCATATCGGACTGTCAGCCATAAGGTAAAAGTGAAGGGCTTCCGGCCCGGCAAGGTGCCGCGCACGATTCTCGAGACGAGATACAAGGATTATGTGACGGAGGAGACGGTTACCAATCTCATCAACCGCCATTACTGGGAGACATTAAAAGAGAAGGAGATCGCTTCCATCGGCCAGCCGCAGATCGAACAGCAGGGAATTGAGATGGAAAAAGACTTCAACTTTACGGCGACCGTCGAAGTGGATCCCGTTTTCGAGCCCGAAGGATACCTGGGATTGGAGCTGGGCAGGGAAGAACCTTCCGTAACCGACGAAGACGTCGAAAATCGCCTGAAAGAAATCCGGAATCTTTACGCAACCCTGGAAGAGGTTCCAGGAGGGCGGGAAGTCCGGAAAGGCGACTACGTCACGATTGATTTTGAAGGCCGCCTGGGGCAGGAGGTGCGGAAAGAGTTGAAGTCGGAGGGGTATCTCCTGGAGATCGGCAGCGGCATGTTCGTGCCAGGTTTTGAGGAACAGCTGCTCGGCATGAAGCCCGAGGAGAAAAAGGAAGTTTCAGTCACCTTTCCCGAGGCGTACCGCGCAAAAGACCTTGCCGGGAAGGATGTGGTGTTTTCCGTCGCCCTGAAGAACATCAAGGAAAAGAAGCTTCCCGAATTGAATGAAGCGTTTATCAAGAATTTTGAAAAATACGAAACGCTGGATCAGCTTCGCGAGGAAGTGAAAACCTCCCTGCAGGAGGAAAAGAAGGCGGCCGCGGATGCGGCATTCCGGGAAGGCCTGCGCCAGGCAATCCTGCAGAGCAACAATTTCGATGCCCCCGAGACCCTGGTCGAAAGACAGATTTTTTCGATGATGGCGGATGCCCATCGGAGAATGATGTACCGCGGGATGGATGAAAAGAAGGCAACGGAACTGAGTATCAAGCTCCACGATCAGTTCAAGGAGGAAGCTACGAAGATCGTGAAGACCTTTCTGCTGGTGAAGCGTATCGCCGCGAAGGAGTCGGTTACGGTCAGCGACCAGGAACTTGATGCGCGCATTCACGAACTTGCCGCGAGCAACAACCGGACATACGATGACATGAAGGCGTCCCTCGAGAAAGATGATCTAATTGAGAGCGTCCGGGGTGAGGAGCTTGCGAAAAAAGTATTCGACTTCATTGAGAAAAATGCGAAGATTACAGTCAGCCACGGACCTTCGGCAGGAGGCAAGGCATGAATATGATCCCGATGGTCGTGGAACAGGATGGCCGGGGAGAAAGGGCTTTCGACATCTATTCGAGGCTGCTCAAGGACAGGATTATCTTTCTTGGAACGGCGATTGACGACGATGTCGCAAACCTGGTGATCGCCCAGATGCTGTATCTGGAATCGGAGGATCCGGACAAGGAGATCTTCTTTTACCTGAATACGCCGGGCGGACATGTCAGTTCCGGGATGGCAATCTATGACACCATGAGATACATCAAGCCTCCCGTGCATACCTTCTGCATGGGACAGTCCGCTTCAATGGGGGCGATTTTGCTCGCCGCCGGCGAGAAGGGGAAACGATTCGCATTACAGCACTCGAGGATCCTGATTCACCAGCCGCTGGGCGGGTTTCAAGGCCAGGCGACGGATATCGACATCCAGGCGAAGGAGATTCTCCGTCTGAAGGATGAATTGAACCAGATCATGGCAGACCTGACAGGGCAGCCCATCGAGAGGATTCTCGCCGATACGGAGAGGGATTATTACATGACAGGTCAGCAGGCGAAGGAGTACGGCATCATCGACGAGATCATCCAGAAACGGAAGTAGCGACGCCGTTGGCCGGAGAAAGGTTGGAAGCAGCGTGAAAAAAGGCAAGGATCAGCAGAACGGCCAGGGGCTCCTGTACTGTTCTTTTTGCGGGAAAAACCAGAATGAAGTCCGCAAGCTCGTGGCGGGACCCGCTGCGTATATCTGCGACGAGTGCATCGAGCTGTGCCGCTGCATCGTCGAAGAGGAGAGCGAAGGTTCGAAACCGGAGGAGTCAAAGAAGGGCATTCCGGAACCGAAAAATATCAAGAAGTTCCTGGATTCATACGTCATCGGCCAGGACAAGCCGAAGAAAGTCCTTTCTGTTGCCGTTTACAATCACTACAAACGTCTTTTCTCGCCGCCCAAGGATATGGAAGGCGTCGAGATACAGAAGAGCAACATCCTCCTGATCGGACCGACGGGCTCCGGCAAGACGCTCCTGGCGAAAACCCTCGCCAAGATGCTTAACGTGCCCTTTACCATCGCCGACGCGACAACGCTTACCGAGGCGGGCTATGTGGGCGAAGATGTGGAAAACATCATTCTCAGCCTGCTGCAGAATGCGGACTACGATGTCGAGAAGGCATCGCGGGGCATTGTCTATATCGACGAGATCGACAAAATTGCAAAAAAATCCGGCAATCCTTCCATCACGCGGGACGTTTCCGGTGAGGGGGTCCAGCAGGCCCTGCTGAAGATCATCGAGGGGACCCTCGCCAACATTCCTCCGAAGGGCGGAAGGAAGCACCCGCAACAGGAATTCATCCAGGTGGACACGACGAATATTCTGTTTATCTGCGGAGGGGCTTTTGTCGACCTGGAGGATATCATCGCCCGCCGCGTCGGCTTCAATACCCTGGGGTTCGGGGCGGAAATCAAGAGCAAGAAACAAAAGCGGATCGGAGAACTCCTCTCTCAGGTTCAGCCCGAGGACCTGCTGAAATTCGGTCTGATTCCGGAATTTGTGGGACGGCTGCCGGTGATCGCAACCCTCAACGAATTGAATCCCGACGATCTGATCCGGATCCTGGTCGAGCCGAAAGATGCGATCACGAAACAGTACAAGAAGCTCTTCGAAATCGAAAACGTTAAACTGAAATTCACGGAGGGTGCCCTGAAGGCCATTGCGCAGTTGGCGGTGGAACGGAAATCCGGCGCCCGCGGTCTGAGAGCGATCCTGGAAGAGACCATGCTCGATATCATGTACGAGGTTCCTTCCCGGCAGGACATCCTGGAGTGCCTGATCAGTGAAGACGTCGTTCTGAAGAAGGAAAAACCCTTGCTGGTTTTCGAGACCAAGTCCGAAACTGCCTAGAAAGAAGGCTGCCGACAAGAGGCGGATCTGCCATGTTTGATTTTGGGAAAAAAGAAGACAAGACGATTGTCATGCCGTTGTTGCCGTTGCGGGACGTCGTCATGTTCCCCCACATGATCGTCCCCCTGTTCGTGGGCAGGGAGAAATCGATTGCCGCCCTGGAATCGGCGATGAAATATGAAAAAGGAATTTTCCTCGTTGCCCAGAAGAATGCGCAGAAAGATGAACCCCAGGAAGCCGACATCTACCGTGTCGGGACCGTGGGTATCATCATTCAGCTCTTACGGCTTCCGGACGGGACGGTGAAGGTTCTCGTCGAAGGCAAGAAGCGGGGGGCCATCCGGGAATATCTTCCGAACGAAGAGTTCTTCATGGTGCGGGTGGAAGAGGTCGGAGAAGCCGCGGACAGCGACCCGGTGAAGGCGGAAGCGCTGATGAGGAACGTCCGCGAATCCTTTGAAAACTACGTGAAACTGAGTAAGAAGGTTCACGTGGAAATCGTCGGTACCATCAACGCGATCGACGATCCCGCGAAACTGGCCGATGTCGTGGTGTCCCACCTCAACATCAAACTCGACGAGCGTCAGAAAATTCTCGAGATCTTTAACGTCAACGAGCGTCTCGAGAACGTCTACGAGCGCATGATTTCTGAAATCGAGATCCTGCAGGTCGAAGAAAAGATCAAACGCAGGGTCAAGAAGCAGATGGAGAAGACGCAGAAGGATTATTACCTCAACGAACAGATGCGGGCGATCCAGAAGGAAATGGGAGAGAAGGACGATCTCAAGAATGAGATCGCCGACATCGAAAAACGGTTGAAGACGAAGAAGCTGTCCGAGGAGGCTCATAAGAAGGTCAAACAGGAGATCAAGAAACTCCAGATGATGGCGCCGATGTCCGCCGAGGCGACAGTCGTGCGAAATTACATCGACTGGCTCCTGGACATGCCCTGGGCGGAAAAGACGGACAATTCATACACCCTCAAGGAATCGGCAAAGATCCTTGAGGATGACCATGACGGCCTCAAACCCGTTAAGGAGAGGATTCTCGAATATCTGGCCGTGCAGTCTCTCGTGAAAAAGAACAAGGGGCCAATTCTCTGTCTGGTCGGACCGCCCGGTGTGGGCAAGACATCCATAGCGAAATCGGTGGCGAGGGCGACCAATCGAAAATTTGTCCGGCTCTCTTTGGGCGGCCTGAGAGACGAGGCGGAGATTCGCGGGCATCGCAGGACCTACATCGGGGCGTTGCCGGGGAAGATCATTCAGCTGCTGAAGAAGGCCGGTTCAAACAACCCGGTCTTCTGCCTCGACGAAGTGGACAAACTCAGTTCCGACTTTCGCGGCGATCCGGCATCAGCGCTCCTTGAGGTGCTCGATCCGGAGCAGAATTACGCCTTCAACGACAATTACCTGGAGGTCGATTACGATCTTTCCGACGTCATGTTCATCACGACGGCGAATGTGCTGCAGACGATACCGATGCCGCTTCAGGATCGGATGGAAGTGATCAGGCTGGCCGGATACACGGAGTTGGAAAAACTCGGCATCGCCAAGCGCTTCCTCGTCGCCAAGGAAACGGAGGCCAACGGTCTCAAGAAGGATCAGATCACTTTTTCGGATGAGGCGCTGCTGAAGATTACCCGCCAGTATACCCGCGAGGCCGGCGTGCGCAACCTCGAACGCGAAATTGCGTCGATCTGTCGAAAGGTCGCGCGTGAAATCGTGGGCGAGAGCAAGACCAAGCGATTCCACATCGTCGCCAAGAGTGTCTCCAAATATCTCGGCGTTCCGAGGTACCGTCATGGTGAAGCCGAAAACAAGGACGAAGTGGGCCTCACGATCGGTCTGGCCTGGACCGAGTTCGGCGGAGAATTGCTGACCATCGAGACTTCCGTCATGCAGGGAACGGGGAAGGTGACCCTGACGGGAAAACTCGGCGATGTCATGCAGGAATCGGCGCAGGCGGCCTTGTCCTACGTCCGCTCGAGGGCGGAACAACTTGGAATTCCCGCAAATTTCTACAAGGAAATGGACGTACACATCCATGTCCCGGAAGGTGCAATCCCAAAGGACGGGCCTTCGGCGGGTATCGCGATGGCCACATCCCTCGCATCGGCGTTCACGAAGAAGAAAGTGCGGTCGGATCTGGCCATGACGGGTGAGATTACTCTCCGTGGTCGTGTCCTGCCGATCGGCGGTTTGAAAGAGAAGCTGTTGGCGGCCCATCGCGCCGAAATCAAGACCGTCATCATTCCCAAGGACAACGAGCGGGATCTTCCGGACGTGCCGCAGAATATCGTCAAGGGGATCGAGGTCATCCTCGTCGAGCACGTCGATCAGGTTCTGAGGGTCGCATTCCGGGAACAGGACGGCGCGCAGACTCCGCGGTCAGGGGATACGGAAGAGTGTACCGGAACGGCACGACAGGATGCGAATGAAGAATTGCCGTCCCTGCGCATGAATTGAGTCTTGGCGGAAGGCCGCAACTCTTCTTTATGAGAGTCGCCGGCCATTTCGTTCTTGACAAGAAAGGTGGTTGCTGTTAGGAAGCAACTCGGTCGTAAGGATAAAATTCGGGCGGGTAGCTCAGTTGGGAGAGCGCCACGCTTACACCGTGGATGTCACAGGTTCGAGTCCTGTTCCGCCTACCAGGCAAGAAAGGCTGATCCAGCTGACCGAAGCTGTGCTGTTCCGGAAGCGGAGGTCATCAGCTGAGGGCGATATTCGGGGCCGTAGTTAAGTTGGTTATAACGCCGGCCTGTCACGTCGGAGGACGAGGGTTCAAGTCCCTTCGGCCCCGCCAAAGCGAAGGGGGTTGACCAAAACGGTTGACCCCCTTTTTTCATCGCGAAATTGTGGATCCCTTTCTCCGTGGGATCCTAAGACGCTGCGATCCGTTTCCGTCCTGATGGACTTAACTGCAGGTTTCTTTTCAGAGGTTGACGGGAAATGAAGTATGAGGGCATGATCATCCGTCCTCCCAGCGAGGCGGAAAGTCTGCTTTTGCAGGTGACCGTTGGCTGTTCGCACAACCGCTGCACTTTTTGTGCTGCTTTCAAGGACAAACGTTTCCGCATCAAGTCTTTCAACGAGATCGAGGAAGACATCCTGGAGGCGGCGGCCCGGTATCCCTGGGTAAAGCGGGCATTCCTTTGCGACGGCGACGCATTGATTATCCCGCAGCAGCGCCTCCTGAAGATCCTGGAGTCGATCCGGATCAACCTGCCCGCAGTGTCGCGGATCGGCCTCTATGGCAACGCGAAGAGCATCCGCAAGAAGACCGTTGCCGAATTGATTCAATTGAGAGAACTGGGATTGGGTATCATTTACCTGGGCGTCGAAACGGGAAATGAAGAATTGCTGCGATGGATCAAGAAGGGGGCCGGTTGCGGCGAAATGGTCGAGGCCGGCCGCCGTGTCAGGGAAGCGGGCATTGGCCTGTCCGTCACGGTCCTTCTGGGAATCGGGGGGAAGGACAGAAGCGCAGAACATGCGGAAGACACGGGTCGGATTCTGACGGACATCGATCCGGATTATGTCGGCGCTCTCACCGTCATGGTCGTGCCGGGTACGCCGTTACACGACGCTGTAGCTCGGGGAACATTTGCATTGCCGGATCGCTTCGGTCTCCTGCGGGAGCTCGAAATCATGATCTCCGCGTCGGAATTCACCGACTGCTTTTTTGCCTCGAACCATGCTTCCAACTACCTCCCTGTCCGGGCAAGACTGCCACAGGAAAAAGACGCGGTCCTGGCTTTCATCCATCGGGTTGTTGAGGAACGTCAAGATGACGTGCTGCGATCGGAATTCCTTCGCGCCCTTTGAATAGCGGCGCTGCCGGCGATGAAAAAAGTGAAGATGAATGTACCATCGTCATTCGTCTTTCAGTCGATGGGTATGAGGCGGTGAAAGATCGCCTCTATGACAGAGGGTAGGGGATGATCATCCAACGTTTTTGCCGGATCGGACGGGCGGATATCATTTACAGTATTCTGGGGGGACTCCTTTTCTTTCTGTCTTTCCCCAGCCACGGCAGGGGATTTCTTGCCTGGATCGCCCTGGTACCGCTTTTCATGGCCTTGCGGCGGAAGAATCCAGTCGACTCTTTCCTGCTTGGTTTTCTGTTCGGTCTCGTCGCGTACGCAGGCATCCTGTACTGGATCAGTTATGTCGTGGTTGTCTACGGGTCCCTTCCCATGGCCGTCGGCCTGGCGGCGATGCTTGTCCTGTCCGCATACCTCGCCCTTTATGTGGGAGTATTCTCTCTGACGTTGTCATTTTTCAGACGACGCGGCATGCCGCTCCTCTGGATTGCCCCTCCGCTGTGGTGCTCGATGGAATGGGTCAGGGAATGGCTGCTGACGGGGTTCCCCTGGGGAAATTTCGCGTACTCGCAGTATCAAAACATCGGCATGATTCAGATAGCGGATGTGACGGGGATTTATGGCACGATCTTCATCCTGGTCATGGTCAACGCCCTTCTCTTCGAGGTCCTTGTCGCAAAAGGCGAACTCAGGCGTGTGGCGGGGGAATGCGTTGTTTGCTCCATGTTGATGCTCTGCGTATATGGTTACGGCATCTGGCGGATCGATCAGACCAGACAATCCATGCATTCGGCAGCCCCTGTCAGCGTCACCCTTGTTCAGGGAAATATCGATCAGAACGTCAAGTGGCATCCGGACTATCAAAGCACAACGGTGGAAATTTACCGTCGCCTGTCGCTGGAGCACGCCCCGTCTGGTGAGGGGTTGACGGTATGGCCGGAAACGGCGGCGCCTTTCTATTTTCAGGACGCGTCGGATTTGCAGAAAAGGGTGACGGAGACGGCAAGGGAGATGCGTTCATGGCTTCTTCTCGGAAGCCCGAGCTACCGCCGCAACGGCGATGAAGTTTCTTATCGGAACAGCGCTTTCCTGTTGTCTCCCGACGGTCATCTGGCAGGCCGCTATGACAAGGTCCATCTGGTTCCATACGGGGAGTATGTCCCGTTGAGGAAGTTTTTCCCTTTTCTAAGCAAGATGGTGGTGGGAGTCGGAGATTTCCGGCGGGGAGACGGCTTTCACCCGCTTTCAATCCCGGCGAACCACCGTGCAGGGATTTTGATCTGCTACGAGGCGATTTTTCCGGAATACAGCCGCAGCTACAAACGTCAGGGAACGGAGCTCCTTGTGAATATAACCAATGACGCCTGGTTCGGCGAGACGTCGGCGCCTTATCAGCACCTCGCGATGACCGTTTTCCGAGCCGTGGAAAATCGCCTGTATTTCGTCAGGGCCGCCAATACCGGTATCAGCGCCATCATTGATCCAACGGGCCGTATCGCTGCCCGAACGGAAACATTCGAGCGCACGGCCCTCAAGGGCACGGCGCGATGGATGAACGTTGCGACCCTCTATTCGCGGTACGGAGATATTTTCCTGTATTTGTGTTTGACGTGGGTCGCGGCGCTCTCTATAATGTGCGCCGCCAGGAAGGAGAAAATCGAGTATGAGTGACCTATTGACAGACTCTTTGACGGAATTGAAAAAGAAGATCGAACGGCTTGGGGACTATCTTTGACGTCGGGCAGAAGGAAAAGGATCTCGAGGCGATGAATCTGTTGACGCTTCGTGACGATTTCTGGAATGATCCGGAGAAAGCCAGCGAGATCCTTAAGAAGAAGAATAAGATCACCGTTCAGGTTGAGAACTGGAAGAAGCAACGAGAGACCGTGGATGATCTGGCGGTCCTCTATGAACTTGCGCAGCACGATAACGACAATCAAACCCTGTCAGAGGTCGAGCAGGATCTCGAACAACTGAAGGTCGCCGTCCGGAACGAAGAGCTTCGGATGATGCTGAGCACGGAAGAGGATGCCCTGAACGCCATCATGTCGATTCATGCCGGCGCGGGGGGCAAGGAGGCCCAGGACTGGGCGGAGATGCTCGTCAGAATGTATCTGCGCTGGGCGGAGAGAAAAGGGTTCAAAACGACAATCATTGATTATCTTCCCGGCGACGAAGCTGGCGTGAAAAGCGTCTCCATGACCATCGAAGGCGAGTACGCCTATGGATATGCAAAGGCGGAAGTGGGAATCCATCGTTTGGTGAGAATCTCGCCGTTCGACGCGGGGGCTCGGCGCCATACCTCGTTCGCATCCGTCTTCGTATTTGCGGAGGTCAGTGATACGATCGTCGTCGACATCGACGAGAAGGATCTTCGCATCGACACCTTCCGCTCTTCAGGGAAGGGCGGACAGCATGTCAACAAGACAGAGTCCGCGATCCGGATCACACACCTTCCAACCGGAATCGTGGTGCAGTGTCAAAATGAGCGTTCTCAGCACAAGAACAAAGCGATGGCCATGAAGTTTCTGAAGTCCCGCATTTATGACATGAAGCTTCGAGAACAGCACGACAAGCGTGACGAGGTGAACAAGACGAAGAAAGACATTGCCTGGGGAAGCCAGATCCGCTCCTATGTCCTTCATCCCTACAAGATGGTGAAGGATCACCGGACGAATCTGGAAGTGGGGAACGCATCGCGCGTTCTGGACGGAGATATCGACGACTTCATTGAAGCCTATCTGTTGCAGCAACAGTGAGACACGAATCAACGCATCCCCAAACGCGCCGCTTAGGCGACGATGACGAAGGAGGGCCGATGGCCGAAAAGAACCCGTGGATAAGGAGTCTCATCGTTACTGGAATATGTCTTCTTTCCGCCGTGGCGGCGGCCGGGATTTGCATTGCTGCGGACATCAACCCGTCCGGGGTAAGTCAAGAGGTCATGGACTCGGCTTCCGAAAAACTCCTCGATACCGGAAAACCCGCGCCGTCGGGTGCCGATTCGGGCACGCAGATGTCTGCAACCGCTGAAGGAACGGCAAATTCCGAATCTGGAAATGCAAGGGGAAAGACGAGTCTGGAGCCGGCAGATGCAAACGGGCAGCGGGAAAGGGATGACGAACAGAAGATCATGGAGGAAGCGCTGGAACTCCTCGATCAGTCCCAGAAATTCTGGAGCAAGGGGGATATCGAAAATGCCCTCGATCTTCTGGATCGAGCATACGCCATCATCCTGGACACAGACGGAGATCCCAATATCGCCCGGCAGAAGGACGATTTGCGGCTGCTGATTGCCAAGAGGATTCTCGCCATTTATACCTCCATGCAGACCGTGACAACGGGAAAGCGCGGAGAGATTCCCATCCACATGAACGCGGATGTGGAAAAGGAAATCCGTTCCTTCCAGGGAATCGAGAGGGATTTTTTTGTCAGTTCCTATCAGAGATCCTTTATCTACCGTCCGATCATCGTGAGGGAGTTGAAGAAGGCCGGTCTTCCCGAGGAACTCTCCTGGCTCCCGCTTGTGGAGAGTGGCTATAAGGTTCTTGCCCTTTCACGGGCGCGCGCCCTGGGGCTATGGCAATTCATTCCCTCGACGGGTTACAAATACGGATTGAACCGCGATGACTGGGTGGATGAGCGAATGGATGTAGAAAAGTCCACCCGCGCTGCGATCGGCTATTTGAAAGATCTGCATGAGATGTTCGGAGACTGGCTGTCCGTTCTGGCGGCCTACAATTGCGGTGAGGGGAGGGTCCTTCGCGTCATTTCGAGGCAGCATCTCAATTATCTGGATCGTTTTTGGGACCTCTACAGCCAGCTCCCCAATGAAACAGCCCGGTACGTACCGCGCTTTCTCGCCACGCTCCACATCATCAAAGACCCCAAGAAATACGGGATGGATCTGGAAGAGAATCCGCTGAAGCAGCAGGCCTACGTCTACGAAACGGTGGCAACGGAGAAGACGATGCGGCTGGCGGATATTGCCCAAAGCCTGAACCTCCCGGAAGATGCCCTCTCTTTTCTCAATTCCGAGTTGCGCCATCGGATGACGCCGGATCGCGTTTACCAGCTCAAGATTCCACCGGGCTCGGGAGAGAGACTCGTGCAGGTAATGAACGATATCCCGCGCTGGGAAAAGCCCCGCTTCGCATCCGGGAAGGGCAGGACCGTGACAATCCGACATAAGGTCCGGCCGGGCGAGACCGCTGACTCCATAGCGCGGAGATACAAGATTTCCGTGAAGACGCTTCTGTCCCGTAACCGTATTCCCGCCGGAAAAGCCCTTGCCGCCGGCCAGCGTCTGGCGATTCCCGTCAGGACGTATGCGTATGCCGCAGAGCCCGAGAAGAGGAAAAAAGGAAAAGCGAAGGCTTCGCAAGACGGTACGATTCGACATGTCGTACAGAAAGGCGACACCATCTCTTCGATTTCCCGCCACTATGATGTTTCTCAGGCACAGATCAGGAAGAACAATGACGTGGATGGAGATCGGATCCGTGTCGGTCAAACGATCACCATCGCTTCACACGCCGCAGCCGAGGAAACATCCACGGTCCCGACAAAGGAGGACGGCGGTTCCGCCAAGAAACGAGGCAGACAGCCGCCGGCATCCCCAACCGCTTCGCGAGATGAATCAAAAACGTATGTCATTCAAAAAGGGGATACCCTCAGCGAGATTGCAAGATCGAACAATATGAACTTGGGGAAACTCCTGGAATTGAACGGCATGGCAACGAAGGATCATCAGATCCACCCCGGCCAGGTCATCAACGTGAAATAGATTCGGCCGGCAGGGCTTTCCTCAGCGATCGAGAGCGTATCCTCCCTTCAGGCGCAGAAATAATTCATTCTGGGTCTTCTCCATCTTTTGGGCTGCTTTCCTGCCGGATCGCTCGTGATCGTAGCCCAGAAGATGAAGAATGCCGTGGATCAGCAGGTAATCCACTTCATCTTCCAGAGAGACGCCTTCCCGCTTTGCGTCGCGGAGGGCCGTATCCACGGAAATGACGATATCTCCCAGCAGCGATGGATTGACGTTGCTGAATTCTCCCTCCCGCATGGAAAAGGAAATGACGTTCGTGGCGTTGTCGCGCGCCAGATAGGTTCGGTTGAAATCCCGGATTTGAGCATCGTTGACGAAGATGACGCTGATGTCCGCCTCGGAACACGCCAGTTCGGCCAGGATCTTTTTCACGCTGGCCCGCCGGTGCCGCAAATTCAGTTTTTGCCGTTTCTGGCGGTTTTCAAAATAGATCGACATGGTGAAGTGAGAACTTCCGCCCGAAGGCTGCGAGCCAATTTCCGGCAGCGCACTGCCTCGTCCCTGCCCGAATGCCACATTCTACTGAGCCTGAGGAGACCCATTCCGCTTGTTCCGCTCGAACTCACCGTAGGCCCGGATTACATCCTGAACAAGAGGATGGCGCACCACATCGACTTCAGAAAAATAAGCAAAGCGGATCCCCGGCGTCTCTTTCAAAATACGTTCGGCTGCAAGAAGTCCGGAGTCCCGCTCCGGAGGCAGGTCGATCTGCGTGACGTCGCCGGTGATGACGGCTTTGGAGCCGAACCCGAGCCTCGTCAGGAACATCTTCATCTGCTCATGGGTCGTATTCTGAGCTTCGTCGAGGATCACAAAGGAGTCGTTGAGCGTCCGCCCCCTCATGAACGCAAGCGGGGCCACCTCGATGATGCCTTTGGAAATCAGCGATGTGGCGCGGTCGTAATCAATCATATCGAAGAGTGCATCGTAGAGAGGGCGCAGATATGGATTAACTTTCTCCGCAAGGTCACCCGGCAGGAATCCCAGTTTCTCGCCGGCCTCGACCGCGGGGCGCGTCAGGACGATGCGGCTGATCTTCTTTTCCATGAGACAGGAGACGGCCATCGCCATGGCCAGGTAGGTCTTGCCCGTCCCCGCGGGGCCGATGGCAAAGACCATGTCACTGGCGCGGATCGAATCGATATACAGCTTCTGGGCGATGCTCTTGGGGGTAATGGTCCTCTTTTTTGAAGAGATGAACACCTTGTCCAGAAAGATCTTTTCGATCTTGATGCCGGGGTCTTCCGCAAGGATACGATGGGCGTAATCAATGTCTGATGGGTAGAGGGGATAGCCTTTTTCAATAATCGAGATGAGCTGAACGATCAGATTTTCGACCAGTTCCGTCGCAATCGGAGTCCCGGAAATGAAGAGACTCCCGCTTCGGGCGCAGATTCTTACGGGCTGCAGTTTTTCGATGAGCTTTGCGTTCAAATCCTGTTCGCCCAGCAAGGCGCGCAGGACATTGTCCTGGGGACAGGATATTTTCTTGGTGCAGATGGTCTCGGTTGTCTGTTTCAAGGAATTATCGGCACACCCCCATGTCCGAAATTGCGGGTAGGCTAACATGAAAGCGGAAGCCGCGCAATCTCATTTCACGCGTCGTCGCCGGACTCTTGAAGAAAGAGATGGGCGAAAACCTTCGCGTTGCCAAGCATATTTTTGATCAGGCAATACTCATTCGGTTGATGGGCCGTCGTCGCCAACCTGGACCAGACTGCCGCTGCATAGGATTCGCGGCGGAAATATGCAGCGACGGTCCCGCCCCCGACTCCTCCGACTCTGGCTTCAATCCCGTACACATCTCCGACGGCTCGCCGGAGCGCCTTCACTACGGGCGTTCCTGGTGAGGTGGGTTCAGGCGCCTGTCCCATCTGAACAGGCACAAGGTCGATGGACACCTCCCGTTCGGCTTCGATCTCGTCAGCCATTTCCCGTATGGCCGCCAGGACGTCCGGCAGGAAATAGGCCGGGAGCACCCGACAGTCGAGATAAAAGACATCGTCTCCGGGAAGAGTGTTGATGTTGGGAACATTGGACTCCTTTTTTGTGGCTTCAAAGGTGCTTGCAGGCGGATCGAACAGGGGATCCCGGAGAGGGAAGAGACCGGGGAGCCTGTCAAGCTTCGCGATCAGGTGGGAGGCGGCGGCAAAGGCATTTCGGCCTTGGGACGGTCTGCTCGCGTGACACTGCTTGCCGCGGGTGTGAACGCGAAGCCAGAGAATGCTTTTCTCGGCGATTTCAATCAACGAGCCTTCTTCGTTGCCTCCATCCGGGACCACAATCAGGTCCGTCTTGCGGAAAGGGTTCTGCGGGTGTGCGAGCAAATAGGCGAGGCCCCAACGGCTTGATGTCTCTTCGTCCGCAACGAAGGCAAGCCCGATATTCCGTGAAGGCTTGATGCCTTCGTCAAGAAAGGCCTTGGCGGCGAAGAGAGCGGCGACAAGGTCCTGCTGGTTATCCTCGACGCCTCTTCCGTAAATCCGGTCTTCCTTCAGACGAACCTCATAGGGATCGGTGTCCCACAAATTCGCGTCTCCGGGAGGCACGATATCCGTATGGGTGAGGATCCAGGCCGTATCCTCAGCTGCGGAATCTGCCGCCGGCACGACAACGACGATATTGGGCCGTGCGCCGGAGGAGACGCGTCCATCGGGGGAGGGAAACTGGCGAACATCGACAAAGCCGCTTCGTCCGAGATACTCCGTGAGAAAAGCGGCCTTGCGGTGCTCACCGTCTCCGCCGTTTTCGGGTCCGAGTGCGGGAATGGCGGTAAGGGCAATTTGCAGATCGATCATCGCCTGCTGGTAGCTGTCGATGCGTCGTCCGATGCGCTCGAATAATTCGCTGTTCACGAAAACGCCTCCATGGAGCAGGAAGAGCATCGCTGTCTGCACCGTCCGGCAATGCCGGAGCAGAGTCACTCTTCCGGTAACGGCGCAAGAACTTCCATTTTGGGATGCAGCTTTCGGAGTTCCTCCAATACGGATGCATTGCCGAGAATCAAGGTTACCGAAGGTGCCGCACCTCCCAGGTGACGGGCTGCAACATCCAGAAGATCCTTTTCCGTTACGACTTCGATTCGTTGACGATAGGTCTTCAGAAAATCCCCGGGGAGACCGTCGTACTCAACGGACAAATGCTGAGAAACGACCTTCTCGGGAGATGTAAAGGAAAAAATGAAGCTGCTGTCGATGGCCTTCTTTGCGGAAGACAATTCTTCGGCGCGAACCGGCCGCTTCGACAGATCATCCATAATGGAATCCAGCACCGTCAGCGCCCTGACCGTCGACTCGGATTTCGTAAGAACGTAGGTTCCGAAAAGGCCGTAGTCGGGTCTGGCGCGATAGAAGCTGCCCGTGGAGTATGCGAGTCCCTCGTCCGTGCGGATCTGCTGGAATATCCTGGAACGAAAGCCGCCGCTGCCGGCGATAAAATCGAGGACCTCGAACGGGTAGAAGCGGGATTCCCGTTTTGAAGGTGAAAGCCGGCCCGAGACGATCACGGACTGGGGAATATCCTTGAGAAGAAAAAACATCCCTCCCCGCAGCTTCTGCTCCGGCGGGGGGATTTCTGCAGGGGCCGCCGCGGAACGCCATGCACCGAAATACCGCGTCGCAAGTTCCCTGGCCTCCGAAGCGGAGAGGTCGCCGGTCATCGCCATCATGGTGTTTGCAGGATGAAAATACCGTTCATGAAACCGGACCAGGTCGTCACGGGCGATCGATTGCACGGAGGGGCGGGAAGGATAAGAGCCGCGGGGATTCCCCCGGAAAAAGAGGCGTTGAAATTCACGGAAGGCAAGCTTCTGAGGGTCGTCGCTCAGTCTTCTCAGCGCTTCAAGCTTGAGGTTCTTCGCCAGCGCCAGCTTCTTTTCCTCGAAGGAAGGCTCCATCAGGATGCGGGAAAGGAGGTCGATCCCCTCGGTCAAATCTTTCCGAAGCACGGACACGGAAGCATTGGTGGATTCCCGATTTGCGGACACATGCAGAATTCCGGCAAGGGATTCGATCCTGTCGTCGACGAGATCACCGGACAGGGATGCCGCACCTCCGGTTCTCATGACCGTTGCCGTCAGTTCGGCGAGCCCTTCTTTGCCCGCGGGATCGAAGATCGATCCGGTTCGTATGACAACGGATACGTAAACGAGCGGCAGTTCGTGATTCGGTAGGTGGTACAAAACGATCCCATTGTCCATGACAAGTCTCGACGGTTCCGGAATCTGCCATGTCAGCGGGGGGTATTTCAGCCGGTCCGGTGCGGGGAGAGAAGGCGACGGTTTTGCCGCACCCGCAACTGGGGCGAGACAGAAGAGGAAAAAACAAAACAGACAAATCCGGACGGATCGTTTCATGGTCCCTTCACAATCGTTGCGACGGTTCGGTTGTCGGGGGTGAAATACCTTTGGGCCGCCTTCTGGACGTCCGCCGCAGTGATCTGCTCGATCTTGTCGGGATGACGGACTGCGTACCGGTAGTCTCCCAGAAGCGCTTCATAGTAGGAAAGCATCCCTGCCAGACCTGCATTGGAATTCAGGCCTCTGAGGTAATTCGCCTTCACCTGATTCTTGATCTTCGTCAACTCCCGTTCCTCAACCGGTTCCGATTTCAGACGATCGATCTCAACGTAGATCGCCTCTTCCAGTTCACGAGCAGAATGGGGATGCCGCGGAGTGGCGAAAATCGAAAAGAGATTGGGATAACGGGATCCCGGCAGACCGTTGACTGCTTCCACGGTCTCCGCCAGTCCGCGTTCCTCAATCAAACGTTTGTGGAACCGCGACGTCCTCCCCCGGGAGAGGACGGATTCGATGACATCCAGGACATAGTCGTCAAAATCCGGCGGCGGGGGTTTATGATATCCGATAACCAACTGCGGATTCGCTTCGAAACGGACGTCCACCCGACGCTCGCCGCGCTGCGGAGGCTCTTCCGTAGGCGGGAAATCCGAAGGGAGCTGCCTCGGTATAGCGCCGAAATAACGGCGGATCAATTTCATCGCGGCATCGGGATTGACGTCTCCCACGACGGCGATGACCGTATTGTTGGGGGCATGGGTCCTTCGATAAAAATCCGCCATGGAAACCATATCGAGGTTCTGCATATCGGACGGCCAGCCGAGAATCGGTCGCCGGTACGGATGGGCCGTAAAGGCCGCAGCAAGAAACTGTTCGTACAGCTTTCCGTCCGGATCGGACTCGGACCGCTGCCGGCGCTCTTCCATCACGACGTCGCGCTCCGTGAAGAATTCGCGGAAGATCGTGTTCCTCATGCGGTCCGATTCGATACGCGCCCACAGCTCGATCTTGTTCGCCGGCAGGCTGACATGATATGTGATCAGGTCCTGTCCGGTCGATGCGTTCAGGTCCGTGGCGCCGTTCTCCGTGTAGAGTCGGTCGATTTCATTGGAGATCGTCCATCGGCGATGGGCCTGCTGCAACCGCGCCAGACGGCTGGCGAGCGTTGCGATCTTCGCGGCATCCGCCGCCTGTCCCTTTTTCCGCCGCTCTCCGTCGAGAAGCCTCCCGGTCTCGGCGATCTGATCCAGGAACCGACGCTCCTGGGAGAATCCTTTTGTGCCGATCGTCCTGGTTCCTTTGAACATCATGTGTTCCAGGAGATGCGCCATGCCGGTCTTTCCTTCCGCCTCATCGACAGCCCCCGCGCGGTAACGAATATACAGGGATACGGTGGGGCTGTGGTGCCGATCGAACAGCAGGACCGTGAGGCCGTTGGAAAGAACGTGCTTTTGCACCCGTTCTTCGAGATCAAATCCGGAAAGGGGCAGGGGTCTGAGGAGCAGCAGGAGAAGGACTGCGGTGAAGAAAATCAGAGGAGCGGCTGATCGATAGCGGAGTCGATGGCAAATCATGTGGAGCAGGGATCGTTCTTGCGCGCCTTGAGGCAGGCGAAAATGCGAACGGCCGGGTAGATAAGGCCCACGGCGCTGATCAGGATCATGAGGGAGGAGGAAAAAAACAGCATGATAAACTCATGGGGGTTCTGCATTTGATAGGCAGACCACAACGTATTGAGGCCCAAGAGGAGAAACAGCAGGGAAGCGCTGCCGACAAGAATCTGTTTTATCCACCACCCGAAGGTCTTCACCGCTCACCGGTTGTTCGAGAATTTTGCTGGAAAAAATTCTATAAGCTCCCCGGAGGAAATGCAAGAAATTTCGGCAGGCTGAGACGTCGCCGGGCATTTCATGACAGGGTCGACATCCCCGAACGTCTTGCGGAGATACAGAAAGCGCTTGATTCTCTTGTCTCGCCGATTGTAGCGTGATATGTGGATTGCGCATCGACGCTGAGGAGGGCATATGAGACTGCAGTGGGACGATTATTTCCTGAAGATGGCAGAAACCGCCTGTCTGCGATCGACGTGTCTGAAGGCTCAATACGGGGCGGTGCTGGCCAAGGACAATACCATTATCAGCACGGGATACAATGGAGCGGCAAGCGGTGTTCGCAGTTGCATGGAGATCGGCGAATGCATCCAGGAGCACCTGCAGATGGACAGCGGGCGGAAGGATGAGACATGCCACTCCGTCCATGCCGAGGCCAATGCGATCGTGAGGGCAAGTTACGACCGGATGAAGGATGCATCACTGTACATCTTCGGGGTTCAGAACGGGAAGCCAAAGAGCTCGGCTCCCTGCTTTTCATGCTGGAAGCTCATCTTCAATTCGGGGATCGGCAAAGTCATCTACCTGGACGAACACGGCAAGAAGAGAATCGTTAACGTCAAGGTTGTAGATCGAAGCCGTATCCTTTCCTACGTGCCGACAGAGACCTAGGATATTTCCACGCCTGCTTTTTTCACGGACACAGGAACGGGACCCTTTTTGAATCTTGTTTCCGAACCATTCTGCGTCGTCTATCCGTCCTATGCGCGCCAAAGATATTCTCATCTGTCATCGGGGTTCGATTGGCGACTTCATTCTTACATGGCCGGCGCTGAGCAGCCTTAAAGAACTGCTCCCCGACGCCCCTCTTGTAGGAGTGGGCCGCCCGGAGCTGATGAAGCTCGCCGTCAAGGTGGGTCTCTTGGGATCTTTCCATGATGCCGAGCGTGCGGACATGTTGTCCTTCTTCAATGGTGAGCGGCTGCCATTCGGCATGCCGCCTCCCGCCGGCGCCGTTTTGTGGCTGACAGATGCCGGCAGACTGGCCTCGATGCTGTCTTCTGCCGCAACGCTTCCCGTGGCGGTGATCCCGCCTTTTCCTGAGGAGAAGATCCATGTCGCGGTTCATCACCTTCGCGCGCTTCATTCCTACTACCCGGTTACGATCCCGCGAGATGTGAATTCCTGCTGCCGGCGACTGAATTTCGAACGCGGAGACGACGTGCTCATCCATCCGGGAAGCGGCGGTGCGGCAAAGATTTTTGCGCCGACCCTCTATCTGGAGATCCGCCGCCTGTTGAAAGAATTCGGCCTTCACCGGATCAAGTTTGTCTTTGGCCCTGCCGAAATTGACCGGGGCCTGACCCGTCTCTATGACGGCGCAGAGAGCATCCGGCCGTCGGATCTCTGCGAACTGGCGGAACATCTGTCAAGGGCGCGGCTTTACATCGGAAATGATTCCGGTGTCAGCCATTTGGCGGGCATGCTGGATGTTCCGGTCGTCGCGTTCTTCCGCTCTACGGATCCTGCAATCTGGGGAGTACTGGGTCCAAAGGCCTGCAATTACCCTGTCGGCAGCGAAAACGAGGCGCTGGCTGCCATGAAGCGCTATCTGCAGGCACCGATCGAGAAAAGCGTTCTTTAGGAGAACAACCTTCCTTATACGGATCTACTTTCTGTTCTCCGCCGATATTCCATAATCTGCAACACCGCGATCAGTCCCAGAGCCGATAAAATCAGCGCAATCCCGGCAGACTCAAAAAAAGACAGGCGTTCATCAAGCTGGATCGACGATGCAACCAAGCCGATGACGGGCGTTGCAAGTGCGCCCATGCCGGCAACACCGGCCGGAAGCATCCGGAGGACGTAGTACCATAAAAAGACGGCCAGACTGCCGGCAAGAAGGGCATTGTAAAGAAGCGCAAAAACGAAATAGCCCGACCAGGAGATCGGAGGCGAGGGGATGACAAGGGCCAGCAAACACAAAGGGAGAGATCCGATAAGCATCTGCCAGGCGGAGAAGGTCATGGTGTCGTATTCGCCGCGTCGCTGGATCATCTTCACGATGATGGTGCTGATCGCCCAAAGCATGCCCGCGGCGATGGCGAGGATCTTGCTGAGCAGGCTTCCCTGAAGGTTCCACGGCTCAAGAAGGCCGATCATGCCCGCCAGCGCCATGAGGACGGGAATCCAATACGTCGTCCGGATGCGCTCCCCGAGGATCGGCCCCGCAAACAGCAGCGTCCAGAAAGGCATCGTGTACATCAGGATCGCCGTCTTCCCGGCAGCCCCGGTTGCCAAGGCCAGCGTGGAGAGGCCCATCGAACCGGTCGTGGAAAGAATGCCGACCAGGAACGTCAGCGGCAATTCTTTCGGGCGGAGGTTGGCGCCGCTGATTTTTGCGAGCGCCAACAGGCACAGCGCTCCCATAAAGGTCCGCAGGGCCACGAAATCCAGGGGATCGATAAAGCGAAGGGCCTCTTTGACGACGACCCAGCTGTAACCCCAGATGAAAGACATGGCCAGCAGGGCGAACAGCGCTTGATTTGGATGCTTGACGGGGGGATGCATGGAAACAATCCTGGGTCAATTGGCAGGCACAGCCCTCAGGGGAGCGGTTGCCTGGCCAGCCGCTTCAGCGCGCTGAAGCGCTTGTCGGACAAGCGGACATCACGGCAAGGGAGCAACGTGTTGTTCTGGAAAAGCGGCTCTTTGTCAATCGGGAAAGGCGAAGCGCGCACGGACGCTTCCCACAATGCGGTGCCGGGGATGGGCGAGTATTCTGCAAGCAGCGGTCTTGCTCCTTTTTCCCGGACGTAGCGGATACTTTCTTCTACCTCTTCGGGCGACTGGGCAGGGAGCCCGCAGAGAATATAGACTCCGATATCCTCCGATCGATAGCCAGCCTCTTTCAGATATCCGACCGCACGGAGAAATTCATCGTTGGTCGTCTTGCCGCCTGTCAGTCTTTGACGGACGGCGTCGGATGTTTCAAAGCCGAAACGTATCGTCTCGAATCCGGACCGTCGCATAAGGCTCGCGCATTCGGCCGTTACTTCACGAAGATGCAGGCCGTTTGGGCAATGAAAGGAGCAGGTCATGCCGCGGCGGAGCAGCTCGCGCAACAGGGGGATAATGAATGCCTCCGGCTTGATCAGCAGGGCGTCATCATAAAATGAAAAATTGCGAATTCCCAACGTGCGGTACCAGTGGTCAATCTCGTCGGCAACCTTGAACGGATCGCGCCTGCTGAACTGCCGGTGAAGAAGATGCGCAGCGCAATAGCTGCACCGGAATGGACACCCTCTGGACGTGAGGATCGGCACGTGTCTGAAGATCGGATAGAGATCGAAAGCGGGGTAGGGGAGAGCGTCAAGGTCGTCTCCAGAAGGAATGAACGAAGGAGTGACCGCAAACATTTGCCTGAGTTTTTCGAGAACGGTAAGAATTCCATCGCCGCTGATCAAGACGTCGGCTCCGCTGCCTTTCGCGTGATCGGGACACAAGGTGACATAGTTCCCGCCCAGAACGATGGGTGTCGAGGGGAGTTCTTCATGCAGAATGCTGATGGTTTCCCATACACCCGGATACCAATAGGTCATCATCGAGGTGACGAGGACCAGATCGGGTTTTGGCTGGGCGCTCAGAACGGCCCGCAACGCCCGCGGCGTTATACCGTAACGGCTGTAACGGCGGGGCACCAAATCAAGGCACTTGGGTTTGAGAATGGTCTGCCTGGGCAATTTCCCTCTTCCCGACAAGTGTCTTGCCGGTGGCGTTCGGAAATCCGTGGGAATGGACGAATGGCATGGATCAAGACAATCGATGACATTCACATCGAATCCATTCTTTCGGAGTACGGATGCCAGATAGAGCAGGCCGAGCGGTCTTATCCAGAAGTCGTAGGCGGCAAAATCATGAATCCATGGCTGGACAAAGAGTATTCGTCTCATCGCCACGCCTACTATCACATCGAAAAGAAAATAACAATCATTTGGGATACGTTAAATACACTATAGATAATACTGTCCAATTATTGAATATTAATGTTATTAATACGAATAAAGAGGAAACATACGTGTCTCATATGTACAGTCTAATATTACTTGACAAGACACATATATACAGTATAATTACGCACCATGGGACGGGATATATATTCTGTATGAATAATGATTTGAATTGTCTGTCTGTGCCATCCGGAGGACGCCTTGAACTGGATCGATAGTATCGACCTGATGAAGAGGACCGGTCTCTCGCGAGCAACGCTCAATAATTATATACGAATGGGCTTATTGCCGAGACCATCCGTCAAGCGGCCTGAAGGCAGGAGTAACGTCCGAAGAGTCGGTTTTTTCCCCATTGAAGTCCTGTCGACGATTGAGAAGATAAAGAATTTAAAAAAAGAAGGGATGTCCATGCCGGAAGTAAGAACGATTCTCGAAAACAGCCCCATCTTTGATGACAAGAAAGACGCGGGGCGAATTGAACCGGTCCAGGATATTTCTGCAACGGCCGATCTTCCTTTTGGAACTGTTGGTCACACCCAACCCGGTGTGCAACCATCGAAGAGCCCGAAAAACCTTCCTCCTCCGGAGGATCTCAGAAAGAATGGGGATGAACTTCAACTGACGCTTCAGGAATTGGCAACACCGGCTTACCTGGTGAATAACAATTTCGAAGTCGATTGGATCAACAGCCAGGCCGAAGAACTGATCTTCAGGACTCCGGTTGCACAGATCCAGGAAGCGGAGGGACGGAACGTCTTCCGTCTCTTGTTTGAGAAGCTTCTTCTTGGAACAGGTGGGCTGCCAAACGAAGGTCTTTCCTCTCTGCATATGAAATTTTTCAAGGCGAGGCATCCAAAGAGTTCCCTGGACAAGGTCTGTGAGGGGATCGGGAGCGCGAGAATTTCCGCACTCCAGTCTCAATATGAACAGGTCGATGCAGCGCAGGGCGGATTGCACGAGTCCTACATAAGCCTGCTCTCCCCCGACGGAATGAAGCAGATCTATCATGTCCATGCCATCGTATACAGGGAGGGCGTCTTCTTCCTGTATACGACACCCGAACAATCGATGGCGGGTATCGCTGAACTTCTTTGCAGCCGCGGAAAGATCATACAGGAATTGCTGAAGCGGCGGCTGCCCACATTGGTTTCTTTCTGTGTGTTGGTGGCTGATCTTCAGGATTCGGTCAGGATATGCGCTGAACTTCCTCCGGATGAATATTTTGAGCTGATCAACCAGATATGGAAGTGTATGGAGTGTGCATTCAAGAAATACTATGGGACCTATGGAAAACACGCGGGCGACGGCATGGTCTACTATTTTCTCAAAGAAAACGATGCGGATTACATCATGAACTCCATCCGTTGTGCAACGGAATTGCGTGAAAAGATGAGGGAATTGAGCAGTGCCTGGCGAGACAAGAAGCATTGGTTCAATGACCTGCATCTGAATATCGGCATCAATGAAGGTCAGGAATTTTTTGGCAGGATTCCGGCGGCGCCGACGATTGAATTTACGGCCTTGGGCGATTCGGTGAATTATGCGGGACGGCTTTCGGATTTCGCTCGCAACGGCTCAATCTGGGTGACAAAGAATCTGGTGAACAAGATAACCGTTGAACAGAGGACCAGGATCCGCTTTGGCATCCGTAAGTCGAATCAGGGATCGGAGATCTTCCTTGAAACCCTTTTTTCCCGCATGATGGACATGATCAAGCCGGATCATCCGAAGTATCCAAAATTTGCGGACATTGCCACGCTGGCCGTCACAGAGGTAATGGATGTCCGTTGAGAAGAGCCCTATGAACTGCAGACCAATCGTGAACCGCACCAGGTCTGAACATTCGCCCTCTTCATGGTGATCCCCTGCGCAGGATTTTCTCCTTCCGTTGGTGTCTGAAATGTCTCCCCAAGGAGAGAAGCAGACAAAAGACTTGAAGCGGATGTCTTTTGTTGCTAACATGCGCGCCAACTCAAACAGGAACAGTTTTTATGCGTGCTGTTGTTCAACGTGTCAACGAAGCCATTGTTATTGTTAATGAAAATGTGATATCGAAAATCGGGAAGGGGCTCTTGATCTTTCTCGGTGTTGAGAAGGGGGATCAAGAGGAAGACGCCGATTATCTGTTCGAAAAGATCATTACCCTGCGGATATTTGAAGACGAACAGGAAAAGATGAATCTGGCCCTATCGGACATCGGTGGCCAGCTGATGGTGGTATCTCAGTTCACTCTTCTTGCGGATTGCCGCAAAGGCCGGAGACCTTCCTTTACGGAAGCGGAAGAACCTCTCCGGGCGAAGACCCTTTACGAATATTTTCTAAGAATTGCCTCCGGGCGTATGGATGGAGTCGCCAGCGGCGAGTTTCAGGCATCGATGAAAGTGGAGTTGGTTAACGCCGGTCCCGTAACGATGATTCTTGACAGCCGGAAACGATCTTGATGGTGGATGACCGGCAGCCGGTACGTTGACGACCCGGGACGGGATTTTTCCCGGTTGCTGAAAAACGAAAGAGAGGTTGGCAAAGATATGCTGGACGACAAACCCAAAGAGGCCCTGACCTTTGAAGACTTACTGCTGCTTCCGGCGGAATCGAATATCCTGCCGAAGGATGTTGATACGTCGACGAAATTGACGAACAATATTATCCTGAATATCCCGCTGATGAGTGCGGCAATGGATACCGTCACCGAATCTCGCACGGCGATCTGCATGGCCCAAGAGGGAGGAATCGGCATCATTCACAGGAATATGAGCATCGAGCAGCAGGCCATCGAGGTGGACCGCGTAAAAAAATCGGAAAGCGGCATGATCGTAGATCCCATCACCGTTGAACCGGAGCAGAAGGTCCACGAGGCCCTCGAGATCATGAACCGTTACCGCATATCGGGTGTCCCCGTCGTAAAGAAGGGGAAACTGGTCGGCATTCTCACGAATCGCGACCTTCGCTTCGAAACCAATCTCGATCAACCTGTATCGGCGGTCATGACGAAGGACAATCTGGTCACCGTTTTTTCCACCATTACGCTGGACGAATCGAAGAGACTCTTTCACAAGCATCGCATCGAAAAGCTTCTGGTCGTCGACGACCATTACAACCTGAAGGGCCTGATTACGATCAAGGACATCGAAAAGATCCGAAAATATCCGAATGCCTGTAAAGACTCCCTCGGCCGTCTGCGTGTCGGGGCCGGCGTGGGGATCCTGGACAGGGAAGCACGGGTGGAGGCTCTGATGGCTGCCGGAGTCGATGTAATCGTCATCGATACCTCACACGGCCACTCGAAGGCGGTACTGGACGCCATTCGAGAAACGAAGAGACAATTCGCAAACTGTGAACTCGTCGCCGGCAACGTGGCAACGGCGGACGGTGCGAAGGCCCTCATTGACGCGGGCATCGACGCGATCAAGGTCGGCGTCGGTCCGGGATCGATTTGCACGACGAGAATCGTGGCCGGCGTCGGCGTCCCCCAAATGACGGCCATCAGCGAGGCCTATCGTGTTGCAGGGGGGAACAATATCCCGATCATCGCCGACGGCGGGATCAAGTACTCCGGCGATATCGTCAAGGCACTGGCTGCCGGAGCCCACTCGGTCATGATCGGAGGGCTCTTCGCCGGAACGGAAGAAAGTCCCGGTGAGACCGTCCTGTTCCAGGGCAGAAGCTATAAAGTGTACCGCGGTATGGGTTCTCTGGAGGCAATGAAACTGGGAAGCAGGGACCGCTATTATCAGGATGACGTTGAGAGCAATGTGAAGCTGGTGCCCGAAGGGATCGAGGGGAGGGTTCCTTTTCGCGGTTCCTTGTCCGCGAGCATCCATCAACTCATCGGCGGTCTGAAGGCCGGCATGGGTTACGTCGGCTGCAGAACGGTCCAGGAGCTCAGGGAAAAGGCACGATTCGTCCGGATTACCGCAGCAGGATTGAGGGAAAGCCACGTTCACGACGTCATTATCACCAAGGAAGCGCCGAATTACTGGTTGGACTGAAATTCAAGCGGCGTTTTCCTCAATAGAGCGTCTACGCATCTCCCGAACCGCGACCGCCGTCCTCTTTTCCTGCCCCTCGGCAGCCGAAACGGTCATCACCAGCGAACCCGGTGGAAGGCATGAAACACACGGACTTTGTTCATCTGCACGTCCATACGCAATTCAGTCTTCTCGACGGAACCATCCGCCTTGAGGCACTCTTCAAAACGGCGAAAGAATATCAGATGCCGGCGATCGCTCTGACCGATCACGGGAACATGTTCGGCGCCATCAACTTCTACCAGACAGCCTACCGATACGGGATCAAGCCGATCATCGGATGCGAAACCTACGTTGCCCCCGGGAGCCGTTTCGACAAGAGCGCACATGGAACGGGCGAAACCGCCCGCCATCTGATCCTGCTGGCGAAAAGCCTTCAGGGCTACCGAAACCTGATGAAGCTGACAACGGCGGGGTATCTGGAGGGTTTTTATTACCGTCCCAGGATCGACAAGACGCTCCTCGCCCAGCATCACGAAGGTCTCATTGCCCTGAGCGCATGCCTGCACGGCGAGATTCCAGGTCTCCTGCTTCGCGGCGAGAGTGAAGCCGCGGAGCGCGTTGCAGCGCAGTACCGCGAACTGTTCGGCGAAGGCAACTTCTTCCTGGAAATCATGGAGAATGGGATTCCTGAACAGAAGACCGTCAACCAGGGACTCTTGGAGATCGGGCGGCGCCTCTCACTGCCCCTCGTCGCAACGAACGACTGTCACTATCTCAAGTCGGCGGATGCCGAGGCCCATGAGATCCTTCTCTGTATTCAAACGGGAAAGACCGTGGAAAGCCCGGACCGTATGCGCTTTGCAACGGACCAGTTCTATTTTCGTTCGCCCGAGGAGATGAAAACGCTCTTTTCCTGGTGCCCCCAGGCTATTGAAAACACGGTGCAGATCGCCGAGCGGTGCAACCTGACGCTGGAATTCGGGAAGTTCTATTTGCCGCGCTTCGAGGTGAGCGCCGATCAGAGCCTCGATGAAGTTCTGCGGGCAGCCGCGAAGAAGGGGCTCGAACGCCTGTTGCCCATCATCATGAAGTTCTCGTCTCAGGATGAGCCGGCGCTGAGGGAGAACTACGAGCGGCGGCTGCATGAGGAGCTGGAGATGATCCGCTCCATGGGTTTTGCCGGTTATTTTCTGATCGTTGCCGATTTTGTCAATTACGCAAAGGGGAGAGGAATTCCCGTCGGTCCGGGGCGCGGGTCCGCGGCGGGCAGCCTTGTGGCCTATGCCCTGGGGATCACCAACATCGATCCCATTCGCTATGGGCTTTTCTTTGAGCGCTTCCTCAATCCAAGCCGCATCAGCATGCCCGATATCGATATTGATTTCTGCCAGGAAGGACGCGATGAGATCATCCGTTACGTGACGGAGAAATACGGCACCGATCACGTGGCCCAGATCATCACCTTCGGGAAGATGCAGGCCAAGGCGGTGGTTCGCGATGTCGGACGGGCGATGAACATCCCTTACGGCGAGGTCGACGCGATCGCCAAGATGATCCCCAATGTGCTCAATATCACTCTGGAGGAAGCCATCAAGACCGAGCCGCGGCTCGCGGAAGAAGAGAAGAAGAACCCCAAGATCAAGAAACTGCTGAACCTGTCCCGTTCTCTGGAAGGCCTGAATCGGCACGCGTCGACGCACGCGGCCGGCGTCGTGATATCCGATGTGCCTCTTGTCGAGCGTGTCCCCCTGTGTTCTCCCAAGGATGACGTCGTTACGCAGTTTTCCATGAACGACATTTCGGCCGTCGGCCTGACAAAGTTCGATTTCCTCGGCCTGAAGACGCTCACCGTCATCAAGAACGCGCTGCAGTTCATACGCGAAGGGCGCAAGGATGAGCTCAATATGGATGCGCTGCCCCTCGACGACCGGGAGACCTATCAGTTGCTCATGAGAGGGGATACAGACGGGGTGTTTCAGCTGGAAAGCTCCGGCATGAAGGACATCCTCGTCAGCATGAAACCGGACTGCATCGAAGATATTATCGCCCTCATCGCGCTGTACCGTCCGGGCCCCATGAATATGGTGCCCGAATTCATTTCCCGCAAGCAGGGAAAGACAAAAATCGTCTATGAATTGCCGGAACTGGAAGCCATCCTGAAGGAGACATACGGCGTCATTGTCTATCAGGAACAGGTCATGCAGATCGCAGTCGCCATCGGGAATTACACCATGTCCGAGGCCGATACGCTGCGGAAGGTCATGAGCAAGAAAAAAGCCTCCGAAATGGAGAAGGAAAAACCGAAATTCCTTGAAGGAGCGGTCAAGAGAAAGATCCAGGAAATCAAAGCCAGGAAGATCTGGGAGCAAATGGAGACGTTTGCCGAATACGGGTTCAACAAATCCCACAGCACGGCCTACGCCATGATCTCCTATCAAACGGCATACCTGAAGACGCACTATCCGGCCGAATTCATGGCCGCGCTCCTCACCAGCGAAAAGGACAACCGGGACAAGATCATCAAGCACATCAACAACTGCAAAGAGATGACCATCGGGGTCCTGCCGCCCGATATCAATCAATCACAGAGTGATTTCAGCGTGTCCGGCGGGAACACGATCCGCTTCGGCTTGGCGGCCGTGAAAAATGTCGGCATCGGCGCCATTGAAGAGATCATCCATGCCCGGAAGCAGGGCAATCACTTTCAGTCTTTTCAGGATTTTTGCCGGCGCGTCGATCTTCGCAAAGTGAACAAGAGGGTCATTGAGAGCCTGATCAAGTGCGGCGCCTTCGATTCACTCGGGCACAGGCGCCGGCAACTCCTCGACGCCCACGAGGAAATCATGGAGGCGGCGCAGAAGCACCAGCGGGACAGATTGAATGGCCAGGTCAGTTTTTTTGACCGCGTCGAAGGGGAAGAGGGGTGCGGCGATTCGGAAGCGTTTACGGGCGGCGCCCTGCGCGATCTTCCGGAGTGGGACCATCGGGAGTTGCTCAGTTACGAGAAAGAAACCCTGGGTTTCTATATAACCGGCCATCCCTTGATTCCCTGGAAGGATAAGCTTGAGCTGCTGACCAGTTGCGATACGGCAACCATTGCTGACAGAAACGACAAGGATGAAGTGGCGATCTCGGGAATCATCAGCAATATTCGAGAGGTTACGACAAGAAGAAAAGATGTCATGGCCTATGTGACGGTTGAAGATCTCAAGGGATCGATCACCGTAATCTTCTTCGCGGAGATCTATCGGGCGGCTTTTGAGCTTCTTCACAGCGAAGAACCGGTGCTGGTTCGAGGGACCGTGGATATCGGCGAGGAAAGCGTCAAGGTCATTGCCGCGGAGGCCCAGTTGCTTTCGGAGGCCACCGTCGTCCCGTATAAAACAGCTCATTTCCGCATCGACGCGATGAAGGCCACCGACAAGGAGATCGACGAATTATATGCCTTGCTGAACAAGAAGCACGGCAAACAGGACGGCTTCCTGCACCTTGTCAACGGGAACAGCGAGACCGTGATCTACCTTGGCCGCGCTATGCGTCTTGAATTGAGCGGCGATTTATTGAAATCCGCCGACGAGATCCTGGGCGCCGGAGCGACAAGATTCTCCTGACAGGATTTCCCCCGATGGAATCAGCCGAAAAGACTTACAGGCGCGCAGTCTCCGGGGAGGACCTTCTATCGTACGAAGTGAATGTTCGCGAGACGGAGCTCCTCATCCGCTCGGATGTTTTCCTGCGCGAAGAGGCCCTGGCGGCCGTCCATTGCCTTCGCGGCCATGTCGAGTCCTACATCCAGAGCCATCCTGATTTCCTGACATCGCTGTCCCCCTTGCCGGATGACGGCTTTTCGCCTGCCATCGTCCGGGCGATGCTGCAGGCCGGAAAAAAAGCAGGCGTCGGTCCGATGGCCGCTGTTGCCGGCGCGATCGCGGAGTTCGTCGGGCAAAGACTTCAAGGCCGCTGCGGCGATATCATCATTGAAAACGGCGGAGACATATTTCTCAAGAGCAGAAGAAGGGAGCGCTGCGTCGGCATTTTCGCCGGGAGTTCACCGCTGAGCGGCCGGATTGCCTTAAGAATTCCGCCATCGGAAAGATCAGTCGGGATCTGTACGTCCTCCGGGACCGTCGGACATTCCTTGAGTTACGGCAGGGCCGACGCCGTATGCGTGCTTTCGGCGTCGGCGACACTCTCTGATGCCGCGGCAACGGCCATCGGCAATGTCGTCATGGAACAGGCCGACATTGCCCGTGGCATCGCCAGGGCACAGAAGATTCCCGGTGTTCTGGGGATTCTCATCATCATTCGGGACCGGCTGGGGGTGTGGGGTGAAATGGAGGTTGTCCGATCATGAACATCAAATCATCATTCGGGACGAACTGGAGTGTTTGGAGGCGAAATCGAGATTGTCCGATTATTGGAGGTGTCGCTTGCCTTCATGGCGTAAGTTTACATAACCTATCTTATGAGACGTCGGCTATAATCCTTCTGCAGAGAGCTCCTTGACCAGATGCGCCTGCTTATCGGTAAGTTTCTTCGGCACATCGATCGTTATCTTGATGTATTGATCGCCTCTTCCCGAACCTTTCAGCCGCGGAACGCCATAACCCTTCATGCGGATCCTTGTGTTGCTTTGCGTCCCTGCCGGGATCTTCACCTTCTTGACCGCACCGTCGATCGTCGGAACATCGATGGACGCCCCCAATGCGGCCATGGAGAAAGAAACTGAACGTTCCATGTAAAGATCACTGCCGTCCCGCGCAAATACGGGATGCGGAAGGATGTTGACATTCAGATACAGGTCGCCGGGAGATCCGCCCTGGAGACCTGGCCCTCCCTTCGCTGCAAGCCGAAGCTTCTTTCCCGTATTGATGCCCGGCGGCACCTTGAATGATATTTCGTCGGTCTTGCCGTTCCGCTGTATGGCAAGCTTCTTTTCCGCACCCGATACTGATTCTTCCAATGTAATTGAAAGGTTATACTCGACGTCGGGACCCTTCTCCGGTTCCTGTTCAAACCGCTCCCGCCCGCCGCCAAAGAGACCGGCAAAGGGATCTTCCTGGTTGGCTCCCTGATAAGAATAGCCGCGCCTCCTGCCGCCGCCGTAGCCTGCCGTCCGCCTTCCGGACTGACCGAACACTCCCCCGCCGAAACCCATATCGCGGAGAATCTCATTGAGGTCGAAATTTCTGAAGATGTCTTCCTGCGTATATTGTTGCCTGAATCCCTCCGACCCGAAATTGTCGTACTGCTTCCGCTTTTCAGGATCGCTCAAGACGGCGTAGGCTTCGCTGATCTTCTTGAATCTTTCTTCCGCCTGTTTGTTGTTGGGATTCTTATCGGGGTGGTGCTTGAGGGCAAGTTTGCGATAGGCCTTCTTGATGTCGTCGCCCGATGCGCTCTTTTCCACGCCGAGTATCTTGTAATAATCTTCCGCGGCCATTTGCCCTCTTCCACCGACTATGTATGCATAATTTTTGATAAACCGTCAAAACATGTTCGCTTGTAAATTACCTACTTGTTCTTGTTTGTCAAGGGTTAATGAATATTACTGCGCTGTATTTATAGTGCTATTGGCTCTCGTGCGAAGATCAAGAACGAAATCGTCCTCGATCCGCTTGTTGAATTTGTGGGCGCTGCCGACCGCACTGTAGATGTTTCCGCCGTACCAGCCGAGTTCAAAGAAAAGAAAGACGCCTGCTGCCGCATAATGCTCATGCCGGCACAACTCGACGGCGGCAAGGGCAAAAGAGGCATTGAGCAGGAATGCTGCCAGCGCATCCTTGGGCCGTTCAGCATACAGGTGACCGGAACCTGGAACAACTGCAGCCAGGGTTCCTGCAAGGGCGGGGGATTTCCGAGGCAGGCGGTCGATTTCTTCAAGGCCCTCCCTAAGGATGGGGACGGCCTTTGAAAATGGGCCGGTGACGGAGAGGCCATCAACTGCTGTCGATGCCCCGCTCCGCTTTCCCTGTTCCAGATAGATCATGACGGTCTCATACAACGCCCTGTCGCGTTCAGGCGACGGGGCCGTCCTGACAATTTCCTCAAGTGTGTTCAGGGCCTTATCGGTGAGTTTTCTTTCCTTTTCCGCCGATGCTTTCAGGAACATGGCGTCGATCCTGAGGCCGCTGTTCGGAAATCGGAGGAGGAACACCTCTACGGAATCGATGGTTTCCTTCCATCTTTTCGCGCGGAACAGGCTCTCCGCGATCCGCAGCTGAGCCTTTTCGATCTGCGTATGGGTGGGATGGTGGAAAAGAAATCTCTTGTATTCAGTGATCGCCCGGTAATAATCGCCCTCGACGAAGAGCGATTCAGCGAATTCGTAGGAAGAATCGCCGGCCCTTCCCTCTTCGGCAATCGCCGCAGACGCCGGGAATAGCCAAAGAACGGACAAAGAAAAGATGATCGCGGGAAGGCATCTTTGTGCCATGCGCTCGGTCAGGCGGATCTGCCAAGGTGGAAGGCATCCAGGTTAACCTTCGTCAGTTTAGCCGCAAACGAATTCTTCAAGACCTTTTCCCAGATCGAAAGATCGATCTCGGTCAGGAAAGCCGATAAAGCGCCAAGCAATACCGTATTGACCGTCCGGGCATTCCCCGCCTTGCGGGCAAGGTTCTCCCCGTGAACCACTTTGGATGCCGGAAATGCGGCTTTGACGGTATCGACGATGTCGGCAGGATAGGCAAGGTCGCCGAGGTTGACTGCCGGGGGAAGGATCTCCTGATCGTTGATGATAACGCAGCCGTCTTTTTTGAGGTAGTCGAGATAGCGGAGTGTTTCCAGTTTTTCGAATGCCAGCAGGATATCGACGTCGGCTTTGAGGGCGAGGGGTGAGAAGACCTTCCGGCCGTAGCGAACATGGCTTGTGACGCACCCGCCGCGCTGTGCCATGCCATGAACCTCGCTCTTTTTTACGTCGAGGCCCGCTTCCATGAACACACTCGAGAGGATATCGCTCGCTCTGAGAATCCCCTGCCCGCCCACGCCGGCAAGAAGAATGCTTCGGGTGGCTCCGCCTGCTATCATCCTTTCTTCTCCTTTTCCTGAATCGCACCGCACTTGCACAGCTGAAGACAGACGGAACATCCGTTGCAGAGGCCTCCATCGATAACGGCAACCCCCTTTTTCCGTTTCTTGGAAGCCGTTTGATCACTCGTTTGAGGCGGATCGATCTTGTGCCAGGCAATGGCCGGACATCCCAGACCAAGACACGCCTTGCAGCCGATGCAGCGGTCCCTATCGACAAAAAGCGGTTTGCCCGCTTCCGTCCTTTCCCTCTTGAACAGGACGCAGGCGCGGTCCGATATGACGACCGAAGGTCCCTCGGCCGCCAGTTCCTGTTTGATGATCTTCTCCGTCGCTTTCAGATCATAGGGGTCCACCTTGTGCACGCTCGTGATTCCCAGGGCCCTGACAAGGGCGAACAGGTCCAGACGCCGGGTTTCTTCTCCCATCAGCGTGAACCCTGTCGCGGGGTGTTCCTGCATGCCGGTCATGGCGGTCGTGCGGTTGTCGCAGATCACGATGAGGGCATCGCTCCGGTTGTAAGCCGCATTGAGAAGCGGGGTGATTCCCGAATGCACAAAGGTGGAGTCGCCGATGACACCGACGACCTTTCCCCTCCCCTTCTTGCCGAGGGCCTTGCTCATACCGTGGGCCATACCGATGCTGGCGCCCATGCAGATGCAGGAGTGCAGGCCTTCCAGAGGCTTCATGAAGGAGAGCGTGTAGCAGCCGATGTCCCCCGCAACGAAGGCCTTCGATTTGCCGAGCACATAGAAAAGCCCGCGATGGGGGCAGCCGGGACAGAGATTCGGCGGCCGCGGCGGAACAGCCGCCGTCGCCGACCCATGCGGAGCCTCTTTCGGCTCCCCCAGGACCGCCGCGATCACCCCCGGATCGAACTCATTCGTGTAGGGGAAGAGTTTCTTGCCGATGACGGAGATGCCCATCGCCCGGATCTGCTCTTCCAGAAAGGGGTCCAACTCTTCGACCACGTAGACGCGCTTTACCCGGCGTGCAAATTCCCGGATCATCTCCTCCGGGAGCGGATGGACCATCCCGAGCTTCAGGTAGGAGTACCGGGGGAAGACCTCCTTCGCATAGTTGTAGGGCATCCCTGCCGTGATAATGCCGATTTCCGGATCGTTGATCTCGATACGGTTCTCGCTGAATTGTTCTGCAAACGCCTTCAGCTTCTGCATTCGCTCCTCGACGATGACGCGGCGGATCCTAGCGTTCGCGGGAACCATGACGTACTTGGCGGCATCGAAGCGAATGCCCGTAGTGTCGGCAACGGATCGCGGCTCCTCGGGACGAACAATCGACTTGGAATGGGAAACGCGGGTGGTCGAACGCAGGAATACCGGGGTATCGAAGGTTTCACTGATCTCTACGGCGAGCTTGACGAAGCGCCTTGCCTCATCGGAGTCCGACGGCTCCAGCATCGGGATCTTGGCGAACTTCGCATAATTCCTGTTGTCCTGCTCGTTTTGTGAACTGTGCAGAGAAGGATCGTCCGCGGACACAATCACCAGCGCCCCGTTCGTACCCGTATAACTGACGGTAAACAACGGATCCGCCGCAACATTGACGCCGACGTGCTTCATGACGACGATGGCCTTGGCGCCCGCGAGGGCGGCGCCGATCCCGACTTCCATCGCCACCTTTTCATTGGGCGACCACTCGGCATACACGCCTTCGTATTTTGCGAATTCTTCGATGATTTCCGTGCTGGGGGTTCCCGGATAAGCGGACGCGAAACGGACTCCGCACTCGTACGCCCCTCTTGCGATCGCTTCGTTTCCGGACATGAGGACGGTCATTTTTGCAGTACTCCTTGCCATCGCGTGATCAACTGAGCATCGCGATCTTTCTCTTCAGCAGCATGGTGATGGAAGGATCATTCGTTGCGGACAGTGCCTTCCGGTAATATTCCAGGGCATTCTTCTTGTCGTTCAACTGTTCGTACATCCTCGCCATATCCCGGAAGAGGATCCCTTCGAAGAGAACCCCCGATTTCATCTTCAGCGCCCGTTCCAATGAAGCCAGGGCCCCCGAATAATTCTTTTTTGCCTCCTGGGAAAGCGCCAGCCCGCTCAGCGCCAGCACGATCAACTCACCCTCGGGGGATGATTGCTCGATGAATTTTTCATAGGCCTGGATTGCCTCGTCGTAACCCTGCGCCTGGAAGAAGAGGTTTCCCAGTCGATAGCGGGCAATGCCGGCAGCCTTGCTTGAGGGATACGCCTTGACCAGTTCCTGATATCCCTTGATCGCTTCCCCATCGCGCGCCGGCGGCTGCCCCTTGAGATAACTGCCGTATGTTTTCAGATAGAGACTCTGCGCTTTGCTCTCATAATTCATCCGGAAGAGAAACCAGCCGGCAAAAATCAGCGCCAAGCCCAGCAGGGAAATGGAGGAAATGTAAATCGCCTTGCGGTACCTTTTCGCAAACTCCACGATTTTTTCGAGCCATTCATGCAGGAAATCCGGTTCCTGCAATTCCTTCTTCGTCACCTTCTGTGCTGTCATTTTCTTCATCCCTTTCCGGACTTCCCTCTCCGTCACGACGGATCGGAGGTAGAGAGCGGGTAGTATGGTGTTACCTTTTCCAGCATGAAAGCCGGGAAACGTCGAACCTTGCCTTCCCGGTTCGTGCAGGCATGAACGGTGTATCCCTCGACAAGCCGGTCCTGTCTTCTTTCGTCCCAAATGACATATTTGAAATGAACGCTCGCGCGTCTGAGACAATCAATCCAGGTCTCGACTTCAAGGATCTGATCGTAGCGCGCCGGCCGAAGATAGTGGCAGAAGACCTTCGTCAGGGGCAACTGATAGCCGGCAGACTCCATATCGGCATAGGTCATCCCCATTTCGCGAAACAATTCGTTGCGGCCGATCTCGAACCAGCGGATGTAATTCGTATGATAGACGATGCCCATGGCATCGGTATCGGCGTAGATCACGCGAATCTTAGTGCTGTTCTTTTTCAATCCGCCCTCTCCAGTCGCCGAGGAACATCTCCAGAAGCCGATAGCCCGGAGACACCAGGATCTCCCCGCGTTGCGCCTCGCTTTCCCCGAAAGCGGCCGCGTTCCGGAGGTTTTCGCCGGGATTCGACGAGAAAACGGCGAACGGGGACGGATCTGACGAATGTGTCTTGATCGAAATCGGCGTGGGATGGTCGCTAAGAACCATGATACGGAACTCCGGATGGGACTTGAGCCCCTTCAAAACCGTTCCTACGACCTTCCCGTCGAAGTCTTCAATGGCCTTGATCTTGCCTTGGAGATTTCCCTCATGCCCCATCTCGTCGGGGGCCTCCACGTGAAGAAAGATGAAGCTCAGTCTGTTGAGAACTTCAAGGGCTTTCTCTGCCTTTCCGACATAGTTGGTGTCGACATACCCCGTCGCCCCCTCGACGCGGATGACCTCGAGCCCCGCATAGATGCCGATCCCGTTGAGAAGATCAACCGCGGAAATGACGCCGCCGCCGCTGAGCTTGAAGCGATCCGTCAGGCGTTCGAAAACCGGCGCCGTCCCCTGTCCCCATAACCAGATCGAGTTGGCGGCCTTGTGCCCCGAGGCCTTCCGCTGCCGGTTGACGGGGTGGCTCGCCAGAAATGCGCGGGAAAGGTCCATCAGGCGCAGCAGCGGGGCGGCCGCCTCTCCATGCGGCAGATAGGAATCAATCGCCCGTCCGCTGATATCGTGGGGCGGAGTCGTCAGGACATCTTTGGATCCGCCTTTCCACACGCAGAGATGACGATATCCGACTCCCGGGTAAAACTGAAACTCCGCATTGCCCAGAGCCTGATTCATGTCCTTGATGATGCGCCTGGATTCGTTGGAGCTGATGTGACCGGCCGTAAAATCGTCCATCACGGATTGTCCGTCTGACGTCGCAATCGTTACCAGGTTGCAGCGGAACGCCACATCCTGCGGACCCAGTTTTACACCCATATTCGCGGCCTCGAGCGGACCGCGCCCCGAATAGCTCTCGGCCGGGTTGTATCCGAGGACGCTCAGCGTGGCGACATCGCTTCCCGGCTTGAAGCCGGAAGGGATCGTGTCGATCCTGCCGACCGTACCTTCTCTGGCAATCCAGTCCATATTTGGAGTCCGGGCGTATTCCAGCGGCGTCTTGCCGCCCAGTTCCGCGATGGGAACGTCGGCCATGCCGTCGCCCAGCAATATCGCATATTTCATCACAGATTTTCGTCCTCGATACGAAGCACCGCCGTTTTTCCCTGGACGATATCGAGACGATCGATTTCGCTCAAAGCATCTCTGACGTTCTTTTCCAGAGATCGGTAGGTCGTCATGACGACGGGCACCGGTCCCGTTTGCTTTCTGCCTTTTTGGATGACCGCGGCGATGCTGATGTTGTGCTGCCCGAGAATGCCCGATATCTTGGATAGAACACCCGGCCGATCCACCGCCGAGAAGCGGAAATAATAATTGGTGATGATATTTTCAAAGGGCATCAGGGCGATTTCATCGATGGTGTCCTCGCTCTGGGAACGGGAGGGCACGCGGCAGCTGATGCCTTTCAGCATATCCCTGGCCGTATCCACCAGATCGCTGACGACGGCGCTCGCCGTGGGCATCATTCCGGCTCCCTGGCCGTACAGGAACACGGAACCCGAGGCATCGCCAATGACATGAAAGGCGTTGAAATTGGCGTTGACGCTGGCCAGGAGATGGTTGAAGGGGATCATCGTCGGATGAATCCTGGCTTCAATCGTTTCATTCCGCTCGGCGGCAATCGCCAGCAGTTTGATTCGATAGCCCAGTTCTCCTGCAAACTCGATGTCCTGCGGAGTGACGCCCGTGATCCCCTCACGGTAGAGGTCATTCAGGTTTACACGCTTGCCGTACGCCAGAGACAGCAGGATTGCAAGCTTATGCGCCGTGTCGATTCCCTCGATGTCAAAGGTCGGATCGGCTTCTGCAAAACCCAGTGCCTGCGCCTCCTTGAGCACGACATCAAAGGATTTGTGCTCATCGGTCATCTTCGAGAGAATGAAATTCGCTGTGCCGTTGATGATGCCGAAGATGGAGCATATCCGGTTGGCGGCAAGGCTCTCCTTCAGCACTTTGATGATGGGGATGGTCCCTCCGACGCTCGCCTCGAAGCCGATATTACAGCCCTGCTTCTCGGCTTCACGGAAGATCTCGTTGCCGTGAACGGCCAGCAGCGCCTTGTTTGCCGTAACGACGTGCTTCTTGTTCCCGAGGGCACGGAGGATAAACGAGCGGGCCGGCTCGTAGCCGCCCACCAGCTCGATCACGATCTCGATTTCCGGGTCATTCAGGATCTCGGAAGCGTCCGCCGTCAGCAGGGAAGCGGGAACCTCCACCGCCCGCGGCGTTTTCAGATCAAGGTCGGCGACTTTCTTCAGGTGCAGGTGAGCCCCTACCCTTCTGTCCAGCAAATCGGCATTCTGCCGGAGCAGTTTTATGACGCCCGTTCCGATGGTTCCGAATCCGATCAATCCGACGGAAATGCTTTTCATCTTGAGGTTCTCCGTTGTCCGCCCCGAGCGGCGTTGCGTTTCTATATCAGCTTCACTGTTTTTGTCAAAGCAAAATCCTCGCCGTCAGCCGGTTTTTGCCAGTTCAAGTCTTCCCTCCCATCGTTTCAGGACGACTGCCCGAAGCAGGCGATTCTCGGGCTTGGTCAAATCGGGATCGTCTTCGATAACGGAGAAGGCGTCCGTCCTGGCATCGCCCAGGAGCTTCAAATCGCGGAGGATGTTGGCAACCCGGAAATCCGGCATTCCGGATTGCCGCGTACCCATGAATTCGCCCGGTCCCCTGATTGCCAGGTCCTCCTCGGCGATGCGAAATCCGTCTCCCGTCAATTCCATGATTCGCAACCTTCTCCGGGAATCTTCGGTCGTCGCTTTTTGAACCATCAGGATGCAGTGCGAAGGGATATCGCTTCGTCCGACTCTCCCCCTCAACTGGTGGAGTTGAGACAAACCGAAGCGCTCCGCGTGTTCGATCACCATGAGGGATGCCTGAGGGATGTCGATGCCGACTTCGATGACCGTGGTTGCAACCAGAAGCCGGATGTCCCCTTTTCGGAAACCCGACATGACGGCGTTCTTTTCTCCCTCCTTCATTTTGCCGTGCACCAGGCCGATCGGATGCTCGGGAAAGACATCTTTCGCCAGGTGTTCCGCCATGCGGGTTGCATCCTTCAGGTCCAGTGTCTCCGATTCTTCAACCAGGGGGTAGACGACGAAGACCTGGCGTCCTTCGGCAAGTTCACGGCGCACAATCTCATAAACACGGCCACGATGCCGCTCATAGAATACCTTGGTCGCTACGGAAAGTTTGCCCGGCGGCATCTCATCGATGACGGATACGTCCAGATCCCCGTAGAGCGTCATCGCGAGCGTTCTGGGGATCGGAGTTGCCGTCATCACCAGCACGTGCGGGTTTTGTCCTTTTTCCCGCAATGCGGCGCGCTGAACGACGCCGAAGCGATGCTGCTCATCGATCACGGCCATACCCAGATTGCGGAAATCCGTTTCCTGCTGGATCAGCGCGTGTGTGCCGACGACAATGGAAATCCGGCCCCGGGCAATTTCCTCCTGGACTGCCTTTTTTGCGGCGGCCCCCATCCCGCCCGTAAGGATTGCGGCTTCCAGATTCAATGCCCTGCACCACTGCCGGATATTTTGGTAGTGCTGTGTCGCAAGGATCTCGGTCGGCGCCATGATGGCCGCCTGGAAGCCGGCCGCACAGGCCATGATCAGCGCCGACATGGCGACAACGGTCTTCCCGGATCCCACATCCCCCTGGAGAAGCCTGCTCATCGGCCGGCCGCTTGAGACATCGCGCTCGATTTCGGCAACGACGCGTTTCTGCGCCGCCGTCAGTTCAAAGGGCAGGATCCGATGAAAGTCGTCCAGCATTGCGGTTCTTCCATCCAACACCGGACCGCCTTGATCCAGGTTTCCCCTTCTCCTCAATGCCATGCCCAATTGAAAGAAGAAGAATTCGTCGTAGACGATTCGCCGATGTGCGGGAGATGAGGCGCCGTTATAGACATTCACGTCGCTGTCCGCAGGCGGGAAATGAGCGGCCTCAATCGCCTCGCGGATCGGCCGCAATCCTCTCGCCCTCGAAATCGCCTCCGGTATCGGGCTGAGCATGGACGGCGCATAGCGCAGGACGACCTCCTTCATGATCCGCCGAAGGTTCTTCTGATGAAGTCCTTCCGTTTCCGAATAGATGGGGACGATCCTCTGGAAATGCAGCAGATCCTCTTCATCGTCGCCAATCAGCTCAAGATCGGGATGGACCATGTTCCTGCCGAACTGAAAACTGCTGATTTCTCCGGTGAGGACGAACCGGCTGTCTTTCCGAAGGAGGTTGCGCAGATATCCTGAATGGCCGTGGAACCATTTCACCGTCAAAGACCCGGAATCGTCTGCGAAAACAGCTTCCAGGACGCCTTTCTTTGCGTAACGCTTCACCTCGGCATGAACAACTCTCGCCACGACCGTTTCTCTGCCGCCTACCTGGGTATCCGCGATCTTCTTGATGAACCGCCGGTCCTCGTAGCGTCTGGGCAGGAAATACAGCAGATCTTCGATGGTATGGATACCTTTTCTTTCCAGCTGTGCCGAGATGCGCGGTCCGACACCTTTGACAAAACGAATCGGGCGGCTCAACTCGCTGAAGCACTGATCGATATCCTGCGGATCAGCATCCTGTGAAAGCGCATGCGGCGTGCGGGAAATCGCCGGCGAATCTTCCGGCAGGTGTTCCCGCAGAAGGCGAATGGCCCGAAGGGCCTTTTCGAAATGCTCCAGCCTGGCGGTCGGAGACAACGTCTCCATGGAGGCCAGGGATATCTCAAGGTTCTTGAAGAATGATGCCAGTTCGCCCGATCCGCCGGTCGCAAGGACACGACGCAGGGTGTCCATCATGGCCGTCAGTCCGGCCCCCAGCCCGATCACCGGGCGATGAGGATTGCGTAATGCAAAAAGGACGGGTCTTTCAATCCTGTCCAATATGTCCCTGGCTGATTCCACGAAAACCCCGCAGGAATTTGTCTAATGAATTCAGAGATAAACGCTGTTTTTCGTTAGCAGATCTCCTGCTGTTTGGCAAGGAAAGAATTGACAACACCTGTAGATTACGTTAGAAAATTCGCCTCCGAGACGGCACACGACAAGGGTCTTTTCAGGACCGTAACGAACTCTACCTGTTGGAGAAATCATGAAAGAGAAGACATCCTACAGAAGCGCCGGCGTTGATATCGACAGAGCCAACCGCTTCATCGACCTCATAAAACCCATGATCAAGAGCACATCCCGCAAAGAGGTGATGGGATCCGTCGGCGGGTTTGGAGGGTTGTTTCACCTCGACGTCGCCAGATACAAGGATCCGATACTGGTTTCCTCCACCGATGGGGTGGGAACGAAACTGAAGATTGCGCAGATGGTGGACAAGCATGACACGATCGGCATTGATCTGGTAGCGATGTCCGTCAATGATGTCGTCGTCCAGGGCGCCGAACCGCTTTTTTTCCTGGACTATCTGGCGGCCGGGAAAGTCCATCTGGAAAAATCCATTTCGATCATGGAGGGAATCGTCAAGGGATGCCAGGACGCCGGCTGTGCGTTGCTGGGCGGTGAGACCGCCGAGATGCCCGGTTTTTATCCCGACGACGAGTATGACTTGGCCGGTTTCTGCGTCGGCGTCGTCGATGCGGAGCGAATGATTGACGGCTCCGCGATCAGCGTCGGCGATAAGATTATCGGCATCGCGTCCAGCGGGCTTCACAGCAATGGTTTTTCCCTGGCGCGAAAGGCGCTGTTCGAGAAGGCCGGCCTGCATGTGGAGGACCGCATCGAAGGGTTGGATCAGCCGCTGGGACTGGAATTGCTCAGGCCGACGAGAATTTATGTAAAACCCCTGCTGAATCTCTTCAAGAATTTTACGGTCAAGGGCCTTGTGCATATCACCGGCGGCGGCTTCTTCGACAACATCCCGAGGATTGTTCCTTCCCCCTGCCGCGCCGTCATCACCCGAGGCAGCTGGCACATTCCGCGGATCTTCTCCATCATCCAGGAGTCGGGCAATGTGGAAGACCACGAGATGATGCGGGTCTTCAATATGGGGATCGGAATGATGATCGTCGTTTCCGAAAAAGAGGCTTCCGAGGTTGTCGAACGGCTGCAGAAACTCGGTGAAAATGCGTCTCTCATCGGTACGATTGAGAAGCGCGAATCCGATCAACCCCCTGTCATCGTGGTGTAGAGGGATGAAGACGGATCTTGCGATCGGGGTGCTGGTTTCCGGCAGCGGCTCGAATCTCCAATCCATCATCGATCAGATCGCGTCCGGCAGATTGTCCGCGCGCATCGCCGTCGTCATCTGCAACAATCCGACCGCATTGAGCGTGGAAAGGGCGAAGAAGCACGGCATCCCCTGTTCCGTGGTTGACCATCGAAAGTTCGCAACCCGCGAGGAATTCGATCGAGAGATGATCGGAATCCTGCTCGATAAAGGCGTGGATCTGGTCGTCCTGGCGGGTTTCATGCGGATTCTTTCGCCGCTCTTCCTGCGGACGTTTCCCATGCGGATCATGAACATCCATCCCGCGCTGCTGCCCGCCTTCCCTGGAACACACGGCCAGCGCCAGGCTTTCGAATTCGGCGTGAAGCTTTCCGGATGCACGGTCCATTTTGTGGATGACGGGGTGGATACGGGGCCGATCATCGTTCAAGCCGCCGTCCCCGTCCTCGAAGACGATACGGAGGAGACGCTTGGCGCGAGAATCCTGAGGGAAGAGCACCGGATCTACCCCCAGGCCATTCAATGGTATGCCGAGGGAAGACTGTCGGTCAAAAGCCGCCGGGTTTTCCTGAGGGGCGGGCAGCCTCCCTGCGATGTCCCTTTGCACCACCCACCCCTGGACCGGTTCTGAGATCAAAGACCCTTATGCATTCGCCTTTCGAGACCCTATGAAGCAGATCTGCGACATCGCCGTCATCGGCAGGGACATGGCGTCATTGGCCGCTGCAATGGTGTGTTCCCGTTGGGGCAAGCGGACGATCCTGATTGCCGAACAGGGTCTTGCGGCTGATTACGAAATCTCGGGATATCGCTTTACCGTCGATCCCACTCCGCTGAGCGGATTCGGTCCTTCCCAGACCTGCCTGAAATTGCTGGCCGAACTGGATCTTCCGCTGCCCGAAAGGTCCCGGCTGGAAAGGCTCGACCCTGCCATGCAGGTGATTCTGCCCGGCTGCAGGCTGGATCTGCCCGCCGACCGCAACGCCGTCTGTGAAGAACTTCAACGGGAATTCCCGCTGTTCCAGAACGAGTTTCGCTCGTTCTTTTCCTCCATGCAGGATGCCGTCGACCTCTTCGACAACTGGACAAAATCCAATCCCATGATCCGTCCGTCATCGTTCAAAGAAGCCTTAAGGCTCCTGAAGCTGATTCCCAGGTTGCTCAATACAAAACTGGCCCTGATGAGGATGATGAGGCGCCTGGAGAAGAAAGAACCCTCTGCAAAGCGGATCCTGGAGGCTCAGCGGGCTATCCTCTCCCATCTGCACGACCCGGGCGCGAAAAGCCTCTCTTCGGCGTACGCCTTCTGCCTGCCGTGGCGGGGGCTGTATTACCCGGCCGGGGGCCGCGGGCATCTGCTGGAATCGATGAAAAAGGCCTTCCAAGACATGGGAGGGAAGATCATCAGCGCCTGTTCCATCGTACGCATTCGCACATCCGGTGAAAACGAGATCGACCTGAAAGCCGGCGACGACGTTGAAAAGGTTCTCGCCGATCGGCTGATCGTCAGCACGAAGTGGGAAAACCTTGCCATGATCCTCCTGTCGGAGCGGAAATTTCAGCGTCTGGGGCGGCGGCTGCGGAATGCCCGGACCGTGCGTTATCCTTTCACGATCCAGATGGGTGTGCGGGAAGCCGGCCTGCCGGAGAAACTGGCGCCGCTGGTCGCATTCGTGAGCGACGAAAAAAAGAGCGTGATGGATCAAAACCTGCTGTTTCTCCAGGTCAGCCGCTCGGGGGATCTGGAGTTTGCCCCGACGGGAAAGCGTGCGATCGATGTCACCTTTTACCTGCGCGAATCGCCCCTGCGCTTGACCAATGAGGAATTGCGGGGACAGATTCTCTCCGAACTGGAACGGCTCGACGCCTTCCTTCCTTTCCTGCGTGAAAATATCGAATACCTGGATATTGAAAAATCCATCGAACTGGCGCGATGCCATCAAGAGAGCATCAATCAGAAATATCGGACGAAACGGAATCCGTTTTTCGGAATCATGACGCTGTCGAACAAAACACCCGCGCCCCGTGTCTTTCTCACGGGCGGATTGCTGTTGGCCGGCCTCGGATACGAAGGGGAAATCATGGCCGGCGTCCACAGCGCACAATCCGCCCTCGCCGGCGAAGGAGGACCACGCGATGATGCCCGAGCAATATGATTTCACAATAGGAAACCTGGGGGACCGGAAGATCCGATCGTCGGTAAGCGTCAGTTACTATACCCCGGATGACAAGCGCATGCTTTTCAATACCTACCTGAAGCACTTCGACGAATTTCGTTCGAAAGACGGCACGCCGCTTTGTCTGGAAGTCGCCGGCCCGAGGGAATTTCTTTTTTTCGATCCGTCGAAGACAAAGGCGGCCATCGTGACATGCGGGGGGCTTTGTCCAGGCATCAACGATGTCATCCGGGCCATTGTGATGGAACTGTATCATCGTTACCGTGTGACCAATATCATCGGTATCCGTTACGGTTTTCAAGGGCTCGTCCCCAAGTACGGGCATCCCGTTGTGGAATTGAACCCGGAAGGGGTCAAGGACATCCACACGCTCGGAGGCAGCGTCCTGTCGTCCTCCCGCGGAAACCAGGATCCCGAGGAAATGGTCGACTCCCTGAAGCGCATGAATGTCGATATCCTTTTTTGCATCGGCGGAGACGGAACCATGCGCTGCGCCGAGGTTCTTACTGCCGAGGTGGCGCGGCGGGGCTTGAGCATAGGCGTCATCGGGATTCCGAAGACGATCGACAATGATCTTCATCTCATCCAGAAGACGTTCGGTTTCGATACGGCAATTTCCGAGTCCGTGCGGGTTTTGCAGTGCGCGCATGCCGAAGCAAAGGGCGCTTTTAACGGGATAGGACTCGTGAAGATCATGGGCAGGCAGTCCGGGCATATCGCCTGCGGATCCGCACTGGCCCAGAACGATGTCAATTTCGTCCTCATCCCTGAAGTGCCATTTGACCTCGATGGGCCGAACGGATTGTTGCAGTCGATCCGGATGCGCCTAGCCGAGCGCGGGCATGCCGTCATCCTCGTCGCCGAGGGCGCCGGTCAGGATCTCATGAGGAAAAAGGACCAGTCTCTGGAAAAGGATGCGTCGGGGAATGTCCGTCTTCTGGATATCGGCGTATTTCTGAAAAGCGCCATAGAGACGCACTTCAAGTCCGCCGGGATGGATGTCAACCTGAAATACATCGATCCGAGCTACATGATCCGCAGCGTGCCGGCCAACGCCAGCGACAGCATCTACTGCGGCGCCCTCGGGCAGTACGCGGTTCACGCCGGAATGGCAGGGAAAACCGGCATGCTGGTTGCCATGATGAAAGACGAATACGTCCATGTTCCGCTCAACATGGTCGGTTCCGGCATGAAGGTCGACCCACGCGGGAATGTCTGGATGCGCGTCCTGGAATCTACGGGACAGCCGGCGTCTTTGCTAAACCGGTAGGAAAAACTGCTTGCATATTCCGTCTTTTTGGTTTATTGAGCCCTATTCTTTTTCGAGGAGTACGGAAATGGCAAGGACATGTGAGGTGTGCGGGAAGAAACCCATGGTCGGTAACCAGGTCAGCCACGCCAACAACAGAACGCGGCGGGTATGGTATCCGAATCTCCAGAAAGTGCGCTGTGTGGATTCGACGAACGGATCGACGAAGCGGATCAAGGTGTGTACCCGCTGCCTGAGATCCGGATTTGTCAAGAAGGCTTCTTAGCGCTTTGTCGGCGCCATAAAAAACCGGGAATGCAGAATTCCCGGTTTTTTTTGTTCTCCGGAAGCATCCGGGCGGCTCATCCGATCACGGTCTTGACGACCCCTTCCCCAGCGTCATTTTCTTCAGGTCCGCAAGCTTGATTTGAAAGGTCCCGTATTTGGTTGTTCCGTATGCCCGGTGATCCTTGTCGACGGCCAGCTCCACGCTGCCGCCATCGCGGAGTTTCGCCGCGGCGTACAGCTTCCCGGACGAGAAGCGGAAAAGAACCGATTCAATCTGTTCAAAGGAGACCGTATACAGTCCTTCCCCCCTCTTACCCTCGAGGTACGTCCCTCCCTCGATGCTGACGTCTGTGCAGTCGGTCGAAAAATCCGTCTGATCAATGAAGATTGCCGTGAATTTTTTTGCGGGGATGGGTACGCGGTCGGCGGGGGCGTCTCCTTTGAGCGGCCCCATCGCCATGAGAAGCGGCAGCAACAAGAACAACACCATGATCCACGCCTTCTTCATGATACCCCTCCTTCTTCCCGGTTCGATCTGGCATGCGGACAATGGCGAACTTTCCGCGTTTCCCTGCACTTCCGGCGGCTTCGGGCTGCTGGATGAAGCCGCTCGTGATCGTAAATCGCACCGGATATCCACTATCACTGCGGAGCTGAAAATTCAAGGATGAAGATGCTCGGATTTCCTCCGTATTTACGGAATACCGGCGGCAACGCGCGTCGAAAACTGCGCTTGACACAAGAGAGCCGATTGATATCATGCATGCGCCATGTCGATCCTGCCGATTTCTTCATCGGAGAGGCCGGCGATTCAGAGACTCGAGGTTTCATGACACAAAAGGGACTATCCGCAGCCGGATGGAAAATTCAGCCCGGCGATGATTTGTTGCAGGAAGATCTTATTCGTCAATTCGGAATCGACCCGATCATCTCCCGTATTCTCATCGCGCGCGGCATCTTCGGCGGTGAGGAGGCAAAACGCTTTCTCTTCCCTTCGATCAAGGATCTCTACAATCCCAATCTCATGATCGATATGGACCGCGGGGTTGATCGACTGCTGAAGGCCGTTTTCAATAAAGAAAGAATGATGGTCTACGGAGATTACGATGCCGACGGCATTACATCGGTTGTGATTCTGCTGAAATTTCTTCAGGATGCCGGCGTCAACGCCTCCTACTACATCCCCAATCGGATTCGTGAGGGATACGGTTTGAATCGCGGCGCGATTGATCGTTTCCATGCAGAGGGGGTTTCCCTCCTCGTGACTGTCGATTGCGGAACGTCCGATCACGAGGAAATATCCTATGCCAGGTCGGTCGGCATCGATACGATCATTCTGGACCATCACGAGGTTTCCGACCCCCTGCCGGGAGCGGTCGCGCTCATCAACCCTCACCGCAAGGATTGCAGCTTTCCTTTTAAAGCTCTTGCCGCCGTGGGAATCGTCTTCAATTTCCTGATTGCCCTTCGCGGCAGGTTGCAGAAGGAGGGGTTCTGGCGTGACGGATGCTATCCCTACCTGCGCGGCTATCTCGATCTCGTATCCTTGGGGACCCTGGGCGATCTCGTTCCCCTGCGGGATGAAAACCGCATTTTCGTCAAGATCGGTCTCGAGCTGATTACGGAAGGAAAAAGAACGGGCATTCGCGCCTTGAAAACAGTCTGCGGCATCGACGACAACCAGGTCGTCGATACCTTCCGGGCCTCTTTCGGCTTGATTCCCAGAATCAACGCCGCGGGCCGGATTTCCTCCCCGGAAGATGCCGTCCGCCTGCTCATGAGCGACGATTGGGATCATGCAATCGATCTTGCGAAACGTCTCGATGCCAACAATCGGAAGAGACAGGATATGGAAAAAGGCATTCTCGGGGAGATCACCGAGAGTATCGCGAAGGAATCGTCGATCTCCGAACTCTCGGGCGCCCTGGTCTTTTCATCCCCTTCCTGGCATCCCGGCGTCATTGGAATTGTCGCGGCCAGGCTCGTTGAACGCTACAATCTTCCGGCGGTCCTCATCAGTCTGAAGGACGGGATCGGCAAGGGTTCGGCCCGCAGCGTCACCGGCTTCAGCATTCACGAAGGGCTGAAGTACTGCGCTTCACATCTGCTCGCCTACGGCGGCCATCAGTACGCGGCGGGAATCCTGATTCGCGAGGAAGATATCCCCGCGTTCAGCCTGACCCTCAAGGACTTTGCGCGCCGCAGCATCGATCCCGCGCTGCGGACCGGCGCCGTCAATATCGATGCCTGCTGCCAGTTCAGGGATATCGATGAACGCCTTGTATCGCAGCTCGACAGGCTCGCGCCTTTCGGCGCGGCAAATCCGGAGCCTCTTCTTTGCGTCCGGAACGTAGGGGTTGTCTCGACGTCCGTCGTGGGCAACAACCACTTGCGGATGCGCATCGCTGCGGAGGGCGTCTCCTGCAACTCGATCTGGTTCGGGAAGGGGCACCTGTTTCAATCTCTCTGCGAAGGTACTCCCGTCGACATTGTGTTTACGCCCCGGTTACATTCCTGGAGCGGATCAAGCGAGGTCCAGTTGAAAGTGGCGGCCGTCGCGCCGTCGTCCGCAGTCTCCTCCGCAGCCGGCTGATTCGCCGCCTCCGCGCTATCGGCAGGACGGCGCTCATTCGGCGCCGTTCTTCTCCCGTAAAACAGAAAAAACCGGGGAAAGTTTGCCTCCCCGGTTTTTTTCAGAATCCAGCGGTGCTGCACTGGCCGCACTCCGGCGATCGCCCCCGGAACGGGCCTAGAGGTCCTTTCTCTTCAACCACGCCTCCTGGTAGAGCCTGCCGATGCAGAGGAATATGGCCAGGAAGAAGAGGCCGAGCATGAAGGTGGGCGACGTGTTCAGCTTCTGGTCCAGCCAGTATCCCGCATAGAGGAAGACAAACGATGCGATGACGATCACGAAACCCCAGGCACTCAGATGGAGAACGGTTGCGTACGGGTTCTCCTTGTGTGTTTTACTTGCCGTGACCATATGCCTGCCTCCGACCTGAGAAGGGTTCCCTTAGCTGACGACGGTCTTCACAACGTCGATTACGGGAGAAGTGAAGAGGGCCACGAGAACCGTATAGAGTGCGAACGCGCCTACGGCTTCACCCAGATACATCTTGCTGTACTTCACCTTCAGCGAGACTATGATGAGACCGCCGATGATCAGACAACCCAGCTGAAAATAGGGGAAATTTCCCGCCCCGGTCGCCGCAAACTCGGCGAAGCTGAAGGTTGCAGTCAACAGGACAACGACAACTGCCAGGATCATGGTCGAAAACGTCTTTTTCATATTGTGTTCCTCCCTTTTTGCCGTGAGGCATCTTTATCGTCTTTGCCTCTGTCTTATGAAATTCGCGTGCCAGTTTTTCGGCAAAGGAGCGGTACTGATTCATCAATTGAATATGATTGGATATTTCAGTTATCAGGAAGGAGGCAGACGTCCGGATCGGAGGGATCTTTTCCATCTGCGTTCAATGAAACGTTTAAAAGAATCGAGGAGCGTTGTATGGATTCGACTATTTCCAGGATCTTCGGTCGGCCATGAGTTTGTCACCTTCCCTAAGGGTGCCTTCCTCGACCCAGAGGAACCGATCAATGCGCAACGCGCAAAGCGCACGAAACTGGTCCTGAAACCTGCGTTCGGTTTCCCCGCGTTCGGAAGGAGGGAGGGCCCCTTCCAGTCGGAAGGTCAGAGAATCCTCATGGGAGGAGCGCTCGACCACCATCTGAAACTTGAGATTCGGAAAATGCTGGGCCATCCTCTTCATCTGGCTCGGCGCGACGAACATCCCGCGGACCTTCACGGCATCGCCGCTCCTGCCCGCAATGCCGTCCAGTCGCAATGAGGTCCTGCCGCACGCACACTCCGTTTCGATCAGACGGGAAAGATCGCCCGTCCCGAACCGGAAGAGAAAAAAGATGTCATTGAGGCGGGTGACGACGATCTCGCCGTATTCGCCCGGCCCCACCCTCTTTCCCGTTGTCGGGTCCACGATTTCCACATGGACTTCCTCGCAGAGATGCCAGCCGTTCCTCTGCCGGCATTCAAAGGCGATATCGCCGACCTCTGTCGCTCCGTACATCTGATACGTCTCAATGCCATATTGGGACTCAAAGGTGTTGCGCAGATCCGGGGCAAGCGGTTCGGCCGCGAAGCAGGCCCTCCGGAGACGGAAATCCTTCTGAAAATTGTGTCCCAGTTCTTCCGCCTTGCGAATCACGGACATCAGAAAGCTCGGTGTCCCCGTATAGGCCGTAACGCCAAGGTCCTTGATCAACTGAACCTGGATCTGGGTGCCGGAGGTACCGGCGGGAACGACGGTTGCGCCGAGTCTGCGAAGGGCGTCGTGAAAGGTCAGTCCTGCAGCAACCAGGTGATAGGAGAAGGCGTTCAGGACGATGTCGCCGCGGCGGATCCCGGCGGCAAAATAGGCCCGTGCCCAGAGGGGATCCCGTTGTCCAAGATGGGGCTCATAGACGGGTCCGGGCGACGTAAATATGCGGTCGATTCTCTTCCGGCGGTCGCAGAAACCCCCGTAGGGCGGTTCGGACGCCTCCAGCTCGATGACTTTCTCGCGGGATAGTACCGGCAGCTTCTCAAGGTCCGCCAAGCCGGCAAAATCGCCGGGCGTGAGGCCCCTCTCGTCCATCATCTTCTTTACAAGAGGAGACCTTTGATACCCCTTGGCGAGCATCTCCTGGAGCCGTTTCAGCTGAGACGCAAGCCGTTCGTCCCGATTTCTGTCTTCCCTGCTGTCGTACCCGATCTTCATGGCGACTCCTCCTTTTATGACAGCAACGTGCTGAAAACATCATTCCCTAAGGGCTGTTCAAAAGGGCCGGGATGCGAGGCCCCCGAAATCCTGAGCCGCGAGGCGTACTGGATGTACGCCGAACGGCGAAGGATGAGGGAAACGAAGCAGATCGGTACTTTTGACAGCTCTCCGCATTTTCTTGCGGAGAGCTGTGATCCCCAAGGAAGGGAATGATTCTTCATTCGCTCCTTTGCCCCGCACTGCGGGGCGCACTCGCTGTCGGATTCAACAGCCTCAGAGCCAGCGCTTGCGGCGCCGGTAAGACTTCACATCGCTGTACGTTCTGGCGGCGCCGGATGCCCCCACTCCCAGGTAGAATTCCTTGACGTCCGGATTTTCAACGAGTTCCGAGGCGACACCCTCCATCACGATCTTGCCGTTTTCCATCACATAGCCATAATGGGCGATCTGCAGAGCCATCCGGGCATTCTGCTCCACCAGAACGATGGTTGCCCCCTCTTCCTTGTTGATTCTCTGGATGATGCGGAAGATCTCCTGCACGACCAGCGGCGCGAGTCCCAGCGACGGCTCGTCCAGGAGCAGGAGACTGGGATGGGCCATCAGCGCCCTGCCCATGACCAGCATCTGCAGTTCCCCGCCGCTGCAGAAACCGGCCAGAGATCTGCGCCGCTTCACCAGTGAAGGGAAGTAGTCGTAGACGCGCTCCAGGTCCTTCCGGTAGGGCTTCCAGGGATGCGTCGCCGTGCCGACGCGAAGATTTTCCTCCACCGTCAGGTATTTGAAAGGCTGCCTCCCCTCCAGGACCTGGATGATCCCCATGCGCGTGATCTCCTCGGGCGGCAGGTTATCGATGGGGTGTCCGTCATAGAGGATATTGCCGTCCGTCACCTTGCCGTTTTCCGGCTTGAGAAGCCCGGAGATCGCACGCAGGGTGGTTGTCTTGCCGGCGCCGTTGCTTCCTAGGAGGCTGACGATTCTCCCCTTGCTCACGTTGAGGGATACGCCCTTGAGAACCTGGATGACGTCGGAATAGACGACGGAGATGTTGTTGATTTTCAGCAGATCACCTTCCATAGACGTCGCCTCAATAGGAAAACGGCCAGAGACGGAAGCTCGATCGGACGATTCTCCACATCTCGGCCAGGCCGCGCGGTTCAAAGAGGATGAAGAGGACGATCGCCAGTCCGAACGCAAATTCCCGCAACGGGGCGATGTTGATGCCCGACTGGGTAACAAAGCCCATGTTGATGAGAATGTCCGTCAGCCAGCGCAGTCCTTCGTTCAGAAGCGTGATGAAGACCGCGCCGAATACCGACCCGGAGACGCTTCCCAGCCCGCCGATGATCACCATGGCGATGTACTCGACGGAGAGTCCGAGATTGAACGGCTCCGTTGTGACGCTTACCATATAGAAGGCCCAGAGGGCGCCCGCGAAACCGGCATAGAAGGAGCTGATGGCGAATGACAGGAGCTTGTAGCGGAAGATGGGAATCCCCATCCCCTCCGCCGCACGGTCGTTGTCGCGGATGGCAATGAAGGCCCTTCCGAACCGCGACCGCATCAGGTTCACGGCAACCCAGAGAAGTCCGATCAGAGAGGCAAAGATGATGAAATAGAAAGTCCGGTCCCCGGTCAGTTTCCAGCCGAAGAGGCTCGGCGCCGGCAGCGTGATCCCCATGGTTCCTTTGGTAAGACCTTCCCAATGAATCAGGATGTATTCGATGATGAACTGGCCGGCGAGCGTGGCGATCGTCAGATAGAGCCCCTTCAGGCGTCCCGACGGAATGCCGAAGACGAGCCCCACGAGGGCGGTGATCACGGCCGCCGCGGGAACGGCCAGGAGGAAGGGGACGCCTGCGGACGTGGCGAGGATCGCCGCGGCATAGGCGCCGACGCCGAAGAAGGCCCCGTGACCCAGGGAAATCTGGCCGGTGAAACCGATCAGGATGTTCAGGCCGACAACGGCGATCGCGGCGATGCCGATCGAGTTGATGACGTACAGCAGGTAGGCGCTGGATACGAACGGCAGTGCGACCAGGCAGGCGAGTCCGAGCAGGACGGAGGAACGGCCGAAGTCCGTTTCAAAGATCGCGAGCTCTTCCGAATAGCCTTCCTTGAAATTCCCGCAGGGATGAAATCGAAAACGCCTCATCGTCGTATCCTATACCCTTTCGATCTCCGCGAGCCCGAAGAGGCCGTAAGGCTTCACCATGAGAATGAAGACCAGCACAATATAGGGCACCACATCCCGGAGCGACGGCGACAGATAGCCGCCCGTAAACGTCTCAAGGAGTCCGATGAGGATTCCTCCCACAATCGCCCCGCCGATGCTGTCCAATCCGCCGAGGATGACCACGGGAAAGACCTTCAGGCCGATGGCCGACAGATCGTGCACATTGATGCCGTTGATGATTCCCAGAACGATGCCGCTCATTCCCGCCACGAGGGCCGCAATCGCCCAGGACAGTGCGAAGACCCGCTGCACGTGCACGCCGAGCGACAGGGCCGCCTTCTGGTTGTCGGCGACCGACCTCATGAAGATGCCCTGCGAGGAATACTTGAAAAACAGTCCGAAGAGCAGGAGAAACCCGACGCCGATGACCAGCGCCGCCGAGTAGACGGGGGGAACGTCGACGGGGCCGATGCGAACCCCCATGGCCGCGGGGAGAAAATCCGGATACGTGTGAAGATTTCCGCCCCACACGAAGAGCATCAGGCCCTTGAACATGGAGGCAAGTCCCACCGTCAGCATGATGACGAAGATCAGGCGTTCGCCGATCAGGGGGCGCAGAAAGATCCTTTCGATCAGAAATCCCAGGGCGAAACAACCGGCCAGGGTCAACAGAAAGGCGGGCAGAACCGGCAGGTTCGCCCAGGAAATGAGGGCCAGAAAAATGAAAGCGCCGAATGCGAGCAGTTCTCCGTGCGCAAAGTTCAAGACGCTCGAGGACTTGAAAATCATCACGAAGCCCATGGCGGAGATTCCGTACAGAAATCCGATGCACAGGCCGTTGATCAACAGCTGCAGAAAAAATTCCATCTCCTCCCCCTTACTCCACCGGGATCACGCGGACCGTGGTCTCGATGGTCCCGACCCGGCCGTCGCGATAACGGATCTTTCCCTTGACATCCACGTGCGTCTCGTTGCGGTACATCGCTTCGATCAGTTTGATATAGAGGCCGTACACGAACCGGCGCCGGACCTTCCCCGTTCTCGTAAGCTCTTCGTCGTCGGCATCGAGGAGCTTGTAAAGAAGGATGAATTTCCGGATCTTCATGAGATCGGGAAGCTGCTGGTTCACCTTGCCGATTTCCTCGAGGATCAGATTCTCGACCGGTTGCAGCTGCGAGAGATCGGTATAGGTCGTGTACGGGATCAGGCGTTCCTCAGCCCAGCTTCCGACATTTCCCATATCGATGTTGACCAGGGCGGTGATATGGGGCCGGCCTTCTCCGAAAACCACCACCTCTTTGATGTAGGGGGAAAACTTCAAGCGGGTTTCGATGAAGTCCGGCGAAAAGACCTCGCCGCTCTTGTTGCGGATGATCTCTTCCTTCCGGCCGATGATCACCAGTTGCCCGTCCTTGTCGAAATACCCTGCATCGCCCGTCCTCAGCCAGCCCTCGCGGAAAGCCGACTCCGTCGCCTGGAAGTCCTGATAGTATCCCTGAAATGCCGTGGGACTGTTGAGAATGACCTCCTGGTCTTCGGCCAGTTTGACCTCGATTCCGGGCAAGGGATTGCCCACGGTTTCCGGTTTGACCTTGAGGTCAGGCTGGATCTGAAAGATGCCGCCCGCCTCGGTAAGTCCGTAGCATTGCTTCAGGTTCAACCCGACGGCACGGAAAAAATGGATGACGTCGGGGCTGATCGGATGTCCGCCCGTGAAGGCGCTGCGCAGCCTCGTGCATCCCACGCGGTCCAGGAGCGGCAGATAAACCAGACGTTTGAAGAGGGCCTGCAGCAGGGACCTCCACGGGGGGATTTTCTCCCCGCGCGCCTGCATCGCCACGATCGTCTTGCCCGCCCGCTCTCCGAAATGGAAAAGCCATCTTTTGAGAGTTCCGGCGTCGGACATCTTCACGCGGATCCGGGAGGCCATCTCCTCCCAGAAACGCGACGCGGTGATGACCAGAGAAGGGCCGATCTCGCGGAAGTCCTCCGCAACCGTCTCCGGAGTCTCCGGGAAATTCATCGTCATCCCGCTGACCAGCGCCACGCCAAGTCCCCACATCTGATCGACGATCCAGGCCGGCGGCGACATGGAGAGCCAGTTCTCGCCTTCCCGGATGGCCAGGGCTTCCCGCCAGCGCACGCCCATTTCCACGAAATTCCGGTGGGAGATCATCGCCAGCTTCGGGATCCCCGTCGTTCCGGACGTCAGGATCATGAGGGCCGTGTCTTCCCGCCGCCCCTTCGATACCTCCGCGTCGAAGCGTCCGTCGTTCCGTTCTTCAAGGGCACGTCCCCGTTCCTGGAGCTTGCTGAAACGGATCAGCCAGGGATGGTCTTCATAGGAGGACATCCCCGTCGGATCGATATAGACGACCTTTCGCACGTGGGGAAGTTTTTCACGGGCATCGAGCAGTTTATCGACCTGCTCCTGATCCTGGGCGACGACAAAGGTCGCGCGAATTCTGGAAAGGGCGGTGCGCAGTTCCTCGGTGATGGATGACGTGAACAGATTGACGGTCACCCCTCCCATGGATTGCACGCCGAGTTCGCAGAACAGCCATTCCGGATGGTTGTTCACGACGAGCCCGACGATCTCGCCCCGTTTGAGACCCAGTTCATGGAACCCCAGCGCGGTGCGGCGGACGAAGCGAAGATAATCCTCCCAGGAATAGGCCTGCCATACGCCGTAAGCCTTCTCCCGCAGAGCCGGCCAAGCCGGGTTCTTCAGGCGATCGGCCTGACGAAGCAGCACCTGGGGCAGCGTCAGCGTCTCCAGCGGCGATGAAAGGACATCCGTCATTGGCCGTCCTCCGCCCCGTCCCCCAGGTAGGCCTTGACGACCTCCGGATGCCCCTTGATTTCTTCAGGCGTGCCTTCGGCCAGTTTTTCACCGAAATTCAGGACGACGATCCGCCTGCAGATGCTCATCACGATGGACATGTCGTGTTCCACCAGGATCATGGTCTGTCCCCATTGACGGTTCAGTTCCAGCAGGAAGCGGACCATGTCCTCCTTTTCTTCCAGGTTCATTCCCGCGAAGGGCTCATCCAGTACGAGGAGTCTCGGCTCCAGGGCCAGGGCGCGTCCAAGCTCCACGCGCTTCATCATCCCGTACGGCAGCGATCCAACGGTCTTCTTGCGGATCGTCTGCATTTCGAGAAAATCGATGATCTCTTCGAGGATGCGGCGGTGATGCGTTTCCTCCCGGCGCACCGAAGGGAGAAAGAGGCTCGAAGCGAGGAGGCTATAGTGACAGTGGATGTGGCGCGCGAGCTGGAGGTTCGAAAGGACCGTCATTCCCGGAAAGAGCTCGATATTCTGGAACGTGCGGCCGATGCCGATCGGGACCAGGTGATGAGCCGGCAGGGCCGTGATGTCCCGGCCGTTGAAAACGATCCTGCCCTGCTGGGGCCGGTAGAAGCCGGTCACGCAGTTGAGCAGGCTCGTCTTCCCCGCGCCGTTGGGTCCGATAACCGCCACCAGTTCTCCCGTTTTCACTTCGAGGCTCACATCGTGCAGCGCCGACACCCCGCCGAAGCGGAGCGACAGGTTTCGAACCTCCAGGTCCGCCCGCCTGTCGTCCGCATTTCGGCCGGTAAAGACCGCCGGTTGCCCGCGATAAGCCTTCATGAGAACTCCCGATCCCGCTCTGAGCCGCCGTTACTTGAGAAACTTGATCTTCTCTTTCCCGGGCGTATAGAAATCGGTGAGCGGTTTGTAAGAGCCGTCTTCCGCGACCTTCACGATGCGGGCTCTGTACGAAGCCCCGTGATCGGTCGAGGTATAGGTGACCGCGGGCAGCAATCCGCCGAAATCCTCCTGCCGGAATGACTCCAACGCTTTGTTGATCGTCTCGCGGTTGATTTCCTTGGATGCCTCCTGAGCCCGGATGAAGGCCCTTTCCATGATCATTCCGACAACGACGCCTTCCCAGTAGGCGGCGTCGAATTTCTCGACGGTCTTATACCTCTTCCAGAGGTCTTCGATCAACTTCATACCGGGTGTGCCATCGGAGGGAAGTCCGCCGGGGAATTGCATGTTGAGCCGGTCGCGGATCAGTCCCTTGCCCAGTTTGAAGAAATCCGGGTCGGTGGATGTCCAGGTCCCGAAGAAGGGCACATCAAGGCCGATACGGTCGGCGCTCTTGAATGCGGTCACGATGGATGCGGGAAGCATCTGGATGAAAATGTACTCCGCACCGTTCTTTTTCAGCCGCAGGAGTTCGGTGGTGAGATCGACGGTCTTCGGGGGAAATTCCTCCACGGAGACGATCTTGATCTTCAGCTTTTCTGCGAATTCCTTTGCCGGCTGATGGATCGAGCGGCCGTACGGGTTGTTGTAGGTGAGAAGCCCCACCTTCGGGGCATCCTTGCCTTTATGGATTGCCCGGATGTATTCAAGGATCGCCTGACAATCCATGCGGTAACTTCCAAACGGCAGATACATGTAGGCGATCGGCGGTTCAAGGATCTCCCAGCTTGTCGAATAGTTGATCGTCGGGATCTTGTATTGCTGGATGATCGGTTTGGCGGCCAAACCCTCCCCTGCGCCCCATGTGGCGATCATGTCGACATTCTCCTGGACGGCAAATTTTCTGACGGCCGCAACGGCTTCGGGAACCTTGTACGCCGTATCGACCAGCAGCATTTCGATCTTGTTGCCGGCAACGCCGCCCTTCGCTTCGTTGACGTAGCGGAAATAGTCCTGCTGTCCCTTGGCGTGGAACTGGCCCCAGGTGGATGCCGGGCCGGTCATATTGATCGCCGCACCGACCTTGATCGGTTTCGCCTCGGCCAGAGGCGCCGAAACCATTGCCGCCACGAGGATTCCCGCCAGCAGGGCGAGCCGCGCGTGTGACCACATCATTTTCATCATCACTTTCCTCCTTTGGGGAACTGACCGTGCGAAACCGCTTTCCATCGTTTTCCCACAGTCGCAAAAAAAAAGCCGCGGCCGACCTTTTCGGTCCGCCCACGGCTCATTTCTTCGTTATGTCTTCAGGTCATGAGCGCGGCAGGCAGACCTCCGGAAAGTAGGTAAAAAAGCCAAAAAACAAGTCCGCCCGGTTCGCTCGATACATAGGGAAAGTCGCTTCCTCGAAAAAAACTGTTCCCTCGTATAGAGTTCCGGCTCGGAAAAGTCAAGTATTTTATTCCGTAGTTTCCTTGTCCGGCCCTCAGACAATCTCGAATTTCTCAATTTTGTACTTCAGAGAGTCGTCGGTGACTTTGAGAAGTTCCGCTGCCTTGCTCTTTACCCCTTTCGTCTTCTGGAGGGCTTTTTCGATCAGGCGTTTCTCAAACATGGATACGACCCCGTTGAGATCGACGCCGTCTTGCGGAATATCCAGGGCCGATACGCCGATCTTCTCCAGGGCAGAGGTCGACAGCAGCAGGTTCTCCGGCAGGACGATCGTCGATGCCTCCAGCGCCACGCTCCTTTCGATGATGTTCTCCAGTTCCCGGACGTTTCCCGGAAACGGATAGTCCAGGAGCAGGCCCAGCGCGTAAGCCGAAATACTGCGGATTTCCTTTCCGTAAATCCGGGAGAACTTCTCGACGAAATACTTGGTGAGAATGGGGATGTCTTCCCGGCGGCTGCGCAGCGGGGGGATCATGATCGGGATGACGTTGAGGCGGTAATACAGGTCTTCGCGGAAGCCTCCCTCGCGGACCTTTTTCTCCAGATCCTGATTCGTTGCGGAGATGATGCGCACGCTGACCTTGATATCCTCGACGCCGCCGATTCTCCGGAATGTCTTTTCCTGAACGACGCGGAGAAGCTTGACCTGCAGGAGCGGCGGCAGTTCGCCGACTTCGTCGAGAAGGATCGTTCCGCCGCGGGCTACCTCGAAGAGCCCCGGCTTGTCGGCGTAGGCATTCGTGAAGGAGCCTTTCATGTGTCCGAACAATTCGGACTCCAGCAGATTCTCCGGAATGCCGCCGCAGTTGACCGCGACAAAGGGCTGCTTGGACTGGGGACCTTGCTCGTGGATCGCCCTTGCGACGAGTTCCTTGCCGGTGCCGCTCTCGCCGAGCAGCAGGACGTTCGCCGCCGTATCGGCGACCTTGCGAATCGTCGTGAAGATCTTGAGCATGTCCTTGTTCTTGGCGATCATGCCGCCGAAGTGCACGGCATCATCCGCATCCTTTTGAAAAGGCGCCTGCTGATCCTTGACCCCCTTCGTTTCCAGGGCCTCCCGGATCAGACGCTTGAGGTCGTCGACATCAAAGTCCTTCTCCACATAATCGTAGGCCCCCTCCTTCATTGCGCGGACTGCGGTTTCACCGGTCGCGTAAGCCGTGATCAGGATGACAAGCGTTTCCGGGGAGAGTTCCTTGACGGATTTGAGAAATTCGAGGCCGTCCATTTTCGGCATCTTCAGATCCGTCAGGACGAGATCGAACCGCTCCTTCCTGCATCGGTTCAGTCCCTTGATGCCGTCCCCTTCGCAAACAACGCTGTATCCTTCCCGAGTCAGCATGATCTCGAGCAATTCCCGAACGCCTGCATCATCGTCTACAACCAGGACTCTCGTCATCCCCCAACCTCGCCGACCGCATCAGCGGTGATCGCTCTCTTTTCAGGACACGACGACAACCAGACCGCAATGGATGTCCCCCGTCCCCGTTCACTCTCCAGGCGGATCCGGCCTCCGTGGTTTTCCACGATACGCCTTACGATCGCCAATCCCAGCCCCGTCCCGCGTTCACGGGTCGTATAAAAAGGTTCGAACACCTTCTGCAACACCTCTTTCCCCATTCCCGCCCCCGTATCGCGGATCTCCAGGGTCACCCCCTCGGGATCGACGCTGCGATGCAAGGAGACATCAATGACGCCTTTCTCCGGAATCGATTGCACGGCATTCATCAGGAGGTTCCAAATCAACTGGCGGATCTCCGCCCGGTTCGCCGAAATACGGACATCGTCTCCTGTCAGTTCAATGCCGATGCCCTCGTGCCAATCGGACACGTACTGGATCGCCTCGACGACATCGCTCACGAGGCTCCGCAACTCGATCGGCTCCATCGTGCCCGGGGACGGGCGGGCGAGGAGGAGAAAGTCCTTCATGAAGTTCTCGATCTGGTCCTTTCCGCGCAGAATGATCGACATCAGTCGTTCGTCGGCCGCATTCAGCCGCAGATCCTTCTTGAGTACCTGGATGGAACCACTGATGGATGCCAGGGGATTGCGAATCTCGTGGGCCAGGACGGCGGCCATTTCGCCGACAAAGGCAAGACGGCGGTTCTTCTCGTATTCCGCCTCCATCTTCTTTGTGGCCGTCAGATCGTGGAAGATCACGATGCTCCCGATCCGGTCTCCGCGACCATCCCGCAGGGGCGACAAGACGCATCCGAGAACGAGCCTTTCGCCGTCTTTTCTTTCAAACGCCAGATGGGTTCCCTTCTCCCTGTCCGTCGAGGGCCTCTGGTCGTCTTCCTTCTCCACGACGGCGGCGATTGCGGGGAAAACATCCCGGAGCGGTCGGTTCAAGAGCTCGGCAAAGACATATCCCGTGATCTCTTCCGCAGCCCTATTGAACGACTTGATCCGGCCGATAAGGTCCGTCGTAAAGATCCCCGCATCCACGGACTCGATGATGCTGCGGTGAAGAACGTCGAGCTGATCGAAAGCCGTCTGCTTCTCCGCCAGAAGAAGGCGGACCTTCTTTTCCTGCTCGACGACGAAACTGGCAAGAAGGGCAATCACGAAGAAAGAAAGGATATGCACGAAACTCCGCGTCAGGGCCTCTCCGGGCGTCAGCGGCAGGTCCTGCAGGAGAAACGCGGTGGGCGGCTGGATCCAGGCATAATATTCAAAGTCGACGAGGAGCCCATAGACAATGCTGCACGCGGAGGCCGCCGTCATTCCGCCGCCGCGCCCCAGAAAGAGCACCGAATAGATGATGATCATGGGGTAGAAAGCGGAATAGACGCTGCGGCTTCCGCCCGTCAAGTAGACAAGGATGGAGACCAAACCGACGTCACAAAGGGACTGTATGTAGATGTGGAACTGCTCCCGTTCTACCGTGCGCAGCAGAAAGACATAGACGATCGAGATCAGATAGAACAGGGACGCCGTGCGGTAAAGGGCAAGCGTCGACTCCAGGGGGAATATCGTGAGGTGACGAAATTGCAGGCTGATGGCGGCGCCGAGCAGCAGCGTCGCAAATCCCACGCGCCCCAGCATCAGCCACCATATCCGCTTGTCGATTCTGGAAGTCGCCTGCAACCGTTCCATCGCCACTTTCATTGATATGTGATAAATTAGTCCTGTAATCTTCGGAGGGGCAATGCTATAATATTTTGCCAAAATGATCTATCCTTTTCCCCATAGAAGCAAGCCGCTCGTGCCCATCGGCCTTGCTTTCGCCGGCGGCATTCTCGCCGCGTACCGTTTTGAATTCTCTCCGCCCCTTCTCTTTCTCTCCCTCCTTCTGACGCTGATTTCCCTTCTCCTGGCAGTCCGTTTCCGGCAGGATTGGCTTTGGGCATTGCTGCTGATCGGCTTTTTCCTCCTGGGGGGCACGGGATTGACGTTTTCCGCATGGCGGGCGTCGACGATGTCGCCGGTACCGGAACGGCAGCTGGATCGGACCATGCGCTTGCAGGGCCTCGTCGCCGGCGTGCCCGAACGCCGGCCCGATCGGACGGAACTGACGATCGATCTGCAAAACACCGTCTCGAATGGATCGCTCGCTCCCTTCCGCGGACGGATACGGCTGTCGATCGCCGGTCACGGCCCGTGGATGTATGGCGATATCGTCCGTTTCGAGACCCGGCTGAAGCCGCTTGAAGGCCTGAGCAATCCCGGGGTTTTCCAACGCGCAGGCGTGCTGCGCTGGACCGGCGTTTCAGCGCGTGCCTTCGTCCGGGAACCGGCCTCCGTTGCCGTCGTGAGAAGAAATCAGGCAAACGCATTTCTTTTCGCCCTGGAGTCTTTCCGGGAAAGAATCCGGGAACTCATTTACCGTCATGCGACCTCTCCCGAACGCGAGATGATTTCAGCCATGATCCTGGGATGCCAGCAGGAAATTCCCCGCGACATTGTCGATCTTTTCAATCGGACGGGAACATCCCACATCATCGCCATATCCGGGTTCAATGTCGGAATCGTCGCACTGGTCTGGATCTTTCTGGCGCGGTGGATTCTGTCGCTCTCCACCGCGGTCCTTCTGAGAATCGATGCGATTCGCCTTTCCTACGCCCTGGCCTTGCCGCCGGTGCTGATATTTGCCCTGATTGCGGGAATGGGCATTTCCGTCGTGCGGGCGACGATCATGGCCGTCACCTTCCTGTGCGCCCTGCTTCTCGGTCGGGAGCGCGATCTCTTCAACAGTCTCGCCTTTGCCGCTCTTCTGATTCTCGCGGTGTTTCCGCCTTCCCTTTTCGATGTCTCTTTCCAGCTTTCTTTTGTCGCCGTCGCATCGATCCTTTTCGCTGCACCGGCGGTTTCTTCGCTCCTGAGACCCGCGGCCGCTTCCGCGGAACCCGAAGCCGATCATTTTTGGCGGCGCTGGCGCACCCGTCTGGCGGTCTTTGCCGCCATCACCCTCGTCGCAACGGTCGGTACGCTTCCTCTCATCGCCTATCACTTCAACCGGCTGTCGACGGTGGTGTTGATCGCCAATTTCGCGGTGATCCCGATTCTCGGTTTCCTGGCCATTCCTCTGTCCATGGGGATCGCGGTCCTCATGCCGATCTCCGAGCCGCTGACCGCCCTTCTGATTTCGGTCGTCGCTTTTCTTGTCCACATCTCCATTTCCATGGTGCAGTACTTTGCCTCCCTCCCCTGGTCCTCGTTCACCACAGGCACGCCGACGCTGGCGGAGATGGCCGGCTACTACCTTTTTTTCATACTCGTCGTCCGTTTCCTGGAGGGACGAAAGGGCGCCGCCGCTGAAGAGATGACCTCCGCAAGAACCGTCCGCTACCGATGGGCTCTTTCCTGCCTGGCGATTCTCTTTGCGGGAGACGTCCTCTACTGGAGCGCCATTCGCGATCGTCTGAACAACCGCCTTGAAGCGACGTTTTTCGACGTCGGCCACGGCAATGCGGCGATGCTGCGTTTGCCCGGGGGGTTCTCCATGCTGGTCGACGGAGGAGGCGCCGAGAGGGACGGTTTCGACAGCGGGCGCCACGTCATCCTCCCCTTCCTGCGGCGGCAAAGAATCGGGAAGATCGATCTCATGGTCCTTACGCATCCCCACCCCGATCACCTCAACGGCCTTGTGAGCGTTCTGGAAGAATTTCCCGTCAGAGAGATCTGGACCAACGGGACGCAGGAAGAAGGCGAATACCAGGAATGCTTCCGCCTGCTGACGGCGTCGCTCAAGATTCCCCTTCGGGCCGTCGATGCCCGGAATCCCGGCCGCGTCATCAACGGGGTCGAAATCCGTCTCCTGCATCCGCAGTCCCCTTTGCCGGCGGCAATCCCGGCCGGGCGCGCCTATGATTCCGTGAACGACGAGTCGCTGGTTCTGAGGATTTCCTATGGGAAGTGTTCGATCCTCATGCCGGCGGACATCTCTGCACGTGTGGAACGGCTGCTGATTGCCCGGAGCACGAACCTCCGCAGCGATGTCCTTCTTGTCCCCCATCACGGCGGCGCCTCGTCCAGCAGTTCCTTGTTCCTCCAGGCCGTACGACCCGCGATCGCCGTCGTGAGTTGTGGTCGCCTGAACCGCGTTCGCCTTCCCCATCCGCTTGTGGTGGAACGTTTTTCCGCTCATCCCTGCCTCTTCCTGCGGACGGACCGCGAAGGGGCCGTCACGGTGTCAACCGATGGGGACACCCTTCGCTGCCGCACGATGGGCAAGAACAACCGGGGCCGACTCGACGAATTCCTGTTGCAATAAAAGCGCTTTCTATGTTATCGGACGCGACTTGCAGGGTCAGGTCGGCGGGACGTGGAGACATGGAAAAACTTTCTGCAGTTCGCGGTTTTAAAGACATCCTCCCGGAGGAGACAGGCCGGTGGCGCCATGTCGAGCAGACGGCCCACGAGGTCTTCACCTCCTTCGGCTTTCGCGAGATCCGGGTCCCCATCCTTGAAAAAACGGAACTCTTCGTCCGCGGCATCGGGGAGACAACGGATATCGTGGAAAAGGAAATGTACACCTTTTCCGACAAGGGAGAAGAATCCCTGACGCTTCGTCCGGAAGCAACGGCCTCCGTCGTCCGCGCCTATCTGGAGCACGGCCTCTTCCATGAGCCCGTGTCCAAGCTCTACACATTGGGTCCCATGTTCCGCCGGGAAAGACCCCAGAAGGGCCGCTTCCGGCAGTTCCATCAGATCGACGTGGAGCATCTGGGCGCCGAACATCCCCGCGTTGACGCGGAGATCATGCTGATGCTCGTTCATTACCTCCATCGCCTCGGTCTCCAGGCCGTGTCCCTCGAGATCAATTCCCTCGGGTGCGCCGTCTGCCGCCCGGCCTTCAAGAAGGCCGTCGTCGATTTCTTTGCGGGCCGCGAAACGGAGCTCTGCGCCGATTGTTCGCGCCGTCTCCGGACCAATCCGTTGCGCATCTTCGACTGCAAGATGGAGCCCTGCCGGGGGATCGTTGCGGACGCCCCCAGGCTGTCCGATCATCTCTGTGCGTCCTGCAGGGAACACTTCGACGCCGTTCGAAAATGCCTGGACGTCTTTTCGCTTCCTTACCGGATCAACGAGCGCATGGTCCGCGGCCTCGACTATTATTGCCGGACCGCTTTTGAGATCACTACAGAGCACCTCGGCGCCCAGAACGCCGTGGCGGGCGGCGGACGCTACGACGGATTGGTCCGCGACCTGGGCGGACCGGATACCCCGGGCATCGGCTTTGCGATCGGCATGGAGCGTTTGATTTCCCTCCTTCCGGAACAGGAAGCCGGGCGCGGCCAGGCTCTCGACCTCTTCATTGCCGCCATCGGTGAGAAGGCGCAGGAATTCGCCTACGGCCTCTGCAACCGTCTCCGCATGCGCAGGCTGGCCGTGGAAATGGAAATCGCCGGCAAGAGCCTCAAGAGCCAGATGAAAAGGGCCGACCGGCTCGGCTGCCGTTATACCCTGATTCTGGGTGACAACGAACTTGCCGAAGGCAATGCCGGTTTGCGGGATATGAAAAACGCCACCCAGGCAAGTCTGCCGTTATCGGGAATCGAGGAATCCATCATCGATCATCTTCAAGCGAGGTGAGGAAACTTGGCTGAATTCATTACCGAACGAAAGCGAAGCCATTACTGCGGCGACGTGACGGCCGCCCTGGACGGCAGACAGGTCGTGCTGATGGGATGGGTCCACCGCCGCAGGGATCACGGCGGCGTCATCTTCATCGATCTGCGGGACCGTGAAGGCCTCGTTCAGGTCGTCTTCAATCCGGATATCGCCCCGGACGCCCATCGCGAGGCTCATCGCATCCGCAGCGAATACGTGCTCGCCGTCGAAGGAACCGTCCGGCGCCGGCCCGCGGGGATGGAGAATCCCGATCTGAAAACCGGCGAGATCGAGGTCATGGCGGGACGTCTGGAAATCCTCAACGAGTCGAAGACTCCGCCTTTCCTCCTCGATGCGCAGGAAGAGATTTCGGAAAATGTCCGGCTGAAGTACCGCTACCTCGATCTTCGCAGGCCCGCCCTGCAGAAAAACCTTCTACTGCGCAGCCGCGTTGCGGCGGAGACGAGAAACTTTTTCCAGCGGGAAGGTTTTATCGAAGTGGAAACCCCCTTTCTGACCAAGAGCACCCCCGAAGGTGCGAGGGATTACCTCGTTCCCAGCCGGGTCAACAAGGGGATGTTCTACGCGCTTCCCCAGTCGCCGCAGATCTTCAAGCAGCTGCTCATGGTTTCCGGCTTCGACCGGTACTATCAGATCGTGAAGTGTTTCCGCGATGAGGATCTGCGCGCGGACCGTCAGCCGGAGTTCACGCAGATCGATGTCGAGATGTCGTTCATTTCGGAAGAAGACGTCCTGACCACCATGGAGAAGATGATCGCCCATGTATTTCGCACCTGCCTCGGAAAGGAACTCCCCCTACCCTTCCCGCGGATCTCGTACCGCAAGGCCATGGACTGTTACGGAAAGGATTGCCCCGACCTCCGCTACGGACTGGAAATTCAGGATCTTACCGATATCGTCGGCAAATCCGCCTTCAATCTCTTCCGGGAAGTCGCCGACTCCGGAGGTTTGATCAGGACCATCCGCATCCCGGATGCGGCAGCGCTTTCCCGCAAGGACCTTGACGGACTGAAGGATTTCGCGGCCGTCTATGGAGCCAAGGGACTTGCCTGGGCGAGAATATCGCCCGAGGGATGGACCTCTCCCATCGCGAAATTCCTGAGCGCCGATGAGATCGGACTGATCAACGAGCGGACCGGGGTCAAACCGGGAGACGTCCTCGTCTTCTCGGCCGATACCGCCAAGGTAGTTCAGGACGCCCTCGGCAATCTCCGGATCCATCTTGCCCGCAAACTGGATCTCATCAAGGCGGATCAGCTGGCCTTCACCTGGGTGACGGAATTTCCGCTCATGGAATACAGCGAGACGGAAAAGAGATACATGTCCACGCATCACCCCTTTACGTCGCCGGCGCTGGAGGATCTGCCCTTCCTGGAAACCGACCCGGGCAAGGTCCGCGCCCGCGCCTATGATCTCGTCCTGAACGGCTCCGAAATCGGCGGAGGAAGCATCCGGATTCACCGGCAGGATGTGCAGGCGAGGATCTTCAAGGCCCTGGGTCTCAAGGAGGAGGATGCCCGGATGAAGTTCGGCTTCCTGCTCGACGCCCTCGAATATGGCACGCCGCCGCACGGAGGGATCGCCTTCGGTCTGGACCGGCTTGTCATGATCATGAGCGGGGCGGAATCCATCCGCGACGTCATCGCCTTCCCAAAGACCCAGAAGGCGACATGCCTGCTCACGGATGCGCCGTCGCCCGTCGCCATCGAACAGCTGATGGAGCTCTCGCTGAAGATTGTCTGACGCCCCTCACGGCTCAAACAATCCCCGGGAGCGGCTGCAGCCCGACAGCTTGCGATGACGAACATCGCAGACGCCAGGCATCACGAGACCGTTGTTCGGCGCCCTTCATCGCTCTTCCCTGTCCTCCCCGATCGCGCCTCAAGATTCCTTTTTGGAGAACGACCATGGCGAAATGGAATAAGGAAAAGAGAGTTCTGGATCACGAACACACGAATTTCTGGAAGTTCGATCTCAAGGACGTGGAAGAACCCAATCTCCAGAAGGATGTCTTCCCCTACGGGGAGGTCTGCCGCATCGACTTCGATCACCGCTTGCTCCCGATCGATCCCGCCGCAGAGATCTTCATCACCGATACGACTTTCCGCGACGGTCAGCAGGCGCGGCCGCCGTACAGCGTCCAGCAGATCGTCGATCTGTATGCCCTGATGAGCCGCCTGGGCGGGCCCAACGGCCTGATCCGCCAGAGCGAATTTTTTCTGTACAGCGGCAAGGATCGCGAAGCGGTGAACCGGTGCCGGGAGCTCGGCCTGACCTATCCGGAAATCACGGGCTGGATCCGGGCCAACAAGGACGACGCCAGGCTCGTCAAGGAAACGGGGCTTTCGGAAACGGGCATTCTCACTTCCGTGTCCGACTACCACATCTTCCTGAAGCTCCAGAAGACGCGGCGGCAGGCGATGGAAGAGTACCTGGATGTCGTGACGTCGATCCTGGATGCCGGCATCCGCCCGCGCTGCCATTTCGAGGACCTGACGCGGGCAGACATTTACGGTTTCTGCATTCCCTTTGCCCAGGAACTCATGAAACTGCGGATCCAGAGCGGCATCGACATCAAGATCCGCCTCTGCGACACCATGGGGTACGGCGTCACCTATCCCGGCGCCTCCCTCCCCCGCAGCGTCGACAAGCTGGTGCGCGCCTTCATCGAGGATGCCGGAGTTCCCGGCCATCTCCTGGAGTGGCACGGCCACAACGACTTCCACCGGGCCTTCAACAACGCCTCCAGCGCCTGGATGTTCGGTTGCGCCGCCGCCAACGCGACACTCCTCGGGCTGGGCGAGAGGACGGGGAACCCCCCTCTGGAAGGTCTCATCATCGAGTATATCCAGCTCCGCGGCCGCAGCGACGGGATCGACACGACGGTGATTACGGACATCGCGAATTATTTTCAGCGCGAGATCGGCGTGCGGATCCCCGAAAACTATCCATTTGTCGGCGCCGAGTTCAACGTCACCCGGGCCGGCGTCCATGCCGACGGGCTGATCAAGTCCGAAGAGATCTACAATATCTTCGATACCGGGAAACTCCTGAAGCGGCCCATCGTCCCGATGATCACCGACAAATCCGGGAAGGCGGGGATCTCCCATTGGATCAACCTGAAGCTGGGTCTTTCCGGCGACCATGCGATCGACAAACGGCATCCCGGCGTCGCCAGGATCTCCAAGTGGATTACGGAAGAATACGAGGCCGGACGGCAGACGAGCATCTCGAATGAAGAAATGGAAAAGCGCGTGCGCAAGTACATTCCCGAGTTGTTCCTGTCCGGCCTGGAGAAGATCAAGCACCGGGCTGCGGAAGCCGCCATCGCCGTGGTGCGGCAGGTTGTGGAGCATCCGGTCATGAAGACCATGAAACCGGACGTTCAGGAACCGATCATGCAGCAGATCATCGAGGAGAATCCCTCCATTCAGTTCGCCTACGTCGTCGACATGAACGGCCGCAAGATGACGCGCAACATCACCAACATCGCCGACCGGGCCAAGTACGAGAACTACGGCGTCGGGACGGACCAGTCCGACCGCGAGTGGTTCATCCGCCCGCTGCAGACGGGCAAGATCCACGTCACCAATTTCTACATTTCGAAGATGACTGGCGCGCTGTGCTTCACCGTCTCCAGCCCCATCGTGGACGACAAGGATGAGATGATCGGCGTCTTCGGGGTGGACATCAAGTTCGAGGACTGGGTGCGGCGCGTCGAGGATATCGCCGAGGCGACGCAGATCGCCCTCCGCGCCGAGTATGAGGCCAGGGACAAATCCGACAAGTGGATGTGAAGCGAGCGCCCTACTCTTCGAAGAGGACCCATTGTTCGTACGGAAGTGCGGAATGCCGCGACGGGGAAAGCGTCAGTTCGCGGATGAAGCGCGAGGGTGAAACAGGGGCATACCCGGCCTCCCGGGCATAGGTACAGGTGGGGTAGCAGAGGTAAAGCTGGTCCTTTGCGCGCGTCGCCGCGACGTAGAAGAGACGGCGTTCCTCTTCCTCGCCTTCCGGCTCCTTCAGGGCCCGCGCCAGCGGCAACATCCCTTCGGCGCACCACACAATCAAAATGGCGGCCCATTCCAGACCCTTGGCCTGATGAATCGTGCTCAAGGTGACGCGGTCCGGACCGTCCGCACCTTCCTCTTCCGCCTCCGCCTCGTCCGTGTTCGTCAGCAGTGCCAATTCGCCCAGGAAGCCTTCCAGAGATGCGTATCGATCCGAAAATCCGGCGAGCTGGTGGATATCGTCTTCCCGCGAGAGGTAGTCCGTATAACGCTCCTGCATCAGGGTGCGGTATCCCTCGCTGAGAATGGCGTCGATGAGATCGGAGATCTTTCCCTCCGACCGTTTCCCCAGAAGATTTCCCAGGGTCTTGCCGCAGGCGGCCAGACCCGGCGCAGCCGCCTTTCCCGCGCAGGTCGCGAATTTCTCGCTGCAAAGCGCATCCGGAAGCGGCGGATGGACGCGGAGGAACTTCCAGACCTTCTCGGCCGTTGCCCTGCCGACGCGCGGGTACAGTCCCAGCACCCTCTTCCAGGCGATCTCGTCGAGGGGGTTCAGAAGAATGCGGAGATGGGCCGTCACGTCCTTGATATGGGCCTGCTCGAAAAAGCGGATCCCCGACCGGATCTCGAAGGGGATTCCCCGCCGCACGAGTTCCATCTGGATTTCCATCGAGTGATAGTGGGCCCGGTAAAGGACGGCGATCTCCCGCAGGGGCAGGCCGCTGCGGTTCAGCTCGAGGATCCGCTGTGCAACGAAATCCGCCTGCTGAAGGACATTTCGTGTCGGGACGACGACGGGACGGATGCCGCCGCCGCGGACGGCCTTGAGAACCTTGTGAAACTGGCGGTCGTTCCGGACGATGCACAGGTTCGCCAGGTGCAGGATCTCCGGCGTGCTCCGGTAGTTGGTCTCGAGCTTGAAGATCCGGCAATCCTTATAGCGTTCCGGAAAGTGCAGGATGTTGCGGAAATCGGCCCCGCGGAAGGAGTAGATGCTCTGGGAATCGTCTCCGACGACCATCAGGTTGCGATGGCGTGCCGCGAGCAGATCGACGATGTCGGCCTGAAGAATGTTCGTGTCCTGATACTCGTCGACGAGGATATGGAGAAAACGTTCCGCGTAACGCAGGGCAACGTCGGGAAAATCGCGCAGGAGGCGGCGCGTCAGGACGAGCAGATCGTCGAAGTCCATGACCCCGACTTCCCGCTTTCTGGCGTCATAGCGGCGGGCCACCTCGCGGATCTTCTCGAACTTTTCCTCAAGATGGAAGAACCTCGCGGAGAGAATCGTGTCGATCCGGGCATCCATATTCGCCGACAGGCTGATGATGTCGCCCAGGACGTCCGCCTTGGGAAACCGGTCGGCCTTGACGTCGATCCCGGACGCGGCAATGCAGGAAGCGATCATCTGCCGGGCGTCTTCGGAATCGATGATGGAAAAATTCGCCGGATATCCCAGGAGGGCGGCATTGCTGCGGAGGATCCGGTGGCTGAGATGATGAAAGGTCCCCCCCCAGAGCCGTTCCGTCGGGACCTTCGTGATTTCCCTGACCCGGGAAAGCATCGTTCGGGCGGCCTTGTTGGTAAACGTGGCCAGAACGATCCGTTCCGGGGGGACGCCCGTTTCGATCAGCCGCGCCACACGGTGGGTGAGCGTCCGCGTTTTGCCGCTGCCGGCCCCGGCGATTACCAGCAGCGGTCCCCCGGGCTCCATGACCACGCGGAGCTGTTCACTGTTCAGCTCCCGCCCGTAGTCGATCATCGCCCCAGGGCTTTCCGGATCTGCGCCACCGTTTCCTTGCTGCTGATCGAGGCAAAATTCTTCAGCAATCCTTCCTTCTCGTAAAAACCGATCAGCGGCGCCGTCTTCTTGTTGTATGTTTCGAGACGGAACAGGATCGCCTCTTCCGTTTCGTCATCGCGCTGGACGACTGGGCTTCCGCATTTCCGGCACTTGCCCTCCGGCGTCGGCGGATTGCTCTTCACGTTATAGATTTCCTGGCACGCCGCATTGGAACAGGTCCTGCGCGTCGTAAGCCGGTCGAGGACAACTTCGCGCGGAACCTCGAGATTGGCCACAAAATCCAGCCGGATGCCCAGCTTGCCCATCAGCACTTTCAGCTCCTCCGCCTGGGGAATCGTGCGCGGGAATCCATCCAGGATGAAACCCTTTTCGCAATCCTTGCGCTGGAGACGCTCTTCCATCAGCTGCATGATCAGCGAATCCGGCACAAGGTCTCCGCGATCCATGAAGTCCTTGGCCTTTTTCCCCAGCTCCGTACCCTCTTTCACGGCGGCGCGAAGGATGTCGCCCGTCGAGATCTGCACCGATCCGTCCACATCCGTCAGCATCTTCGCTACGGTCCCCTTCCCTGCGCCCGGCGCACCCAAGAGAATCAGTTTCATAGGTACCTCCAAAATTGGTTGTCTTCAAAGAGGGAGCGAATATAGGGGAATTTGTGCCGGTGGTCAAGGCAATCGTCGAAATTGACAGGCGCCCGGCGAAACCGCTATAGTCCAGCCGGTCCCAACCGGAGGTTCCATGGAAGAGCGCCGTTTCGGCCCGATCCGTTTTCTTCCCGGCGATCGCGGCGGAAAGTACCCCCATTGCCATTCCCTCTTCGTCGAAGGCGAGGGCATCCTCATCGACCCGGCTTCGAACAGAGACGGGCTCGCGCGCCTGGCAAAGTCGGGGGGTGTCCGCCAGGTCTGGCTTTCCCACTGGCACGAGGACCACTTCATGCACCTCGACCTCTTCGAAGGCCTCCCGCTGCGGATTTCCGAAGTCGACGCCCCTCCCCTTGCCGATATCGAAACTTTCCTCGATTGGTACGGTCTCGAAGACGACTCCTACCGCGCCTACTGGAGAAACGAACTGCGCGGCAGATTCCACTACCGAAGCCGGAAACCGGACGGATACCTTCGCGAGGGCGGAAAATGCGCGGGCGGCGCCGTTGCGATCGAGATCCTCGCGACTCCCGGCCACACGCCGGGCCATCTGGCGCTGCATTTTCCCGAAGAGGGCGTTCTCTTTCTGGGAGACTACGACCTGTCCCCTTTCGGCCCATGGTACGGCGACCGATATTCCAGCATCGAGGACACCCTTGCCTCCCTTTCGCGCCTGAAACGGATTCCGGCCAGGGTGCTCGTCACCGGCCATGAGAAGGGAATCTTCGAAGAGCCCTTTCCGGAGAATCTGTGGCAGAAGTATGAAGACGTCATCCGGATCCGCGAAGAAAGACTGATCGAGATCCTCAAAGTCCCGCGCTCGCTGGAGGAGATCGCCGAATGCTGGATCGTCTATGGCAGGCCCCGTGAGCCGAAGGAATTCTTCGTCTTCGGTGAAAAGGCAATCATGGGAAAGCATGTCGAGCGTCTGGTGCGGACGGCGGCCGTTTCGAAGACCGGCAGCCGCTACGTCCTTGCCTGATCTTTCCCCGACGCGCCAAAGCCCACGGCGGCGGCATGCTCGAACTGCTTCTTCCAGGGAATGCCCGGATGGGCGTTTTCGAACGGCTCGGACCCGACGATCGACAGGGATTCCCGGTCGACGGCGACGGGATCGGCGCCGCCGACGAATCCGATGTCGCCCGCAATCACGGGGTTCTCGCCGGGCATACAGTCACATTCCTTGGTGATCCTCAGAAGGGCGTTGATGGCGATGCTCCTGGCGCCGATGATTTTCCAGACGGCCGCCGCTGTTTCGACCAGCTTTTCCTGGAACACGCCCGGGTCCGAATCCCAGAAGATCTTGAGAGCCTCCTCGGCGCACAACGCGATGCACTGACTGCATCCGATGCAGTGCTTGAGGTCGTAAGCCGGAAATCCCCCCTCGCGTATGCTCGCGGCGCCGGCCGGACATACCTTCACGCACAGTCCGCAGCGGGTGCATTTCTTCTTGTTCAGGACGGGATGGGCGTCCGAATGCATGCGCTGTTTCTGGGCCCGGGACGCGAATCCCATGGAAAGGTTCTTGATCGCGCCGCCGAAGGAAGAGAGCATGTGACCCTTGATGTGGGAAAAGATCACGAAGCCGCCGGCCTTTCCGACCACGTCGGCCACCTGGACGGTCTCAAAGTGCTTCATGCCGGCCGGGATGGCATGGACAGCCCGCCCGTCCAGGCCGTCCGCCACAATCACGGGACATCCGAGGGTTTCTTCGCTGAAGCCGTTGCGTCGCGCCGTCTCCAATGACTTTGCCCCTTCGCGCCTGCCCCCTGAATACAGCACCGATGTGTCAAAGACAAAAGGCCGGATCTGAAGGCCCTGAAGCCAAAGGACGATTTCCCTCGTATAGGAAGGGGAAAGGAAACTGCGGTTCCCCTGCTCGCCCCAGTGGATCTTGATTCCCACTTCCATCCCCGGTGAGAACGGGTGCGAAATCTTGCCGAGAAGTCCTTTCAGGGCGTGCAGGTGCCCCGCTTCGCCTTCTCCCCGTGTCCTGCAAACGATCAACTCCTTCATCATGAAGACTCCTCGATACTTGCTGAAATCCGGCGGCGGGCGGCTTCCGCGACCGTATGCCGCACTGAGCAGGCGAGCTCAGGACCGAAATGCTCCAGGGTGCTCCGGAGAGCCGCAATACGACTCTATGGTTGTATAAACGATCAAATACCAAAGATCAAGAATGATGCAACCGTTGGAGTGTCGGGAAGAACGGAACTTGACAACGGGAGGACCGCTCGATAAGTTAGGCCCGGTTTGCACGGCGCTGCCGCGATTCAGCCCTGAGGTCTCCGCAAAAAACAAGGTTCAAAGCCGCATATGGATAACGCACAACCGATGGAATATCGATTTCTCCAATCCCCTTCTCCCCGGGAGATCGCACAGATCGTCAGCCTCTACAAGGAGACCGGCTGGTGGGGTGCAGGCGACGACGAAGAGCCGGAGATGGTCCGCGGCATCGTGAGCGGCAGCCATTGCTTTCTCGCCGTCTTCCTGGATGGCGACCTGATCGGAATGGGGAGGGCGATCAGCGACCGAACAAGCGACGCCTATATTCAGGACGTGGCCGTCAAGGCCTCTTTTCGAGGCAGGGGGATCGGCAACGGGATTGTCCGCAGAATCGTCGATCGCCTCCACGGAGACGGTCTTTTCTGGATCGGTCTCATCGCCGAGGGAAACTCGCATCCCTTCTATGAACAGCTCGGTTTTTCCATGATGGAGCATGCCGTCCCGATGCTGTCGAAAGGCAAGCCATGACGTTCAAGGCGCTCGAAACAGCGGATTTCCCGCGGCTGAAACCCTACTTTGCCGATCAGCCGTTCTCCCTGAGCATCTATTCGCTGGCTTCGCTCATCGCCTGGAGCGACTGCGCGTCCCTGACTTCCTATGCCGTCGAAGACAGGATACTTCTGATTGCCAACGAACCGCTGGACAAGCCGGAAGACCGCCACCTGATCGTTCCCTTCGGGCCCACCGGCCCGCTGGAGCCTGCCGAATTGTTCGAGATCGCACAGAGGCGTGGATATCGAAGTTACTGGTTTGTTCCGGAAGACTACATGTCCCTGTACGGCAGGGCCGAGATCGAGGCGCGTTTCCTTGTGGCAGAGCAGAGCGAATTCGAAGATTACATCTATCTTACGAAAGACCTCGCGGAACTGCGCGGAAACCGTTACGCCAAGAAACGAAACCTGATCCATCAGTTTACCAAGGAATATCTCGATCGGGACCGCGTCCGGGTCGAAATCATGGGACCGGATTCGCAGGCGGAATGCGTCGATTTCCTTGAGCAGTGGTGCATCGAGCGCGATTGTGATCTGCCGTCCAACTGGCCGCTTGCCTGCGAGAAGAAAGCTGCCGAGGCCACCATCAAGTCTTTGCGCGAGCTCGAGGCCGAAGGGTTGTTCGTCCGCATCGACGGGCAGGTCGTGGCCTTCGGCATTCGCACGCGGCTCAATGCGAGGATCGGTATCCTCAATTTCGAGAAGGCATTCGCCCGGATCAAGGGACTCTACCAGTTCCTGGACAGAGAGTGTGCAAGGCGACTTTTTGAAGGGTATCCGTACATCAGCAAGGAAAGCGACATGAACATCCCGGAGTTGGCGCAGTCGAAGATGTCCTACCATCCGGTTCTGCGAGTAAAATCGTATGTCCTGACCCTGCGGCCATCTCTTTGAGCGATTCCGCCGGACCCTTGCGAACGCTATTCAATCGACATCAGCGATCTCCAGCGCTCTTCCTCCGTCGCAACGGGGAGGTTTCTCCGGCGCAGGAGATCGATCATCGGTTTCGCATTGAACCGGAAGTAGGGGTTGATCCGGAATTCCTCGTTTATCGTCGAAAATACGTGCCGGGGATCATACCGCGCAAGGAAGGAATCGAGATCACGGTTCTCCGTTTCCAGCTTTCTTGCGAAGGCGATCGAATCCCTCACGTAGTCGTGACCGGCATAAACAATGGTTTCGGGCGGGAGGGCCATCAGCGCCTTTACCGTACGATAAAAGGCCTGCAGATCTCCGGAAAAGCAGTTCCCGATCGTCCCGTTGAAAAGCGTATCGCCGCTGATCAGACAGGTCCCCGCGAGGAAACAGATCGAATCCTCCGTGTGGCCCGGCGTCCGCATGATGCCGACCGTTTCGTCACCCAAGGAGATTCTCGAGCCATCCTTCAGGAGACCGGGCGCGAGATACTTCGCTCCGGTCTTCTGCAGAAGAACTGCATTCCCCGGCGTGTGGTCCGCGTGGCCGTGGGTATTTCCGACAAGAGAGACCTCCAACCCCTTGCCCTCCGTGTAGCGAAGGATCTCGGCCGCGGCGCCGCCGTCGACGATCAGGGCACTCCTCTGCCCATGGATCACGTAGCCAAGATTGTCCGCTCCATAGCGAAACTGTCGAATGGTCGGCATCGCCACTAACCCCCGCGATTTTTCCGCCCTTATGTCAGTCGCCGTGAAGACTGTCAAGGGCAAGTGCTCTCGATAAGAAAAGGGCGGAAGATAATCCTTCCGCCCTTGACGATTTTCACCGCCGGTTATCAGAAATCCTGGAATTCCCCTTCCTTCATGGGGATAAGATGCTTCTCCAGCTTCGGCTTCCCGGCCTTCACCGCCGCGAGAAGAGACTTCTTGATGCCTCGTCCCTGCCCTTCGAGAACTCTGGTGACATGCCCTGCACCGTTACCGTTGCCCGCGCCTCCGACAACCTCGACGAGCCCCCTTACCACTTCCTTCATCTGCTCGGCCTGGGCGTTCATCTCCTCCGAGGCGCTTGCGGACTCCTCGGCGTTTGCCGCCGTCGCCTGGGTCACCTTGTCCATCTCGGAAACGGCGATATTGATCTGCTGGATGCCCTGGGCCTGCTCCTGTGAAGCGGCTGCTATTTCATCAATGATATTGCCGACCTTCACAGAGATCTCGACATTTCCCTTAAAGGCCTCATGGGTGATCTTGGTCAGCTCATTGCCGTTCTTGACGCTCTTGAGCGTGTTTTCGATGAGGACGCTCGTGTTCTTCGCGGCCTCTGCGGCCCGCATCGCCAGATTCCGCACCTCGTCGGCGACAACGGCGAATCCCGCGCCCGCCTCGCCGACACGCGCCGCCTCGACGGCCGCATTGAGGGCGAGGAGATTCGTCTGGAAAGCGATTTCATCGATGGTCTTGATGATCTTGCCGGTGTCCTCGCTCGTCTTGGTTACATCCGCCATGGCCTGCGCCATCTGATTCATGTGCGTGTCGACCTTCTCCACGATCTGTTTTGTCTCCGCCATGAGGTTCTTCGCCTGCGTCGCATGGTCCGCATTCTGCCTGGTCATCGAGGTCATCTCTTCCAGGGAAGAGGAGGTCTCTTCGAGAGAAGAAGCGGATTCCGACGCGCCCTCCGCCAGGGACTGGCTCGCCTGGGCGACCTGCCCCGACGCGGATGACACCTGATCGGAGGCCTCGTTGAGCTGGCTTACCGCCTGGTGGATCGGCCTGGTAATGCTCCGCGAGAAGAAGAAGACGGCAAGAATCGTAACAGCCAGGAAGATTGCGCCGATAACCAGGATGAAGTTCCGTATCGCATCGGAAGCTGCCAGAAATTCATCGGCGTTCTGGGTCACTCCGACGCTCCAGCCAGTCGCTTCGACGGGCGAATATCCGGCGATCTTCTGGATTCCCTGGAACACATAATCCGTTGAGCCGGTCTGCTTGGCCAGCATCTTGTCCATGATCTCCTTCATACCCGCCTGCGTCGTCAGATTGAGTTCCAGGACGAATTCCTTCTTCGGATGGGCGATGATCAGTCCTTTCGCATCCACCATGAAGGGATAGCCGGTGTCGCCGATCTTCACGGCAACCATTTCATCGACGAAGACATCCGTTTTCAGCACCGTTACGACGGCGCCGACGAAGTCTCCCGACATCCCTTGAACAGGGGCGCAAAAACCGATGACAGGCTTGCCCGTTTTCTTCGATTTGATGGGCTCCCCGACGACGGCCTTCCCGCCTTTTGCCCGTATGAAATAGTCGCGATCCGCGACGGATATCCCGGCGTAATCTCCATTATTTCCGTCGGCGCTGACTTTCCCGGAGCTGTCGACGGCCAGGATCGCTTCATAGTCCTGTCCGGCGGTTTTCATGATCCGGAGCAGTTTCTTATCGATGCCTTCGCCTTTACCGGCGAGTCCCTGTATGATCGTTTCATCTACGGAAAGGGCCGTCACGAATTTCAATTCGTTTGCCAGGACGGCGTTGACCATCTGGGAGAGCCTTTTGGCGATGTGCACCGATTGCGACTTCGCCGCGGCATCGAGGGCGCCCGATGATTTCACGGCTGCAAAGATTCCCACCACCAGCAGCGGGATCAGTACGACCGCCACCCCTCCGAATATCAGCTTCATGCCCAACGTCATCTTCTTCATTTGTCCTCCCCTTTCTCGCCTTTTTGCTTTGCAGGCTCCACGGTCTCCAAAGCTTGAACCGGTATATTTCAACTTGCGTGCCAGAAGAGTCAACATGCATTGAATGTAGTAATATCAAATGCTTGCAAGACACGGAAGATCGGCTTCGTCGCCAAATGTGCTGCCGGAAAGGAAGAAATCGTCCGGCATTCCGGAATCGATCTGGAATAGCGGACAGCGCAACAGGGCGGACGGATGGGACAGGCGGCAGGAGGTTATCCGCTGATGACGGAGATGTGGTGCTTCTTGAGCAGTTCGTACAGATGGGATCTCGACAGCCCGGAAATGCGGCAGGCTTCCCTTATGTTCGAACCGCAGGAATCCATGAGCCGGCGGAGATAGTCCCGCTCCGAGGTCCTGCGAAACTCCTGAAAGGCGGCTACGGGAAAAGCCGCGGATGCCGGAGCCTGGATGTCAGGACCTGTGGCGCGCTCCTTTTCAAGATCCGTCTTGGCAAGTTTCACGCGGATCTCCGGTGGAAGGTGTTTTGGATAAAATGTGGGTTCGCGGTATGCGACGGCAAAAGCCCTTTCGAGCGTATGGAAGAACTGCCGCACGTTTCCCGGCCAGTCGTATGAGGCAATCACCTCGAGAAATTCCGGAGAAAAACCTTTCAACGGGACGTTCTGACGCCGGCAAAGTGCCGCGATGTGATGCATCATCAGATCCCACAGGTCCTCGCGCCGTTCGCGCAGGGGCGGGGTCTCGATCGTAATGGTGCGAAGCCGGAAGAGCAGATCTTCGCGGAATTCCCCCGCCCGGACCATATCCTCGAGATTGCGGTTTGTCGCCGCAATCAGACGAAAATCACTCTTCATCTCCCGGCCGCCAATCGGACGGAAGGTGCGCTCCTCGATCACGCGGAGGAAGGCCTTCTGCACGGCCGGCGGCAGCTCCCCGATCTCATCCAGGAAAAGCGTGCCTTTATCCGCCTGCTCAACCAGGCCCGTCGTTTGCCGGTCCGCCCCGGTGAAGGATCCCTTTTCGTGTCCGAACAGTATGCTTTCCGCGAGCGTCGCCGGCAACGCCGCGCAATCGACCACCACGAATTTTCCCTTTGCACGGCCGCTGTTTTCGTGAATCGACGTCGCGAAGAGGTCCTTCCCCGTCCCGGTCTCTCCGGTGATGAGAACGTTCGCGTCGCACATTGCCGCCCGGGCCAGCAGTTCGAAACAGGCGGACATCTTCGCGCTGTGCCCGAGAATGTTGTCGCACCGGAACAGGTGGGGCGTATCTCTTTCCCGCTTTGCCTCACGGTAATCCAGGGCACGTTGAATGCACAGCGTGATCTTCTTGATGGAAGATGTCTTTTCCAGATAGTCCCAGACGCCGCTCCGGATGGCCAGTTCAGCGCCGTCCGGCTCTCCGAAACCCGTGATGATGATGACTTCGGGTGTAGATGCGGAGGACGAAATCTTCGGGATGGCCGTCAGCCCGTTCCCGTCCGGCAATCGCACATCCAGAAGAACGACATCAAACGGTTTCGCCACGGCCAGAGCGAGCCCCTGGCTCAAGCTGGCGGCCGACTGGACCTTATGGCCCATCTCCGCAACCCGGTCGCAGATCATCCGGGAATAGCTTGCGTCGTCGTCGATTACCAGGATCTCGGACATCCATCCACCTCTTCGAACCATCAGGCTCTTCTGTGACGGTCATGCCGCTTCCGGGTCATCCAGGATCGGAAGGTAAACGCGGACCGTCGTCCCCTTGCCGACCTCGCTTTCCACGGTCACCGCCCCGCCGTGATTCTTCACGGTACCATACACCACCGGCAGCCCCATTCCCGTACCCTGGCTCGGGGTTTTCGTCGTAAAAAAGGGATCGAAAATGCGGTCCATGTCCCTCGCCTCGATGCCGGCGCCCGTGTCCTTGACGGCGATCTCCAGGTACCGGCCCTCCGGAAGGGAGGACGGCCGGATTGCGCCTTCGTGATCTCCGCCGGTACGGCAGCAAAGAGCGATCTCCAGAACTCCGCCGTATCCCTTCATGGCGTGGACCGCATTGTCGCACAGGTTCATGAAGGCCCTGTGAATCTGGGCCGGATCCCCCTTGACGATGTCCCGCTCGGCCGAATTCTCCAGACGGGCATGGATGTTCCCCGGCAGGGTCGTCTCCAGCAGGCGCAATGCATCTGCGGCGATTAGCGAAACCCGGACGGGTCGAAAGTCCCGTTTTGTCTGGTCGCTGAAGGCGAGCAGCTGGCGGACAAGCTCCTTTGCCCTCTCCGCCGCGCTGCTCACGGTCTTCAGATAGGAATAGATTTTGTCTTCCTTTTTCACGTAAGCCATGATCATTTCAGTATATCCGGAGACGGCGCCGATGATGTTGTTGAAATCGTGTGCGATGCCTCCCGCCAGCGTCGCCACCGCCTCCATCTGCTGAGACCGCCGCAGTTGCTCGCGGAGATGTTCCTTCTCCTGCTGCACGTTGATGAGGTCGGTGAGGTCGCTCGCGACGGAGAGGAGGTAACGGCCGCTGCTCAGTTCGATTCTATCTGCATTGATGAGGCCCGTCCGGACATCGCCGCCCTTTGTTTCCACCGATATTTCCAAATTGCGGACGGGATCATTCTCCTTGATCGCCCTCACGATTTCGGAGCGGCAGGCGGCGTCCGGTATGTTCAGTTCGACGGATGTCTTGCCGATGACCTCGTTCCTTTCATACCCGAGAATCTTGAGAAAGGCCTGGTTGACGTCGACAAAGCGTCCGTCCTCCATCGTTGAGATCGCCATCAGCGCCGGGTTGCTGTGGAAGACCAGCGAGAATTTTTCCTCGCTCTCGCGCAGGGCCTCCTCCGCCCTCGTCTGGTCTGTGATATCGCGGATCGATTCGATGGCCCCGGCAATCCTGCCGTTTCCGTCGAAGAGCGGCCGCGCCTTTCCCCACAGGTATCTTGACGACCCGTGCGCCATCGGAGCGGATGTTTCCGCAATGAAGATATCCCCATCCTGCCGCACGAAGACATATCGCTGTTCAATCTCCTCGTCGCGCTGCAGGGCCAGATCGATGAGGATCGGTCGTCGTTCTCCGTAGAAGGGAACGGCGTATTCAAAATCCCCCTTGCCGATCATGTCGCCCGCGGCCTTGCCCGTCAACCCCTCGATGGCCCGGTTCCAGGCGATGATGCGGCCCTCGCGGTCGATTGCAAATGTCGCATCGGGCAGGAAATCGACGATATCCGCAAGGCGTTTTTCGGATTCGCGGAGCTTTTCCTCGGTCTGCCTGCGCTCGGTGACGTCGCGGACATTCATGACAAAACCGTTGACGGACGGATGGTCCAGAAAATTGCTGCCGACGCCTTCCAGGAAACGTTCGGAACCGTCCTTGTGCCTGACGCGGAAGGCATTGGGAATGATTTCATTCGTCACAACCGCCTTGGCATAGTCGTCAAAAGCCCTTGCCAGATCCTCGGGCAGGATGAAATCAAAGCCTCTCATGCCGATGATTTCCGACGGCTTGTATCCGAGAAAACGCTCCAGGGACGGACTTGCGTAGATGAACATTCCGTTCCTGTCGGTGACAAGAACGATATCTGAAGAATTCAGAGAGATCTCGCGGAAAAACTCTTTGCTTTTCAGCAGCGCTTCGACCTGCTCTCTGCACGCAGATTCAGACTTCTTCAGCGCGGAGATCTCCTGTTTGAGGAGATTCAATTCCGTGAGGAGGCCCTGATTGGAGCCGTATTCACTCTTCATGCAATGGTCCATGGTGGAACTGCAGAATGCGGTGCCTGGGGAGGGAAACGAACACCCGCAGTACCGGGCACGAGGGACGTTGCATCCATTTCAGTGTAACCAGTCCCGCTGAGTTTGCAGCTGTAAATAAAAGGAAAACAGCGATGTGTCAAGGAAATATGCCCTTCGAAACATTGGGCGGGAACTGGCTTGAAATCGGGGCAGCCTCGTCTCCGGCGTGCACAGGATCGGGCGCACGCGCAGCGGGTCTGATCTAAATGGTCAGACTGCACTTCTTGAGCCGTTCATTGAATTCCTCGGGGGTAAAGCTGTATTCCTGAGTTCCGTAGCACTCCACCGCAAAGGAGGCGCATACGCTGCCCATCCTGGCGCAGTTCTCAATCTCCATTCCCCGGATCAGCCCGCTGATCAGCCCGCCCCGGTATGAATCGCCTGCGCCGGTAGGGTCTTGCACGTTCCTCGCTTTGGCGGCGGGAATGGTGATGTCGCCGTCCGCCGTCGATACATGGGAACCCCGATCGCCGAGGGTGGCAATGATCGTCCCGGCACGCTTCAGCAGGTCTTTCTTGCCAAGCCCCGTCTTCTTCATGATCAAATCCAGCTCGTAATCATTGGATATCAGGATTCGGCACCCGTCAATGGCATCCAGCAGGTCCTTCGCCTCGAGCACGGGCAGAGATTGTCCGGGATCGAAGATATAGTCGATGCCCCTAGCCTTGCATGCGCGGGGGTAGTTTACCATGTCCCCGAGATTGCCGGGAGAAATGATGATGATCGTATTTTCCGGATCGATCTTCTCGAACTCCAGGGCGGAAGAATGTTTCATGGCGCCGGGATTGAACCCGGTGATCTGGTTATCCGCCATGTCCGTCGTGATGTAGGCGCCGGCGGTGGACTCTTCCGCCACGGTTCTGATGTGTTCCGTGGAGATGCCATTCTTCGCCAGCCAATCGAAGTATCGATGATAGTCGTGGCCGATCGCGGCGGAGATGATCGGCTTTTCTCCCATCAAGGTCAGCGCGTAAGCGATGTTGCCCGCCGTTCCGCCGAATTTTTCCTTCATGCCGTTTACCTGGAAGCAAACGTTCAGAATATGGATCTTATCGGGAAGGATATGATCCGAAAAGTGTCCCGGAAAATCCATGATCCTGTCGTACGCCAGCGACCCGGAAACAATGATATTCATGCTTTCAGCCCCCTTACATCCATTCGAAATCACCGTCCTGGAAACAACGCAACCATTCGTGCACGCTGGGTTCCGTCGACACAAACGCCGAAATGGTTGCATCATCGATCATGTGATCGGAGGTGATAATGCACACGGGCCAGCCGGGGAAGCCCGGCGGGATGCGGGCGTTATCGTTGATCCGATAGGCAAAGAATTTGTTCTCGCTGCAGGAAATATGATATCGCCGGTCGCGGTGTCTGATCCTGAGCGGCTGGTTGAGCCATCCCTTGCTGACGAAAACGCCGATAAACTTCTCGAGGATTTCGACCGGCTTCTCGTTCGCAGGATTTTGTGACGGTTTGCCGCTTTTTATGATCACAGCTTATAACCTCATGATCCTACGAAGTATTGATGAAGAGCACGCCCTTTCTATTCGGGGGGACGTCTCTCAAACAGACCGCCCAGGTGTTTATTGTACTTTCTTTATCATCCGCGTCACCTTCTCAGATACCCCCAATTATAGCCCTGTTGAGGGATATCTGCTGACTTCAAACCCCGGATGGATAGGCTTTCCATCGCCTGACTTGCTACCATGGATTTTCCATTAACGTCCACAAATTTGGTAAAACTGATTGACTGATCATGGCGTTCCTGTCCACTGCCTGCATTTCTTCGTGTGTTGATACATCCCTTCTTCTCTGGCGGTTACTGTACCGCAAGTAGCTCTCACGGGCGCGTCAGAAAGTAATTCCTGTCCAGATCCTAACCAGACACCTCGAATTGTCTCGTCAACATGCCGAAGCTCATATTGACCATGACGGCGTTGTGCGGGATGAGAACGTACTTCCAGGACTTTCCACCGTTTTGTGACGTGAAGGCCGATGCATTCCGGCAGTACAGAAGGGCGGCGGCTGTTTTCTCCTGAACGTCGGACGTCTCGATGTCGGATTCCTTCTTGGTTTCGATCATGAAGATCGCCGCCGCCGTCTCCGCCACGAAATCGGGACGATACTGACGGGAATTGTGCTTCCAGTAGATCCTGAATTGCGCCGGCGCGGGCCGCAGCCACTTCAGGACCTCTTTGTCCTGCTCCAGGATAACCGCAAAATCCTTTTCGGTCTTGGAGTCGAACTTGTAGAGGGGATGCCAGGATTTCTTGAATCCGCTGAAGACCTTGCCGGGAATGGCCGACGTCGGGGTGATGGTTTCGGTGTAGTGGTGGATGCTGTCCTTGGAGTATTTGGTCAGGTTATGCTCCTCGATCCTCGAAAAGGGCAGCACCGTCGGCCTCTCGAATGACGGAGCTTCGCAGAAGAAGTGTTCCATCATCTGGGAATGGATGTACCGGCCGATTTCCTGCTTGTGATACTGTACGACGTTCATTAGGTTGTCGTCCGTCAGGTACGTCCTGAATTTCCCCACCGCCTCGCCGGCCAGCTTGTAGAGCAATTCGGCCTGGTCGTCGTAACTGATTTCGGAGTAATTCATCAGCTCGTTGACAATGAGGTTGTCCGGGGTATCGAGAACGATTCTTCCCTTCCCGATGACGATATCGATGCCGTTTTCCTGTTCCCGCAGCTTCTTGACCAGGATCTCTTCCGACACGGGCTGATAATTGAGATTCCCTGCATCGAGATCGAAATCATGAAAGCCGGATTTCACCTGGGCGCTCTGGAGAATCATAATTCTCGGAATTTCGATGATGTTGCCGGTAAATTTTTGTACCAGTCCTTCGTAGGCCTGACGGGCTTCCTGAATCATCTCTTCTGCGAAAAGATGGACCTGCGGGGAGGATTCGATCTTCTGCCGGATCTTTTCCACGGCAATCTGTTTGATTTCCTCGTTCTTCAGTTCATTGACGCTTCTCACGACGGTGTTCAATTCGGGCAGAGCGGCGATGACGGCCCTATGGACTTCGAGGCTCGTCAGGGCCTTCTGTCTTTCCTCCGGTTCTGTGATTGTTTCAATCCGCTCCTGCTCCGACTCAAAGGCCTTCTCCATGCGGGAACCGACGGTGATGCCTTCTTTCGGCCGGCTCAAATCCTCTTCATCGATGATGATGATATTTTCCTTACGGATGATCGAATCCGGGCTGTTTGCCTTGTCGACGATTTCCTGGAACTTGTCGTGGGCGACGATCGTGAGCTTGTCCACCTTGTCGTTACCGGTCCTCTTCCCGAAGGGCAGGCGGAGCCCCCGGCCGATGGTCTGTTCCCTCAGCGTCTCGGACGTAGCCGTTCTCAGGGGGATGATGGTGTAGAGGTTTGTCACGTCCCACCCCTCCTTGAGCATGTTCACGTGGATGACGATCTCGATCTTGTTCGCAGGGTTCTCCAGGGAAACGAGCCGCTCGATATTCTCGTCCTTTTCGCCGCCCGTCTGGTTGGAGTGGATTTCCATGACCTTGTCGGCGTAATAACCGTCGAAAAAACCCTGGGAGACGATCATCTCCTTCAACTTGCGGGCGTGTTCCGTGTTCTGGGAAACAACCAGTACAAAGGGCTTCACCGGCCGCGTCTTTGTGTCTCTGGCGTAGATATCCAAGGCTACCTTCGTGTCCTCATGAAGACGTATCCCGTCTTCGAGCTTGATCCTGTCGAGATCCTCCTGTGTATACCGCGCCGGGTCGAAGTCCCTTCGTGTCGCCACCGCCGGCTCCTTCACGAAACCGTCCCGGATGGCCCTGGCAAGGGAGTATTCATAGACGACGTTTTTGAATTTCACCGCCCCGCCGCTCCGTTCCACCTGCGGCGTCGCCGTAAGCTCAAGCCCGACGACCGGGTTCAGCTCGTTGATGACTTCCATGCCTCTATTTGCCCGGTAATGGTGGGATTCGTCCATGAGCAGGACCAGATCGTCCAGACCGGTGAGATAATTGAAATAGGAATCGCCCAGACACTCCCGGATCGTCTTGATACGCGGCGACCTGCCGCCCCTGGTCTCGGCGTTGATCTTGCCGATGTTGAAGATGTTGACATGGATCTCGTACTTGAAGAGTTCCCCCTGCCGGACCTCCTCGTAGTTGTCGCCGGTGATGATGCGCGGCCTGCTGTGGACGAACTCGCCGATCCCCTGAAAGACGTACTTGGGGCTCGTGATATTGGAGAAATCGTCGATGAGTTTGTTGTAGACGGTGAGGTTCGGCGCGAGGACGAAGAAATTCCGGATGTTCTTCGCCAGGTACAGGTAGGCGATGAAGGCCCCCATCAGCCGCGTCTTGCCGACGCCCGTTGCCAGAGCGAAACACAGCGAGGGAAAGGTCCGCTCGAAATCCGAGCAGGTCGGGTATAAGCCCTTGACCTTCTCCAATTCAGCGGCCAGGTCCGCGCTCTTCCGGAGAGAAAGCGTATCGGAAAGTATTGAAAGAATTTCCAGGCTCTCCGCCTGGGGAGATCGAAGACTCAGCCGATTCCTGATGGAGTTAGCGATCCTGTTCACCTATTCCCCCTCTCCGTCGAAGAGCCCCTGCTGATTTTTTTGTGAAGGCTTCTTTGCTCTTTTCGCCGGCCACTTGCCTTCGGAAGGGGCATCCGGAATTGGTTCGCCATTGTCCTCCTGCCAAGGCAGGCTCGATACGTTCAGGCTGTAGTCGTCCTTCCCGAATTCGCACCGTCCCAGAAGCATGTTCGGAATCTTCCGGACGGTGATGTTCTGATAACGATCCTGGCAGGCCTTCTGAAAGGACTTGCAGCAGATGAGGAGGCTCTCGTCGGGCTGCATCTCCTCATGGATGCCGTCCAGGTATTCGAGGGTGATGAAATTGGTAGTGGTGAAGATGAAATCCTTTTCGGTGGACCTGCCCTGTTTCCAGTAGAAGGCCTCGTCGGGGTTATAGACAAACCCTTCGTGCTTGGCCATGGCCGAGGCGAGCATGGCGGCGTTGTATTCCCTGCTGATGACCCAGTTGCCCCGTTTGTCCTGCCCCAGCAACGACGGTGCCAGGCGGAAGTAGCGGAAGCCGCCGCCGCCCTTCCAGTTGACGGCCTTGCTGATGCCGCCCTGGTCCGTCCCGTCGATGACCTTCTGCATGCGCGGGATGATGTGGGTATGGCAGTGCTCTCCCAACTCCACCATGATCCAGCGGCGGCCCATCTTCTGCGCCACGGCGCCGGTGGTGCCGGAACCGGCGAAGGAGTCGAGAACGATGTCGCCGGGGTTGGTGGCGATCATCAGCACACGTTCAAGCAGTGCTTCGGGCTTCGGCGTAATAAAGCCGGTATCGCCAAACAAACTTAAAATTTCCCTTTTCGCATCTTGATTTCCGCCAACTTCTTTGTAGGTCCACCAAGTGCGGGCAATTACACCTTGCCTTGCCGCTTTCAAATACACTTTCTTGGTTGGCATCGCATTCCCATCTTTCCCAAAGTAGATCTCCCCACGAGCACGTTGACGTTCAAACTCATCCTTTGGAAGAGCCCAATGCCGACCAGCTCCAGGTCTAACTACACGCCCTGAAGGTAGGTTCACTTCATATCGATACTTTTCACGTCTGGCAGAATCCTCTGTGCGGACGTCCAGCGGGTACGTACGCCAAGGCCCTTGGGGATCATTATCAGGGTTCCTGAAACGCGACTGTTGCTCATCGCTTCTCGGTATCATGTTCCAACCTACATCCAACCACTCGTCCGTCCTAGCATATACAAGAATATGATCATGATCCGCACTAACAGGTTGTTGAAAAACTCTT
>DIWJ01000010.1 GCA_002428445.1 Syntrophaceae bacterium UBA6109
TAGCGGTTGGAGAGATGGAAGAGTTCGACGTCGTATCGATCGAAAACGGACTGCGGCTTGTAAAATGCGGGACCGTCGGCTCTGCGCGCATTGAGATGTCGGTGCGTAGATTGCTCTTGGTCGGAATATCCAGAACGCAAGCGTCCAATCGATAGCATTCGGACGCCAAAATATCGCGTCGCGCCGTCCGGCGCCACGAGGGTTTTCCCTCTCTGATGAAAGCTAGGCCACGCTGCACCTTGCTGCGAGAGAAATATTTTACTTGACAGCATGTCCTATATTTTATACGAGCTTGTATACGCTTTGTTATACAAGCTGGACGATTTTGGCACCCTTTTGATTTGCGATGAAGCAAAGATCCGACACCGAAGGGAGTTGAGAGAGTGTCGTTTATCGAAACGCAGTTTGCGCTTCCCGACGGCCATCGCCCGATAACATCACGGCAAATAGCCGCCGGAGAAACGGGGGCAAGCGATTGCATCTCGGGTGTTAGCGTTCCTGCTCTGATACGAATTCCACCGTCGCTGCATCACGCATGGCGACGACAACCACAAAACCAATCGCCACCTATACTTCAAAAGGTTCGTCTTCAAGACCATCAGCAAATCCACAATCTGTCAATTTGCCGGGATTACAGCATTTCGCAGTTCTTCATTGGACAGAGGAGAGACACTTTTCACTCATCAGGTGTCGCAGATTATCGTGGTTTCATGTTGCTGCAACGTGAACGCGCGGCGATTCAGGACATTCCTGATCGGCGCCCGTTCGGTGTGAGCCATGAACGCCGGAAAGGAGGATTTCGTAACAGGTTTTTGAAGGGAGTATTTATCCGTGAGTCCGACTTCATGAAGTTTATGAGAGGAGTTGTTCCCGTTGAAGGAAAAGTTTAGCCGAGATGGCAGAGAAGGTTTCTGTGCCAGGGAAACGAATGAAATACCGGGTGCATTTGCTCCCTCGCTGTTTCTCTTCCTTTACTATGTCCATTTTCTCTGCACCCCCAAAGCCCTGAATCAACCAGAATTCACTTCTATCACTATTTGCAGCATCAGTGCCTTGTCACTTGATCTATTGTCCACTTACACAGCGATCCATTGCGGTCTAGAGCCAAATCGCAGGGCCGACCGCAGGTCTGCTTCTTTTGGAGAGATTTGAAGGCGTCTTCTGCAAGAAGCTTTTCGCAAACCATCACGAAAGGAGAAACAGGATGAAGAAGATGAATGGCGGCCAGATTGTAGCCGAGTGCTTCGAGAAACTGGGAGTCGAGTACTACTTTGGCTACAACGGTCACGGGATCTGGAACATTTTGAACGGGCTGCTGGACAAGCCGAAGATGAAGGGCATTCAGCCGAAGCACGAGGTCTCGGCCGTGAACATGGCGGACGGCTATTTTCGGGCGAAGCACAAGGTAGCTCCCGTCATGGCGAGCGTGGGACCAGGCGTCCTGAATCTCGTATCACCGACGGTCGGTGCGATGCTGGATTCTTCCGGCGTTCTTCTGATTCCGACGGGTCCCCCCACGCACTACCTCGACCGCTCCAGTCTGGAGGAGCTGAGCGTGCACGGCGGGGACGACATTCCGAACGTCTTCAGGCCGATCACGAAAAGGGTCTACTGGGCCATCCGTCCGGATATCCTTGCCTGGCAGCTGACCCAGGCCTACAAGTTGGCGGGCACGGGCCGGCCCGGACCGACGGCCGTCTATATTCCCTTCGATGTCTCGGCCCACGACCTCGAAGTGGATGAAAAGACGATGTTCCAGGAAGACGTCATCACGACGAAGATGGGCGGCGATCCGGAACAGATCAAGGAGGCAGCGAAGCTTCTTGCGAAGGCGAAGAAGCCCCTGGTGCTGGCGGGAGGCGGCGTCCACGTCGCCGAGGCATGGGGCGAGTTGAAGGAATTGATCGACGCGATGCAGATTCCTCTGGTCACGACGATGCCCGGCAAGGGGGTTGTGGCGGAGGATAACCCGCTTTGCCTGGGACCAGTAGGACGGAGCGGCTGGGGAAGCGCCATCAACGCCACGAGAGAGGCGGATGTGATCCTGGCGATCGGGAACCGGTTCTGCGACGCGAACACCTCCGGCTGGAGGAAAGGCGTGGTCTACAATTTCCCGGAAACGAAGCTGATCCATATCAACATCGACCAGTTGGATATCGGGAGAAGCTATCCCGCCGACGTGGGAATCGTGGGGGATGCGAAGACGGTATTGCGGCAGATCTTCGAGAGCCTCAAGGGCATCTGGAAGGAGAACGAAAAGGGCCGGCAACCCTGGATCGCCACTGCCGGGAAGTGGAAAGAAGAGTGGCTCGCGAAGATCGAGGCGGACAACCAGGGCAAGTCGGATCCGATCACGACGAACCGCTTGGCCTTCGAAGTCAACCGCGCCCTTCCCAAGGACGCCAATGTGATTACGGACACGGGCGATATCCAGCAGGCCTATGAAGGATACGGCATCGTCCGGGAGCCCAACACGTTCTTCAACAATGCGGGACTGGCGCAGATGGGCTGGTCGACGAGCGCCGTCATGGGCGTGAAGCTGGCGAGGCCTGACAAGGTGGCCCTGGCGATTGTGGGAGACGGATCGTTCCTCATGTCGAGTTACGCCCTGGCGACGGCCGTCGAATACAAGATTCCCGTGATCTGGGTTCTGATCAACAATTACGGGCAGAGCATCGAGCGTCACGGGCAGCTGATCAACTACGGCCGCGAAGTCTGGTCTACCTTCCAGGGAACGGACGGGAATGTTTCCAACCCGGATTTCGTGAAGATGGCGGAGTCGTACGGAGTGAAGGGGAAGAGGATCCACTGCTCCGATGAGGTGAAGGACACGATTCAGCAGGCGATCAAACTGAACGAGCCCTATCTCATCGAGGTCGTCACCGACCGGGAAGCGCCGACCTATTTCTCTCCCGGCATCACCCGTGGATACCCGGTGCGGTGGGATAAACTGGAATACCTGAAACAATAGTGGTACAGACTTCCAATGAACGAAGGCGGTCTTGGGCGATGATCGGAAGGACCTTCCGATCATCGCCCCCGAATCCTGTTCCTCAGACTTAGGAATCATAAGAAAAGGGAGGCTAAAATTATGTCGAATAAAATAAGCAGAAGGCAGTTTCTGAAGACATCCGCCGTTGTCGCCGGCGGAGCCGCGCTGATGGCATCTCCGGTGAAGACCGCCCATTCCCAGAGCGTCATCAAGTGGAGAGGGCAGACCTGTTTCCCCTCCACGGTGGCACCCTACGGACCCTATAAGCAGGGCCAGACGGGACTGTTCGCAGGATTGAAACAGTGGTGCGACATGCTGTCCAAGAGGACCAACGGACGGTTGGTGATCGAATGGGCGGAGCCCGGTGCAATCGTTCCCATCACTGAGATCGACAAGGCGGTGGGGCAGGGTGTCGTCCAGATCTCTTACGGCATGGGGAGCTATTTCGCGGGAAGAATCCCGGAGACGGACATCGAAACAGGCGGGATCTTCTTTTGGGAAGACGAGGCGCAGTGTTACGAGTGCCTGCACAAGTACGGTTTGTACAAGATGCTGCAGAAGACCTATGCCAAGCACAACATCTACTGGCTTCCGTTCCATACCAACGCCATGGTGAGCATCGGAACGATCTTTCCCGCACCCAATCCCGAAGCCATCAAAGGCAAGAAACTCAGGACATCCGGCATATGGGGAGAGTACGTAAAAATGCTCGGCGGAACACCCGTGGCGATCCCCTGGGGCGACGTTTACATGGGCGCGAAGCTCGGAACCATCGACGGCTGGGTGGCCGGCATCGCTGCGCTGGAAGAGTTGAAGCTAAAGGAGGTTGCGAAAGGTGCCGTTGTTTCCCCGGCGCCGAACAACGCGCTGTGCCAGTTGATCATCAACAAGGCCGCCTATGACAAATTACCCAAGGATATCCAGGAAATCCTCCAGAATGAATCTCCTCATTGGGCTTATGCTGCATCCAGCCATTGGCGAAACCAGTGCCTCTGGGTCATGCATAATGCACAGAAACAGTATGGTGCGAAGATCTATCATTGGTCTCCGGACGACATCGACCGGATAACCAAGATGGCCGTGGAAACGATTTATCCCAAAATGGCCGCGAAGAGTGCGGATTGCGCCGAGATGATCAAAGTGATCAAGCAGCAGATGAAAGATTACGGAAGGTTATAACCTCAAAAAAAGACAACGTCTCTCGTGTGGACGAAGAGGGGACCGGGGATCGGGGCCGCCCCTCTTCGTCTCAACTTTTTTCTGCTGAATCTATGGAGTCTTCGTATGCTGACAAAATTCTGCGCTATGATCGACAAGATCGTCGATCGGACCGGAAATGTCGTGTGCTGGCTGATTGTTCCGCTGAGTTTCCTTGTCGCCTATGACGTGGCCCTGCGATACATATTAAACAGTCCGACGGTATGGGCCTGGGATGTTAACGTCCAATTCCTCGGTACGATGGTGGCCATCGGCGGAGCCTACACCTATCTTCGCGACGGCCATGTCGGCGTGGACGTGATCACCACGCTCTTGTCCAGGAGGAAGCGGATTGTCGTCGAATTGATTACTTCCGTCTTTTTCTTTCTCGGCAGCGGCGTTTTGCTTTGGACAGGGTTTCAGCAGGCGGCGCTTTCCGTAAAGACACTAGAAATTTCAGAAACCTATTTTGCGCCGCCGCTTTATCCTCTCAAAATTGCTATCGCATTTGGTTTCCTCCTGCTGTTTCTGGCGGGGATATCGAAGTTTTTCCGGAACCTGATGGCTTTGAAACAAAGGGAGGGAAACGGCCAATGAGTGTGGAAATTGTAACCGTATTGATCTGGGGCGGTCTTCTGCTATTGATGCTGACGGGATTCTCCATCGCGTTTTCCCTGCTCGCAGTATCCGTGATGGGCTATATCTTCTTCGTCGGGCCCAGCGCCTTGCCGAATCTTTTTTCCGTTACCTACCGCAGCATGACCCTTGACATCTTCATTGCCATCCCCCTGTTTCTCTTCATGGCGGTCATCCTTCAAGTGTCCGGCGTCGGCGAGCGTCTCTATGACACCATGCACAAATGGATGGGGGGCGTAAGGGGAGGCCTGGCCATAGGCACCGTGGTTATCTGCACGGTCATAGCGGCCGCAACCGGATTGGGCGGAACCGGCACCGTCATGATGGGGCTTCTGGCCTTTCCGGAAATGATGAAACGCGGCTATGACAAGCGGATGGCGTTGGGATGCATCCCGGCGGGAGGGGCATTGGGACCGCTGATTCCTCCTTCGGTTCCGGCAATCCTCATCGGAGGATTGGGCGGACTTTCCACGGGGAAACTCTTCATGGCGGGCATCATCCCCGGGCTTCTCTGCGCCTTCTTTTTTTGCTGTTATGTGGCGATAAGATGCTTCTTTCAACCGGAGCTCGGTCCGCCGATTCCCGTCAATGAAAGAGCCACCTGGAAGGAAAAATTCACCGCGCTGGAAGGTGTTATCGGAGCGTTGATTTTGGTTGTCCTGGTGCTCGGGGGCATCTATACGGGCGCTTTTACGCCCAGCGAAGCAGGCGGGATCGGCGCTGTCGGCGCTTTGATCCTCGCGACGATCAACGGCAACATGAACTACAAGAAGATAAAAGCGGCCGTCATTACGACCTTCAACGTGAACGCGATGGTCATGTGGATCGTCATCGGAGGGGCAACCTTCTCCTCGGTGTGCGGCATCACCGGGATCACGAACTTCATGAGCAGCCTGCTCGTGGGGTTGCCGTTCGGTCCTTACGGTATTCTGTTCATTATGATGTTCATCATCTTTGTGGAAGGCCTCTTCATCGACGGCACCGCAATCACCATGATCTCTCTTCCGATCATGCTCCCGGCGGCCATAGCGCTTGGTTTCGATCCGCTGTGGTTCGGCTTTCTCTTCAACATGAACATCATCATCGGAATGATCACGCCTCCCTTCGGTTATAACCTGTTCTATATGAAGGGACTGAAGTTGGAGGGTGTGACCATGATGGACATTTACATCGGCGTCCTCCCCTATATCCCGTTGATGGTGCTCGTGCTTCTGCTGTGTGTCTTCTTCCCGCAGGTGGCGCTTTGGATTCCCAACATGATGGTGAAGTAGCGGGGAGTTTCCCATGGGAAACGTAACGGCATGAATTGTGCCGGTCAGCAATAGGAAGGGAGATCTTCATGGAACCATTTGAAAAATTATTCAGCCCGGGACGTATGGGCTCGATCGAGATCAAGAATCGCATCGTCATGAATGCGATGGGGGCGCTTCTCGAAAACCTGGACGGCAGCGTGGGTGACAGGCTCACCGATTATTACGAGGAACGGGCCAAGGGCGGCGCAGGGCTGATCGTATCCAGCCACACCAGGGTTGTCCCACATCCCCGGCGCGAAGGATTCATGGGGATTGCCATCTGGGATGACCGCTTCATCCCCGGCTGGAAAGCGCTTATCGAGAGGGTCCACCGGTACGGCGCCAAGTTTTTCATCCAGCTGGGACATGACGGCCGGCAGGGGCGTTCGCTCGGCAAAACGGGCCAATTGGAGAGGGTCGGCCCCTCCCCTGTCGCCTGTCCCTACGTTGGTGAGATTCCCCGGGAATTGAGCATTGACGATATTCAGGAGATTGTCGCGCAATTCGGTTCTTCGGCCGCCCGGGCGAAGGAAGCCGGCATCGACGGAATCAGTATTCATGCCGCCCATGGGTACCTCATTGCCCAGTTCATTTCTCCTTCTGCGAACAAGCGCACCGACCGTTACGGCGGCACACTGGAAAATCGCTTGCGATTTCCGCGCGAGATCATCCGTGAGATCCGGAAGCAAGTCGGGGACGCTTACCCTCTGATCATCCGGGTGAACGCCTTCGAGCCGGTGCCGGACGGACTGACTCTGGAAGATTCGCGGGTCATCGCACCTCTCCTTGTGCGGGAAGGGTTGGACGCCGTGGATGTGAGCGCGGGGACCTATGCCAGCATGCCGTTCATTCTACCGCCGACGGAAATGCGGCCAGGGTTCAATGTCGTCAGCGCGGAAACTCTCAAGAAGTGTGTGGATGTACCTGTCGTGGCCAACGGCAGGATCAACGAGCCTCTTTTGGCGGAACAGATCCTGAAAGAGGGCCGCGCGGATTTCATTGGCATGACCCGGGCCTTTCTGGCCGACGCTGAATGGCCGAATAAGGCCAAGGCGGGCCACCCGGAAGATATCCGAAGATGCATCGGCTGCGGCCAGGGGTGCGTTCATCCGGAAGGCATTTTTGCCGGCAAGCCGATTTCCTGCGTGCTCAACCCGACGGTGGGAAAAGAGAAAGAAACACAGATACAGCCAGCGCGCAAAGCGAAGAATGTTCTGGTCGTCGGCGGAGGCCCCGCCGGATTGGAGGCGGCCAGAGTGGCCGCGTTGCGCGGGCACGACGTCACCCTTCTGGAAAAGACGAATAGACTTGGCGGCCAATTCATTCTCTCCGCCCACGCTCCTTACAGGCAGGACAACGCCATGGCGATCGGCTGGTTGGCCCATCAGGCGGAAAAGAACGGTGTCAGGATCGAAATGAATACGGGAGTGACACCCAAATTGATCGAAGAAAGAAACCCGGATATCGTTGTCCTCGCTTCTGGGGCGGTGCCCATTCAGACGGAGGCGCCGGGGAACGACAGGTCCAATGTCGTAACGGCGGTTGATGTCCTTTCCGGTGCGGTGAAGGTGTCCGGGAAGATCGTCATCGTCGGAGGAGGAATGGTTGGTTGCGAAACGGCCGATTTCCTGGGCGAACGCGGGTGCAAGATCGCGATGGTCGAAATGCTGGCAGACATTGCAAAAGACTGCCCGATCACGTCGAAAGGCCTCTTGTTGAAAAGGCTGGCGCAATACGGTGTGAACGTCATGACATCGGCTTCTTTGGGATCCATTTCGGATGATCAAGTCATGGTTGTGCGGGATGGAAAAGAAGAAGCGATCCGGGGAGTGGATTACGTCGTATTGGCCATGGGAATGAAATCGGCGGATAACCTCTCCGGTCGGATCGCCGGCGGGAAAATGGAAATTTTCGTGGTGGGCGATGCGAAAGAGCCGCGCAAGATATCCCAGGCGATTTCCGAAGGAGCGGAGATCGGCCGGAGAATATAACTCCCCTCGCGCATCCACCCGCAGTTTTCACGGAACGGGGGAAGAGCAGCGAATTGTCAGAATCGATGAGCGAGTACCTCGGAGGTATCGAATGGAGGGCAGGACGTTGGAAACAGAAGTCACCATCATCGGAGGCGGA
>DIWJ01000014.1 GCA_002428445.1 Syntrophaceae bacterium UBA6109
TGAGGAGGAGTTGTCCGCGGTCCATCTGCGCTTGTCCAGGGTATACGTGGAGAACAGGCCATTTGAGGTGATCATCCCCCGCTTCGATAAGCCGGACACCTTCTTCTACGTCGACCCTCCGTATTACGGCTGCGAAGACTACTATGGGCGGGGTATCTTCAAGAGGGACGATTTTCAACGCCTGTACGAAATTCTCGAGGGGATTGCGGGCCAGTTCATGATGTCGATCAACGATGCCGGGGAGATTAGGGCATTGTTCAAAAAATTCTATATTGAAGAAGTAGAAACGGCATATTCTGCCGCGGGAGGAAATAGAAAGAAGAGGGTCAAGGAGTTGTTGATCACGAACTATAGGGCCAACTGACAAGCGTCCGGATGGCCTTCCAATAGGGGAAATACCTGCCGATTTTATCTAATTGTGAGATCGGGCAGGATTTTTGCGCTCTGCGGATAGGCGCGGCGCATTTGTGACCGACTGCGCGATTTGTCACCGACTGTATTTGCATTTGTCACCAACTGCGTTTTCCCTGACACATGCTCTCTAGAAGCGTGTAAAGATACTTGTTCGTCGTCGTCAGGTTCGTATGACCGAGCAATCTGCTTACCGTTACAATGTCCGGTTTGAACCCTTCAAATCCCCCTGCTATCATCGATGCGAAATAATCGCGGAGATCCTTCGCCGTGATCCTGATTCCTGTTTTCTCGAATATCTTCACGAACACCTTATCTCGCCGCAGAATCCTTCCTCCGTTGTCATGATGAAAGAGATAGTCCGAGCCTTTCCGGTATTTTTCCAGCCCTTTCAACGTGCCGAACAGTCCATCACAGATCGGGAGCCTTCTTAAGGATTCCTCCGTTTTCGTCCCACGGACGATGATTTCCCGATTTTTATAGTCGACGTCCTTCCACTGTGCCGTCAAAGCCTCCGTCAGTCTTGTGCCTGTGAATTTGAGAAAACGGAAAAACAGCCTTTCCTCACCATCCAAGGCAGCCTCACAAGCGGTCACCTGTTCCGGCGTATGGCAGCGCTTTACGACCTTCTCCGGCCTTGTCTGTTTTCTGTTGACCTTTTTCATAGGATTGTTCGAAATAACCTCTTCTTTCAACGCCCAATTCAATAACGAATTCAGATCGATAAGATAATGATGTATCGTCGTCCTTGAGATGTTCCTTTTCAACTGCGCTTCTATAAATGCCTGAATATCATTGTGCGTAATGTCCTTGATGCGTGTCTCCGGCTTCAGGAACGGCACGATAAAGCTCTTGAAGCAGCTATGCATTCCCCTCAGCCTGTGCGCTGATTTCCCCACCTTTGCCGAATATTCAAGATACTTGTTAACGGCCTCCACAAGCGGCATATCTGTCCGGATGATCGTCATTTCCCTTCTGAGCTTGTCCAGGAGCTCGGCCTCCGCCTGAAGGGCATCTTCCCTTGTTTTGAACGTGAATCTTCTCCAGTTCCTTCCACGAAAGTAAACTCGGTAGCCCCACTTTCCGTTTTCTTTCCTCTTTGAAACGGACATCGCCATTCCCTCCGCCGACCTCTTCAAAGCTATTTATGAACGAAATAAAGTCCTTTTTGAAAATCCGTATGAAGCCCCGCCCCTCACCGATCCGCACCTTACGAAGCCCCTTGATGCCGTAAACACTTCCCGGCTTCACCCTCAGATAATCGGCAACCTCTCTGATCGTCATCAACTCGTGAAAGCTATCCAAGGAATTCATTGAAATAGTGGCTCCGCACCTTCTTCAAATCCTTACCAGTCCTCGCCGCATATTCTTCTACGTCCTGCAACGGAATCCAGATATAGACGTCCGATCTTGTAATCAGCAATTTCAGGCTACCCGGAACTGTTTTCCAGACATCGTCAGTAAAGGCCATCCTGTAAGTCCGAAGCGTCCCCTCTTTCTCCAATCGGTTAATCTGCGTCTTAGTGACTCCAAGCATCTTGGCGGCATGGAAGGGCTTCACGAGTTTATGATCGAAGAACTCGGCGACTTTCGCATACTCATCATAACTCTTGAGCCATATGGTCCCTTGCTCAATTTCTTTTTTCTCTTTTCTCGAATCCAGACCGCTAATGAAGTGCGTCAGTTCCTTCTTATGCATCTCTTGCCCTCCTGCTTTTTCCTGTCACCGTAATTACAGTTACGGTTAGCCATTTGTCAAGCACTATTTTTCAGCTCTCAAGACTAACCCCGTCATTCAATAGGCATGCACAGGGGCGATCGCGGATCATTTTAAGAATCAATGTGCGCGTTTTACTATGACCGATCAGCTGAAATTCATTGTCGCAAATATTTAAAAGTGATAATCACCTTCACATGTGGGCTAATCTTACAGGTTGGGGTGCCGTATTTATTGCCGTACCTTTGCTTATTGGGATTGGCGTGGGGGTGCTAAGTATGTCACCCCCAGAATTCGCATTTGCCCGTATATGTTTTACGCTTGCAACGGTAATTCTATTAACCCGTGCGGCGTGGTGGCTCGCTTTTGAACAATCACTAAGTAAAACCGGGCTAGCTTTATCCGCATTCATCATCTTGGGCGCTATCGGTGCACTATGGTCTCTTTCAATGCAATGGGTTAATGAACGACACGAGAGCTCCAGAAGTATCGAAAAAAAACCCATAGAAACAGCAGCGCCTTCGCAAAAAGCAACACCACAGGAACAGAAGATTACTGAGACCCCACAAACAAAACCAGACATAATCCGAGAGAGTAGGTTTCCATTTATTGACATCGAATTAGTTCACGCCACTGCCAACGAATATGCATACGATGTTTACGTCCACAACAAAAGCGATGTAGCTCTAACCAACATTTCAATTTCACGAGCGATTAATCCAGAAAAAAACAGACAGAAGATGGCTCTTCGTAACGGCATGTCAAAATTAAGGCCCTTTCAAAAACAACTTAGTGTACTTGCCGCGGGAGAAAAAAAGAAAATCTATAGGGAACATATACCATCCTGGGAATATATGGTGTTTATTGTCCACTACCGCGATGATTCAAACAAACAATATAGATGCGTTTTCGAGGGAGACCATGACGGTTTACGACTTACCGATAACTCCCGCATGCCCAAAAAGACACCCGCCGCCAAGGATAAACTCCCCTTCAAGTAAACGTCCGTGTGACGCCGCATCATGCAGCGCTTTCCATCTGAGAAACATATCCGATGGAGGAAAGTCGCTCACAGCATCTACTACCTCGCTTTCGTATTTACTCCCATTTGACACACTGTTGTTCTTGTAAAGACGCCACATCGGCTTCTTCATATGCTCATCACCTATCCGCCATGAACGCTTTCCATTCTCATCCACGATATGATGCCGAAAATTATATAGCCGACGACGAAAGAACCACATGAAAGCCGCTGATCTCTCCATCTCTTTCGTTTCACCTACGTTTTGCAGATCTTTCGAAAGGTATCTTGTCAAATACCTGCACAAAACATCCCCGGTTATATGCCTGCGCTTTGCAAACCGAACTCCGTTATAATCACACAAACCCCATATTTCGTGGATTTCCTCAAACGTCGCAACCCACTTTCCATAAAACATGAAATGAAAATGCAATACACCCGATGCATGGAACTCCATTACCCATGCAACGAAATTCCAAGGCTCGCCTCTTTTCTTCTTTCGCGATCTCAATTTTCTCAAAAATTCCGACACCAAATACCCACCACACACCACCAAGAATTCTTTTTCCCCCCAACACCACCAATCCGGCATCAAATTTTCTATAATGCTCGGATCAATTGTCAGGATAAAATGAGTGATATGTTTAAGGCCTGCCACCTCATCAAGCATCTTATACCCAACGTACGATCCGTAATCATATTCATTGTTCCATCGAGAACGAACCGGGAAAGTCACAACCTCTCCCGCGTCATTAGACATCAACGGAGACCTCTTACCGTTCGTCTTCATCCGCATATCCACATAATCAAAAACTATCGAGCTATCAGCTATAAACCCATTTTTTAACAAATCTATGCGCTTATCTCTCAATAAACAATTATTCAGTAGACCAGCAAGGCCATTAGGACCTTGGCCGTCTTTTTTCCTTCGCATAAGCCCCTCCCCCACAATCGATGGCATGGAAATCAACACCCCTCATCCGCCGAGCCTTACGGCAAAGGCGCGTCTGAGGGGCATTGATATCCATGCCGCTGATCTGCCCCCGACAGTCCCGAAATTCGCCCCCAGTGGCTTTTCTTTTCACGTGCTCTACCCTCCCCTCCCCAAACACCCCGATCATCGCTTACGAGCTGACTCTTGAGCGGCGGACGGCAGTCGCTCTACCGCGTCTCCGTCGCCGCTCTTTTTCATCACGAATAGGCCCTCTCCATGGGCTAATCTTGGGCTAAAGTTCACGAAAAAAAGGCCAAAAATCCTATTTCCCATTTTTGGCCTCACCTTCTAACAATCTGATATTAATGGTTATTACGATTTCGCCATTTTCACCGATTTCGACCTTTGGGCGCTCATATCCGTAGTGTCCGGGGTTCAAGTCCCTGCGCCGCCACCAAGAATACTTAAAAAGCCCGGCTCCCAGGCCGGGCTTTTTATTTTCCGCCGGTCGTCATCAACAAAACCCTCTGGCATGTCCCGAGCCCTCTCTTCCACCATTCGAGCAATGCGCACATGAAATTGACAGACTAAGGAATTTCGAACCCGCCAATACTGTTTTCCCCGATTGTTTCGTTTTCGAACTCATTCGATGATGTAGGAAATCCAGCGTATCATCCTCATCTTTTCCGGTGGCGGGCCGGGAATACCGGGAACGGGCGGAAAGAATCTCCCGGATCATCCGGCCTGCCTGGCAACAAAGGGAGACCCGTCCGGCCATCCCTGCATGATTGCATCAAAAAACGAACCGAAGGGGGACGGACGATGAAGAAGACGTTTCCTGTCGTATGGGCGGTCCTGTTGATTCTCGTATCCGTCAGCGTGGGACTGGCTGATTCAAAGGGCACGATGCAATTGAAGGTCAGCGAAGAAGTCTATGTCTGCAATTGCGGTGGTTAATGACCGCTTGTTCTGACATCATGAATTTCTGCGGTCGGTGTCCGGTCTTCAAATTCCCGCGGCGCCTTCAGGACGCCCGAAGGGATTGGCCCACCGGCTCACTACTCTTCAGGTCCCCGCTGTTGGAGTCTGTCAGATGATCTTCCCGCATTTCCCCAACCTCCATGCCCTGGCGGTGCTGGCGCTCACGGTCCTCGCGCTGGTCATCTTTGCCCGCGGAAAGACCCCCATCGAGACCTCCTGTTTGCTGATTCTGATCAGCCTCACCGTGGGATTCGAGCTTTTCCCCTTCCGTTCGAACGGGCAGATCCTGCACGCAACGGACTTTTTCCACGGCTTCGGACACGAAGCGCTGATTTCCGTTTGCGCATTGATGATTGCCGGACAGGGCCTTGTTCGGACCGGCGCGCTGGAGCCGATCGGGCGACTCCTGTCCCGGCTCTGGAAGGCAAACCCTAGCGTCTCCCTGCTTCTGACCCTGATCATGGCCGCCGTCATCAGCGCCTTCGTCAACAACACCCCCGTGGTTGTATTGCTCCTTCCCATTCTGATCGGCGTATCGCTGCGCACCGGCACGCCGGCATCTTCGCTCCTGATGCCCATGGGCTTCGCCACCATCCTCGGGGGAACATCCACCGTCATCGGGACATCCACGAACCTGCTGGTGGTGTCCGTCGCCCATGACATGGGGCTCGGCAGAATGGGGATGTTTGATTTTCTCCTTCCGGCAGCCGTCGCCGGGAGCATCGGAATCCTCTATCTCTGGCTCCTGGCGCCTCGCCTGCTGCCGAAGAGGGCTCTATCGATTGCAGACGATTCCCCCCGCGTATTCGTCGCTCACCTTGCCATTCTGGAAGGAAGCCCGGCTCTCGGCGAAACGCTGGGACGGGCGCTGGAAATGACCGGCGGCGCAATGGATGTCATGAGCGTGGAGCGCGGTTCCGACAACTTCATCCCCGTGCCGAGCGTGATTTTGAAGAGCGGCGATCACCTGGTCATTCAAGACACCCCGAAACGCCTGAAGGAATTCGAGACCGTGCTCAAGGGAACCCTTTACCCCGCTGGTTCCGAAGACAAGCCCATCGATGAGGCACACCCGCTGAAGGCCGAGGACCAGCAGATCGCCGAGATAGCTGTCACGGCCGGATCCTTCCTTCAGGGAACGACCCTGAGCGAATTGCGTTTCGGGGAGCGGTATGGACTCATCACGCTGGCGCTTCGCAGGGTCGACAAGCACTGGCAAATGGTTCACGGCGAAATCGGGAACGCAGTCCTGGAGGTCGGCGACATCCTTCTGGTCCAGGGGCCACGCGAAAGCATTTTGAACATCAAGAAAGAAAAGGAGGTTATCGTTCTCGACGCCACGGTGGATCTGCCTTTCACCCGGAAGGCAAAGACGGCGCTGCTCGTCATGGCGGGCATTGTCCTTGCAACTGCCCTGGGGATCCTTCCCATCGCCGTCAGTGCGACCTTCGGTGCCTTGGTGATGATCGTGACCGGCTGCCTTCGCTGGCGCGACGCAACGATGGCCTTGAACACCCAGGTGATTCTTATCGTCGTCGCGAGTCTGGCCCTTGGCGAGGCGCTGATGAAGACCGGCGGCGCGGATTACCTGGCCGGAATGTTTGCGGCTTTCGCGCTGGGGGCGCCGCCCGCTCTGGCCGTCAGCGGGCTGATGCTGCTGCTGGCGGTTCTTACGAACACCGTCTCCAACAACGCCGCGGCGGTGATCGGAACCCCCATCGCCATTTCCCTGGCCGCGCAGATGGGCCAGCCTCCCGAACCTTTCGTCCTGGCGGTTCTGTTCGGAGCCAACATGAGCTTCGCTACGCCGATGGGCTATAAGACCAATCTGCTTGTGATGAGTGCGGGAGAGTACAGTTTCGCCGATTTCGTTCGCGTTGGGCTGCCGCTGGTTCTGCTGATGTGGGGTGTGCTTTCGCTGGTGCTTCCGCTCACCGGCGGCCCGCGATAGAGGCCCGCCGCGTTGCCGATCGTTCCTCTTCCTTGACGCATTTCGAACGGACGGAACCGGCGCCCGCGGCACTACCCCGGGATTTCGCCCGCTGCCTTTACAACGGCCAGCGGTTCTTTCCCCTGCAGGACGCGCTTCATGTTCTCGTATGCGAACAGGGCGCACTGGATGCGCGAGTCCAGAGTGCAGGATGCGATGTGGGGCGTGATGACGACGTTGTCGAGATTTCTCAGGGGATTGTCCGGGGTCATCGGCTCCTTCACCAGGACGTCCAGCCCGGCCCCTGCAATTTTCCGGCAGCGAAGGGCATCGTAGAGGGCGGCTTCGTCCACGATGGCCCCCCGGCTCGTGTTGATGAGGAGGGCGCTGCCCTTCATCATCGCGAACTCCCTCTCCCCGACGAAACCGCGCGTCTCGGGGGTAAGCGGAACGTGCAGCGTCACGACGTCCGATTTCTCAAGCAATTCTTCAAAGGTCGTGATCCGGATCCCAAGCTCTTTCGCGGTCTGCTCGGGGACGTGGGACCGGGTATGACCCAGGAGTTCGACGTCGAATCCCCTGAGCCTCGCCGCCACCTTTCTGCCGATGGTCCCCAGACCCACGATCCCTACGGTCTTCCCTTCGAGGTCATGCGAGGATCGCCACTGGTCGGCCGTCCATTTCCCTTCCGCCACGCCCCGGACAATCGGGACAAAACGCTTGTAGAGAGTCAGCATCAGCGTGACGACGAATTCCGCAACGGCCGTCGCATTGCTTCCCCCGTTCGTCGCCACGGGAACACCCAGGCCGGAAATGGTCTTCACGTCGATCCGGTCGTAGCCGGCTGCAAAAAGCTGAACCAGTTTGAGATTCGGGCAGGCCCTGACGAGATCAACCGTGATGTCCGCCGGCATCAGCATGACAAAGTCGGCATCGCGGACCAACGGTATCTTGGCCTCCGTCGGCAGACGGTTGTCCACATGAAAAACAAAGAACTCCAGAGGCGCCGCGTCCATCAAGGGCCTCATCTCATCCTCGGGATAGGGCGTCATGAAAGCAACTTTTGCCTTGTACATTCCGGAAATTCCCCTTTCCTGTCGAAATTTCTCTCCACGGCAACCCTTGCCAAGCGCTGTGGTCATTATTTTATGGCGGGCTGCGCCTTTTTGTCCATGCTTTTTAACCGCTCCGGCCTTATATTGACTTTCGACGGCAATATTATAGAATCGCCGGCAATTTCGAGTTGGCCGGTGCTGAGGGCAGAAATTTCGACCGCTGTTCTCGGCTTTATTTTTTTCTCGTTACCGGCCGGTTCTGAAACCGGACTTTCTTCTCCCTGCAGACAACGGATGGAGCATCCCATGACCGACGACTGCTTTGTACCTGAACCCTGGGCGCGCCATCGCCACCTGCAGTCCATGTTCGCCAGTATGAGAATCCGCGCTATCGGCGGAAATCCGATGCTCCGCGCCGCCCGCGAGTTCATCGTCGACGCCGGCGGAGGCGTCCGTCTTCTGGGATTCCACTCCCCCCAACCGGGGGGCGACGCCCGGGGGCTGGCGGTCCTGCTGCACGGCTGGGAAGGAAGCGCGGAATCCACCTACATCCTTACGACGGGCAGATTCCTCTACCGCAGCGGGTATGATGTATTCCGCTTGAACCTGCGCGACCACGGGAACAGCCATCATCTCAACGTAGACCTTTTTCACGGCGCACGGATCGAGGAGACGTTTCAAGCCGTGCGCCGCATCGCCGGACTCGGCGGGAGCAGGCCCTTCTTCATTGTCGGGTTTTCTCTCGGCGGCAACTTCGGTCTCCGCATCTCCCGGCTCCAGGTCAGCCGTCCAATTCCCAACCTGCGCCACGTCATCAGCATCAGCCCGGCCCTCGACCCCTACAAGTCGACGCTCTTCATCGACAACGGATTCCCCCTTTATCGCAATTACTTCCTGAACAAGTGGAAAAAATCCCTGCGGAAAAAGGAATCCCTCTTCCCGGACAAGTACAAATTCGGCCCCTTCCTGCATGCAAAGACCTGCATGGAGCTGACCGAGGCCCTGATGCCCTATTTCCCCGAATACCCGACGTACCGCGATTATTTCCGCCAGTATACGCTGCTGGGCGATTCCCTTTGCGAACTGGGCGTTCCGACCACGATCATCGCCTCCGCCGACGATCCCGTCGTGCCCGTCGAAGATCTGACAGGTCTGAAGACCGGGCCGAATCTGCGCCTCTCGCTGCAGAGATACGGGGGGCATTGCGGTTTCCTGGGAAACCCCTTCCCTTTCGGGTGCTGGTATGAGAAAAAGATCGCCGGCATCATGAATTCCGCGGATCTCAATCCCGGCAAACCATCCGCCCCCTGCGCGACGAGGACTTATGGATCCTGCTTCCCTTCTCCGGACGCCTGATTTTCCATCGCTGATCTCCCGGAGACTTTCCGAGGTTCCCTGCGACTTCCCGTCCAGGATGCGGCAGATCACCGCGGAAAGCAGCTCCCCCGCGGCGCATCACGGGCTGGCCGGCGTCCTCCTCCCGCTGCATTTCTGTCCTGAAGGCGAAGGGCCGGGGCTTCCGGGAGAATTCTGCTTTCAGTTGATCAAACGCTCCGCCCGGACGGTCCAGGCCGGCGATATTGGCTGCCCCGGCGGTATGATCCATCCTTTCGCGGACCGTTTCCTGAGCCTCCTTATCCGTTCGGGCCTGCTGCCCGCTTTCCGTCCGGACATTCTCCCCATCGCAAAGCGCTACGATGGAGAGACCCGGAAATGGATCACGCTTTTTCTGACGACGGCTCTGCGCGAATCATGGGAGGAGATCGGCCTTTCTCCATGGAATGTCCGCTGTCTCGGGCCTCTGCCGACGCACTCCCTGACCCTCTTCCGACGGACGATTTTTCCCCTCGTGGGGATTGTTCCCCATACCTATACCCCGCGGATCAGTTGCGAAGTGGAACGGCTGCTGGAAATCCCGCTGCGTTCCTTCCTCGACGCGTCACGCTATGCCGACCTGGTCATTGAAATTCCTGACGATATCCGACCGCCGGACATCGCGGCACGGCGGGAATTTCCCTGCTTTCTCTTCGACGGCGGTCCCGAAGAAGGCATCCTCTGGGGCGCGACCTTTACCCTGATCATCAACTTCTTCAAGATCGTTCTCGGCATCGACCTTCCGCCTTTTTCGCCGGCCCGGCAGACCGTCGTCAGGAAGGTGGGCGTTGAATACATCAAGGGCCGGCACTGGCCCCCTCCGGGAACGCGCGCGCCTTGACAAGGCTCGCCCGAGCGGATATGGAAAACACCACTATGCTTTCACAGCGCGCCTGCGATATCCCGCCCTTCATCGTCATGGATGTCCTCGAGAAGGCCCAGGAGATGGAAAAGCGCGGCGAACACGTGGTTCACCTCGAAGTCGGGGAACCGGACTTCGACACGCCGGCGTGCATCAAGGAGGCCTGCGTCAGGGCGCTGCAGGACGGAAGGACCCACTACACGCACAGCCTGGGCCTGCTGGAGCTCCGGGAAGCGATCTGCGAGCATTACAGCGATCAATATGGCGTGACGGTCTGCCCCGACCAGATTGTCGTGACGTCGGGCACGTCGCCCGCGATGCTGCTCCTCTTTTCCGCCCTCATCGGCCCCGGCGACGAGATCGTCATCTCCGATCCGCACTACGCCTGCTATCCCAATTTCATCCGCTTTCTCGGCGGGGTCCCGGTCCGCGTCAACGTCTACGAGGAAGACGGCTTTCAGTACCGCCCCGAGGCGATCCGGGAGAAGATTTCTCCCCGCACCAGAGGAATTTTGATCAATTCCCCGTCCAATCCGACGGGAAACCTGCTTGATCCGGGCCGGATGAAGGAGATTGCTTCCCTCGGTGTTCCGGTGATTTCCGACGAGATCTACCACGGCCTCGTCTATGAGGGAAAAGAGCACAGCATCCTGGAGTTTTCGGATTCAGCCTTCGTTTTCAACGGCTTCTCCAAGGCCTATGCCATGACCGGCTGGCGCCTGGGTTACCTCATCAGCCCGAAACCCTATGTCCGGGCCCTCCAGAAGATCCAGCAGAACCTCTTCATCTCCGCCAACGCCTTTGTGCAGTGGGCCGGCGTGGCGGCGCTCCGCGAAGCGGGCGGCGACGTGATCCGCATGAAGGGAATCTACGATGAGCGAAGAAGATACATGATTCGCCGTCTCCGCGACCTCGGACTCGGCGTCTCCGTTGAACCCACCGGCGCGTTCTATGTGCTCGGAAACATCCGGGCCTTCTCCCGCGACTCGTACTCGACCGCCTTCGATATCCTGAACCGGGCAAAAGTGGGCGTTACCCCCGGCATCGATTTCGGGGAAAATTGCGAGGGCTATCTGCGTTTCTCCTACGCCAACTCCCTGGAAAACATCCGCGAGGGCCTCGACCGGCTGGAATGCTACCTGAAGGAAAACCGCAGACTTTGAACCCGGAAACCCGTCCCCCGCAGTCCATCCGTTGCGTGGTCTTCGATTTCGACGGAACGCTCGCCGAATTGAACATCGATTTCCCGCGGATGCGTCAATCCGTCCTCAGGCTGATCGATGACGAAGGCGTCTTATCGGAAGAGCTGGCTTCCCTGTATGTCCTGGAGATGATCCAGGCAGCAGCGGGAAAAATCGCCGCCGCCAGACCGGAACGCCAATCCCTTTTTCAGGAAAAGGCCTTCGCGGTCATCCGCGGGATCGAGATGGAAGCGGCCTCCCGGGGACGGCTGCTCCCGGGAACAATCCCGCTCCTGGAAGGCCTTCGCCGCGGCGGCCGCAAATCGGCGGTCGTTACGCGCAACTGTCGATCGGCGGTCCTGCAGATTTTCCCGCAAATCGACGTTTCCTGCGATCTTGTGCTGACGCGGGACGACGTCCCGCTGGTCAAACCGGCCGTCGATCACCTCATCCGTTCCGTGCAGACCCTCGGAATGACGCCCCTGAATTCCGCCATGGTCGGCGATCACCCGATGGATATGCGCATGGGAAAGGCCGTCGGAGCCTGGGCGGTCGGAGTCCTGTCCGGGCACTCCACGGAACGGGACCTCCGTCAGGCCGGCGCCGATCTGGTGCTGAAGAACGCCTCCGGTCTCCTGCCCCTCTTTTCTTAACATTTTCATCCGCATCCGCGGCATCTTCCCTTGACAGAAAGCGCGTCTCCTGTGATATATACGCTCAAAAGAAGAGGCAAAAGGACGAAGCTTCCGGAGAGGATCCGCGTACGGGAAAAAGATGAAGACAATCGAAGACTGGAAGAAACTCTACCCCGAAAAATTTGCCGCAGAGGATCAGATATTCGCCCGTATCCGGCGCGGCGATCATATCTTTCTGGCGTCGGGCTGCGGCGAACCCCAGTACCTGATCCAGGCAATGATGCGTTACGTGGAAAATCATCCCAAGGCATTCTACGACGCCGAAATCATGCACGTGTACTCCTTCGGCCTCGCCCCCTACGCCGATTCCAAATTCAAGAGCAATTTCCGGCACAACTCGTTTTTCATCGGCAACAACACACGCGGCAGCATCAATCGCGGCGCCTCCGATTATACGCCCATTTCCCTGTCGGACGTTCCGGCGCTCATCGAGCGGGGAATCGTCACCATCGACGTGGCCTTGATCCAGACGTCGCCCCCCGACGAGCACGGGTATCTGAGTCTCGGCGTCAGCGTTGACATGGTGAAGATGGCCACCGACAAGGCCCCTCTCTGCATTGCCCAGATCAATACGAACATGCCCCGCACCCACGGGGACGGTTTTCTACACATCAAGGACGTCGACTTCGTTCTTCCCCACGACGAACCCCTCCTTGAGGTCAAGGGCGCAACGGCGACGGAGGTCACGGACCGGATCGGCAACTACGTTGCACGGCTCATCCAGGACGGCGACACCATCCAGGTCGGTTACGGGAGCCTGCCCAACGCCATCGTCACCAATCTGTACGCAAAAAGGCATCTGGGGGTTCATACGGAGCTCCTCAGCGACGGCCTCGTCAACCTCATCAAGGCGGGCGTCGTCGACAATTCGCGAAAGACGATCAACCGCGGCATGACCGTGGCGGCATTCTCCATGGGGACGCGGGAGACCTACGACTTTCTCCACGACAATCCCACCATCATGTTCCGAACGATCGATTACACGAACGACATCCTCCTGATCGCCCGGCAGGACAACATGGTCGCCATCAACGCCGCCCTGGAAATCGACCTGACCGGCCAGGCCACCTCCGAGTCCATCGGAAACACCTTTTACAGCGGGATCGGCGGCCACTACGACTTCATGCGGGGCGCCCTCCTGTCCAAGAACGGCAAGACCATCCTCGCCGTCAAATCGACCGCCCACAACGACACCGTATCGCGCATCGTCCCCACGCTCAGTGAGGGCGCCGGCGTGACGCTGAACCGCGGCGACGTCCGCTACGTCGTCACTGAATACGGCATCGCCTACCTGCACGGCAAGAACATCCGGGACCGGGCCATGTCCCTCATCGCGATCGCCCATCCGAAGTTCCGCGCCTGGCTGATCGAGGAGGCCAAACGCAGAGGCCTCATTTTCCGGGACCAGGCATTTATCCCCGGCAGTCGCGGCGAGTATCCCGAACACCTCGAGACCTTCCGGACGACCAAGGCCGGCTTGACGCTCCAGCTGCGGCCCGTCCGGATGAACGACGAATCGGCATTCAAGGACTTCCTCTATTCCCTGTCCGACAAGAGCCTTCACCGCCGCTTCCTTTCCAAGCGCAAGGACATCCCGCACGAACGGCTCCAGGACTTCGTCATCATCGACTACACCAAGGAGATGGTCATCCTCGCCGTTGTCGGCCAGCAGGACAACGAAACCATCGTTGCCGTCGGCCAGTACGGCATCGACGAGGCCAGCCACACGGCGGAGATCGCCTTCGCCGTGCGCGACGACTACCACAACCGCGGCATCGGACAAACCATGCTGACCTACCTCACGTACCTCGCCAGGAGGGACGGTCTCCTCGGATTCACGGCCGAGGTCCTCGTCGAAAACAAGCCCATGCTGCACGTCTTCGAGAAGGGCGGATTCGACATCAAGAAAAAAAGCGATGCAGGGGTCTACGACCTGAAAATGATGTTCCGGGAACCGATGGATGATGAAAGCAAGAAATCTCGATGAACGGATACGGCTCCTCTTTGAGCCCCGTTCCGTTGCGGTCGTAGGCGCCTCCCGGGAGCGGGGCAAAATCGGTCACGCTGTTCTGAAGAATATCCTCTCCGGCGGTTATCGCGGCCGGATTTATCCGATCAATCCCGCCGGCGGCGAGATCGAGGGAATCCCCGTGCACCGTTCACTTCAGGAAGTGGACGGAGATATCGACGTCGCCGTCGTAACGATCCCGTCCCATCTCGTCTTTTCAGCTGTCCAGGATCTGTGCCGGAAAAAGGTGAAGAACGCCGTTCTCATCTCGGCGGGGTTTTCGGAAATCGGCAACCTCGAAGAAGAACGGAAGATCACCGACTACGCCGGCGAACACGGCATGCGCATCCTGGGTCCCAACGTCTTCGGGATCTATTCCTCCTCCGCGGATCTCAATGCGACCTTCGTCTCCGGAAACATCCCGCGCGGGCATCTGGCCATGATCACGCAGAGCGGCGCTCTCGGGCTCACGCTCGTTGGCCAGGCCTCCGTCGAACACATCGGCCTTTCGGCCGTCGTCTCCGTGGGCAACAAATCGGACATCGATGAATCCGATCTCCTCGAGTACCTGCAGCACCACGACGACACGCACATGGTGCTCATGTATATCGAAGGGATCCGCAACGGCGAAAAATTCATCTCGGCGCTGAAGGACACCACCCGCGCGAAGCCGGTCGTGATCATCAAGTCGGGACGGTCCGAGCGGGGCGCAGTGGCGGCGGCTTCGCATACCGGTTCGCTGGCCGGCTCCGACGACCTTTTCGATGCAATCGCCCGGCAGTGCGGCGCTCTGCGCGCGGAAAGCACCAGAGAGGCCTTCAACTGGTGCAAGTTCATCACCAACAATCCTCTGCCCCGCGGCGAAAATACCGTCATCATCACCAACGGCGGCGGCGCGGGCGTCATGGCGACCGACGCTTGCGAAAAGTACGCCGTTCCCCTCTATAACGACCCCCAGGAGTTGAAGCGCATCTTCGGAGCGGTAGTCCCCTCGTTCGGCTCCACAAAGAATCCGATCGACGTCACCGGCACTGCGTCGCCCAAGGACTATACCGAGACCTTTGACGCCGCCCTGCAGTCCGAAAACATCAGTGCCGTCGTCGGCATCTACTGCGAAACCGCCATCGTTCCAGCCGAACACCTCCAGGAAACGGTCGAGGCGAATTTCCGGAAATATCGCGAAAAGGGGAAGCTCATCATCTTTTCCCTCTTCGGCGGAGAACAGACATCCGAATACGAGATGAACGCCCGCCGGCGCGGCATCCCGGTCACGGACGACGTCTACGACGCGATCTCAACGCTGGGCGCCGTCTATCGCTACTCCCGCTACACCGGAGATTCTCCGGACGAAGACGCCGACGCCGGGATGGATTTCGCGGCAATCGACGCGATCGTCGATCGCGCCGTCGCCGCCAAACGCCACTTTCTCCTGGCCCATGAAGCCCAGCAGGTCATGGAGATTGCCGGCCTTCCCATACCCCGGACGATCAACGCCGCAACGCTGCAGTCGGCCGTGAAGTCGGCCGACTGGATCGGCTATCCTGTCGCCATGAAGGTCGTCTCCAAGGACATCATCCACAAGAGCGACGTCGGCGGCATCGCCCTGGATCTCGACTCCCGAGAGGAGGTTATCGACGCATACGAAGCGATCATGAGGAACTGCCGGGCGCACGTCCCTCACGCCGTCATCGAAGGCGTCTCGATTTCCGAGATGGTCCAGCCGGGTGTAGAGATGATCGTCGGCGCACGCCGCGACCGCATCTTCGGCCCGACGGTGATGGTCGGACTCGGCGGAATCTACGTCGAGGTGATGAAGGACGTTTCCTTCCGGGCTCTGCCGCTGGACCGGAAGGAGATCCTCACCATGATCAAGGAAATTCGCTCGTACCCCCTGCTGCTGGGCGTCCGCGGCGAAGAGATGAAGGACATCAACAAGCTCCTGGAGGCGATCGTCAAGATCGGCGCCATCATCCGCAGGTGCAAGGGCATATCGGACATCGAAATCAACCCCCTGGTCGTCTATGAACAGGGCATGGGCGCCAACGCAGTCGATGTCCGCATCCTTCTTTCCAAGACTTGAAACGGGGCGTAATGGAAATCGGAGGTGAAAGATCCATGAACAGATATGTGGTTACGTCGATGCGGCCCAGCGCCGGGAAAACGAGCCTGATCATCGGCCTTGCAAAGGCCCTGGGCGGGAAGATCGGCTACATCAAGCCGTTCGGCGAGCGCTTCCTGTATCGCAAGAAGAGGCTCTGGGACTACGACGCCGCCCTCATCACGAACATCTTCGACCTGAATGAACGCCCCGAGGATATGAGCATCGGTTTCCACCACGCGAAGCTTCTCTTCATGCTGGACGAAGCGGCGACCAGGGAGAAGATCTGCGACCTGGTCGGAACAGTCGGCAAGGGGAAGGACCTCTTCTTCATCGAGGCCGGCCGCGACATCGAGTACGGAAGCGCCGTTCATCTCGACGCCATTTCCCTGGCTGAGTACGCCGACGCGAATCTGGTCGTCGTCGTATCGGGCGACGAGGACCAGATCCTTGATGATGTCATCTTTCTCAAACGCCGGATCTGTCTCGATCCAGTCCGCTTCCAGGGAATCGTCATCAACAAAGTGCCCAACGCCTCGGAATTCGCCGAGACGCGTCTTCCGAAGATCAAGGAACTGGGTGTCAACGTCCTGGGAATCATCCCCTACGAAGCCGAGCTCCCGCTCTTCACGGCGAGCTATCTGGCGGACCGCCTGTTCGCAAAGATCATCACCGGCGAATCCCAGCTTTGCCGTCCGGTCAAGGCCATCTTCATCGGTTCCATGTCGGCCAGTTCGGCGCTCAAGAACCCCCTCTTCCAGGAAGAACACAAGGTCGTGATCACAAGCGGCGACCGCAGCGATATGATCGTAGCCGCCCTCGGCAGCAACGCGTCGGCCGTCATCCTCACCAACAACATCATGCCGCCCGCAAACCTGATCGCGAAGGCATCGAAGCTCGAAATCCCGCTGCTGCTCGTCTCCGCGGACACTTACGCCGTCGCCAAGCAGATTGATCTGATGGAGTCTCTGCCCACCAAAGACGACGCGGACAAAATCGCCCTGATCGAACAGCTGGTCAATACCCACGTCCAGCTGAAGGAATTCGGCCTCCGCCTCCCTTCGGAAAGGAACGCCCGACGATGAATCCCGAAGTATTTCGCGAATACGACGTCCGCGGCATTGTCGACAAGGACCTGACGACCGGCTTCGTCGTCGATCTGGGGCGGGCCATCGGCACCTTTGCCGCCCGACAGGGCGCGAAGACGATGACCCTCGGCCGTGACTGCCGCCTCAGTTCGGAATCCTATGCCGAAGCGATCAGGAAGGGTCTCGTTGCCGCGGGGATGCAGGTCGTCGATATCGGCCTTTGCGCAACCCCCATGCTCTATTTCTCGATCCGCCACCTCGGCGCCGACGGCGGCGTCATGGTGACGGGCAGTCACAACCCGCCCGATTTCAACGGCTTCAAGATCTGCGTCGGTCCCGATACGATCTACGGGGACGATATCCAGGAACTCTGCCGGATCATGCAGGCGAACGCCTATCGCTCCGCAGCGGGGTCCTCGGGCGCCGAGGACGTCATCCAGGTCTATCAGGATTACCTCTTTCACAACGTCCGCGTCCGGCCGGGGCTGAGCATTGCCGTCGACGCCGGCAACGGCGTGGGCGGCCTGTACGCTCTTCCCATCTTCCGGCGCTTCGGATGCCGGATCGCCGAAATCTACTGCGAGCCTGACGGACGCTTTCCGAATCATTTTCCCGATCCGACAGTGCCGGCCAACCTCAAGGAACTGATCAGCGTCGTTCGGGACAAGGGTGCCGATGCGGGCCTCGCCTTCGACGGCGACGCGGACCGCCTGGGCGTCATCACCGACAAGGGAGACATCCTCTGGGGTGACGAAATCCTCCTCCTCTTTTCCCGTTTCATCCTCAAGGAGAATCCCGGCGCGGCGATCATCGGCGAGGTGAAGTGCTCCCAGAATCTGTACGACGACATCGCCCGCCACGGCGGACGCCCCATCATGTGGAAGGCCGGGCATTCCCTCATCAAGGGCAAGATGAAGGAGGAGAAGGCTCTCCTCGCAGGGGAGATGAGCGGTCACCTGTTCTTTGCCGACCGTTATTTCGGATTCGACGACGCAATCTACTCCGCCATCCGCCTCCTCGAAATCCTCTCGCTGTCGGGACAGAAGCTCAGCGAGATCCTTGCCGACGTCCCGAAGACCTACACCACGCCGGAGATCCGCGTCTCCTGCCCCGACAGCGTCAAGTTTCAGGTAGTGGAAGAGGTGAAGAACTTCTTCCGGCCGAAGTACCCCATCATCGACATCGACGGCGTCCGCGTCCCCTTCGGAGACGGATGGGGATTGCTGCGTTCGTCCAACACCCAGCCCGTCCTCGTCCTGCGCTTCGAGGCACGCACGCCCGAACGCCTGGCGGCGATCCGCAAAGAGATCGAAGACGCTCTCGCCGCGACCATGAAGAAACACGCGGCCGATTGCACCTGATACGGAGGTCCTTCTCATGCCCGTCAACTATCGCAGCCTCGGTTTCGTAAACAGCAGGGCCATGTTTTCCGCCGCCCTCACCGGCGGTTTCGCCGTGCCGGCATACAATTTCAACAACATGGAACAGCTCCAGGCGATCGTCATGGCGTGCCTCGAGACCCAGTCGCCCGTGATCCTTCAGGTCTCCAAGGGCGCGCGGGATTACGCCGACCGGACGCTTCTCCAGTACCTCGGCCAGGGGGCCGTGGAGATGATGAGATGCAAGGCGCGCGAAATGAAGATCGGCGAGATCCCCATCGCCCTGCACCTGGACCATGGAGACTCTTACGACCTCTGCGTTTCCTGCGTCGAAAGCGGATTTTCCTCCGTCATGATCGACGGGTCTCACAACCCCTACGAGGAGAATGTCGCTCTCACGAAGAAGGTGGTCGAATTCGCCCACCGCCACGACGTCACCGTCGAAGGGGAACTGGGCGTGCTTGCGGGCGTGGAGGACGACGTCAAGGCCGAGAACCACGCCTACACGAAGCCCGAGGAAGTGCAGGATTTCGTCGCCAAGACGGGCGTCGATTCACTGGCCATCGCCATCGGCACATCGCACGGCGCCTATAAATTCAAGGCCGGGCAGAATCCCGAGATCCGCCTGGACATCCTCCGCGAAATCGAACAGCGCCTGCAGAGATTCCCCATCGTCCTGCACGGGTCCTCCTCCATTCCGCAGCAGACGGTCGAGCGCATCAACCGCTACGGCGGCAGGCTCAAGGATTCGGCCGGCATCCCCGAAGAACAGCTGCGGAAGGCCGCGGCGTCTGCCGTATGCAAGATCAACATCGATTCCGACGGCAGGCTCGAAATGACGGCCAGCATCCGCGAAGTCTTTGCGAAAAAACCGGAGGAGTTCGATCCTCGCAAATACCTCGGGCCGGCTCGAGAAGCCCTCAAGGCCATGTATATAGACAAGAACTGCCGCGTCCTGGGAAGCGATGGCAAGGCCCCCGGGATCATGGCCTCGGAACAGAGATGAACGTTCCTTCCCGCGAAGAGTGCTATCGCATCATGATCGGCATGTCGATGCCCGATCACATCGTCGCCCACTCCTTCCAGGTCTGCCGGGTCGCCGTTCTGCTTGCAAAGAGCCGCGCCGCCGTCAACGGCGCCCTCCATCTCGGACTCGTCGAGGCGTCCGCCCTGCTGCATGACATCACCAAGTCCAGGAGCTTCGATACCGGCGAGGATCACGCCGGCACCGGAAAGGCCTACCTTGCGGAACTGGGCTACCCCGCTGTCGCCCGCGTCATCGGCCAGCACGTCTGCCTCGACGCAGACTCCGCCACGGAGGCCGTCTCCGAAGTGGAAATCGTCAACTACGCGGACAAGCGCGTCGTCCACGACCGCATCGTGCCCCTGGAGGAAAGGATTGCCTATCTGCTGGAGCGTTACGGCACTGAAGAAAAATGGCGCCGCCGCATCCTGATGAACGCCCAAAAAACGCGCGAGATGGAATCCCGGATCTTCCTCGGTCTTCCCTTCGCCCCTCCGGAGATCGAGCGGAGAATCCTCCGTGACGACCGCCTCCAGGTCTTTTCCGCCATCCGGGAACTTGCGGCCGGAGCCGCCTGACGGTCCGCCGCTGAACTTGCACATCGTCCTTTTGAAAAGATAGCGCGGCAGCCATTCCTCTCATTACCGTCCCTCTCAGGCTCGAGGAGGTACCATGGCTCTCGATCGTCTCCTAAAGCGCTTCTCCATCGACAAGTCCATCTCCGGGGATCTCTGGGGCGGTTTTGCCGCCATGCTTGTCGCCCTTCCCGCCTCGATCGCCTTCGGCATCGCCGTCTACTCCGTCCTGGGACCCCAGTACATCGCCGTCGGCTCCATTGCCGGCATCCTCGGCGCCATCGCCCTCGGCATCGTCGCCCCCATCCTCGGCGGGTCCCCCCGCCTCATTTCCGCACCCTGCGCGCCCGCGGCTGCCATCATGGGCGCCCTTGCAGCGGAACTGATCAAGAACGGCGGGCTGTCGCCGGCACAGGCGGTCGTCTTCCTCATGCTCGTCGGACTCTTCGCCGGCCTGCTTGAAATCCTCTACGGCGCTCTGGGCGGCGGCCGTTTCATCAAGTACATCCCCTACCCCGTGGTCTCGGGCTACCTGAGCGGCGTCGGAGCGCTCATCATCCTCAGTCAACTTCCCAAGGTGCTGGGCCTGCCCCGGACGATGTCCCTCTGGGAAGGAATCCTGTCGCCTCTCTCCTGGCAGATGCCGGGAATCTTCATCGCTCTGGCCACGATTGCCGGCGTACTGCTCGCGCCGCGGATCCTGAAGTCCGTTCCCGCCGTTATCTTCGGCCTTGCGGCGGGCGTGCTCGCCTATTTCGGCCTCTCGCTCTTTCTGCCGGAATTGCGGTCCCTCGCTGGAAACAAACTCGTGATCGGCCCGCTCTTCCAGGAGGATGGCGTATTCCTCACGGCCCTCAAGGAACGCTGGGCCTCGCTTGGCACTGTCCAGATTGCGGACATCGCCGTCCTGATCACGCCGGCGGCAACCCTCTCCGTCCTCCTGTCGATCGACACGCTCAAAACCTGCGTCGTAATGGACACCCTGACCCGCAGCCGCCATGAAGCCAACCGCGAACTGGTCGGCCAGGGAGCGGCGAATATCCTCTCCGCCCTGATCGGCGGCATGCCCGGCGCCGGCACCATGGGGCCCACGCTCGTGAACGTCGGCAGCGGCGCCCGTACCCGGCTTTCCGGCGTTCTGGAGGGCGTATTTATTCTCATCGCCTTTATCGCGCTGCTTCCGCTGATCGCCTGGCTTCCCATTGCCGCCCTCGCCGGCATCCTGCTCGTCGTCGCCTGGCGCATGATCGACCGCCAGAGCCTGTTCCTGCTTCGGCAGAAAAGCACCATCTTCGATTTCGCGGTGATCGTTACCGTCGTGATCACGGCCGTCGGCTACAATCTGATTGCCGCAACAGGCGTTGGCCTCGGGCTTGCGATTCTCCTCTTCATCCGGGAGCAGATCCGCGGATCGGTCGTCCGGCGGAAAATCTACGGCGATCAGATTTCCTCCAAGCAGTACCGCGTGCCGGAGGAAAAGGAACTCCTCCAGCAGTACGGACATTTGATCACCCTGTGCGAGCTGCAGGGAAACCTGTTCTTCGGCACAACCGATCAGCTCTTCACCGAACTCGAAGGGGATCTCAAGCGCAGCCGCTTCGTCATCCTCGACTTGCGCCGGGTGCAGTCCGTTGATTTCACCGCCGTGCACATGATGGAGCAGATGTCGGACATCCTGAAGGAGAGGCACGGCTACCTCATCTTCAGCCATCTCCTGTCCTCCCTTCCGACGGGTCAGGATCTGCACACCTACTTCCGCCAGCTCGGGCTCCTGAAACGCGAGAAGAACGTGAAGGTCTTCCCGACGCTGGACGAGGCGCTGCAATGGTCCGAGGACAGCATCCTGGAGGAGCACCGGGCGCTGCAGGCGGGGGAGTTGCGGCCGCTGGACCTGCCGGAGATCGATCTGATGAGGGAATTCGAGGCCGACAGCGCCCTGCCTTTCATCAAGGCCTGCGTATCGGAGAAATCGTTTAAGGCGGGAGAACATCTCTTCCGCCGGGGGGATCAGGGAGACGAGCTGTTCATCATCCGCCGGGGCATCATCCGGATCGTTCTGCCCCTCGAAAACAACCGCTACCACATTCTCGCCACGTTCGGCCGCGGCAACTTCTTCGGGGAGATCGCCTTCCTGGACCGCGACGTGCGTTCGGCCGATGCCGTGGCCGACCGGGATACGGATGTTTTCGCCATCTCCCGCGCGCGCTTCGATGAGGTCTCCCGGACGAATCCCGCCCTGGGGGCGATGCTCTTCGCCCGTTTGGCCCGCGGCCTCGCCATCCGACTCCGTTACACGGACGGCGAACTCCGCGCCCTGAAGGAAACCTGAGACGGCGGTGACGTCAGGCGATCGAGCACAACCGCTTCAGGTTGTCGAGATATTCCTTGTGATGCTCCAGATAGAAGGAGAGTCCGCGGGAAAAATTCTTGCCGATGATGCCATCCAGAAATAACTGGCTGATCTCGCGGTCCCGCTGAAGGATCAACTGCGAGCGGAAAAAGATCTTCCGCTCCTCCTCCGACATCTTCCTGATGCTGGATTTCAGTACACTGCGGGCCCGCGGTTGATACATCCAGAAATAGAGAAGGTCGAGGGCATTGATGATGCTGATCCAGACAATGTCCTGAGCTTCGGTTTTGACCGCCTGGAGAAACCGTCCGGGAGAACCCAGCAAATCGAGTACGTCCGTTTGCGGAAACATCAATTCAAGACGGGCGTAGATGCCGAAAAGTTCCCTGATCTTGATCGCATAGTCCGTCGTCCTCATGCGGATGTTTTCATAGCGGTCGGCGACACCTTCGATCACGCCGGCAACGCAATCCGAAGCCGCTTTGGAGATGATGGCCGCCCATTTCTGCAGGATATCATTTACGGCGGGAACCTGTGCATTCTGCAGGACAAATCCGACCGCCGCATTGAAGACAATGGCGAGAGGGATGGAAAGAACACTGCGGAAGAAGTTCCCGAATATCGCCCCCCTCGGCAGCCCGCGGAAGGCATTGTGGCCGGACAGGTAAAGACCGTTGGCCAGGGCCATCACCGTATACAGGGCCGTGGGATCCGTTGCCGTCGTGATTCCGAGCCCTCTTTCAAGAAGAAGCGTCTTGACAATATAATCCAGCAACGGGACCGAAAATCCTGTGAAGAGGAGGGAATCCGTGAGCCTTCCCCAGCTCACATAATCGTTCCAGCGAAGCAACGGCGACCGCAGAAAGCCGCCGCCGCCCAGGACCGACTGCAGGATGTTGCGCAGTCCCGTAATGCCGAACCAGATGAAGGCTCCGCCGTAGGCAAGAAGCCACCAGTCCTTTGTCAGCGCAAATGTCAGGAACGCCGGGACAAATCCGACGATCACCTTCGCCGCATTTTTGACGCCCGTGTTCGTGTACCTCCAGTTCAATCCCGCTCGTGAACGGCTTTTTTTCTCCTCAAGGTGGAGATCGCTGCCCCCCTCTTCATGCATGCCTCCCAGCGGGATCACATTGCCGGGTATGGCAATCTCCGTTGCATTGTCCTGCACTTCCCAATCATGCTGATGCTTCTCGCCGAGATGCTGCAGTCCCGGCGCAGCATTCGAGAGCCATCTCAGCAATCTCCTCATTCGCCCCGAAGCCGCATAAGGGATACACGTCGTCCGGTACCAAACACTCATGCGAACCGGGATAAAGAAGATCGAGGGTCCCAGAGTACCGGCAATGATTTTTGCTTTCGTCCGTTTCAGGGTGTCCAGAACGATCAGCCCCATGCCATACCGTCGTTGGGAACGGCTGGCCGAATCGCTGCCGAGGTTCGCCTTGAGGGGAACCTTGCTGTAATAGGACTGAAGGGTCGCAATGCCGCGGAGAATTTCCGCCGTTTTTCGAATTCGTTCCTCGCGGTCGGCGCATGCGGAAAGTTCCAGGTCTTTCAGGAGGCCGAGGATGAGTCTCTTCAGCGTGATGACGTTTCCATCGTTCAGCGCTTTCTGCAGCCGGCCGATCCCTTCGTAGTCCGGCGCTTTTCCGGCAACGTAATCCTTCAGATTGAAGATCTCCAGGTGCGTGATTCTCCCGCGGCAATCATAGAGGAGTTCCAGGACATCGTTGACGCTGAGGCCGCTCAAGTTCAGACAGACTCGATATCCGGTGTGGAGCCCGTCGAGTCGTTCAATGAGGTCACCGGGCGAGAGCTTCAGCATCGGCGGGATATCCGCTTCCTCCCAGGGCCAGTTCGGGTCCCGAAGAGACGGATTCTGGACGGGCCTGAGGTATTGCTCCACAATGGACTCCGAGTCAAAACCCTGCATCTTCCCCACGAGATCCTCGATACGGCCCTTCTCACCTTCCTTTGCATCCGTGAGGCGCAGACGAAGCTCGGACAGACGGCCCTTCATCAACGGAAGCAGGCGGGCGTGAATGAACTCAGCCAGGTGGAGGATCGAAGCCTGGCCGCCGGCGACAAAGGACAGGAAATCCGCCTCGGCCAGCGGGGGAAGTTCGACACCAAAGATGTCGTTGATGTCAGGACGATGCCTGCGGTTGAATTCCGCAAGCAGTTCGAGGACGTATTTCTTCTGTGCCTCGGAGATCTGACGTCCCTCATTCATGAAGGTTTCAACATGCGGGTCCGATAGAAAGGAGATGAAGTCGCGGGCATCAGAAAAACCTCGCGGGGTCCAGATAAAACGGATCCTCGCGCCGCGAAACCGGGATGCAATGGAGACACCGATGCGGATGGTGATGCCCATGATCTCTCCGGCCTCCAGCAGTTCCGACGCGGCCTTCTTCGGGACATAATTGTAATAGACAACCGTCAGTTTGCGGATCCCCTTGATCCAGGCATCCATGATCAGATGCGTTGGTGTCTTGCGTCCCTTCGTATTTGCGTCATGGACGTGGTCGTCAAAGGCGATCTGGTTCCATTCCTCAGGCATTTCCAGGAGGTGATAGCGCTGCAACTCTTTGCGGATGAGACGCGGTTTTCCCGATAAGGCGTCGCGAAAGTCATGTGCAAGTTCGAGTTGCCTGATATGATCATCCTCTTCCCGGACAAGTTCCTTCATGATCTGGAGGAGAATTCTCGCCGTATTATGGCGGAGGGGGCTGTGGGTGATGTTCATGACTTCGTAGCGCAGCGAGCGCAGCGCGCTCACGCGGTCATCCGCCTTGCCGATTTCCAGCGTTTGCAGAAGATTCGTCATGGCATAGGCAATGCGGAAACTCTGGGACGCACCCATTTCCTTGATGCCGTGGGCATTCAGGTAGGGATTCAGGAGATTCTTGAAATTCTTGCGCTCGTCTTTCCTGCCCAGGATCTCCCGGATCATGGCAAGAAGGGCATAGTCCCTTCTGTCAAATTGCAATTTATTCAGCAGATTCAAAATGATCATTCCTTCTCCTCAGAATATAGAGCAACCCCTCCGTCATGTGCAACGGGGGGGGGCCGATCGCGAACATCCGATAATTGCTGGAGATTGTCAAGAACCCGGAAACAGAAAAAAATGTCTGCAGGAGTGCAACCGCAATATCCGCTAATGCATATCCTGAACAATATGCATTTTCAGATGATCCGCCGCATCATTGGCTCCATAGGCGATTCTGCACACCTGCTTCGCCAATAAGCTCAAGTGCATCGTACGGCTCAGATCCGAAGCCTCACCCTGCCTGAAAAGGGCCTTTTGGAGTCTGTCCGCCGACTTTCCGGCTTCCGTCGACCAGAAAAACACTTTATGAATATGGTCATGAATCTCTTCCAGGTTTCCAAAAAATACGCGATAGGAACGAATATAGGCCTCAACGGCCTCGATGGAATTGTGAAACAGAATCCTGAAATCCTCCTGAAATTCCGCCGGAATGTCCGGGTATTCCCGCTCCAATTGGTCAATCAGTTCCTTGTAGCAACCGAGGAGGAGGGTAATATCATTCATCGTCTCCAGAAATACCCGGCTACCGTTTCTTGCTGACGCTTTATCACTGATTTTTGCCGCCACGAAATGGCGCACATTCCCACAGCAACGTTCCGCCTGTGCTATCAATTCGGCAGCACTCCCGAACCCTTTCGGCTTCACCTGCAACGAACCATTGATGTATCGCTTCAAAAACAGGGCTGTTTCACTGAAATGGTGCAATAGATCGCCCATCCGTTTCTCCATTTCCAGCTTTTCCGTTAACTGGAAAACGGGCATGTAGATAGCCCTCTTCCTGAGCGGTTCGCTCGTCCCCTTCAGCGTTGTCCTGAACCACATCAGATCGGGCACATTGACAAACCCTCTCTGCAGAGGGGAAAAAGCACCTGCAACATTCTTCACAAGAGACCCTCCACCATCCCGGCATATTATTTAAGTTATTGAATTATCACACGTTATGCCATATTTTCGGCGAGGATACACTTGCCCGGCAGGAAATGCAATGTTAAAAGATTATATATATAACCTATATGAAATACATGGCATTGTGTGCGTAGGGCTTCCATGATGAGATCATATCCATAGCGATACTATTATATTATGTAATATCATATTGTTATATAGCATATACCACTTCAATAAATGGTCACACTTGATACGAATATATAGTAAATATGTACTACGTGCGTATGTCTCGATTTTTTGCGACGAAACCACTCATACGGCAGGGATTGCGATATTGGCAGATTCTATAGATAACCTATATGAAATGCCCGGTAGGTGTGATCATCTGGTCCACAGCACAAGAGCTATTCAGATAATCCTTTGAATACAATTAGATGTCAATGACCCGTTGAATGCATTCTTATTGCGCAAATGTTCAAACCTGATACGAACTTATAAAAAATGCAGCGACATGATGCGGCGGTGCCCTACGGCATGGAGAGGAGATAGGAACGCAGATTAACATTCTTATTGTTGATGCCGAGTTTACGCCGGATGTGATTTCTGTGAATATCTACTGATCCCATGGATATATTCAGCAGATCGGCTATCTCTTTTGTAGATTTTCCATCTTTGATCAAGCTCACAACCTGAATTTCCTTAGGGGTAAGATTGATATATTTTGATTTGATGCTCGTGAGGAACGGCGAGATGATATCGTGAAGATGCTCTTCAATTGTAGACACATAGGCATTTTGTTCGACAGCAAGCGCGCTGTTTTTCAATTTTTCTACATAGGGCATCACAAGACCCTTCACGTTGGATAAGAACATTTCCTCTATTTCTTTCTTGTCATCCTCCCGCTGCCTGAGAAGGACCTTTAGAGCGGCGTTCAATTCCTCCAGGTTTCGCGATTTTACCTCCAATTCGGTTTCCCTCTTTTTCAGGACGTCTTCCGCATGCTTCCGTTCAGTGATGTCTATGCTGACCCCGATCATCTGATCGGCGCGGCCTTCCTCGTCCTTCATCGGGACCTTGATCGTGAAAATCCAGCGTCTCTGGCCGTCGGCATCCGTAAAACTCTCTTCACGCTCGATACGATCTTTCTCAAAGCTGAGCGTCGAAATGTCGTCGCGGTGAATGATTTCAGCGAAATCGGAATGGGGTGCGAGTTCATTTACGCTCTTGCCGGTCATCTCTTCTGGCGTGACCCTGAAGATGTCCGCAAGGATACGATTGGCGAGCACGATCCTGTTTTCCTTGTCTTTGACATAGATGAAATTCGGATTCGCGTCGATGACCTTTTTCAGAAAGGCCCTTTGGCTTTCAATCTTCTTCTGCGCATTCAGCCGTTCCGTAATGTCCCGGACGGAAGACAGCCGCACCTTCCGTCCATACCAGGTCATCTGAGACGAGGCGATTTCTACGGGGAAGACGGTGCCGTCCTTCCTCCTGTGAAAAACAAACTCCGCCTGTTGCTCGAACTTCCCCCTTTCTTTCACGGGCGCGACCGTCCTTTTTTCGACGAAATCGTTGCCCTTCATTTTCAAGAGGTCTTCCCGGGCATATCCATAAAGTCTCGTGCTGGCAGCGTTGGTTTCGAGGATCTGATCCGTCTGTTCGTCGATCAGGAACAATGCGTCCGATTCCATTTCAAACAATTGGCGGTAGCGCTCTTCACTTTCCCGCAGGATCGCCTGGGCCTTCTTGCGAGCCACCAGTTCATTGATGCTCTTTTGATAGAGGATTTCGATGCGTTTCAAGGGGAAATAAGCTCCGAATGCCGCGACGAATCCGGCAAAAATGATCGTGATGATATGGGACTGCCAAATGGCAATGTTGGTGAATACGATCTGCTTTGTCACTTCGTAGCTTGAAAAGAAGATGCAGGTGACAAGGAATATCTTGAGAAGGACAGGAATCAGTTTTTTCAGCAGTTGCCTGTGGTCGCTGACATCCTCGATGACCTCCCGCTGCATTTCCGAATCCAACTCGACCGATTCCGCACTGGGAATCCCGGTAAGGATTTTCGCGGATATACCCATGACATTTTCTTCGCTGATCTTCTTGCAGACGGCCAGTAACTCGGCAAGAGTCTCTTCCCGCAGATTGGTCTTCATATTCCCCTTCTGCCTTTCGTGTCAGGTCCTTTTCTCAGCCGCAACAAACGGACCCTTTTGAGGGAACTCTATTCCGTTCCATTTCACCGTCTTTCCTCTCGATGATCTCAGGTGGGCAACAGATACTAATCCCATTAGAGGACAAACGTCAACCGGACGGCAGCTAAAAAAAGGGCTCCCACCGATGTCGGGAGCCCTTTTTTCAAGAATTGAAATGACGGAGAAGACCTCGCCCGGATCGGTTTCGCAAGGGTTTCCCCCGCGGCCACATCTTCAGGATGCGCGGGAAGTCCGGCGCATCGGCAAGAAATCCATTCCTCTATGCGAACTACCGAATCAATCTCGCCGCAATTTCTGCGACGTGACGGCCCTGGAAGCGGGCGGACTCCAGTTCATTTTCGCTCGGCATCCGCTCCCCTTCCCCGCCGGCGATGGTGCTCGCTCCGTACGGCGATCCTCCCGTTATTTCGTCGATCCGCATCTGGCCCGCAAAGGCATAGGGGAGGCCGACGACGATCATGCCCTGGTGAAGGAGGGTCGTATGAAAACTGAGGATCGTCGATTCTTGGCCGCCGTGCTGGGTGGCGCTGCTGGTAAAGACGCTGCCGACCTTTCCGACCAGCGCCCCTTTGGCCCAGAGGCCGCCGGTTGCATCGAGGAATTGACGCATCTGGCCGCACATGTTGCCGAA
>DIWJ01000041.1 GCA_002428445.1 Syntrophaceae bacterium UBA6109
AATGGATGGGCGAGGCCGGGCAGGCAAGGTTGTAGATCCGGTCCACCTCCAGGTAGATCGGCATCGTGATGTCGTGGCGGACGAGCTCGAAGTGCGCCTTGCCGATCAGGTGGCGGATGTTCTCCTTCGAGCCGGTGAAGAAATTGTCGACGCAGACGACGTCGTGGCCCTCGGCGACCAGGCGGTCGCAGAGGTGAGAGCCAAGGAAGCCGGCGCCGCCGGTGACGAGAATTCGCTGCATGGATGATTCACCTTTAAGGGTTTTCGTCATGGAAAGGTTTCTTCCTTGTCATTCCAGCTTTTTCCCTTGTCATTCCCGTGGAAGCGGGAATCCAGAGTCTTTTGATTTCGTTATTTCTGTTNNCCGCCTACGCGGGGGTGACAAAAAGGGGCGCGGGGGTGACAAAAGGTGTGCGGGGACGACATCGGTGTTTTATTGTTATTCCTGCTTTTTTTCTTTGTCATTCCCGCCGCAGTGTCACCGGAACATCGCCCGGAGCCGCTGCATGAAGGGGGGGCCTTCGGAGGGTTCTTCGAAGGGCAGGGGCTCGGCGGGGTCGACGGACTCGCCCCGCAGGATCTTCTCCGGGATCTCGCGGACCATCCGTTTTGCGGCTTCCGGTCCGACGATCGACTCGGCTTCCTTCACGGCGGCGGCGAGTTCGGGCTTGCGCGTGCTCATGCCGTGGGCGTCGGTGGCGAGGACATGCGCCAGGCGCTGCTTCAGGAGCCGCAGGGCGAATTCGCGCGTTCCGTCGGAAAAGCGGCCCGCGAGGCTGGCGGCGGTGATCTGCGTGAGGACGCCGCTCTCCACCCAGCGCAGGAGGCGGTCGGGATCCCTGCGGAGGACGGGGTTGCGTTCGACGTGGCTGAGGATCGGGCGGTATCCTTCCAGCTGCAGGTTCCAGAAGAAGTCTTCCATGCCGTCCGGCAGGGCCTCCTCAGGCAGTTCGAGAAGGATGTAGCGGCCGCCGTCGGCAAGGGTGAGCAGCTCCCCGCTGCGGATGCGCGCGGCGATGTGGGCGTCCAGGTGAAGTTCCGCGCCGGAGTGGAGGGTGATGGGGATTTCCGCTTCGGCGATCCGCGCCCGGAATTCCTCCAGGCGCGCCAGGATCTCCGTCCTGCGGTTCTCGTACTTGCCGGGCACCCAGTGGGGCGTGCAGACGATCTCGGAGATGCCGTCCGCCACGGCGTGCCGCGCCATGGCGAGGCTGCGGTCCCAGTCGGCGGCGCCGTCGTCGAGTCCCGGAAGGATATGGCTGTGCAGATCGATCATGATGTCCTGATACAGCTCCGCCCTCTCGATTCCATGACGTCCCGGAACCGGGGGCTGCGGCATGCTATGTTATCGGCAGGGCGCGGCAATCTCTCCACTGGAAATTTCGTTCCCGGCCTGTTATGGAGGGATGGAATATAAGCGTAAGGACTGTGGTTTTGTCAACAGGAAATATCGAAGAACATTCGGATTCCGGCGTGAAGACAGGCATTTTGTATGTCGTCTCGACGCCGATCGGCAACCTCGAAGACATGACGCATCGCGGTATCCGCGTCCTCAAGCAGGTGCGCCTGATTGCGGCTGAGGACACGCGGCACACGCGGAAGCTGCTCGACCACTACGGCATCCGCACGGCCGTTACGAGCCTGCATGGTTTCAACGAGCACGAGAAGTGCGGCCGCATCGTCGGGAAGCTCAAGGACGGAACGGACGTCGCCTACGTGTCGGATGCGGGAACGCCGGGCATCTCCGATCCGGGGTATCTCCTGGTGAACCGGGCCGTCGCAGAGGGTATCCGCGTGGTGCCGATCCCCGGCGCCTCGGCGGCCGTCGCCGCCCTGTCGGTCTCCGGCCTGCCGACGGAAAAATACGCCTTCCACGGCTTCCTGCCCTCGCCGAAGGGAAAGAGGAGGTCCTTCCTGGAGTCGCTCCGCAGCGAGGAGAAGACAATGGTCTTTTACGAATCGCCGCGCCGCCTGCGGGAGACGCTCGCGGACATCGGGGAGATCCTCGGCGACCGGGCGGTCGTCGTCGCGCGGGAATTGACCAAGACGTTCGAAGAGGTGATCCGGGGGACCGTGTCGGAGGCCTCCGCCCGGCTCGGGGAAGGGGAGGTGCGCGGCGAGATCACGCTGATCGTTTCGGGAATCAGGGAGCCGCGGCCCGCGCCGACGGACGAAGAGATCCGCGCCTGTGCCGCGGCGCTGCTCGCGGACGGATCGCTGTCGCGGCGGGACGTTGCGGATATCGTCTCCCGCGAACTGGATGTGCCGCGAAAGCGTGTGTACCGGCTGGTCCTTTTCCCTTGAACCGGATGATAAGCTGTGGTAACAACCTCGGGCAGCCTTCAAACAATGCAGGGAAAACACTTGGGAAATGGGGGGGCGCATGGCAGCAGAAGGTGCAGCCGCTTCTGAGGGAAAGCGAGATCGGGATATCATCATCGACGACCGGATCCTGCGGCCCGATGACACGATCCACGAACTCACCGAGGTATACGAAGAATCCCCCCGGCCCAACGGGAAAACCGGCCAGGGCATTCTCGTCATCGACGGCCGCGCCTATGAACAGGGCGCCCAGCCGGCGCCGGGCGAACCGGTATACGAATTGACGGAGATCGTGGAGAGCCGCGCCGAAAGGCCCTATACCGTCGGCGGCTTCAACGAAGAGGTTACCAAGAGGATCGACGAGATCGCCGAGCGGATCGCCCGTGAGATCGTCCCGGTCGTGGCCGAGCGCATCATCCGCGAGGAGATCGAGAAACTCAAGAAGCAATGACGACGGTTCGCCTTTTCCTGCCAGTCTTTCTGGTCCTCTTTCTCCCCCTGGTCATCCTGCCGGTGGAATCCGAAGGAGCGGACACGTTTGCGGCCGAAACGGAAGGCGCCGCCATCGTGGCGGAGGACAACATCGCCGGCGCGCAGGCGGAGGCCCTGCATTCGGCGCTTGTCCGCGCCGTGAAAGATGCGGCCGCTTCCTGGTTCCCTTCGCCGCTCCCGACGGAGAAATCCGAAGCGCTGGCGGAGATTGCCGGCCGGGCTGAATCCTTTGTCGAGACCTACCGGATCGACGGCGAGACGAGGGACGAGAATGTCCTCTTCGTCCGGGTCCGGGCCGTCGTTTCCCTGCCGGCGCTGCGGGCGGAAATGGAGAGAGCGGGACTGCTGTCGCGGGGCGCGGGTGACGAGCGGCGCACCGTCGCCCTCACGGTCCGGGGATTTGGGAATTACGGCGATTACACGGGGTTCCGCGAACTGCTCAGGGCCGGCCGCGCCGGCATCGAGCGCGTCGCGACCCGGCGCATGGAGTGGGGCGCCGTTCAATGGGATGTCGATATCCGCGGCACCGCCGAAGACGTGGTGAAAGAACTGGAGCGGACATCGAAACTGTCCTTCCAGATCAAACAGGTTGGCCCCGATTCCGTGGATCTGCGGATCATCAAGTGAGTTTTTGAAGCCCGCAACCCAGGGTGGAGCGGCGGGCGGAAAGGAACAGACTATCGCAACCTCATCCGGATTTCGAAGGTTCTGCCTTTATTCCATGTGCGGGGCGCTGCTGCTTGCAGCGGCGGCGTGCAGTTCGAAGATCCCCCACTGGCTCGTGCAGGATTACAGCAAGAACCGGCCGCGGCTCATTGCCATCCTCCCCGTGGAGAACCGCACCGTGGAACTGCCGGCGGCGAAGATTCTCCGGGAGAAACTCCTCACGGACCTTTACTTTAAAGGATATCCGAAAATCCCGCTGAAGCTCGTCGACGAGAAACTTGCCGCCTATTACCAGGGAAACAAGGGTGCGGGCGGGGAGGTTCCGCCGTCCGTCGTGGCGAAGGCCCTCGGCGTCGATGCCATCCTGTATCCCACGCTGGAAGAGTGCCAGATCTCCTATTTCCTCTGGTACGCCTCGATCACCGTATCCACGTCCTTCGAATTGCGCAGCGCGAAGACCGGTACGACGCTCTGGAAAACGGACTACCGGGCCAAGCGGAGGCATTTCTCCTTCTTTCGCAAGGATCTCGAAGCAAGCGTGTACCTTGACTACGAGGATGCTCTCCGGGAGAACATAGACAAGGTCCTGGAGACCATCCCGGACGGTCCGGACATCGTGAAGTGAAGGCGTCTCGCCCGCTCAACCCATGCGGCTGCGAAGGGTTCTCATGAATATTCCGAATCTTCTGACGATCCTGAGGCTCTTGCTCGTCCCCATTCTGGTGATCCTGCTCATTCAGAAATCGTTCGCCAAGGCCTTTGTCATCTTCTTGATCTGCGGTCTGACCGACGCGCTCGACGGCTTCGTCGCCCGCCTCATGAACCAGAAAACGGTTCTGGGCGCATACCTCGACCCGATCGCCGACAAGGCGCTCATGATCAGCTGTTTCGTCATGCTTTCCATTCGCAGCGTCATTCCGTCGTGGCTGTCCGTGCTTGTCATCAGCCGGGACGTCATCATCCTGCTCGGCATCTCCGTATTGACCATGCTGAAGATCCCCTTCGAGGTCAAGCCGATGTTCGTCAGCAAAGTCAATACCTTCCTTCAAATCCTGACGATCACGTTCGCGCTTCTGTCCAAGAGCAAGTTCATGACCGTCGATGTTTTCGTGCTCAAGGGTTTCTTCTGGGCGACGGCGCTCTTCACCGTTCTGTCCGGTCTCCTGTACATTTTCCGCGGGGTGCGCTACATCAATGCGGCCGGCGGGGCAAACGGGGCAAAATCGGTGAATTCGGCTTGACATCACAGGATTTTCTTGTTAATGGGAATGCCCCCGTTGGGGAACCAAAGGCACGTAGCTCAGGGGGAGAGCGNNGTCCAGGGTTCAAATCCCTGCGTGCCTACCATTTGACGTCGATCCCGCGGCGAAATCCGCCGCGGGTCTTAAGGAACGAGGGCATCAGCCCCCAGCGGCGGTGCCCTTTCTTTAATATGAGCAGGCGGTTGAAACAGCGCCAGTCGCAGGCGTATTTGCCTTTCGGCGGGAATGACGGAAGCAGAGGGAATGTTTGTCGTCCCCGCGTAGGCGGGGACCCAGCGCTCTGGTTATTCAGCGGTCGCGGGGAATGAAGATCCACGATCCTGGATTCCCGCTTTCGCGGGAATGACAGAAGAGAGATTGCTTCGCTTGCAATGACAGAGGAAAAGATGCTTGCAATGACAGGTACTCTGGAAGGCATTTGCTGAAAAAGATATGGCATCGATCGGTTTGAAATATCCGGACGGTTCGGAGCGCAGTGTCCCGGCGGAAGCGACGGTTCGCGAGGCGGTCGCCGCGTGGAAGCCTGAGTTGCTTGCCTCCACGGTTGCGGCCAAATTGAACGGCCGCGCCCTCGATCTGTCTTCCATCCTCCGCGAAGGCGGCGAGCTTTCGCCCATCGATGCGGCGTCCAGGGAAGGGCTGTCGATCCTTCGCCACAGCATCTCCCACGTCATGGCCCAGGCGGTCCAGGACAGCTTCGAGAAGGTCCAGGTCAGCATCGGGCCTTCGATCGAGGACGGGTTCTACTACGACTTCGACTACGATCAGACCTTCGCGCCCGAAGACCTCCAGAAGATCGAGACGCGGATGAAGGAGATCGCGGCCGCGGACTATCCCTTCCGGCGCGAGGAGCTGCCGAGGGAGAAGGCCGTGGAGCTCTTCCGGGAGCGCGGCGAGGGGTACAAGGTGGAGTTGCTGCGCGACCTGCCCGAGGACGTGAAGACCGTCAGCCTCTACCGGCAGGGCGAGTACGTGGATCTGTGCCGCGGTCCGCATATCCCCTCGACCGGCATGATCCGGGCCTTCAAGCTGCTCAGCGTGGCCGGCGCTTACTGGCGCGGCGACGAGCGCAACAAGATGCTCCAGCGGATTTACGGCACCGGCTTTGCGACCCAGGAACTGCTGGACGAACACCTGCGCCTGATCGAAGAGGCCCGCAAGCGCGACCACCGGCGTCTCGGCAAGGAGCTCGACCTCTTCCAGGTGAACGAGGAGGCCGGCGCGGGGCTCGCCATCTTCCATCCGAAAGGGATGATGCTGCGGTGGATCATCGAGGAGTGGGAGCGGAAGGAACACATCAAGCGCGGCTATGACATGGTCATGGGCCCCCAGATCCTGAAGGTCGATCTCTGGAAGCGGTCGGGGCACTACGAGCATTACCGCGAGAACATGTATTTTACGGAAGTCGAGGGTCAGGCCTACGGCATCAAGCCGATGAACTGTCTCGCCCATATGCTGATCTACAAGTCGAAGATCCGCAGTTACCGGGATCTGCCGCTGCGCTACTTCGAACTGGGCACTGTCCACCGGCACGAGAAGACGGGCGTGCTGCACGGCCTGCTCCGGGTGCGGCAGTTTACCCAGGACGATGCGCACATCCTCTGCGCGCCGGAACAGCTCAACGCCGAGATCCGCGGCGTCGCCGACTTCGTCGCCTATGCGATGAAGATCTTCGGCTTCGAGTACGAGGTGGAGTTGAGCACGCGGCCCGAAAATTCCATCGGCACCGATGCGGACTGGGAACTGGCGACAACCGCGCTGCGGGCGGCCCTCGAGGACAACAGGATTCCCTACGAGGTCAACGAGGGCGACGGCGCCTTCTACGGACCGAAGATCGATTTCAAGCTCAAGGACGCGCTCAAACGGAAATGGCAGTGCGCGACGATCCAGTGCGATTTCACCCTGCCGGAGCGCTTCGACCTTACTTATATGGCGGCGGATGGCGAGCGGAAGCGGCCGGTCATGCTCCACCGGGTGATTCTCGGCGCCATTGAGCGCTTTATCGGCGTGCTGATCGAGCATTACGCAGGCGCCCTGCCGGTCTGGCTCTCCCCGGTGCAGGCAAGACTGCTCACCGTGACGGACCGCCAGAATCCCTACGGGGAAGAGGTATATGCCAAGCTGGTCGAGGCGGGCATCCGCGTCGAGAAGGACTTCGATAATCAGAAACTGGGCTACAAGATCCGCGAGGCCCAGATGCAGAAGATTCCCTATATGCTGGTGATCGGCGACCGGGAGGCGCAGGAGGGCAAGGTGGCCCCCCGCCAGCGGGACGGGAAAAACCTGGGCTCCGTCGGCGTTGAAGAGTTCATCGCCATCGTAAAGGACCGTTGCGCTCAATACCAATGATGTACGCGGCGTATCGGCCGCAGGAATAGCGTGAGTTCCCCCGGACGCTCCGGCATCTCGGGGGCGAGGCAGACAGGCAAAAAAAAGGAGGTGGCGTATCAGCAAGGATTTCCGCATCAATCGCGAAATCAGGGTTGCACAGGTCAGGGTGATCGATGCCGAGGGGAAGCAGTTGGGTGTGATATCCATCGCGGATGCCTTGGCGGAGGCGGCAAAAACAGGATTCGATCTTGTTGAAGTGTCGCCGGGTGCGCAACCACCGGTCTGCCGGATCATGGATTACGGAAAATTCCGTTATCAGCAGAGCAAGAAGCTGCAGACGGCCAGAAAGAGCCAGAGCGTCATTCAGGTAAAGGAGATTCGCCTCCGGCCGAAGACCGACGAACACGACCTGGCGGTGAAGCTCAAGCACGTGAAGAGATTCCTCGAGGAAAAGGACAAGGTCAAGATCACCATGATGTTCCGGGGCCGGGAGATCGCGTATATCGACATCGGCCGCCGGATCATGGAAGGGATACAGAAAGAGCTGGTCGAGATCGCTACGATCGACCAGTTCCCCAAGCTTGAGGGAAGAAACATGGTCATGGTGGTGGCGCCGAAAAAGTAACGGCGCCGGCATCTGGAAAAAGCGTACCAGCCGCGTCAGCGGTTGTAAAGTGAAGGAGACATCATGCCGAAACAGAAAACGCACAGGGGCGCGGCCAAGCGTTTCCGCGTCACCGGAACGGGAAAAGTGAAACGGGAGAGGGCTTACGGAAGCCACATCCTGACGACGAAGAACGCGAAGAGGAAGCGCAATCTGCGGAAGGCGGCGATCCTGGATTCGACAAACGAACGGGAAATCAAGCGCCTGCTGCCCTACGGCGGCAAATAGGGGCGGTCTTTCCCGAGGGGCGGATCATCGCGGGTTCGTTACGGCCGCGGCGATCTGCAGTTTTCATTGTCATTCCCGCGCAGGCGGGAATCCAGGGTCTTGAGAAATCGGTCCCGTTTTGAGCAGAGCGCTGGGTCCCCGCCTTCGCGGGGACGACACCCTGCGCAGTGACAAAAGGAAGAGCAGTCATTCTTTTTTAGGAGATCATTACAATGGCAAGGGTAAAGAGGGCGGTCAACGCCAAGAAGAAAAGAAGGAAGGTATTCAAGCTCGCCAAGGGCTTTTTCGGATCGCGCCATCGCCTGCTTCGCACGGCAACGGAAGCGGTGGACCGTTCGCTGGTGTATGCATTTCGCGACCGGAGGGTACGGAAGCGCGAATTCCGCAGCCTGTGGATTGCGCGGGTCAGCGCCGCAGCCAGGGCGCAGGAGATCTCGTACAGCCGTCTCATGGACGGCCTGAAAAAAGCGGGCATCGAGCTCGACCGCAAGATCCTCGCCGATCTGGCCGTTCACGATCCGCAGGCCTTTGTGGAAATCGTGGGCATCGCAAGGGGCAATCTCACGGCATGAGGCAGCGCCTGGAAGAACTCGAACGGGCCGCGGAAGCCGAACTGCCCGGCGCGGATTCGGAAGAAGCGCTGGCCGCCGTCCGTACGAAGTATCTCGGCCGGAAGGGGCTGCTCACGGGCATGCTCCGCAACCTTGCGGCTGTCTCCGCCGAGGAAAGGCCTGCTCTCGGAAAGCTTGCCAACGACATCAAAGAACGCCTGACGGCCAGGATCGAGTCCCGGGCGGCGGAACTTGCCGCCTCGGCCGGTGAGCGGGCGCTGTTGCGCGACCGTCTCGATGTTTCTCTTCCGGGCCGGGTCGTGCGGCGCGGCCGGTTCCATCCGATATCGCAGATCCGCCAGGAGATCTGCAGCATTTTCGCCGGCCTGGGCTTTTCCGTTGTCGAGGGGCCCGAGGTCGAGAGCGACTACTACAATTTCGAAGCCCTCAACATCCCCAAGGATCATCCCGCGCGCGACATGCAGGACACCTTCTACGTAGAGGAGAACATCGTCCTGCGCACCCATACGTCTCCGGTCCAGGTCCGCGTCATGGAGAAGCGGCGGCCGCCGGTGAGGATCCTGTCGCCGGGGCGGGTCTATCGCCCGGATTCGGACATCTCCCATACGCCCATGTTTCACCAGATCGAGGGGCTGCTCGTGGACCGGGGCGTCCGGTTCTCGGACCTCAAGGGCATCCTGACGGTCTTCGTCCAGCGCGTGTTCGGCGAGGACACGGCCATTCGTTTCCGGCCGAGCTTTTTCCCCTTCACGGAACCCAGCGCCGAAGTCGACATCCGGTGCGTCATCTGCCGGGGGGCCGGCTGCCGTGTCTGCAAGCAGAGCGGCTGGCTCGAGATCCTGGGCTCCGGCATGGTCGATCCGGCCGTGTTCCGCTCCGTAGGCTACGATGCCGAGGAAGTGACGGGCTTCGCCTTCGGTATGGGGCTGGAACGGATCGCGATGCTCAAGTACGGGATCACGGATATCCGGCTGTTTTTCGAAAACGACATCAGGTTTCTGCGACAATTCTAAATTTCTTCCTTGACGGGTCCGCAGCGGCAGAATGCGGCAGGCCCGTCGAAAAAGGGTGAACCTATGCGGGCGCCGATTCGCTGGCTTCAAGACTACGTCGATATCGATCTTTCCCCCGGGGAGATCGCCGCGCGGCTGACCATGGCCGGCCTCGAGGTCGACGCCGTCGAGCCGAAAAGGCCCGATTTTTCCGGCGTCGTCGTGGCGAAGGTTCTCTCCGTCAAACCCCATCCCGATGCCGACAAGCTGTCTCTCTGCGAGGTGCGGGCCGGCGAGGCCGTCTATCCGGTCGTCTGCGGGGCGCCCAACGTCCGCGCGGGGATGCTCTCGGCCTTTGCGAAGGTGGGGGCGGCCATTCCCGGCGGCTATACGATCAAGAGCACGAAGATCCGCGGGGAGGCCTCCGAGGGGATGCTCTGCTCCGAAGACGAACTTGGCATCGGCGACGACGCCGCGGGGATCATGGACCTCAAGGGGGATCTCAAGGAGGGCGCCGATCTGGCCGAGGCCCTCGGCCTCATCGATACCGTGCTGGACATCGGCATCACCCCCAACCGCTCCGACTGCCTTTCGATGATCGGCATCGCCCGGGAAGTGGCCTTCCTGACGGGGAAGACGCTGCGCTACCCGGCGGTCGATCCGAAGGAAGGCGGGGAAGACATCGGCGGCGCCACGTCCGTCCGGATCCTGGATCCGGACCTGTGCCCCCGGTACACGGCGCGGATGATCCGCAAAGTCAAGATCGGGCCTTCGCCCGCCTGGATGCGGCGGCGCCTGGAAGCGGCGGGGATGCGCGCGATCAACAACGTCGTCGACGTCACCAACTTCGTCATGCTCGAATTCGGCCAGCCCCTGCACGCCTTCGATTTCCGTTTTCTCGAAGAGGGCAGAATCGAGGTGCGCCGCTCCCGGGAGGGCGAGCCTTTTGTTTCCCTGGACGGCAAGGAACGGACCCTGAGCGGCGGCGTCCTTATGATCTGCGACGGGAAAAAGCCGGTTGCGATCGGCGGCATCATGGGCGGGCTCAACTCGGAGGTCAAGGAAGACACATCGGACATCCTCCTGGAGAGCGCCTATTTCAACCCCTCTTCCATCCGCCGGTCGGCCCGGTCGCTGGGGATGGGAACGGACGCCGCCTACCGCTTCGAACGCGGGATCGATCCTGATGGGGTCGTACGCGCGGCAAACCGCGCCTCCCAGCTTATCGCGGAGCTTTCCGGCGGAACGATCCTGCGCGGGATCATCGATCAGTATCCAAGCCCGGTGAAGACGGCGGGGGCGATCCCCCTGCGCGCTGAAAGGGTCAATGCCGTCCTCGGCACGTCGATTTCCGAGCCGGAGATGGTCCGCATCCTCGCAGGGATCGAGATGAAGGTCGAAAAGGCCGGCGCGGGACGGTATTCCGTATGCCCGCCTTCCTTCCGCGTCGATATCGAACGGGAGATCGACCTGGTGGAGGAGATCGCACGCCTCTGGGGGTTCGGCAATGTGCCGGTGACGATGCCGTGCGCGGCGCCGGAACCGCCGGCGGAGTCGAGGAAGGGCGTCGTCGAGGGGAGAATCCGCGACTTTCTGTCCGGATGCGGATACGCGGAGGTCATCAACTACAGTTTCATTACGCCCCTTTCGGCGGACCGCCTCGGTCTCCCGGAAAAGGACGAGCGGCGGCGCTGGGTGAAGATCGCCAATCCCCTTTCGGAAGACCAGTCGGTCCTGCGCACGACGGTTCTCTGGAGCCTGGTCGAAACCTGGCGGCGCAATGCTTACGCCGGCTGCAGCGATCTGAAGATCTATGAAATCGGGAAGACTTTTTTCCGCCGCGGCGACGGCGAGCTTCCCCTGGAGAGGAACCGCGTCGGGGCGCTGATCTCCGGCGCGCGCTACGAGGAACGCTGGGGGTTCGGCGGCGTTGAAGCGGATTTCTTCGACCTGAAGGGCGTCGCCGAGGGGCTCCTCGACGTGCTGCGGTTCTCCGGAGTGGAGTACCGCTCCGATTTCCGCGAGCCTTTTCTCCACCCGGGCCGCTGCTGCGGCATTTCGCTCGGCGGGGAAACGGTGGGATTCGTCGGCGAGATCCATCCCGCGGTGCAGGCGGCCCTCGACATGAAGGCCCGGGCCATCGTCTTCGAACTTGACCTGGACGCCCTGACGGAACGTTTTTCCGACCGCGTCGCCTTCCGCGAGGTTCCGCGCTACCCGTCCGGCTCGCGCGACACGGCGTTTCTGGTGGAGAGTTCGATCGAGGCGGAAAAGATGTTGCGAATTGTCAGGGAAAGCGGCGAAGAATTACTTGAAAGTGTCGATATCTTTGATGTATATACCGGCCGGGGCGTTGAAGAGGGAAAGAAGAGCGTGGGCATGCGATTCTCCTATCGCTCCACGGAGCGGACATTGACGGATGAAGAAATACGAGCGGTGCACGAAAGGATCGTGAGCGCGATCGTGAAGGAAACAGGGGCACGGATCAGGGGTGCGGAATAGACGACAGCCTGACAGGGAGGACGGAATCCATGACCAAGATAGACATCATTCAGGACGTGTACGAGCAGTTGGGATTTTCGAAGAAGGATTCGGCCAAGATCGTGGAGTCGGTCTTCGATATCATGAAGGACCGTCTCTCCCAGGGAGAGAAGATCAAGATCTCGGGCTTCGGGAATTTCGTCGTCAAGGAAAAGAAATCCCGCCGCGGCAGAAATCCCCAGACGGGCCAGGAGATTGAAATCACGGCCCGGCGCGTTCTCACGTTCAAGTCCAGCCAGGTTCTCCGTAAAGCGCTCAACGGATAGCTCCGCGGGATTCGCGCGAAAAGATCCTTCGTGACGCGTCTCGGGGCGGGGCGTCGCCGCAGCACGACTTCACCCGGGCGCTTTTCAGGCTTTGATGCAAGGGAGTGCGGGGTCCATTCATGGAAACGACAATCCCGGACAAGGCCTACTTTCGAATCGGGGAAGTCGGCCGGATCCTGGGCGTTGAGCCTTACGTCGTCCGCTTCTGGGAATCCGAATTCCGCAGCGTGCGGCCGGAGCGAACGAGTTCGGCGCAGCGGGTGTACCGGAAAAAAGACGTCGAAGAACTTCTCCGCATCAAGAAACTCCTCTACGAAGAAAAATTCACCATCGACGGGGCAAAGCGGCAGCTGATCCGCATGAAGAAGCGCCAGGAAAGGGTGCCCGATCTCTTTGCGCTCGACGACCGGGAGCTGCTGGCTGAAGTGAAAAAAGGGCTGGAGGAAATCCGGGAAAAGATCCGCTGAGACCGTCTTTTTTCTGTCGCCATGAACCAGTCGAGGGTGTCCTTCCCGCTTTCTTTTCCGTTCTTCCCGCGCAGGCGGGAATCCAGAGTCGTCAGAACTTGTTCCGGTGTCAGGCAGAGCGCTGGACCCCCGCGTTCGCGGGGGTGACAGAAGAGGGCGGGGGCGACAACATAAACAAGGGACAACAGAGGCGGCAACGACAGGAAGCCTCGCGATGACGGAACAAAAAAGGCCGACGCGGTTTTCGCATCGGCCTTTTTCCTGCGGTTTGCAGCCGCTATTTCTTTCCCGCGGCGCGCTTGGACGCCTTGATCGGGTTGACCTTCTGGGTCGGTTCCGCAACTTCCATCTTGATGTGGGAGGCGGTCGGACATTTTCCGGTCATCCACTTGCTCTTCGGGTCGGGATAGACGCGGCAGTAGTTCATGCTGTTGAAAACGAGCAGCTTGTTACAGCCTTCGCACTTATCGATAATGACGTGGCAGCTCCCGCCGTTGTACCCGCAGCCTTTCTTCGTCATGAAGGCGCATTCGCCTCCGGATCGAACGGTCTGGCAGATCATGATGCTTCACTCCTTTCTCTGTGTTTTCCCTTTGCTTTCGTGTTCCGTTGCATCGACGATAATGGCGATCTGACGGATGAACGATAAAAAAGTGGACGTCCCTAACAGAAAACGGCCGGTGCTGTCAAGAGAAAACATTGAAAAAAAGAAACGGGAGCCTTCCCGGTTGAAATCGAGTGCAGACCGGCGCCGCCCCGGTAGGGAGATTCCTTCCGGAGGGTACAAGCGGTTGACATCGTACAGTGTTCATGTTACGAAATCTGGTCAATTTACCTTCGAAGGCTGGCAAAATCGCTGCCGAAAAAAGGACTTGAAGAGAACCGGCGGGAAACGCGGTTCCCGGGGGCATGAAGCCGATGGATACTTTCGGCCTCGTTCGGATTTTTCTGCGGACCCTGCTTGTGCAGGGTTCTTTGAATTTCAGCCGGATGCAGAATCTCGGGTTTGCCTTTGCCCTGATGCCCTGGATCCGGGCGCAGGCGGCGCGGTCCGGAAACGTTCCGGAGCTGTTGCGCAGGCACCTCCAGTATTTCAACACCCATCCGTACTTCGTCGCGCCCATCGTCGGGGCTGTTCTTCACATGGAGCAGAATGGCGAGGACGGAGGAGAGGAAGTTGCCCGTCTCAAAACGGCGTTGATGGGACCCTATGCGGCGATCGGCGATGCTTTCTTCTGGGGTGCACTGAAACCATTGAGTTCCATCGCCGCCTTTTTCCCGGCGTTCATCGGGATGCCGGTCGCGCCCCTTGTCCTCCTGATCCTTTACAATCCGCCCCACATCGCGTTGCGGATCGCCGGTTTCGTCACCGGCTGCCGGTATGGGAGGATGAGCGTCGAATTCGTCCGCAGGCTGGAGCTTCCGGACCTGGGACGAAGGCTGCGGCAGGCGGCGGCGGCGGTCCTGGGGGCGGCTGCAGCGCTGGCCCTGTCGGCTTCGGGTGCGGAATGGCTGGAAGCCTGGAGGATCACAGGCGAACTGGCGGTGCTGCCCGCCATCCTGCTTTTGTTCGTGGCGCTGAGGCGGGGGATTCCCCGGATCGGCCTTCAGTACGGGCTGGTGGGGATCTGCTGCGTCGTTTCGTACTTCTATGGTTGAGATACGCTCGTTCGAGATACGCAATAAATTAGGGCTCCATGCGCGGCCGGCCGCCAAGCTGGTGAATATCGCCAAAAAATACCGCGCCAGGATCTACTTCGAAAGAGAAGGCAACGAGGCGAACGGCAAAAGCCTGCTGGGGATTCTGACGCTGGCCTGCCCCAGGGGAAGTTACATCACGATCCGCGCGGAGGGTGCGGATGCCCGTGCCGCAGTCGAAGAGCTGGGACAACTCATCGGAGACAAGTTCGGAGAGGATTGACGCTAGAGGCAGAGAGGACGGGGAAGGATTCATGGCAGAACCGGATTTGAAAAAGACGTTCGTTCTCAAAGGGATCGGCGTTTCGCCCGGCATCGTCATCGGGAAGGCCTACGTCTTCGACCCCCTCGACTCCCAGGTTTCCTACTACAAGCTCACGGACCGGAGCCTCGTCTCCCAGGAGATCAAGCGCTTTAAAACCGCCGTCAAGACGGCCGAGAAACAGCTCCAGGAGGTCAAGAAGAAGCTGGGCGACCTCGAGGGGATGGATCCCCTGTTCATCATCGACGTCCACATCATGATCCTCCGCGACAAGAGCTTCATCGACCGGACCGTGGCGAACATCCGGAAAATGGGCGTCAACGCCGAGTGGGCGGTCCGCCTCACCCTGGACAAGTACAAGGAGGCTTTCGAAAAGATCGAAGACGCCTATCTCCAGGGGCGGGTGAGCGACGTGCAGTACGTCGGGCAGAGAATCCTCCGCAACCTCTCCGGCCGCGAACAGACGAGCATTGCCGACATCGGCGAGCGCGTCATCATCATCGCCTACGATCTTTCGCCTGCGGACACGGCCCTGATGAAACTCGACAAGATCCAGGGCTTCGCGACCGAGATCGGCGGCAGGACTTCCCATACGGCGATCGTGGCCCGTTCGATCGAGATCCCCGCCGTGGTGGGCCTGGAAAACGTCACCCGCAGAATCCGGACGAACGACGACATCATCATTGACGGGTCCGCGGGCATGTTGATTGTCCACCCTGACCCGGAGATCCTCAATCGCTACCAGGAAAAGCAGAAGCATTACGTTGAAGCACAGGAGGACTATCTCAAGTTCGCCGGGCTCCCGGCCGTAACCCGGGACGGCTGCAAACTGGAAATCGGCGCCAACATCGAGTTCATCGAGGAGATCCCGTCGGCGATCGCGCACGGCGCCGAGGAGATCGGCCTGTATCGGACCGAGTTCATCTACATCAACCGCGACTCGCTGCCGACCGAGGAGGACCACTACAAGGCCTACAAGCAGATCGTCAGCTTCAAGGAACTCGGCTGGTCCACCATCCGGACCTTCGATCTGGGCGGCGACAAGTTTTTCTCCGATCCCCACGTCGCCAAGGAGATGAACCCGCAGATGGGGCTGCGGGCGATCCGTTTCTGCCTGAAAGAGGTCGGTCTCTTCAAGACCCAGATACGCGGCATTCTCCGCGCCGCCGCCCACGGAAAGACGAGAATCCTCTTTCCCATGATCTCGGGACTCGAAGAGATCCGGGAGGCAAAAAAGATCCTCTACGAAGAGCGGGATGATCTGCTCGCCAAGGGCGTCGCCGTCGGAAAAGATCTCAAGATCGGCATCATGATCGAGGTCCCGTCCGCGGCCGTGGTCGCCGACGATCTGGCCAAAGAGGTCGATTTTTTCAGCATCGGAACAAACGACCTGATCCAGTACGCCCTCGCCATCGACCGGATCAACGAACAGGTGACCTACCTCTACGAGCCGCTGCACCCGGCCGTACTGCGCCTGATCAAGCGCGTCGTCGATGCCGGTCACAAGGCCGGGATTCCCGTCGCCATGTGCGGCGAGATGGCGGCCGAGCCCATGTATGCCATGATCCTCGTCGGGCTGCAGCTGGACGAGTTGAGCATGAATCATCTGGCCATTCCGAAAATCAAAAAGATCATCCAGGGGATCACCTTTTCCGACTCGGAGAAGCTGTTGAAAAAGGTGCTGTCGCTCCACTCTACTACCGAGATCCGGCAGTACGTGGAGAGTTACATGCAGAGGTATTTCCCCGCGGAATTCCAGCCCAACGGTTCCTGACGGGTCCTCCGCATCGTCCTTCGGAACCGGGGAAACAGACTCTAGAGAGCGATTCGCCATGTTGATCACGCCTTTCAATTCGCCGCCGACTCCAGAACGATACGAGCACTACCGCGGCGCCATGTACGAACGGGAGAATTATCCCCTGTACTGGTTCGTGCGAAAGGTCCTGTCGCAGGTGAACTTCGCCGACCCTTCGCAGATCTCGCTTTCCCAGAAGGCGGCGGAGGGCGTCTTCGTCTATGCACTCAAGGGAAGAAGCCAGCTCAACAGTCTCATCCTCCGCGAGCTCGCGCACCGTTTCGGCGTGCCGGCGCCCGTTTATGCGCACGGGGTCAACATGATCACCTGGCAGCCTTTTCTGGCGGCCATCAAGGCCCTGCGCCTGGGGATCGCCCAGCTCTGGCACCGCAAGGACCCGGAGGAGGTTTCGGATTACCTCAAGAAGCTTGCCGTGGCGGGAAAGAGCGTCATCATCCATCTAGGCGATTCCGAGTTCTTCGACGACGAGGAAGCGGACGCGGCCCTCGGGCAACTGATCGATGCGCAGCGGGAGCTGTCGGTTCCCGTGTACATCGTGCCGGAGCTCGTCACCTACGGCAGGCGCAGGGAGAAGGAGCGCGAGAGTTTCTTCAACATCCTCTTCGGGCAGATCGAAAACGTGGGCGGATTCCGGCGCATGGTGACCTTTCTGCGCTACGCGAGAAAGGTCTTCGTCGTTACGGTGGAACCGCTCAACCTGGCGGATTATCTCGAAAAGAACAAGAACTGCTCCCGCCTGGAGCTGATCGAACAGATCCGCCGGGAATTGATCGAGCGGATCGACGAGGAGCGGACATCCATCGTCGGGCCCATGCTGCAATCGAGGCAGGAGATGATCCAGACGACGCTGGACGATCCCGGCGTGGTGCAGAAGATCGGGGAACTGGCCAGGGGGGGGAAGCCGTCGGAACCGGCGCTGCGGAAGGAGGCCCGGAAATACCTCCGAGAGATCGCCTCCGACTACAACGAGACCTTCATCGAACTGTGGGAAAAACTCCTTTCCTGGCTGTGGAACAACATCTATGACGGCGTGGTCCTCGATCAGGAGGGGATCGTCAAGATCCGCAACCTCTCCAAGAAGATGCCTTTCGTCATCATCCCCTGCCACCGCAGCCACATCGACTACCTGCTGCTTTCCTACATCTTCTACAAGCACAACATCCAGATGCCCTTCGTCGCGGCGGGGACGAACCTGTCGTTCTTTCCGCTCGGCTTCGTCTTCCGGAAGTCGGGCGCCTTCTTTCTCCGCAGGACGTTCCGGGGGAACGAGCTGTACGGAGAGGTGTTCTCGGGCTACCTCCGGACCCTGATCCGCGAGGGGCTGCCCATCGAGTTTTTCATCGAGGGGGGACGGAGCCGGACTGGCAAGATGGTCATGCCCAAGTACGGGCTCCTGTCGATGATCATCCAGGCCTACTTGGACGGGGCGTGCGACAACATGGCGGCGATCCCGGTGTACATCGGCTATGACCGGATCGTCGAAGAAAAGTCCTACCTCAAGGAACTCGGCGGCGCCCCGAAGGACACGGAAAAGACCGCGGACATCATCCGCAGCAGCAAGGTCCTGAAGAGGCGATACGGCCACGTCTACGTCAACATCGGCGAGCCGATCCTGCTGAAGGAGTACCTGGCCTCCCAGGAGAAACCCGTCCTGCAGATGTCGGTGGAAGAACGGCAGAGCCTCTACCGGAAGATCGGGTACGGCCTCGTCCTCGAAATCGCCAAGGTCGCCGTGGTGACGCCCTTTTCGCTCGTGGCCGCCGGGCTTCTCTCCAACGACCGCCGCGGGATCTCCCAGGATGATCTGATCGACACCTTGAACCGCTTCCACGATTACCTGTCCTACCGCAAGGTCAGGTTCGCAGCGACGTTTTCCAACCGCAACAAGGCCATTCAGGAGGCGCTGGTGCTCTTCGAGCAGTCCGACCTCATCTCGCGCCTGGGAGCGGAAGAGGAGGACGAGGACGTCGAGGCGGTCGTGTATTCGCTCGAAAACGAAAAGCGCATGAACCTGGAGTACTACAAGAACAACATCCTGCACTTCTTCCTGCCCATCTCCTTCGTCGCCGTTTCCATGCTGGCCGCCGGCGCGGATCTCATTTCCCTGAACCAGCTCATGGTGGACTACCGTTTCTTCAAGCGGCTGTTCCGCCACGAATTCATCTTCGACGATTCGGTGGACGATGCGGACGAGGTCAAGGACGTCCTGTCGTGGCTCCATCGCCTGGACCTGGTGATTGCGCAGGAGCGGGACGGCGAGGCTTGGCTCGAGATGCGCGGCATGGCCCGGAGCAGGCTCCGTCCCTTTGCCGGTCTCATCGAAAACTACATCGAGTCCTACTGGGTGGTGGCAAGGGGATGCGGCTACCTGCGCAAGGGCCCGCGCCCCGAGAAGGATTTCATCAAGAAGCTCCACCGCCTGGGCGGGAAGATGCACCGGATGGGGGAGATCCGGCGCGCGGAGGCCCTCTCCCAGTCCAACTATACGAACGCCATCACCTATCTTCGCAACGCCGAAATCCTGCGCGCCGTCGAAGCCCCGGAGAAGGCCGACCGGAAGGACAGCCGGATCTACGCCCTTTCCAACGAACGGGGCGGCCTGGAGGCGCTTCGCCGCCGCCTCTTCAAGTTCCTGTAAGACCCCCCGCCGCACGCCTTCGCTCTTGCCCGGAGACGAAATCTTCTGTATACATGCCGCATAGAATCCCCTCTCTGCCGACGAAAACGGAGGAATGCGGCTTTCGGAAGCATTGCGATCGCCGGATGCGGATGAAATGGTGCTGCGGACGACGGTGATGAAGAAAGTTGGCGTCCTCTTCTTTTTGCTGTTTCTTGCCGTTTTCACGACCTTTGCCTATTCCTTTTTCCACGCAGACAAAGTGGCGCTGAAGCGAGCCGCCCGGGCCTACGAAAAAGGAGATTACAGGGAAGCGGTCCTTCAGTACCGGGAGACGCTTGCGCGAGGGGCACTGACCTCCCCGCAGCTGCTGAACCTTGCCGAAGCCCATCTGATGCTGGGTGAAACGGACAACGCCGAAGGCATTTATGAGAGGCTCCTGCGGGAAGGGGCGGGCGATGCGGGAGCACGCGAACGCCTGATCCTGCTGAACGTCCGGAAGGGAAGATTCGACCGGGCCGCGGAACTCTACCGGCAGCACCTCCTTGGAAAACCTCGGGATCGTGCCGCGTGGATAGGGATGGCCCGGGTCCTCGCCTATGCGGGCCGTTTTGACGAGTCGGCGGCGGCCTATCGGAAGGCCCTGGGAGATCGCATATGAAAGGAAAAGCGTCCATTCTTGCAGCGGCGATGCTCGTTGGGGGATGTCTCTGCTCCATTGTGCAGGCGGGAGAGCCGGCGCCGGCTCTCAAACCGCCGGACCTTGCCTTCTCTCCGGAGACGTCTCCCGTTCCCGACTGGCTGGCCCGCTGGGAATTGGCGCGCGTCCTCAGCTACACCCGGAAATTCGACGAGTCGGCTGCGGAGTACCGGAAGGTCCTGGCCGCCCGGCCCGATCTTGCAGATGCCCGCCGGGAACTGGCCCACGTCATGTATTGGTCCGGGAAGGCGGCGGAGGCCCTGTCGGAGCTTGAGAAGGTGCCGGCCGGGAAGCTGGGCGGACCTTCCCGGCTTCTCCTGTCCGAGCTTCTGGCGGGGCAGAAGCGCTATCCCGAGGCCGACCGGCATCTGCGCGAGTACCTGCGCAATTCCCCGCAGGATCTGAAGGCCCGTCTGCGGCGGGCGGAGCTTCTGAGCTGGATGAAGGATTATCCGGCGTCGCTCAAGGAGTACGAGACGGTTCTTGCCGCCCGGCCGGAGGACGTTCAAGTGCGGCGGAAATACGCCCTCGTCCTGAGCTGGACGGGGCGGCATTCCGATGCGGCGCGGGAGCTGAAACGGACACTTCCCTGAAAAACGGGACTTTCTGCGTTCTCAAGGCGGAGAAAATTCTCGATGGTCTTCCGGAAAAACGTGAAAGGGATCTTCTCCGTTTCGCTGTTTCTTTTGCTCTGCGCCGGAGCGGTCTGCCCGGCCGCGGCAGGCGAGAGCCTGGTGCCCGCCGCCGAACGGATCCCCGACGAACAGGCGCGTCTCGAACTTGCCCGCATCCTGTCCCATGATGAAAAGACGGTCGGCGAAGCGGTGCGTCAGTATGAAATCCTGCGCGGCGCCGCCCCGGGAAATACGGACGTCCGTCTCGAACTGGCGCACCTCTATGGCCGGTTGAAACGTTATTCGGAGGCGCTTGCCGAGTACGATGCCGTTCTGGCCCGCCGCCCGGGCGACCCGCAGGCGCTGCGCGAGAAGGGCCGGATCCATTTCGCGAGAGGGGAATTCCCCCTCGCCGCTGAATCCTTGGAGCGCCTGCGCAGGGACGGCAAGGCGGATGCGGAAGCCCTCCGCGACCTCGGGCTGGCCAATGCCTGGAGCGGGAAGCCCGACGGGGCGATCGACGCCTTTCGGGAGATTCTGTCGGCGGGGAAGAAGGATGCGGGACTGCTGATCGCATGGGGCGACGCCGCCCTTGCCGCCGGCCGCCTGCCGGAGGCGGCGGAGCGCTATCGCGATGCCCTCTCGCTGGAGCCGCCGTCGGACGAGGCGCGGCGCAAGCTCGGACTGGCGCTGAGCTGGCTGGGCCGCGACGGGGAGGCGCAACCCCTCCTCGCGGCGGCGCGGACAAAGTCCCCGGACGATCGCGAAGTGCTGGTCGAACTGGCGAGGATCGCCGCGCGGAAGAAGGATTATCCGGCGGCGCTGGCATTTTTCGAGAGGCTGACCGTTCTCCATCCCGGAAACGCCGCGCTTCTTTCCGAGACGGCCGACGTCGAAGCAGCCGCCGGGCATGCGGAGCAATGCCGCGGACTCTACCGCCGCGCCCTCCTTCTCGCGGCGGACCGGGAAAGCATGCAGCTGCGTTACGCGTCGCGGCGGAACCTCTGGGGTGACTTCCACGGCGCCGAGAAGACCTATCGCGGGCGCCTGGCGGCCGGGCCGGACGATGCCGAAATCGAAAAGGCCCTTGCCGGGGTGCTCGCCGCAGCCCAGCGCTATGAAGAGGCGGAAGGCATCTGGATGCGCCGTCTCGCCCTCGATCCGTCTTCAGAGGATGCGCTGCTGGGCATGTCGAGACTCAGGATTGCGCAGAAGGACGGCGCCGGGGCGCTGGGGTGGGCCGACAAGGGGTTGTCGCTTTTTCCCCGGTCTCCCGAGGGGAAAGCCCTGCGCGCCGATGCCCTCTACGCGGCGGGCCGCGACGGCGAAGCCCTCGGCGCGTACAATTCCCTCCTGTCCGTTCCCGCCTTTCGGCTTCATGCCCTGAAGCGTCTGGGCCGCATCCACGAGCGGGCGGGGGATCGCGAGGCCGCCCGCCGCGTCTATGCGCAGGCACGCTCCCTGGACGCAGGCGATCCCGAGATCCGCTACCGTATCGGCCGCCTGGAAGGGGAGGGGTCCGAGGCGCTCCTGCGGTCGGCCCTGGCCGGGGAAAAGAAGCGGCCGGACCGCCTTTGCGAGTGGGCGTCCGTTTTCGCGGAGACAGGGGACAACCGGTCCGCGATTGCCTGTTATGAAGGGGCGCTTGCCGCCGATGCCGCATACTTTCCGGCAAAGAGCGGCCTCGCCGAGCTGCTCGGCGGGGCGAGAGAATACGAGCGGTCGATTTCCCTGTACGATGAGCTGGCGGCGGCGTTTCCCGAAAGCGTCAAGATCCAGATCGGGAAGGCGCGCGTCCTGAGCTGGGCGAGACGGTACCGGGAATCGATGGCGCTCTACGAAAGAATCTCCGCCGCAAATCCGGACGATCCGGTCCCGAAAATGGAAAGAGCCCGCGTGGCGATGTGGGGGAAATATCCCGACGAGGCGATGCGGACGTACGCAAGCCTGGAGACGCCGCCCGTCGGCCCCCTTTTGTTCGCCGACCTCTCGCCGCTGACGGCAGCCATCGCCGACCGGGAACTGCAGGGTGCGATTGCGCGCCTGAACCGGGTTTCGCAGGACGGCCGGGCATTCGCGGCCTACGAAGCGGTTGCGGAATCCGCGGAGCGGAGTCCGGCCCGGCGGGACTCGGAACTGCGGCGGAAGATCGACCTCGCCCTGGCCGACCGCCATGCGCTCTGGCGGATCCAGAAGGGGGCGGCGCTGGAGAAGCAGGCCAAGAGCCTCTCCTGGGAACAGCGCCATACGCAGGCACTCGCGGCCTACGAGGAACTCCTGAGCTTTGCACCGGGAAACGAGGAGGCGCGTTTCGATTACGCCCAGGCGAACTGCGCCCTCGGTCTGTGCGACCGGGAAAGAGAGATCTATCGGGATCTGCTTGCCGTCGATCCTCTCCACGGCCTGGCGGCGGCGGCCCTGCGGCGCCAGGAAATCCGCAGCGGACCGTCGCTGCGGATGGGCCAGTCCTATTGGCATGAAGACGGCCGGGGCGATCTGGCCCGTACGACGCGGCACCGCACCGACCTCACGCTGGATCTGCCGTTTTCCTGCCGGCACCGCCTGAAGTTGTCCGGCCATCACTGGATCGAGTCGCCGCGGGACGGAGGATCTCATGCGGCGGACGGCGGCAGCATCGAGGTCGCGTCCGTGCTGACGCCGAACCTGACGGGCGGCGCAGGCTGGACGCGCAAGTCCTACGGCGATGCCGGCCCCGGGAACACCGATACGGGCTACGGAAGGCTCTCCTTCAACGTGCGGGATCATCTTCTGCTGTCCGGCGGGTGGGAGAAGGGCGAGGAGGCGCCGAACGGATTTGCCCTGCGCCAGGGGATCCGGAAGGATACCTGGTGGATTTCCGGATCTTCACGCCTGACGCGCAGACTCGACATCGAAGCGAAACTCTCCGCACTGGAGTACAGCGACGACAACGGCGGCACGCAGGCCCGTCTCTCGGCGGGCTACGAATTTACCGACCACCCGCGGGTCTTCAAGGTCATTCTTTCGGGAGAGTACCGGGACACGCGGGAGGGGAACGGGTATTCTTACAGCGGCGGCCAACTCGCCGATATCCGCCATCCCTACTGGACGCCGCAGAACTACACGGCGGGAGGCATCACGCTGGAATGGCGCCACGATCTTTCGCAGCTCTTTTTCTGCGGCGCCGAACTTCACTACTATGATATCCGTCTTTCCTTCGGGACGGATTCGGAGAGCAATCCGTCCGCGCGCCTGGAAGCGGACTGGAATTATGATTTTGCCGAACGCTGGACGCTCGGCGCGGGCGGGATGATCCACCGGTCCGGGGAATGGAACGCGGAAGCCTTGACCGCGTTCCTGCGGTACCGGTTTTAGGAAGGACGGCGGATCATCGCGAAGCACCTGCCCCGGCGCCGGGGCAGGGGGGCCGGAAAAGGCTGCAGGGCGCCCCTGCGGCAGGCCGTTTTCCAGATGCCGGATGTGCATGATGAAGGGATCGGACAGGGAATCGAAGAAACTCTTTCTCCTCGCCGCGCTGCCGATCGGCGCGATCATCCTTGCGCTCGCCTATCTGATCGTCAGGACGGCCATCCTCCTCCTGTCCGATTACCGCTGGTACGAACTGGCCGTCGCCTGGATGCTGCTCTTTGCGGAGATCTTCATCCTCATTCACGGCATCGGCTACTTCCTGGAAGTCTACCATGTGATGAGACGGCACAAATCCCCCGTTCCCGCCGAAGCGCCGCCGCTTAAGTCCTGTCCTCCGATCGCCATTATCGTTTCTTCCTTCAAGGAGCCGCTGCAGGTTGTCGAGGATACGCTCATCACCTTCTACAACATCGACTATCCCAACAAGAACATCTACTTCCTGGACGACACCCGTTACGACCTGCCGGGGTCGGATCCCGAAGAGATGGCGGCGTACCGGGAAGCGGTCGACGGCCTGTGCCGGAAGATCGGGGTGAATCTCTTCCGGCGGCGGTGGCGCGGCGCGAAGGCGGGCATGATCAACGACTTTCTCGACTTCGTCGAAGGCAAACCGCGGGACGGTTTCGAATTCCGCGATTTCTCCGGAAACCCCCGGCCGGAAAAGGAAAAGTACATCATCGTTTTCGATGCGGACGCCAACCCGCTGCCCCACATGGCGCGGCGGCTGGTGGCGCGGATGGAAGCCGACCCCAAGCTGGCGTTCATCCAGACGCCCCAGTACTATTCGAATTTCGAACACAACCGGATTGCGCGCGCAGCGGGGCTCCAGCAGGCCGTCTTCTACGAGTACATCTGCGAGGGCAAGAGCATGCAGGACGCCATGTTCTGCTGCGGCACGAACGTCATCTTCCGGCGGGAGGCGCTGGCCGATGTCGGCGGATTCGACGAGTCGTCCGTGACGGAAGACTTTGCGACATCGCTCAAGTTCCACCTGCGGGGGTGGCGCTCCGCCTATTCCAGCGACGTCCTCGCCTTCAATCTCGGCCCCGAGGATCTGGGCGGCTATTTCAAGCAGCAATTCCGCTGGGCGCTGGGGACCGTGGGCCTGCTGCGGCAGATCCTCGGCTACCTGTTCCGGAATCCGCGGCGCCTGACCGCCGCCAAGTGGTGGGAATACTTTCTGTCGGGGACCCATTACTTCATCGGCCTCGTGTTTCTGATCCTCGTCGTCTGTCCGATCCTCTACCTGTTCTTCGGCGTGCCGACCTATTTCGCCAGCCCGGAGATCTATGCCGCTTTCTTTCTCCCCTACATCGTGCTGTCGGTGTCGACCTTCTTCTGGACCCTGCGGGCGCGCCGCTACCGGATCCGGGACGTGATTCTGGGGCAGATGCTGATGGCGATCACCTTCCCCGTCTACATCAAGGCGTCGCTTTCGGCGCTGGCGGGCTACCGGGGGCGGTTTGTCGTCACACCCAAGGGCGGGAGCGTCGAACTTCCGCTGCGCGACCTCTGGGCGCAGCTGTCGCTGGCGGGGCTGAGCTTCGCCGCCATCGTCTGGGGGGCGAACCGCCTGTGGTACGAAGGGGAGCCTGCAGCGGCTATCGCCGTGAACATGGTCTGGTGCCTTTACCATTTTCTGATTCTCTCGACGGTCTTCTACCTGAACAGTGCCGAGGAGGTGGCTCCTTGACCCGTCTTTTCGCCCCCTGTCTTGGAGTGCTTCTTCTGGCGGGATCTCTGTCGGCCGGGGAGCTTCCCTTCTGGGGCTTTGCCGTCGACGGCTATCCGGTGACCGGGCAGAGGGTGCAGGAACTCGAGGGCGAAACGGGTCTGCCGGCGCAGATGGTCGTTTTCTTCCTGCAGTGGCCCTCTCTCCGGCGGGAGGCGTCTGCTTCGTTTCCGGAAGAAAGCCTCGATGCGGTCTGGAGCAGCGGGGCGCTTCCCTGTCTCACCTGGGAGCCCATGTACTATGAAGGCGAAAAGGAGATCGTCATCCCGTTCGCGGCGATTCTCGGCGGGAGCTACGACCGTTTCCTCGAGGACTTTGCGGACAGGGCCGCGCGCTGGAAAAAGCCCTTGATCATCCGTTTCGCCCATGAGATGAACCTTTCGCGTTACGCTTGGGGGACCGGCGGCGCCGGCTACGGTCCGGACAGCCCGGAAATCTACCGGCGGATCTTCCGCCACGTGGTTTCCATATTCCGCCGCCGGGGTGCGGACAATGTCCTGTGGGCCTTCTGCCCGAATGCCGAATCGGTGCCGGGCGTGTCCCATGATCCTTCCGCCGCCTGGAACCGCGCGGAGGACTACTATCCGGGCGGCGCCTGGATCGATATCCTGGGGATGGATGGATACAATTGGGGCCGCAGCCGGACCCTCGAACGGCACGGCTGGGAGAGCCGCTGGTCGTCGTTCCGCGAGACTTTTGCGCCCCTCTATGAGAAGCTTCGCGCACTGGCTCCTGAAAAACCGGTTGTCGTCTTTGAAACGGCCAGTGTGGCCGCGGGAGGCGACCGGTCCCTGTGGTTGCACGAAGCCCTGGGCGTCGCGCGGCAGTGGAACCTCGCCGGGATCGCATGGTTCCAGGCGGATACGGACAACCGCTGGCGCATCACGCGGCAGGAGGTTCCGCCCGCCGAAGGGCTCCTCGGGCCTGAAAGGTGCGCAGCTCAGGCATGGGCGTCGTCTCTGCTGCCTGCCGGTTTTTTTGAAAAAAAGAAACACTGAGGAAAACATGAACGACCGCGAAAAATCTCCGGACAGCCTTGTGGAGGAACTGCGGCTGCTGCGCCGGCGGCTCACCGACGCGGAGGGCCTGCACCGGCGGAGCGAGGATGCGCTTCACAAATCCGAGAATCTCTTCCATTCCTTCGTCGACGGCATCCTCGACGCCGTTCTGATCCTGGACTGGGAGGGAACGATCCTCTTTGCGAACAAGGCCGCGGCCGTGCTCGTGGGCGTGCCGGAACCGGAGGCGGGCCTGGGCCGCAACGCGGCGGAATTCGTTCATCCCGACTACCTCGAGGCGGCCTTCCGCGATCTGATGCTCGTCAAGGAGGGGAAGGGCGGCTTCTTCAGCGAATACATCATGCGGACTTCCCCGGGAGAGGAAAAGTGGGTCGAGGGGCTGGGCACGAAGATCGCTTTCGGCAGCGGAACCGCGAATCTCGTCACGCTTCGGGACATCACCTTGCGCAAAAGGTCGGAACTGGAGCTCCGGGACAGCGAGGAGCATTTCCAGGCGATCGTTCAGAATGTCGCCGAAGGGATCGTCACGATCGACGAGACGGGATCCATCCGGCTGTTCAACAAGGCGGCCGAACGGATCTTCGGTTACGAAGCCGCGGAAGTTGTCGGACGGAACGTGAATATCCTCATGCCCGATGAGTATCGGGAACGGCACGACCTCTATCTGAGGCTCTACCTGAAGGAACCGGAGAGAAGAGGCCTCGGCGTCGGGCGGGAAGTGCCGGGACGGCGGAAGGACGGGTCCGCCATTACGCTTGACGTTTCCCTGAGCGAAGTTTCCCTCAGCAGGGGGCGGAATTTCGTCGGCGTCATCCGCGATGTGACGGAAACCCGCAGGACCGAGCAGCGGCTCCGCGACCTGACCGCCATGCAGCGGGCGATTCTCAACAGCGCAGGCTACAGCATCATTTCCACCGATGCCCAGGGCACGATCAAGAGCTTCAATGCGGCGGCCGAGCGTCTCCTGGGCTGGAAAGCGGAAGAGGTGATCGGGCGGAAGACCCCCGAACTGATTCACGATGCCGAAGAGGTGGCGCGGCGCGCCGAAGAGCTTTCGCGGGAACTGGGGCGGAGGATCGCGCCGGGCTTCGATGTTTTCGTGGCGAAGGCCCGGCAGGGAGCCGAAGAAGAGCGGGAGTGGACGTATGTCCGCAAAGACGGCGGCCGCATTCCCGTGTCGCTCTCCGTGACGGCTCTGCGCGACGAGCAGGGCGCCGTTACGGGGTTTGTCGGAATCGGCCGGGACATCACGCTCCGCAGACGCGCCGAGGAAGACCGCCGCAAGCTCTATCGGGCCGTGGAGCAGAGTCCGGCAACGGTCGTCGTGACGGACGACAAGGGGGCCATTGAGTACGTCAACCCGAAGTTCACGCAGATTACGGGATATTCCGCGCAGGAAGCCATCGGGCAGAATCCGCGGATCCTGAAATCCGGCGAAATGCCGCCGGAAGGGTATCGGAATCTCTGGGAGACCATCACCGCCGGCAACGAATGGAGGGGTGTCTTCCACAACAAGAAGAAGAACGGCCAGCTCTACTGGGAATCGGTTTCCATCTCTCCCGTGAAGGACGAATCGGGCCAGATCACCCATTTCGTCGCCGTCAAGGAAGACATCACGGAGATGAGGGAGACGCAGGAGGAATTGGCCAAACTGTCGCTGGTCGCGAGCAAGACGGATAACGCCGTCATCATCACCGACCGCCAGGGGCGGATCGAATGGGTCAACGACGGCTTCACGCGCATCACCGGATATACGATGGCCGAGGTGATGGGAAAGAAGCCGGGGAGCATCCTTCGCGGACCCCTTACGGATACCCAGACGGAATGCCGCATCCGCGAGTCCCTCGCCTCCAGGAAAAGCTTCACGGAGGAGATTCTCAATTACGGCAAGGACGGTCGCCCGTACTGGCTCTCCATGACCATCACGCCGGTCCTCGATGAAGAGGGCGAGGTGCTGCGCTTCGTCGCCATCGAGAGCGACATCACGGGGCGGAAGCGGACCGAGGAGGAACTGCAGAAGGCCAAGCTGGAGGCGGATGCAGCCAACCATGCGAAGAGCGAATTCCTTGCGAGCATGAGCCACGAAATCCGCACGCCCATGAACGCGATCCTGGGCATGGCGGACCTCCTCTGGGAGTCGGACCTTACGGCCGAGCAGAAGCAGTACGTCGGCGTCTTCCGTTCCGCCGGGGAAAATCTCCTGAACCTGATCAACGATATTCTCGATCTGTCCAAAGTGGAATCGGGCCGGATGTCCCTGGAGGCCGCAGCCTTCAATCCAGCGGATGTCCTGAATGAGGCCTGCGGCATCATGTCGCCGAGGGCGCACAAAAAGGACCTGCAGCTGTCCTGCCGGATCGACTCCGGCGTTCCCGCCCGCCTCGTCGGCGATCCCGTCCGCCTGCGGCAGATCCTCCTGAACCTCATCGGAAACGCGATCAAATTCACGGAGGCGGGGAGCGTCCTGGTGGAGGCCGGACCCGCCCTCGCGGGACTTCCGGAACCGCCGGCGCCGGAGGATGCGTTCTTCCTGCTCGAATTCAAGGTGAAGGACACGGGCGTCGGCATCCCGCCGGACAAGATGGATGCGATCTTCGAGCGCTTCACCCAGGCGGATTCGTCCACGACGCGCAAGTACGGCGGGAGCGGTCTGGGTCTGACGATCTCGCGCCAGCTTGTGGAGCTGATGGGCGGCCGGATCGGCGTCGAGAGCGAACCCGGCAAGGGCAGCACTTTCATCTTCACGGCGCGCTTCGGAAGGGCCCCGGAAAGCGCCGAAATCGAACCGGCGAAGAAGACGGAGACCCCGCAGCCGGACCGGGCGATCCGCATTCTCCTTGTCGAGGATACGGAGGACAACCGTCTGCTGGTTCAGGCCTATGTCCGCCAGACGCCTTTTGCGCTGGATGCGGCGGAAAACGGGAAGATTGCGCTGGCGAAATATACCGCCGATCCTCGGGGGTATGATCTGGTCCTTATGGACATGCAGATGCCGGTGATGGACGGCTACACCGCGGCGCGGGAGATCCGGAAATGGGAGACCCAGACCGGCGGGCGCCGGGTGCCGATCGTGGCGCTCACCGCCCATGCGCTCAAGGAAGATATCCAGAAGAGCATCGATGCCGGCTGCGACGATCATTTGACAAAGCCGATCCGCAAGACCATCCTTCTGGAGATGATCCGGCGCCACGCGCCGGCGGAGCGTTCAAACGGCGGAAAGAATGGGGGAACCCGGTGATGGATGGCAAGATATCGGTCAGGATCGACAAGGACCTGGAGGATCTGATTCCAGGCTATCTTGAAAACCGCCGGAAGGATATCGCCGCGATCGGGGATGCCCTGACCAGGGGGGACTACGACGCCATCCGTGTGCTGGGGCACGGGATGAAGGGCTCGGGCGGCGGGTACGGATTCGATGCCATTACGAACATCGGCCGGAAGATCGAAGCGGCGGCCAAGGCGGGAGACGCGGCGGCGATCCGCGGCGGCAGGGATGAACTGGTCTTTTATCTGGAGAGGATAGAGATCGTCTATGAGTGAGGCGAAAGAAAACGTTGTTTTGTGCGTCGATGACGACCGGGATTTCCTGAACCTGCTCGAGAGGCACCTGCGGGGGGAGAACTATCGCGTCCTGCGCGCGGAGAGCGGGCCCCAGGGCCTGGAGCGCGCACGCAGCGAACGGCCCGATCTGATCCTCCTGGATGTCATGATGCCGGGGATGGACGGGTATGAGGTCTGCGTAAATCTTCAGAAGGACGAGGCGCTGAAGCGGATTCCCGTGATCTTTCTGACGGCGGCCGGTTCCGAGCAGAATCGGGCCAGGGCCTTTGCAGCCGGCGCCGTCGATTTTCTCGAAAAGCCGCTGCAGATGGAAGAACTGCTGGAGAGGATCGCCGGGCATCTGAAAGCGAACCAGGCATGGAAGGAGATCGATTCCGTGCCGCCCGGATGGGATGAAAAGATCGGTCCCTCCGATTTCGGCCGCTTCCGAAAATATCTGGCCGGAGAAATCGGGCTCGGCCCCGATCAGGTCATCCGCCTGGAGACGGTCAAACCGTCCGACATCTATGCATTTGCCGATGAGCAGGGAATCGGGAAGACGGAAATGGCGCAGCGGATGGCCCGTTTCCTCGACTTCTCATACCTGTCTCTGATCGAGCCCTCGGACATCCTGCTCGGGGTGATGCCGACATTTTTCGCGCGGTCCAATTCGGTCGTCGCCATCCAGGACGGTCCCGGCAAGCGGGCCTTCGTGCTCAGCAATCCCTTCGACTGGACGCTGGTCGACACCCTGAAGAAATTCTTCGGTCTGGAGCGCGGCAGCCGGATTTTCATCACGGACCCCGAAAACATCCGCGCGCTGTTCCAGCAGGCCGACGCGGATGCCGTGAAGATCGAGCGCGTCGACGACAAGACGAGGATCACCATCAGCGACGCCGGCGCGGACGACACCGGGATCGTTGACAAAATTGATCAGCGGCCCGTGGTGCTCATCGCCAACAACGTCCTCCAGACGGCGGTCGCGCAGCGCGCCAGCGACATTCACATCGAGCCGAAGGAAAACAACACCGTCGTCCGCTTCCGGGTCGACGGCGATATGCGGGACATCTTCAAACTGAAGAAGACGACGGGCGTGATGACGATCGCCCGCTTCAAGGCGCTCGGGGGCCTGGACATCGCGGAGCGGCGGAAGCCGCAGGACGGCGCCGTGGAGGCTGTCGTCGAAGGAAAGACCTTCAAACTGCGGCTGGCGACGACCTCGACGCCCAGCGGCGAGAGCCTCATCATGCGCCTCCTCGACCCGGACGCGCGGCCCCGGAACCTCAACGACCTGGGGATGACGGATGACCAGGGAAAGATCATGTTCGATCTGGCCCGGCGCAACCACGGCCTCATCCTCATCGTCGGGCCGACGGGTTCGGGCAAGACGACGACGATCTACAGTTTCCTGGACCAGATCGATTGCCGGTCCCGAAGCCTCATCTCCGTCGAGGATCCGGTCGAATACCGGATTCCCTTCGCCAATCAGCAGCAGGTCAACGAGAAGGCCGGCGCCACTTTCGAGGCGGTGCTGAAGTCGTCGGTGCGGCAGGATCCGGACATTCTCTTCATCGGCGAGATCCGCGATCCCTATTCCTCGAAGATCGCCATGGATTTTGCCAGCACAGGGCACCTGACCATCACGACGCTCCATACCTCGACCGCCACGACGGCGATCTTCCGCCTGGAGCGCCTGGGCATCAGCCGGGGCACGATGGCCGATTCCCTGATCGGGATCGTCGCCCAGCGGCTCCTGAAGAAACTCTGCATCCACTGCCGCCAGGTCGGCGAAACCACCGCGGAGGAGGCCGAACTGCTGCGGGCATTCACCGATGACGTCCCTGCGCGCACGGGCCGGGCCGTCGGCTGTCCGAAATGCAACAACAGCGGCTATTTCGGCCGGGAGGCCATTTACGAAATCATCAAGATCGATGCGGAGATCGCGGAGATGGTGCGGGCGTCCGCGCCGATTTCCGAGATTCGCCTGTTTCTCCGGAACCGGGGCGGATTCCTGATCAGCGACCATGTCCTGGCAAAGGTCCGCGACCTCACGTTCTCCGTCAAGGATGCATACGAGAAGATCCTCGTGGAGGAGACGGCGCTGGCGAAGAAGACCGCCGCAGCCCCGCCTGCGCCTGCGCCGGCGGCCGGAGTTCAGGCGGCAGCCGCGGTGTCCGAGCGGACGCCGTCCATCCTCGTTGTCGAAGACGACGAGGACAACCGGAAACTGATCGTGCGGCATCTGGAAGGCCAGGGCTATCATGTGACGCCGGCCGCCGACGGCGTGGATGCGCTGCTTTCCCTGGGGCAGCATGCCTATGACCTGGTGCTGTCCGATGTCAACATGCCGAACCTGGACGGATTCAAGCTCCTGGAACTGATCCAGCAGAAGGGAATTGTAATCCCCGTGGTTCTTCTGACCGCAAGGACCGACGCGGAGGACGAGGTCCGCGGGTTCGAACTGGGCGCCGCCGATTACCTCAAGAAGCCCATTTCAAAGGAGGTCCTGCTGCTGCGCGTGCGAAAGATCCTGGGAAGGAAGGCGTGAGGCCGGAGGGTGGCTATGGCGGAAACGCCGAAGATCGAAGAGCGCTGCCGGCGCTGCGGATCGCCGGTCGCGGGGACGGCGGGCACGCAGGAGGAAGCCCTTCTCTGTGGCCAATGCCGGATCGAACTCGCGGAACAGCAGATTCCCGACAGCATAGGGAGGCCGAAGGCGGCCCCGCCGCGCAGGTCCATGGGGCGCCGGATCGCGACGATCCTCCTGCTCGTCCTGGCGCTGGCCGTGGTCGCTTACCGGCTTCCCGCCCTGATCAGGGCGATCGAAGGGCCGCGGCCCATTCGGCAGGGGACGAGTGAAACGGACGCGAAGGCCGACGACTGCATCCGCAATCTCTGGACCGTCGCCAAACAACTCCAGCAGTCGGGCGCTTTCGACGCCGGACTGCTGCGCTGCCCGTCAAGCGGCAGGCCCTACTCCACCGAGGGAACCGGCGAAGAGATGAAGGTCCGCTGCCCGAACCCCGAGGCGCACGGCCTGGCCGTCCTGAGCGTGAGCCGCTCCGCGCCGGTCCCGGAGGTGCGGCCGTGAGAAGAAAATCGCCGCGGGCGGGGTACAGCCTGATTGAAATCCTGATCGTCATCACGGTCCTTGCCGCCCTGGCGGCGATCGCCGTTCCGCAGTACCTGTCGTACATCGAGCGCGGCCGCGCCGCAAAGTGCCTTGCGAACCGCCACAACATCGAAACGGACGAGAAGGCCTTCTACATCGCCAACGGGCGGACAGGACTCGCCGTCGACGCAAGGTACGCCTGCCCCTCCGGCGGCCTGTACGTATGGCTGGTCTCCGATCCTGCAAGTTCCGAATATCCGCGCATCGGATGCTCTCTGCACTACGGCGCCATGGCGGCGCCGGAAAACGTCCTCTTTTCATCGGATCTGTCGACGATGGGCGGGCTGCGGACGCTCGCCGGCAACTGGGCGATTCAGAACGGGACGCTGGCGCCGGTCGGAGGCAAAGAGGAACACCGTCTCGCCTTCGGCGATGCGTCATGGAAGGACTACGAGATCCGGATGAACGCCGTGATCAGCCGGAGCGGCGGCTACGGCGTCTATTACCGGTCGGACGGCAGTGCGAACACCACGGGCTATATGTTCCAGTACGATCCGGTCGGCGGGAAGTTTGCCGTCCTGAAAGTCGTGAGCGGCCAGCCGCAGGGCATTGTTCAACAGGTCCCGATGCCGGCCGGGTTTTCAGCGTACGGCCAGGCGCATGACATCTCCGTCGGCATTCAGGGAGATCATCATGTCGTCAAGGTGGACGGCCGGGCCGTCCTCGATTTCCGGGACGGGTCCTTCGCCTCCGGGATGGGCGGTCTGGGCAGTTGGTCCAATCCGAAGGTGAACTTCGACAACCTTCAGGTGATCCAGCCGTAGGGAGAGAGGCGCCGGGAGGGGCGGGCGATGAGCGAACGGATCCTGGTCGTTGACGACGACGCCGACATGAGGCGGCTCATGTCGACCATCCTGCGGAAGGCGGGGTATGAAGTGGCGGAAGCGGCAAGCGGGTCGGAGGCGCTTGCCGTTGGCCCGGAGACCGCGGCGGACCTCATCCTGCTGGATGTCGTCATGCCGGGACTGGACGGATTCGCCGTTTGCAGCCGGTTCAAGAACGATTCCCGCACCGCGGATGTCCCCGTCATTTTTCTCACGGGCAGGGGGGACGTGGAGGACAAGATCCGCGGTTTTTCGACCGGCGGCGCGGACTACGTCACGAAACCGTTCGACCGCGGCGAATTGCTCGCACGGGTGGACAGCCAGCTGAAAATCCGGCGCCTCACCCGCGCGATGACCGCGGCGAATATCGAACTGCAGGAAAAACAGCGGCGCCTCGACGAGGACCTTCGCGCGGCAGCGGAGATTCAGAGAAACCTCCTGCCGCAGAACCTCCCGCAGATCGAGGGAATCGATCTCGCCTGGCGTTTCGAGCCGAGCCAGGTGATCGGGGGAGACATCTTCAACGTCTTCAGGCTGGACGACAGGACGCTCGCCCTGTACATGGTGGATGTCAGCGGGCACGGGGTGCCGGCGGCCCTGCTGACGGTTTCCGTTTCGCAGGCGCTTCAGCTGCAGGGCGACATCGTCATGGGCGCGCGGCGGAAACCGAGGTCTCCGCTCCAGGTGCTGGAGCGGCTCAACAGGGAATATCCCCTGGAGCGGTTCGACAAGTATTTTACGATTCTCTACGCGCTGCTCGACACGCAGGAGGGAACGCTGACATACAGCAGCGCCGGCCATCCCCCTCCGCTGCTGGTCCGGACCGACCGGAGCGTCCGCCGTCTCGACAGGGGAGGGACGATCATCGGGCTGGGGGGAATGGTGCCGTTCGAGGAGGGGCGCGAGACGCTGGGCGCCGGAGACCTGGTGCTCTTCTATACGGACGGCGTGGTTGAGCATCAAGGCGCGGCCGGGCCGTACGGCATGGATCGCCTCGCGGCGTTTCTGGCCGCGGAATCGTCCCTGCCGCCGCCCTCGCTCATGGAAAGGCTGCTGTCGGATCTTCGCGGGTTCGGCGGAGACCGGACATTCCAGGATGACGTAAGCATCCTGGCTCTGAAATTCGCCGGAAAGACCGCTTCGGGTCGGGAGAGCGCACATGCAATTTGAGGAAGTGGACAGCGGAGAGATTCTGGTCATCAAACCCCTGAGCACGAGGATCGACGCCGCGACGGCAAACGATTTCAAGGGGAGGATGGTCGATCGGATCAACAGCGGGAGGCGGCGGATCGTGCTGGACCTCTCGGAAGTCGATTTTATCGACAGCAGCGGCCTGGGCGCGCTCGTGTCGTCGCTGAAGGCGATCGGGGATGGAGGCGATCTCGTCGTCTGCGGAGTCAGCGAAGCGGTCATGAGCCTGTTTCGGCTGACCCGCATGAACCGCGTCTTTTCCATGTTCGGCGGCCGCGAAGAGGCGATTCGGTCGCTCGGCGCCTCATGAAGAAGATGCGCAACGCCGCCGCGCGGGCCGCACGCCGGTCGATCCGGCGGTCTCTTGCGGGATGAAGGAATTCCTTTCGTGAAAAGCAAGGCAACAGGACAGATCCGGCTGACCCTCGCGAGCCGCCAGGAAAACGCAGCGCTCGCGGGGCTTGCCGTCCGTGGCATATGTTCGGGCAGGACATGGACTGCGGTCGACGTCTATCAGATCGAACTCTGTGTGGTCGAAGCCGTCCAGAACGCCATTTGCCATGCCTACGGCGGCGATGGCGGGCGGGAAGTGGAAGTGATGATCGCCGAGGGTCCGGGGCGGATCGAGTTTCACGTTTCCGATACGGGAAAGCCGATGGCCGCATGGCCGGAGGAAACCTGCCTGGAGTTTGATCCGCAGGACATCAGCCGCCTTCCGGAGCGCGGCAGGGGTCTTTGCCTGATCCGCACCATTATGGACGAAGTCCGCTACGGCTCCCGCGGCGGACGCAACACCCTGACGATGGTCCGCCGCATGCCGGCCTGAACCCTCCCCGATGCATTTTCTCCGCGGAAGATCCGGCGGATTCTTTTTGCCGCCCGTCTAGCAGGCCGTTGAAAAACGGGC
>DIWJ01000065.1:0-238 GCA_002428445.1 Syntrophaceae bacterium UBA6109
CCGCCTTCGCGGGAATGACAAATTAAACTCCAAAGGACCAAAATGAAACCAGCGAAAAAACCCGCCGCCAAACCCCGGAAGCCGGCGAGCAACAGCGTCTCCCAGTCCCCGAACGGCGAGGCGTTTCCCCTGCCCTCGCCCGGCGACTATGAAAAGGAGTTCAAGCGCCTCAAGGCCCTCGTCGCGAAGGAACGCAAAAAGGGCCGCGAGATCGTCGTCGTCATGGGCGTCGGCTTCG
>DIWJ01000065.1:263-10313 GCA_002428445.1 Syntrophaceae bacterium UBA6109
CGTCATCGGCATGCAGCGCCCCTCGCCCCGCTCCTTCTGGAAGATCCCCTACCTGAACCGCGGCGTCGCGCCCGTCGAGGCGGAGGATCCCGAAGTCGCCCCACTCATCCGCCGCTGCGTCGTCGAGAAGAAGACACTGATCGCCACCTACACCTACGAGGCCCTGAGGCTTGCCGACGTCGTCGTCGTGGACGTCCAGTGCGACNNCCACCTACAACAGCGACTGCCTGAAACTGGCCGACTGCGTCGTCGTGGACGTCCAGTGCGACTACTTCAAGGAGACACTGGGCGACTGCCGCAAGGGCCATGCCGAGATCGCCGCCCTGGAGGAGAGCCTCAAGGTCATCGGCGAGCGGATCGGCCCGGACTGCCTCGTCCTTATCGAGACCACCGTGCCGCCCGGCACCACGGAATACGTCGCCTACCCGATCGTGAAGAAGGCCTTCGAGGCGCGCGGCCTAAAATCCGAGCCGCTCCTTTCTCACTCCTACGAGCGCGTCATGCCCGGCCGCGAATACGTCGCCTCCATCCGCGATTTCTGGCGGGTCTGCAGCGGCATCAACGATACGGCCCGGAAACGCGTCGTGAAATTCCTCAACGAGGTCCTGAACACGAAGAAGTTCCCGCTCACGGTCCTGGACCGCCCCATCGAGAGCGAGACCTGCAAGATCGTCGAGAACTCCTACCGCGCGACGATCCTCGCCTTCCTCGACGAGTGGAGCCTCTTCGCCGAGCGCAACGGCGTCGACCTGACGAAGGTCATCAAGGCCATCAAGGTCCGCCCGACGCACGCCAACATGATCTTCCCCGGCCCCGGCATCGGCGGCTACTGCCTGCCCAAGGACGGGGGCCTCGGCGTCTGGGCCTACCAGAAGCTCANNGGACGACATCTTCAAGATCACGCCGATGGCGATCGACATCAACGACACGCGCTCCCTGCACGCCGCGGAGCTGGTCCGCGACGCCCTGCGCAACATGGGGAAGATCGCGGCGGCCGCCAAGGTCGTCATCCTCGGCGCCTCGTACCGCGAGGACGTGGGCGACACTCGCTACAGCGGCTCCGAGGCGCTGGTGCGCAAGCTGACGGAGATGGGCGCCGACGTGGGCGTCCACGACCCCTACGTGAAGCACTGGTGGGAATTCGAGAAGCAGGACACCTATCCGGCGCCCGGCCATTCCTGGGCGCGCTTTTTCCGCAACCAGGAGCGGCTGAAGGAGCTGCGGATCGCCAAGGATGTGAAGAGCGCCCTCAAGGGCGCGGACGCCGTCGTCTTCGCCGTCCGCCACGAACCCTACCTCAAGCTGACGCCGGACGAGGTCGTCAAGATGACCGGCCGGCCCGTCGCTGTCGTGGACTGTTTCGGCATCCTCGACGACGCCAAGATCCGCCGCTACTTCGAGCTCGGCTGCGAGGTGAAGGGCCTCGGCCGCGGCCACGTCAAGCGCATCAAGGACACCGTGCGCGGAAAGTAGCAGGGGTTCATCGAGATCAGTACCGGAGGTAAGCAGCATGAAAGAATTTACACTGGAGTACTGGAAGGATGAAGAGTGGTACGTCGGGCGGTTGATGGAGATCCCCGGTGTCTTCAGCCAGGGAGAAACCCTTGATGAATTGAAGAAGAATATCCAGGACGCTTACCGCATGTTGATGGACACGGAAGACACGAGCGGCGTACCCGCCACGGTGCAGCGAATTCCACTGGAGCTGGCTATTTGAAACGCAAGGAATTCATTAGGCTGCTTGTGGCTTCGGGGTGCTTCCTGTACCGCCGCGGAGCCAAACATGACATTTACATGAACCCACGAAACGGGGCAAAAGCGCCGATACCGAGGCATGTTGAATTGCGAAACACTCTCTGCAATTTGATCAAGTCGCAGCTTCACGTAACCGACAAATGAACCTCCCGATTCGACTCATGAAAGATCCGACGCCCCTGTTCCTCCGCAGAAAGAAAATCTCCGCCGTCTACCGCTTCGGATCAACGGCGAAAGGCAGGGCACGCCGCGGCAGCGACATCGACTTGGCGGTCATCGCAAAGAAGAAGATCACCGGCCCGGAGCGTCTGAAGTTACAGGCGGACAGTTCCCTTCTTCTTGGAAAAGAAGTCGATCTCGTCGTTTTCCGGCAAGCCGGCCCTCTCCTCCAGCACCAGATCCTGAAATACGGCCGGCTGATATTCGAAAGCGATCCGGCGGAACGCATCCGGCAGGAAGTTCTGTCCCGGGCCGAATACCTCGACACGAGGAGCCTTTTCCGTGAGATACCAGGGTAATTCTTTATCGCTGTCCCGCCAGCCTTTTCGGAACGCGGGTTTTCCCAAAAAGAAGGAGCCATGAATCATGGTGGACAAGGAACTCCTTCTTCAAAGACAGATTGCTTCACTTCGTTCGCAATGCATTAGGGGACAGATTTGAAATCTGTCCCCATGGCAGTCAGTAGTTAAGATGCCGTGACAAGGCCTGAGCGAGCCATTCACACAGGAGGTATCACCATGGAAAGAATCATTAAGATTCACCTCGAAAAATTGCCGGAGGGACCGTACCTCGCAACATCGGATGATATTCAGGGTCTGGTTGCGCAGGGCAGAACAGTGGCCGAGACAATAGAAATCGCACGCGACGTGGCAAGAAAACTGATCGAAGAGCAGGGAAGCCCGGCAGGGAAACTGGAAGCCATCAGTGATTCGTTCGAATATCCTCTGATTGTCGGAGCATAAGCGATGGGGCAACTGTCCGGATTCAAGTATCAGGACATCGTGCGGCGACTCAGATATTTCGGGTTTGCCTTCTTACGCCAAGCGGCAGGTAGCCATGAGATCTGGCATAATAGTGCTACGGACCGCTATACGACCATCCCGAATCACGCCGGCGATATGCCTCCAGGCACACTCAGAGCAATCTTGAAGCAAGCTGGTATTTCCATCGAAGACTTCTTGAACAGATAGACAGTATATATCGCGAGGCCCGCAGGGCTGCAGCAATCCCGCCCGTGAATTTTGTCGTTCCCTGTATTTTTTCCTTGTCATTCCCGCGAAAGCGGGAATCCAGGATCTTGGGCTTGATCTGTGACTTCCGTGTTGAGCAGGGCGCTGGACCCCCGCCTTCGCGGGGGTGACAAAAAAGGGCAACGTGGACGACAGAAGGAAGAGGTAACCTAATGAACTTTATCGATCTGGCTGCACAGCAGCGGCGCATCAAGGAACAACTTGACCGGAATATCCAGAAGGTCCTTGCCCACGGCCAGTACATCATGGGCCCGGAAATCAAGGAACTCGAAGCGAAGCTGGCCGCCTATGTCGGCGCAAAGCATGCCGCCGCCTGCGCCTCGGGCACCGACGCCCTGCTGATGGCCCTGATGGCCGTCGATATCGGTCCCGGAGACGCCGTCTTCACGACGCCGTTCACCTTTATCGCCACTGCGGAAGTCATCAGCCTCCTCGGGGCAACCCCGGTCTTCGTGGACATCGACCCCAGGACGTACAACATCGATCCAGACAAACTCGATCGCGCCATCACGGCGCTCCAGGCCAATGATCCTTCGCGGCACCCCCTGCCGAAAGCGGGAGGAGGAACGGTCCGGACCGGGGGAACCCTCCGCCCCCGCGCCATTATCTCCGTCGATCTCTTCGGCCTTACCGCCGATTACGATGCGATCGACGCCGTAGCCGGGAAGCACAATCTCCTTGTCATCGAAGACGCCGCCCAATCCTTCGGCGCTGAATATAAAGGCAGGAAATCCTGCTCCTTCGGCCGCATCGCCTGCACCTCCTTCTTTCCCGCCAAGCCTCTGGGCTGCTACGGCGACGGCGGCATGTGCTTCACAAACGATGACGCCGCGGCCGCCCAGCTGGACTCCATCCGCGTCCACGGACAGGGAAGGGACAAGTACGACAACGCCCGAATCGGCATCAACGGCCGCCTCGATACCCTGCAGGCTGCAATCCTCCTGGCCAAGTTCGACATCTTTCCGGAAGAGGTGGAATTGCGCCAGGAAGCAGCCGGACGTTACAGTACGCTTCTAAAACGTCGCGAATCGATCACACCGCCCCATGTCCCCGCCGGCTATCGAAGCGCCTGGGCACAATATTCCGTCCTGGCAAAGGACGAAGCGCATCGATCCGCGCTGCAGAAAAGGCTTCAGGAAAACAAGATTCCCACGGCGATCTATTACCCCAAGCCTCTTCACCTCCAGGCAGCATTCGCTGGCCTGGGATACAAACCCGGGGATTTTCCCATCACAGAAGATAAGGCAGCGCGGATCTTCAGCATTCCGATGCACCCCTATCTGACTGCCGAGGTTCAGGAAGCGGTTATCAACTCCATAGGCTAAACCCCGGGAACTGGGTGAGAGATTTGAGGAAAGGGGACAGAACGAGTTAACACTTTTGTCTGCCCGGGAAGACCCAACTTGAATTTTAGCGTTTTATTACATTGAAAATCCCGCATGATATGCAGGAAATTCAATGTATAATATCGACATGATTCAACGTCCCGCCATCACACAGGTTCTCAAAACCGCCCTCGACAGAAGCCGTGTCGTCGCCCTGCTTGGCCCTCGCCAATGCGGCAAAACGACGCTTGCCCGACAGTTTGTTTCTCCGGAGTCACCCCATTACTTCGACCTGGAGGACCCGCTCAGCCTGGCGCGCCTGGATGAACCCATGACGACGCTGCGAAACCTGACGGGCATTGTAGTGATTGATGAAATTCAGCGGCGTCCCGAGCTTTTCCCTATCCTTCGTGTTTTGGCAGACCGCGACCCTCTTCCCGCCCGATTCCTCATTTTGGGAAGCGCTTCTCCTGCGCTCCTTCGTCAATCATCGGAATCCCTGGCAGGCCGCCTGGAAACAGTTCCCCTCGGCGGTCTGACCCTTGCGGATGTCGTAACGGATGCAGGGATGGAAGCGCAGGACCGGCACTGGCTGCGAGGGGGTCTGCCCCTTTCATTTCTGGCACGCAGCGAGGCCGACAGCCTCGCGTGGCGGAAGAATTTCATTCAAACCTTTCTGGAGCGCGACATTCCACAACTCGGCATCGGCACCCCGGCATCCACCCTTTTGCGTTTCTGGACCATGCTTGCCCATTATCACGGGCAGGTATGGAATGCCGCCGAACCGGCAAGATCACTTGGCGTCAACGAGTCAACCGTTCGCCGCTACCTGGACCTTCTGGAAGGGGTCTTCATGGTCAGGCAGTTGCCTTCCTGGCAGGCGAATCTCAAAAAACGACAAGTCAAATCGCCGAAAATCTACTTCCGGGATAGCGGCCTTCTCCATCAGCTCCTGGGGATCCGCACCACAGAGGATCTTCTCTCCCATCCGAAGTGCGGCGCATCGTGGGAAGGTTATATCATTGAGGAATTGCTCGCGAACATCCAGCCGGACGAAGCCTACTTCTGGGCAACCTACGCGGGTGCCGAGATCGATCTGCTCCTCTACAAGAGCGGGCGCCGGATAGGCATCGAGATCAAGCGGGCCGATGCGCCCCGTCTGACCCCTTCCATGAAAACGGCCTCGACGGAGCTGAATCTGGACCGGCTTTGGGTCCTTTATCCCGGGGAGCGTCGTTACCTGCTCGCAGAGGATATCGAAGTCCTTCCGGCATCCGTGCTACGAAATGTAGCTGACGGGGGTCAGCTCTTGAATTTTAGCGTTTTATGAGGATGAGACGGGAAAAACGACGGGTCTGGTTTATCAATGTCTCACGAAAAACGGAAAGAATGGCCAAAATAAATTTCAAGACCTGACCCCGGTGCATACCTGCAAGGGAAAGATTGAAAGAACCGTTTGACACTTTCTCAACTGCGTTATACATTGTATAACACAAAAGGAGAAGCGCCATGCTTGCGATACGACTTGACAAAGAAATAGAGGAGGATCTGGACCTCCTTGCCAATGCCCGCGGCAGCAACCGCAGCGCGCTGGTAAGGGAAGCGATCCTGCAATACCTTGAGGACAACGAGGATTTGGATCTGCTCAAAAAAGCCCAGTCGCAAACTCGCGGCAGCAAGCCTCTGAAGCAATTGAGAAGAGAACTTGGCCTGGACAGTTGAGATCAGCGACATCGCCGAACGGCAGTTGCGAAAACTGGATCGGCCGGTTCAAGAACGTATTTTAGGCTGGCTAAACGATCGGATCGAGGGATGCAAAAATCCCCGGCATTTTGGAGAACCGTTGAGGGGAGATCGGGCCGGATTCTGGCGATATCGGATTGGAGACTACAGAGTGCTCTGCGACATAAAGGACAAGAAAGTGATTGTCCTGGTTCTCACCATTGGCCACGGCCGTCAGGTTTACCGAAAATAGGGCGCTGTCCCTCATTAATCTAAAATGAGAGACCCGAACCCCACCATGCTTATTTCATTTGCAATGCAATATAATACGACATACAGTGCAATGCGAATGAAATATATTGAACTATAGTATGGAAAAGCAACAAATCAAAGAACTTATCATCGAGCACAAGGAACGCTTCCTGGGACGCGGCAATCTTGTCCGGCGGGAGGTGCAAGCCGAAGTGGCCCGTTATCTCCTCCAGCGGGAAATCATCGTCGTCACAGGCATCCGCCGAAGCGGTAAATCCTCCCTCCTGAGATTGATCTGCGAGGATCTCTTGACCCAGGGCAACACCGGCCCGGCAAACATCCTCTACCTGAATTTCGATGACGAGCGATTTATCTCCTTTACCTCCCAGGACTTCGCTCCCCTCTACGAAACCTTTCTCGAACTCGAAAATCCCCAGGGGCGGCGTTATCTCTTCCTCGATGAGATCCAGCGGATTCCCGGCTGGGAACGATGGCTCAGCCGCCTTTACGAGTTCGAGGACGTCAGGATTTTTGTCACCGGCTCCAACGCTGCCATGCTCTCCCCGGAAGTCGCATCCACCCTCACCGGGCGGCACCGGCAGGTCACGGTCTGGCCTTTTTCTTTTCGCGAGTTTCTGACGCTCAGGGGCATGCCCTCCGCAGGCATCGACTTCACCCGGGATCTCCACCGTCCCGAAACGAAGGCGGCCATCCGACGGCTCTTCGCCGATTATGTGGAGATCGGCGGTTTTCCTGAAGTGGCACGAACGGGAGACGCAACCCTTCTGGAGCAGTACTGGCGCGATATCCTCTACCGCGACGTCATCGCCCGGTATGGAATCAAGAACATAAAGGAGATCAAGGAACTCTCCCTCTTTCTGGCTGCCCATCCGGGATCCGTCCAAAGCTACCGGAACCTGGGAAACCTCATCGGCGTCCGCAGCGTCAACACGGTCAAGAACTATCTGAACGCCCTGACCGATGTCTATCTCTTTCAGTTCATCGACCTGTTCGATTATTCCCTCAAGCGACAGATCTACAACCCCTCCAAGGTCTACTGCGCGGATGGGGCCCTCGGCAACGCCGTCAGTTTTCGCTTCTCGCGCAACATCGGTCACATCTACGAAAACATGGTGTTCCTGGCGCTGAAGCGGCGCAGCAGTGAGGTTTTCTACTGGAAATCGCCCCGTGGCCGGGAGGTGGATTTTGTCGTCAAGAGCGGACTGCGCATCACCGAGGCCATCCAGGTCTGTTCATCCTTTGCCGAACCGCAGACCAGGCAGCGTGAATTTCAGGCCCTGCGCGAGGCCGCCGAGGCGCTCCAAACGGACTGCCTGACGATCGTCACCGACGCTGAAGAGGGCTCTGAAAAGACCGATTTCGGTCATATCACCATCGTCCCGCTATGGAAATGGCTTCTTGAAGAAAACAAATAGAGATTCCTAGAGGCGCCAAAACGGAAATTATAGAAGCAGCGATCAAATCCTTGCCGGACGAATTTACACTTTCAGATATTGAACGAACCTGTCTGCAATACCCTTAAAAGAGGGTAAAAATAGGGGTATTAATACTGCGTCAACAATATATGACAATTCAGGCCGTTCCTGCGAAGGCGGGAATCCAGAACTTCACTGGATTCCGGGTCAAGCCCGGAATGACAACGATTAATAAACGCAAACCACGGGGGTCAGGTCTTGAAAATTAGCGTTTTCCCCATGGAAGGGGCACAGCCTGCTGTCCATCCCGGGAAAAGAATGCACGGGACACTCCCCATGGATGAATCGGACATGATCCCAAGACTTTTATCCGCAAGGGGCATCGTCGTTCTTTACAGCCCCTCCGGGACGGGAAAAACGAGGTTGATGCGGGGCGCGGCCCGTCATGCCTCCGTTCAAAAAGGCCTCGATATATTGAACTGTTGCGTCCTTGACCTTACGCAAGAAATGGTGCGCGCCATCAACATGGGAACGTATTGCGCTTTTCGTGCATCCCTGCTGCGTCTTGACGCCTTGTTCATCGATAACATCTGGCTTCTGCAACGCAGACGCGAAACGGCCCGTGAGGTATTTTCCCTGTTTAAGGCATTTGCCGACAAGGGAGGATTGGTCATGATTGCAAGCGACCTGCATCCGTCGCTGCTCGCGGAATGGTCCTCAGAAACGCTAAAATGAGAGACCTGACCCCCACCAAATGCCAAAGGAATCTGCCATGAAGAAATCCATCAAAGGGATCGTCAATGAATTGAAGGAGCGTATTTCAGGAAGATACACCATCAAGGAAATGCGAATCTTCGGGTCCTCGGCACGCGGAGACCGCAGGCCTGAATCTGATATTGATGTTCTGGTCCATCTTTCTCATGTCGACAGACAAATCGAAGAGGATCTTTTCGATATGGCCTATGAGCTCGAACTCAAGCATGATTGTCTCATCGACATCATCGTCGTCGACGACCACGATTTGTCCGGCCCCCAAGGAAAAGCGCCTATCTTCGAAAGAATCCGCACTGAAGGTGCAGCCGTATGAAAGGGAAAGAAGCAATTGCGTTGGTCTCCTATCGCATGGAACGCGCACATGAACGGACATTGCCTGAACTGGTGCCGCGGAACAAGGAGCTGCCGCAAGTTCAAGGCAAGGCAAATGTTATCATCGGCATGCGGCGTGCGGGAAAAACCTGGTTTTGTTTTGCGAGGCCCGAGAGGGCCGCGGCAATCTCGTCTCTGCTTTTTTGCAGACCGTTCTTTCTCATCAACGTCAAGAGCTCGTATCCTGGGAGGGAGCGTAGCTTGTGACGGAACAGGGGGTGTAGTTCCAGGCCTTCGACCGTCTTGAAGTAAACCCATTCACTTCAAGGAGGCAAGACGATGGAAGCAACACCGAATTACGAAAAAGGAAAGCTGTACACATTGGCAGTGCGCGAAGTGATGAACGACCCGAACCAGCCGCGCAAGTACATGGACCCCCAGGCCCTGAAGGAGCTATCGGCCTCCATCCAGAAGCACGGCGTCCTCGAGCCCGTGCTCTTCCGGAAGGGCAGTGACGGCGAGCTCTACCTCGTCGCCGGCGAGCGGCGCCTCAAGGCCGCACAGCTCGCAGGCCTGGAAACCATCCCCGCGCTCTTCACCGAGGGCAATCCCGCGGAGATCGCCCTCGTCGAGAACCTGCTCCGCCAGGACCTGACCGCCGTGGAGGAGGCCGAGGCCCTCGACAAGATCATGAAGGATTTCAGCTACAAGCAGGAGGATCTCACCCAGGTCATCGGCAAGGCCCAGTCCACCATCTCCGAGATCCTCTCCCTCAACCGCCTGCCCCAGCAGGTCCGGGACGACTGCCGGGGCGACCATTCGGTGCCGCGCCGCGTCCTCGTCGAGATCGCCAAGAGCAAGCAGCAGCGGACCATGACGTCCCTCTTCAAGAAGTACAAGGACAGCCTGGCCGCCACCAAGAAGACGGCGACGAAGAAAAAGGCGCAGAGCAAGGCCCAGGGACTGGCGGACAACGTGCAGGCCATCATCGAGCGCATCGTGAAGCTGGACGTCTCCGAATGGCCGGAAGGCGACAGGGACACCCTCTACACCGCGGCGCAGGACCTCCTCCAGGCCGTAAGGGAAAAACTGGAGATCCAGGCCGAAGCCGCCGAAAGCGAGCAACCCGCCGACCGCAGCGTCTCCTGAGCGATCCGCAAAGACCCGCGGGGGCGGTCTCTCCGCCGTCCCCGCACCCCTTTTGTCGTCCCCTCTATGTTGAAA
>DIWJ01000070.1 GCA_002428445.1 Syntrophaceae bacterium UBA6109
CCCGTTTTTCAACGGCCTGTTAGACGTGCCAAGCATCCAACTAGAGAGAAAGTGAGTGGCATTATGAACAGTGCGGCAATCCGATAATTCTATATCTGGATCAATAAAATACTCTTCTCCTTGGACGGGTTTCCATTCAAAGTCTCTTAAGAAGTTGTCAAGAAGAAGTTGCTTGGATGTTCGTATTGAGGTCGCAGCAAATAGAGTTCTTGTCTGAGGGAGATTTTGGGCCAGCGCGCTTCGTGGCGTGACTATAACAGTGTAACCTGCTGTTTTGCTCCATTCTTTCCATTTGCGAAGATTTTCTGTATTTGCCTCTTTGAGAGGACATTTATGCTTTAAATATAAGTAATAACCCTCAACGCTTGTTATGGGAGTTTTGTATATGGCTTTCCAGAAATCCCACTCCGGTTCTTCGCTTACCATTTCAATTTGACTTGCGCCTAATGTCTTTAGAATTTCATGAAAATGTTTCATCAAGTCTCATCTCCGTATGCCGTACGATCAATAGTTTAAAGGGCTCAAATATCGAAATCCATTTTTGAGCATCTCGCAAGACGCACACACGTGATTATTTCGATAGCCAAGTTTTTGGCAAGGTCAATAAAAAGAAACCCATCTATGGACTATGTATGATACAGGTACCCACTATCATTCTTAATTATTCAAAAAACAAAACCCCGCTCTTCATAAGAAACGGGGGTCATTGTCAGCCAATCCATATTTCCCTCCGGCATTGCTACAACGGATGAAACCGATCAAGCTGTTTATCAAATCTGCAGTATTGCTATCACGATTATCTTTTGAAATCTACCAGAAAAGAATCTATTTCTTTCAGGAAGGCATCTGCTTTTTTCAGCGGAAACCCCATGGTTCAGACCTGTATATTTCAAACCGAAGTCAAGCAATTTACAGGTTGGGGTATGGTTACGGACATACTCAAACAGAAGGAGAGACCTTGGCGCTTCCCGAACCGGTCGGCCAAGAACTTCTTTCCCGAACTACCGGACCGTTATCTCGACCCGGCGGTTGCGGGGCTCCGGAACTTCGTCGGGGGTGGGAACGAGGGGATTCCCCTCGCCGTGAGATGTGATCTGAATGTCTTGCCGGGCTACACCCTTGGCAACAAGCGCATCCGCTACGGCATCGGCGCGTCGCAGGGAAAGACGCCGGTTGTACTCGATGGGGGCGACGGCATCGGTGTGGCCGCTGATGATGATATCCGTCGACTTCCGGGCATGGATTGCATCGATGGCCTTGGCCAGCAATGCGCGGGACTCGGCGGAAAGTTCGATGCTGTCCGACTTGAAATAGATGATGAAGCTCAACGGCCGCGCGGGTTCCGCCTCCAGGGCTTCGCGGAACATCTGCCGAACCTGCTTTTCGTCCAGAATTCGCGGTTCGCCCGGCGCCTTGTCCAGGCTTGCAGATTCCGTGGCCTGCCAGGCCTGAGTCAGGGTCCGCTTCCCCCCGGCGTTCGAGACTTCAAGAGTCCCCACTTTGCCGTCCGGATCCGGCAGAAGGACGACCTGCGTCACGGGAACGCGTTCGACGAGCGGAACCGGCGCCGGAGCCGGCGGAGGGACGACCGGTGTCCTCGAAGCACATCCGCAGATCAGGATAACCGGAAGCACCAGCGGCAGTAGGACCTTCCGTATTGTCAGGCTCAGCTTATCTTTCATCGCTCCTGCTTCTCATGGTGTGCTGCACCGTGTGTCCCGGCGAAAAAGACCGCGTTCCCATATCCCGCGAATACTCACTTCCCGGGATCGTCGACCTTGATGGCCAGATGCGTCCCGCGGATGGCGCAGACTGATGAATGAGTTTCGAACTTTACGCCGCCTTTTTTCAGCTTGGCGATCAGGCCGGAGAGATAAACCACGATGCCCTTCTGGATCTTCGCAATGAAAGAGAGCTTTTCGTTTGCGGGGTCGAATGCGAACTCCGAAATGACGACACGGGTATCGGGACCGACGGACATGACGCTGTTGTCCTGCAGGATGATCCCCATGGATCCGCCGTTGCCTGTAATGAGGGTGTCTTTCTCCATCACGTCGTCCTTGACCTTGGCGGATACGGCGACTTTGTTGCGCTCGATGGATGCCTCGCCGGAAACATTTTTTACGAACCCCACTTTCAGTTCTTCGGCCCGGGCCATCCCGATGCAACAGGCAAATACGAGGCAGATCGTGATCAGGGAAGTCTTCATAAGCTGGTTCTCCTGTACCCTGTCCCGGCGGACTTCCGGGGCATCGGAAGAAGGACAGATGCTTTCCACCGCCTTCTGCAGGTCAATGATGCTGAAGGGGGTGGAAAGACAGAGGTCGGCCCCAGCGTTCCTGAATGCCTTCTCTCCCCAGACGCCGCTCAGGCCGATAACATGGATATCCGGAAACTGTGTCTTGATGGTCCTGCAGAGCCTGAATCCGTCCATCCTGGGCATATCCGCATCGGTGATGACCACGTCGTACCGATGTTTCGACAGGAGATTGGCGGCATCGACGCCGTCGCACGCCCTGTCAACCGTATGGCCGCAGAATTTCATGGCGGAAGACAGGATTTCCAGAATATCCGGGTTGTCGTCGACGACCAGCAGTTTCATATCGGGCTCCTTTGTTCTTTTGCCAAGGAACTGGCCGGTTCACTGCATTCAGCGCCTGACGGAGGACAAGCTCCCAATCGTCCTGTCGAAAGACTGCTCGCGTCGACGCATTGAGAGTGCAATTGCAGGCTATGCTCAGAGACAATGGTAAAGCAAGATGAATGTGCGGCAACGTTAATGAAATCACGCGTTTTGTGTTAACAACATCACACGACGCAAGTCTCTCGCGGCGACATTCGCGGGATTCGTCAAAAGAAACGGACTTGCCCCGGGGAGGATGGCACCGGCGATTCAACGGGCGCAGGGTTTCTGGAGCGGGAGATCCGATGTGTGCTATTATTTTTCCTGCGGGGAGGGACCCCGGCAATGACCGCTCAGCCATACAGATCCCTGTAACCTTTTGGCGCCCTCTGCGTTGTAAGGAATATATGAGCGACTACGGGCTGTTTTACCGCAACTGTAAAAGCAGGATCTTCAACTACCTGATGCGAATGACGGGAGACCACAGCCTGGCTGGCGACATCATGCAGGAAACCTTCACCCGCCACCTCGGTCATTACGGAGAGACGAACAGGGATATCCCGCTGCTCTACAGGATTTCCCGCAACTGCTTCATCGACGAGATGCGGAAGAGGAAGGAACAGCGGGACGTGGCGGAGGAAGAGCTGCCCGACGCATCCATCGATCAGGACCATCAACTGCTGATCCGTTCCGAATACCGTTGCGTCCTTTCGGCCATGGCGTCGCTCGAGAAAAGCGACCGCGAGATTCTGAGCCTGGCGGCCGGAGGCGATCTTTCCTATGCGGAAATCGCCTCGCTCGTCGGGATCAGCGAGGGCAACGTGAAGGTCAAGGTCCATCGGGCGCGTCTCAAGTTGAGGCAGATTCTTAAGGAGGAGGGTAGATGAATTCCCAGATCATCAGCCTGTTTATCGACGATGAACTGACCCTCGACGAGAAGATCGAGTTTGTCGAGGAGGTTCACGGTTCAAAACCGTTCAAGGACGAAACGGTGGGGCTTCTCCGGCAGGAAAAGATCCTGAGAGCGGATCCCGTGGAGCGCATCCCGGAAGGGGAGTTGAAGACGAGCCGTCCCCGGATCCTGCGTTTTCTCCGCCCCGCCGCGCTTGCCGCGGCGGCGGCCGCCGCGGTCCTGATTTTCTTCTTTTTCCCCTTTACGGCCCGGCAGATCCCGGAGACGCCCTATCGTTTTGTTGTCTATCGTCCGGACGTGAGCCGCGTCGATATCACGGGAAGTTTCACCGGCTGGAATGCCGTACCGATGAAAAGGGTGGGCGACAGCGGTTACTGGGAGAATACCTTCAGCCTGCCGCAGGGAGAGCACCGTTTCACCTATGTCCTCAACGGCGGCGAACGCCTGCCCGATCCTTCCATACCGACACGGGAGGAGGATGATTTCGGCGGGAAGAATACCGTCCTTGCGATCGGGGGGGCGGCGGCATGAACCGATTTCTTCCATCGATACTGGCGGCGGTGTTTTTCCTTGCGGGCTGTGCCGCCCATTACTCCCGGGAGGAGAACGGCCGGGTTCATCTCTACCTGAAAGACGGCCGGGCCCGCGAGGTGCAGTTCGCTTCATCGCGGGATGGATTCGTTCTGCATCCGGCGGAGAAGGCGGATGCGAAGACCTGGAAGGCGACGGTTCCGAAGGGCGGGGAGTTTCAGTACTTCTACGTGGTCGACGGCAGGGTCCGCCTTCCAGACTGCCCGTACCGCGAAGAGGACGATTTCGGGTCCCACAACTGCCTGTACAAGCCCGAGCCGTAGGAATCGGGATCGGATTCCCGCGGCGGGCGGTGTAACCGCGACCCTTCCCGTGCGTTTTGCATGAAACGGAAGGAAAGGAGAGGAACCATGAGAAGCATCATTTGGATAACAGCGTTTGTGCTCTTGCTGGGAACGCCGGCCCTGGGAGCCGCGGCGGACAGCGGGCAGCCCGGCGGGACATCGGAACAGGTCAGAGCCAGCGTCCAGGCGGCGGTCCGCGCCGGGGTCGATCAGGAGGAAGTCGCCGCGTTGACGGCAAAGATGGAGCAGAGCCGCTTCGACGAGCGTCTCACGATGCGGGCGCACGAGATCCTCATTGCCGCCCGGCAGGAAAGACTGCCGGTGGAGCCGATCGTGAACAAGGCCTATGAAGGGATCGCAAAGCGCGTGAACCCCCAGCAGACCCTGCAGGCGATGGAAATGGTCCGTTCCCGCTATTCCCTTGCATTCCGGGAGGCGAGGGCCATCACCGTCGATGAAAAACAGCAGCAGCCGCTGGGAAGGGCCATCGCGGAGGGACTGACAGCCGGGCTCCGGGAGAGGGACATGGTCCGGATGAGAGACAACCTCCAGCAGAAGAGCCAGCAGCTCAGCCGCGAACAGCGGAACGAACTCGCACTCGAGTCTTTTCGGACAGGCCGCGAGATGGCGCGATTGGGGGTTCCGTCCGTTGCCGTCGGAAACCTGATATGCGAGGCCCTTCAGCACCAATTTACAGCCCGGGAGATGGAACAGATGAGAAACACCTTTGCCATGGAGGCCAGGCACGGGAAGGCTGAAAGCATCGCGCAGCAATATGGCGCTCAGATCGGCATGGGGGCCAGGGGCGGAGGAATCGGCGCAGCCGGAGCCGGCGGTCCCGGAGGCAGCAGCGGTCCCGGAGGTAGCGGCGGAGCCGGGGGCGGTGGTGGAGCCGGCGGCGGCGGCGGAGCCGGGGGAGGCGGTGGTGCAGGGGGAAGGTAAGCGGTGTTGCGGCCCGACCTCCCACGGGCAATCGATTCCCCAGGTTTGATCATTGAAGGCAGGGTCGGAAATGGCCCTGCCTTTTCTTATCGACATTCTTCCTTATCAGCGCCGGCTTCCGGACCTGACCTCTCGGCGCGGCTGGCCGGTGCGCGCGCCCGTCCCTGCCGACAGGGGGGCCGAGACCGGCCTCATTCCCCTTCCGACAGAAGCTTCAGGGCTTCTCTGTCGAGGACCGTGATGGTTCGTCCCTCGGACTCGAGAATCCCCTCGTTGGTCATCTTGCGGATGGCGCGGGAAAGCGCCTCCGGCGTCGATCCCAGGATCTTGGCCAGTTCCCGCTGCGTGATCGCCAGCTTCAGCCGGTCGCCCCGTTCCTTCTTCAGGGCGTGGACAAGGAATGTGGCAAGTCTCTGCGGGATCTCCTTCAGGGACAAAGATTCGATCAGGGTCATGGATTCCTTGAAGCGGCGGGAGAGAATCTGGATAACGTTCAGAAGAAGCGCCGGCTCCTTTCGGGCAACCGCTTCGATCACCGGACCTGGAATGGCAAGGATCGCAGTGTCTTCGAGGGCCATGACGTTCACGGGAAACGGCTCAACGGCAAAGGCCGTGCAGAGGCCGAAGGGTTCTCCCTCTCCCAGGAGGCTGACCGTCTGCTCCTTCCCCTCCGGCGAGCTCTTGTAGAGTTTGACCTGCCCTGTCAGGACGACGTAAAAGGCCCGGACGGCATCCGTTTCTCCGAGGATCATCTCCCCCGAACGATACGTCCTGCGCCTCGCCTGTTCCGACAGAATCTTCTGCGCGCCCTCGGGAATTCCCTGGAAGAGCGGAATGTCCTGCATCTGCCTGGCAATATCCATCGAAAATCATCTCCGGCGTTGATTCAGATCAATGACGGTTCCGTCAAAGGGCTGTATTCGTGGAGCCAACAGAGGTCATTCTTTACCACAGAAGAAAATGACGCACAAAACATTCCGAAGGAGGAACCAAGAATGGAGAAGACGGAACTCGTGAAGCATGTCGATGACAGCACCTTCGAAGCGCAGGTCCTCAAGAGTGAGAAACCCGTCCTGGTTGATTTCTGGGCGCCCTGGTGCGGCCCCTGCCGGGCTCTCGGTCCCGTTCTGGAAGAGATCGCCCTCGAATACGGTGAAAAGGTGAGCATGGTGAAGGTCAACGTGGATGAGAATCCGAAGACTTCATCCGCGTATGGTGTGCGCAGCATCCCGACGATCCTGGTCATCCGGGACGGCGAGGTGCGGGAGACGCAGGTCGGCATGCTGCCGAAGAATCAATTGAAGGCCGTTCTCGACCGCCATTTGAATCCGGCAGCGAGCGCATTCCCACGGCTTGCCGCGGGGTAAGCGAGCGNNAGCTTGCTCCGGAGAGCTTCAATTAAGGGAAACAACGTACGAAACGGGCAGGAAAAAGGAGAACACGACGTATGAAAAAGCAAAATACTCATGTGCTGATTGTCGGAGGCGGTCCGGGCGGACGCGTCTCTTACATGGTTCTGAAGAATCTCGGTGTCGAAAACGTCAGGATCGCGGCCAATGAAGAACCGACGGTCATCTGCAGCCTTCCCTACGGGGTGGGGTGCCGGCTGATCCCCGAGGGGCCGGAAGCCGTGGTGGTGAACCTCGCCCAGTCCGACCGTCTGCCGAAGAGCATCGTGGAGGACCTCATCCCGGGAAATGTGATCTCCCTGGACCCCGCAAAACGCCAGGCCGTTATTCGGAGCGGGGAGGAAGAAATCGTCATGGCCTTTGACAAGGCCATCCTTGCGCCGGGTGCGGTTCCCTGGCTGCCCGCCGCCGAAGGCCTGCTGAAAGACGGCGAAGCGGAAACGGGTACCGGCATCTTCTATGGAAACGACTGGGTGGACAAGGGGCGGCTGGCGGATCACGTGCATGTCCTCAGGGGCGCGCCCGACGCCCGCCGTCTGGACGAACTCGCCGGGACGGGAAAGTCCGCCGTGGTGGTGGGCTCCGGCGCCATCGGCCTGGAAGTGGCGGAGGCCCTTCATGATCGCGGGCTGACGATCACGATTCTCGAGGTCCTGGAACACCTGGTGTCGGCCCTCGATGCCGACATGGCGGAGAAGGTCGAAGAGCGTCTGCGGCGGAAGGGCGTGGCCGTTTTCAAAGGGAAGGAAGCCGCTGTCCGAAAGGTTCTGCCCGGCAAGGTGGAACTGGAGAACGGAACGATCATTCCCTGCGACGGCGTCGTTTTCGCCACCGGCGTCCGCCCCGACTTGCGTCTCGCCCGCCGGGCGGGACTGAAAGTCGAAAAGGGAATCGTCGTGGATGCCTCGATGCGCACCTCCGCCGCCGACGTCTATGCTGTGGGCGACGCGGCCCAGATCTCCGACGGGGCCACCGGCCTTCCCCTCTTGCCCCTTGTCGGAACCCTGGCCATGCGGGAGGCGGTCGTAGCGGCATCCGCCGTCGCGGGCCGTCCCATGCCCCTTCCACCCGTGACGGTGTGGGGGATAAGCGCCGTTTTCGGCCTCAACTGGGGCAGTGTCGGATGGACCGCAGAGGCGGCCGGGAGGGCGGGCATCCCGGCGGCAGCCCTGATTCAGCCGGTCCGCACCCGCGACTCATTCATGCCCGAGGGACGGGACGGGCTCTGGAAACTGATCGTGGCAACCGCCCCGCACGGGGAAATTCGACCCGGTCAGATTCTCGGATTTCAGGTCGTCCAGGAGGGGGAGTCGCCCCTGAACCTCGCGGAACGTTTTATCGACATCATCGCCGGCAAGGAGACCGTGATGGACCTCTTCGGACACTACTTTATCCACTCGCCGGCCCACAACTCCGTGAATGATCCCTACCTCGGGCTTCTCTTCCAGGCGCAGCGTCTTTTCCAGAAGACGTGACGGCGCGAAAGGGCCCTGGCGAAGCGGTGGAACCGGTGCGCTGAACGGCCGGTTATCGAAATTGGAGAGGATCTATCGAAAAACTCCATTGACATGAGATGCCATGTTCCTTAACATGAAGCACCATGGCGGGTGTTTCTTCGAACCGAACCGTTTCAAACCAACATGCGAGGAGGTAAAAAACCATGGACGTCTTTCGTCAGAAAACCTGGTCTCCTTACATTGCCGGCGCCCTGGCGGGTCTCCTGCTGGTCCTGTCCGTCTTTCTCACGGGCAAATATTACGGCGCCTCGACCACCTTTGTCCGCGCGGCGGGCTTCATCGAACAGACCGTCGCGCCGGAGAAGGTGGCCGGCATGGAGTATTTCATCAAGGAGAAGGCAAAGATCGACTGGCAGTTTCTCTTCGTCGTCGGCGTGCTCTTCGGCGCCCTGGCATCCGCCTGGCTTTCGAAGGAAATGCGCGCCGTTCCCGTGCCGCCGATGTGGGAAAGCCGTTTCGGGCCGTCCCGGACCCGGCGCTGGGTCGCGGCCTTCCTGGGCGGAATCGTCCTGATGTTCGGAGCGCGTCTTGCCGATGGGTGACCGAGCGGGCACGGTCTGAGCGGTCTGGCTCAGATAGCCGTCAGCGGTTATGTATCCTTGATCTGCTTCTTCCTGGCCGGCATCATCATGGCCAGAATCCTGTACGCGGGAGGGAACGGCCATGAATGAACTTCTGACCGGCGCCATCACGGGAATCCTCTTCGGATTTTTCATGCAGAAGGCCCAGGTGATCCGGTACGACCGGCAGCTGGCCGCCCTGCGTTTCCAGGATATGACGATCGTCAAGTTCATGCTCACGACCATCCTCGTGGCCATGGTGGGCATCTATCTCCTGCTCGACCTGGGGCTGATCAAACTCTCGGTGAAACCGCTGGTCCTGGGCGGCAACGTGCTGGGCGGCCTGATCTTCGGGATCGGCTGGGGCATCGTCGGATACTGTCCCGGCACGGCCATGGGAGCCCTCGGAGAGGGGCGTTACGACAGCCTCTTCGGTCTCCTGGGAATGATCCTGGGCGCGGCGCTCTATGCAGAGATGTTCCCCCTGATGAAGGCCACGGTCCTGACCTGGGGGAATTTCGGAAAGATCACCCTCCCGGGCGTCCTGGGCATCAATCACTGGATTGTCATCGTCGTCCTGGGTGCCGCCTTTATCGGCCTCTTCCGCTGGTTCGAAAAGAAGGGGCTGTAAGGGCGCCGGACCCGGAGGGCGGCGCTATTCTTCCGGGACGGGCGCCGCTTTCGGGACCGGTGAGGCGCAGCCGGAATCGAAGTCTCTCCGGAGGGAACTCCGGGGAGATTTCCATTTTGAGGCGCGGACATCCGTCAATGTGCGACTTGACATCCAGCCCGGTCTTGCCGGTTTTTTCGGTGAAGAAGAAAAAATAGGTATTACGCACATCGCAGCGAAACATGGGAAAGAGACATCCGTGCTCCGCATCTGGCTCAAATTCGCCGTTCTCGTATCGGGTGTGATCCTGCTGTCGCTCCTGTCCGTCTCCCTGTGGCGGGACAAGCAGGAGGAGCCCGCTGAGACGCCGCCGATCGTCATCCGCGACGGGATGACGATCGGCGATTTCGGGCGCGAGAACGGGCTGCCCGGCGAGCTTCTGAAAAAGGCGTTCGGCCTGCGACCCGGAGACGACCTTGAAAAGAAGCTGGAGAGACTGGGCCTGTCCGGGGCGGAACTGACCGCCCGCGCCGGCAGGGCCCGGGCGCTGGCGGCGGAATACAAAGCGAAAAACTGGTTCAAGATCCCCCTCAAGTTCGCCCTCTGGATCCTGTTCCTCTCCGGAGTCTATGTCCTGATGCGGCGGAACAGGATCACACCCGGTCTGCGCAGAGGACTCTATCTCATTTCCCTCAGCCTCTTCGGGATTGTCCTCGGGGCGGACCCCGGCCCCATGGGAACGATCAAGGACGCCATCGTGCTCTACGGCGAAAAGAAGGTTGTTTTTCCGCCCAGAATGATCGCCCTGGCGGGATTCCTGCTGCTGGCCGTTGCGGCCAACAAGTTCATCTGCTCCTGGGGTTGCCAGGTCGGGACGCTCCAGGACCTGATTTTCCGCCTGAACCGGAACGGCCGGGACACGAGCGGCATCCTGCGCCAGTACCGCGCGCCATTCGTCTGGACGAACGCCTTCCGGATCGCCTTCTTCATGGTTTTCACCTTTGCCGCCCTTGTCTGGGCCGCGGACCTGTTCGAGGCCATCGATCCCTTCAAGATCTACAAGCCGGCGGTCATCGGCATCTGGGGCGGCGTCTTCATCGGCCTCCTGCTGATCGCGAGCCTTTTCATCTACCGTCCCTGGTGCCATCTGTTCTGCCCCTTCGGTCTGGCGGGCTGGCTCGCGGAGAAGATCAGCCTCTTCAAAATCCGGGTCAACTATGATACCTGCATCGCCTGCCGCGCCTGCGAAAAGGCCTGCCCTTCAACGGTCATGGGGGCGATTCTGAAACGCGACCGGGTTATTCCGGACTGTTTTGCCTGCGGGAGCTGCATCGCCATCTGCCCGACGAAGTCGATCAGCCTGACGGCGGGGAAACGCGACCTGCCGCCTGCGGGAAAATTCGCCGAACCCGCCGGCCGGTCCTGAAAAACGCGCCTTCTGGAAAAAGAAATGGAGGCTGCCGCCGCAGGCGGCGCGTCGCCCTTGCCGTGCAGGAAAGCCCGGCCGCGGCCGTTTCCCGGGAAGCGTTCCTGGAGGAACTGATCGTCAGGAGGGGGCTTTCCGGCAATTTCTGCCTTCACAACGAGCGGTACGATTCCGTCGACGGCTTTCCCCGATGGGCCCGGGAGCCCTCGACAAACACCGAAAGGACCGGCGTCCTACGTCTACGGTCTCGAACAGTTCGAGCGGGGGGAAACCCATGATCCGCTCTGGAATGCGGCGCAGTCGGAAATGGTTCGCACCGGCAGGATGCACGGGTATCTGCGCATGTACTGGGCCAAGAAAATCCTCGAATGGACGAGGAGCCCCGAGGAGGCGATGGCGTTCGCCGTCTATCTGAACGACCGTTACGAACTGGACGGCAGGGACCCCAACGGGTACGCGGGCATCGCCTGGCCCATCGGCGGCGTGCACGACCGGCCGGTTTTCGGCAGGGTGCGCTACATGAGCTTCAACGGCTGCAAGACGAAATTCGACGTGGAGAAATACATCTCCGCGCGGATAGGGACCGCGATCGCGCCGCCCGCTCTTATTCGCAGAAGTGCCGGTCCCCCATTGACCGGCCGCCGGCGGACTGGAACGGCGTCTGGGTCGTGACGACGAAGTGAAACGCCGCCGCAATACTGCCGCGGTACATCGCTAACGCGGCTGCAGATAAGGGGCCAGCGCTTCGAAGCTCAGAAGAGCCTTTTCCAGTTCCTCGGGATTCGAGACGATTTCATCCCGCTCGAACCGAAGGCACCCGTCGCGGATATCGATATCGGAATTCTTCTCCAGAATGCTCAGGATTGCGTTTCTCCGGGAGCCGTCCAGCCAGAGCAACGCGCTCGCCGGGTCGTTCCCCTTCACGACAAAGGCGGCGTCGAATCCGGGATCGTTCGTCTTGAGATCCTGGGCGCCGAAGAACTTGGTGATCTTGAGGAAGGTGTTTTCATGGTAGATGGACAGCCCGGCCGGAAGGTTCGGAATCTCCGCCGACATGATCGTATGAACGCTGCGGCTCCGTCCGGTCCCGCGAACCTCCGCCTGCAGGCGGAAGGGGAGGGCGTGAATCTTTCCGTGCACTTCCCCGGGATCCTGGAAGACGATGGCGGACCTCGACGAAAAGAGGCTCGGCGGGCCGGGGGGCACATGGTTGAAGCCGTGCCTTATGGCGAAAGACTTCCATGCTTCCTGCGCCCGCTTGCGTCTCCGGAAGGCGAGGATCATGGCAACGGCAACGGCGATCCCGATGACGTTCACGATGTAGGGTTCGAGATCGCTCCAGGAATCCATCCGGTCCTTCCTCTCTTCATGAGAAGTCTGTCGGAATTCGTCGAAGAGGCGCTTGACCGGACACGGAAGGCGGACCAATGCTGGCCTGCCCCCTCCGTGTCTAATCTAATTCAACCGCCGCTCAGAAGTTTCACGGGTTCCCTCCAGGCGATTCAAAAATGCCCGGATGCAAGGCTCCCAAATCCTGAGGAGTGAGGCGTACTGGGATGTACGCCGCAACGACGAAGGATGAGGAAACGAAGCAGCCGGGTGTTTTGGCAGACATCCGAATTCACGATTCGGATATCTGCGATCCCCAGGGAGGAGATTGGGCTGTCATTCGCTCCCTTGCCTCGCGTTGCGAGGCGCACTCGCTGTCGGATTCAACCGCCTGTCAGAAGTTTCACGGGTTCCCTGCAGGCGATTCAAAAAGGCCCGGATGCAAGGCCCCCGAAGTCCTGAGCCCCTGAGGCGTACTGGGATGTACGTCGAAGGGCGAAGGACGAGGGAAACGCCGCAGGCGGGCTTTTTTCAACCGCCTGTCAGAAGTTCTCCGCCAGGACCTCATAGTACGACCGCGGATGATTGCAGGCGGGGCAGGTGTCCGGGGCTTCCGCGCCCTCGTGGACGTAGCCGCAGTTGAGGCAGTGCCACTTGACGGGGGCGCCTTTTTTGAAGACCTTGCCGCCGGCAATGTTTTCAATGAGCTTGCGATAGCGGCCCTCGTGGAATCTCTCGACCTTCGCAATCTCCTCGAAAGAGAGCGCAACCTCGGGGAACCCCTCGTCCCGCGCGTCCTTTGCGAAGTCGGCATAGAGCGTTGTCCATTCCGTTTTCTCGCCGGCCGCGGCGGCCGCAAGGTTCGCCCTCGTATCGCCGATAACCCCGGCCGGGTAGGCGGCGACGATTTCCACTTCGCCGCCCTGGAGATGCTTGAAGAAAATCTTGGCATGCTCCTTTTCGTTTTCGGCCGTCTCCAGGAAGATATGGGAGATCTGCTCGAAACCCTCCTTCTTCGCCGCACTGGCGAAATAGGTATATCGATTCCTGGCCTGGGACTCACCCGCGAAGGCGGCCAACAGGTTCTTCTCGGTCTTCGTACCCTTCATGCTTTTCATAAATATCTCCTCCCAAAGAATGTTTTCACGCTGCTCATGGTCCGGCAAATGCCGGCCTGCGAATTTTCATAGTACAACCGTTTGCGACCCGCAAGCTTTTTTCTCTTTGTATTTACGCCACCTTCGTCATTTTTCCTATTGACCGCGGGCGTTTTACCATTTATATTTCAGCCGCATTCTTTGCCTCTCATGTTTTATCGGCCGGCGGCGCTGTTTTGGGTTCGGGATCCCCTCGGAGAGCGGGATCGTTTTTTATCGTCTCGTCAGGAAAGGATCGGCCATGTCGAAGTGCAGGACCTTCGGGGTCGTCATCGGGATCACCGCCTTCATCTTCCTTCTCGCATCAGCGGCGGACGCCGCCGGGGAAAAGTTTCTCACAGTCAAAATGGGAACCGGGGAGGCCAAGGTGGTCTTCCTGAAGGGAACGGCGACCGCGACATCGTCCGGTCAGAAGGCGGTCCGGGCGCTCAAGGAGGGAGACTCTCTGAAACCGGGGGATCAGGTCGTCACGGGCGCCGACACTCTTTTGGAAATGATGTTACCCGATCGCAGCATGATGCGTTTCGGGGACAAGACGAACTTCAAGATTGTGCAGCTGTACATCGACAGCGACAAGAAGGCCCGGGAAGTGAAAGTGCACATGAATGCCGGCAAGACCTGGAACAACATCCGCAAGGTCTTCTTCGGCGTGAAACCCAAGATCGAGGTGACGACGCTGACGTCGGTCTGCGGCGTGCGCGGGACGGTCTATCGCATGAACGTCGAGAACGACCAGTCGGTTCTGGTCCGCGTCTACACAGGCGAGGTGGGCGTCTGGAGCGGTGCGCCGATGGTCGAGGAAGGCGAAAAACCCGGTGTGCTGAAGGCTCCGAAGGCCGTTTCCGGTCCCAAACCGGTGGCCGGTCCGCGGAAGGTCACGATGGAGGAGTGGGTTTACATCGTGAAGTCCATGCAGCAGATCCGGGTCAGTTCGCAGGGCGTACCCGCAAAGCCCGAAGAATTCTCGGACCAGGAGGACAAGGATCCCTGGGTTGACTGGAACAAGGCCCGGGATCAGGAGGCAGGAAAGGTTCCAGATCTTCAGTAAGATGCGCGCGAAGCCGGACACTGCCGTCCGCTGACGTCACTTTGTCGAGGAGAGCTTCATGGCCAAGTCCAAGAAAGCCGTCGTTTCGGGTCTGGTGATCGGACTGATTCTGATGATCTTCACCCTGGCCGCCGGCTTCTTCCAGTGGGGGCCGATCGAAACGCTGGAATACAAATTCTATGACCTGGGCCTGAGCCTGCGGGAACAGCCCGCCTCTTCGCCGGTCGTGATCGTGGCGATCGACGACGAAAGCATCAACGCCCTGGGACGCTGGCCGTGGCCCCGGGGGTACATCGCCCACATGATCGACGCCTTGAGCGGCCACAATGCCAAGGTCATCGGCGTCAACATCCTTTATTCCGAGAGCGATTTCAACCAGGGGCTCCTGGAGATCCGCGACATCGTCAAGAAGATGGAGGCCGACCCGACCCTCGCCAAGAATCAGCAGGCCTCGAACATCTACACCGTTCTGAAAGAGGCGGAGCAGCGTCTCGACAACGACAAGACGCTCTCGACCTCCATCGCCAACGCCAAGCGCGTCGTGTTGCCCTTTTACTTTGTTCTGGGAAGCCCCGTGATGATGGACAACGCCGGTCTCCCGGAATACCTCCGGAAGAATTCGGTGAGCTTCCATAATCCGCTGCCTTTGACGACGGCCAGAGAGCTTCTCCCGCCGATCCCGGAATTTGCCTCCGCGGCGGCGGCGCTGGGTCATATCAACCTCCGGGCCGACCGGGACGGCACGGTCCGCAGCGAAATGCTGCTGATCGACTACGGCAACCGGGTCTATGCCTCCCTTCCGCTTCAGCTGACCCTGAAATACCTCGGCCTGAATCTTCAGGATATCGTCGTCGGCGAGGGCATCAGGTTTCCGCGGATCAACATCCCGACTTACGAAGATCATCGGATGCTCATCAGCTACAACAGCAACTTCACCGCCTATTCCTTCGTGGACGTCATGAACAACAAGGTGCCCGGAGAGGTCTTCAAGAACAAAATCGTTCTTCTCGCCCACAGCGCGACGGGACTGGGGACGATGCAGGTCACCCCCATCGGAACGACGGTGCCGGCGGTGCTCATCATCGCCAACGTCATCAACAACATCCTCAACGGCGATCACATTCAACGGCCCGCCTGGGCGCTGCCGGCGGAGATGGGCGTCGTAGCCTTCTTCGGCCTCTTCCTGGCGATCGCGATCCCGCGGCTGAGGGCCGGCATCAGCGCGCTGCTGTCGCTGGTTCTTCTGATCGCGTGGCTGGTGACGGGCGCCTATTTCCTCCTCCTGCAGGGGATCTGGGTGAAGGTGTTCTATCCGACGCTGCTCCTGCTCGTCGGCTACATCGTGCTGGTATCGAAAGAATACCTGTTCACGGAACAGTCGAAGGAACGCATCGAGGCGGACAGCGTCGAGACGAACAAGATGCTGGGGCTTTCCTTCCAGGGCCAGGGCATGCTGGATATGGCCTTTGAGAAGTTCCGCAAGTGCCCCATGGAGGATGACGCCATCAAGGAGCTCCTCTACAACCTCGGCCTGGATTTCGAACGGAAGCGCATGTTCAACAAGGCCGTGGCTGTCTACGAGCATATCGCGACGGCCGGCGCGTTCAAGGACGCCGCGGAGCGCATTACAAGACTCAAGACCGTGGGCGAAACGATGATCTTCGGCGCCGGCGCGGCGCGCAAGGAGGGGACCGTCATCATGGAGGGGAGCGCCCAGACGAAACCGACGCTCGGCCGCTACGAAGTCGTCAAGGAACTCGGGCACGGGGCCATGGGGACCGTGTATCTGGGGAAAGACCCGAAGATCAACCGCGAAGTCGCCATCAAGACGCTGCGGTACGAGGAATTCGATCAGGAGCAACTGGCCGAGGTCAAGAAGCGTTTCTTCCGGGAAGCCGAGGCCGCCGGAAAGCTTGCCCACCCCAACATCGTCACCATTTTCGACGTTGGCGAAGATTACGAGATCGCTTACATGGCCATGGAACTGCTGGACGGTTCGGACCTGGAGAAGCGCGGTTCCAAGGATTCCCTGCTGCCGCGCCGTGAAGTCGTCAGGATCGTCTCGGCGGTGGCGAGCGCGCTCGACTATGCCCATGCCAACGGCGTCGTTCACCGGGACATCAAGCCCGCGAACATCATGATTCTCAGGAACGGCGAGGTGAAGGTCGCCGACTTCGGCATTGCCCGCGTCATGGCCAGTTCCAAGACACAGACGGGCGTGATCATGGGCACCCCCAGCTACATGTCGCCGGAGCAGATCGCCGGGCAGAAGGTGGACGGGCGGTCGGATCTGTTCTCCCTGGGCGTCGTCTTCTTCGAATTGCTGACCGGCGACAAACCATTTGCCGGCGAAAGCATCGCAACCCTGATCTACAACATCACGACCACTGCACCGCCGCGTCTGAGGGAATTGGCGCCGGACATTCCGGAGCCCTTCGATGCCGTCATGGCAAGGATGCTGGCCAAGGACAAGGAGCAGCGCTATCAGCAAGGAAAGGATATTGTTGCGGCTCTCAACGAACTGCTGAAATCCCTGGAGGCCTGAGATGGAGCTGCTCGTCGGTGCGAAGACGGACGTTGGCCGGACGCGGAAGAACAACGAGGACAACTTTCTCGTCATGGAAAAGCCGCGGCTGCTCCTCGTCGCGGACGGAATGGGGGGACACGCCTCGGGGGAAATTGCGAGCCGCATGGCCGTCGACACGGTCCGGAACTTCTTTGACGGCGGAGGGAAAAAGAAGACCCTGCAGATCGGCGCGTACGACGAAGACTACTCGGAGGCGACCAACCGCCTCGGCTCGGCGATCCGGTTCGCGAATATGGCGATTTTCGAAGCGGCGGCCGGCAATCCCGCCTGGCAGGGGATGGGGACGACCGTCGTGGCGGCGCTTGTCACAGACCGCAGGCTGAGCATCGCCCACGTTGGAGACAGCCGCCTCTACCTGATCCGCGCCGGCGGCATCGAACAGCTGACCGACGATCATTCCGTCGTCGCCGAGCAGGTGAAGCGGGAACTGATCTCCAAGGATGAGGCTCAGAAGTCGGAGATGAAAAGCGTCCTGACCCGGGCGCTGGGCACGGAAGCCGAAGTGGACGTCGATCTGTGTGAAATGACGATGTCCGACGAGGACATCCTGCTCCTGTGTTCGGACGGGCTGTCCAATATGGTGACCGACGAAGACATGCTGTCGATTGCAAGTCTCAGCAAGGATCCCGACGCGGCCTGCACGGCCCTCGTCGATCTTGCCAACGGCAACGGGGGCAAGGACAACATCACGGTTGTAACGGCCTACCTCCTCAAGGAGGGCTGGCTCTCTTCCTTATTGAAATTTTTCGGGTGGGGCAGGAGGTGACGCATGGCTAAGATACTGTTGAAGTTCAAGGAGGCGGTTCTCAAAGAGATACCCCTCGACAAGGACGTCCTGACGATCGGCCGCAAGGAAGGCAACGATATTCCCATCGAAAACCCCGCCGTATCGGGTTCTCATGCAAAGATCGTCAAGACGGATCAGGGCTTCGCCGTCGAAGACCTCAACAGCCTCAACGGGACGTTCGTCAACGGCAAGAAGATCTCCAGGCATGACCTGAAGCCCGGCGATTCCGTCCTCGTGGGCAGCCACGTCCTTGCCTTCATCGGCGACCAGGAAGAGGGGGAAGCCAAGCTGCAGCCCGCCCGGACCCGGTCCATGGACGAGACGATGGTGCTTTCTCCCCTGGAGCAGAAGAAGATCCTGGCCTCTGCAGCGCCGGCGGCGGACAAGAAGGAAATTCTTGGAGGCTTCCTCGTGATCGAGGGTTCGACCGAGAAGAAGGACTATCTTCTCAAGGAGCGGATCACAACGATCGGCAAGGACGACAGCGCCGCCATCAAGCTCAAGGGCTTCTTCGCACCGAAAGTCGCGGCTTTGGTCAACCGGCGCAAGGAGGGGTATTTCATCACACCCTCCGGCGGGAAGGAGATCAAGGTCAACACAGAAAAGGTCGAACAGCGCTGCGACCTCAAAGACGGCGACGTCGTTGAAGTCGGCGACCTGAAGATGCAGTTCTACATCAAGGAAGAGTAGTCTTTCCCAGCCTCCGAGCCCCAGGACCGGCGGGAAAAAGGCCAGGAAAAGGCGGCAGGGATCTGCCGCCTTTTCTTTTTGTTATTCGATAGATGGATGAATTTAAAGAGTCGTGGACAGGGGGGGAGATTTGTGGTAGTCGATACGAAAATTTTTTCACCGGGGCCTCTCATGCGAATTACTCGAATCGGAATCGTCGCCAATGCGGAGAAACCGAAATCTCCGGATTACGCATTGCGGCTGGCCGATTGGGGACGTCGAAGAGGCCTGGAGATCTTTCTCGAAGACCGGATCGCCGCAAAGGTCGGCGAAGCCGGCCTTCCCCTTCCTCAGCTTGCCTCTTCCGTGCAGCTGCTCGTTGTCTTCGGGGGCGACGGAACGATCCTCCGGACGGCCCGCACCGTCTGCACCCATGCCGTTCCCATCGTCGGCGTCAATCTCGGCAGCTTCGGATATCTCACCGACGTCAATCTCAGCGAGATGTTCGACGCCCTGGAGATCATCCTGAAAGGCGATATCCGCATCGAGAAAAGAATGATGCTCGACGTCGTCCTCAACGACGATAAGGGCGGAACCGAGGTTCATACCGTCCTCAACGATGCCGTGATCAACCGCGGGAACCTCTCGCGGCTGGTGCAACTGGAGACGCTTCTCGACGGCCGGTACCTGACGACGTTCAAGTCGGACGGATTGATCATCTCGACGCCGACGGGTTCAACCGCGTACTCCCTTTCCGCCGGCGGCCCCATCGTCTTTCCGGCGCAGCAGTCGATCATCATCAACCCGATCTGCCCGCATACCCTGACGAACCGCCCCATTATCCTGCCGGCCGACGTCGAGCTCAAGATCATCCTGTGGACGAAAGACCAGGGGGCGACCCTGACGCTCGACGGGCAGAGCTCCATCCATCTGCGGCCGGGCGACACGGCGACGGTCCGCAAGTCGCAATTCATGACCCATCTTGTCTGTTCTCCGCACCGCGACTATCTCCAGATTCTCCGGTCGAAACTCGGCTGGGGAGGGTTGCCCTCCGGGGCCGGAAGCAAATAGGCATGTTGCGAGAATTGAGCATTTCGAACTTCGCCATCATCGACAGCCTCTCGGTTTCCTTCGGCGAGGGGTTGAACGTCATCTCCGGGGAAACCGGCGCCGGCAAATCCATCCTCATCGGCGCGATCAGCCTCCTGCTCGGCGACCGGGCCTATGCCGACATGATCCGGTCCGACGAGGACGCGGCCGTCGTCGAAGCCCTTTTCGAAGTCGGCAGCGACGGCCTCCTCGGCGAGAAGCTGCGGGAAATGGGGTTCAGCGGGGCGAAGGAGGTCGTGGTCAGGCGGATCGTCTCCCGTTCGGGCAAGAATCGGGCGTACATCAACGGCGGCCTCGCGAATCTCGCGATGCTCTCCTCTCTGAGCGGACGCCTCGTCAATATCTGCGGCCAGCATGAACATCAGGCGATTCTCGACGCCGCCGGCCATGTCGATATCCTGGATGCATTCGGAGACCTGGGGACGCTCCGGTCGGCGTACGCCGCCCTGTACGGCGAGTTTCAGGAACGCAAACGCATCGTGGACGAGCTTGAGGAGAAAAACCGCCGGCGCGCCGAGCGGGAGGAGCTGCTCCGCTTTCAGCGTCAGGAGATTTCGGCGGCGGAGCCCGCGCCGGACGAGGACCGGCGTCTTCTCGACGAGAAGAAGGTGCTGAGCAATATTCAAAAGCTCCGGGACCTGGGAACGGCCGCCTACGAGGGCCTCTACGGGAAGGGAGGTTCGGTGCTCGAAGAGCTGCGCGGCGTCATCGCATCTCTCCGGGAAATCAAGAAGGTCGATGCCGCCTGCGATCTCGCGCCGGAAGAGGCCGACGGGCTTTTCTTCCAGTTGGAAGAGATCGCCTTCGCGCTGCGGCGCTATCTGGAGAATCTTTCCGTCGATCCCGAACGTCTTGAGGCCGTCGAAGAGAGGCTTGCGGCACTCGGGCAGCTCAAACGCAAGTATGGGCCGTCCCTCGAGGATGTCCTCCGGCGCCTGAAGGAAATGGAGGAGGAGCTGGAGAGGATCAGTTCCGCGGAGGAAACGGTCGACGGCCTGCGCCGGGAAATCTCCGAGCTTCAGGAGCGCCTGCTGGAGAAGGCCGGCGAGTTGTCCCGGGAACGAAGGAAGACGGCCAGGGCGCTGAAGAAGGCGATGGAAAAAGAAATCGCCTCCCTGAACATGGCCGCGGCGAAATTCGAGGTCTTCTTCCCCGAGCCGGCGCTTACCCCCGAGGGAGCGCCGGTGCTGCGCGACAAGGGGATCGACGAACCGGAATTTCTCCTGTCCGCCAATGTCGGCGAAGAGATGAAACCCATGAGCCGCATCGCCTCCGGCGGCGAGCTCTCCCGGATCATCCTGGCCGTCAAGAAGGTCCTGGCGCGCACGGGTTCCGTCGGGACCGTCGTTTTCGACGAAGTGGACAGCGGGATCGGCGGGTCGACGGCCGAGGTCGTGGGCCGCAAACTCAAGGACGTTGCGAAGCATCATCAGGTGCTGTGCATCACCCATCTGCCGCAGATCGCCTGCTACGGGGATCTTCACTACCGGGTTTCCAAGGCGGTGAAAGACGGCAGGACGGCGACGCAGGTGGACCGGCTTTCCGACGGCGCCCGTCTCGAGGAGATCGCGCGGATGCTGGGAGGTATCGAGGTGACGGAGGCGACGCGAAGGCATGCCCGGGAGATGCTGGCCAAAGCGCGATAAGGGGAGATGATGGAGGATCGGTTGGGAAAGCCATGTTGAGAAAAGCACGCATCGAAGACGCAAGAACCATTCACCGGATGATCAACGCCTCTTCCGCCAAGGGAGAGATGCTGTCGCGCTCGCTCATGGACATCTACGGCAGCCTCCGTGATTTCTTCATATTTATCGACGAGGGTACGGACAGCATCGTCGGCATCTGCGCCATGTGCATTGTCTGGGAGAATCTGGCCGAGATCCGCTCGCTGTATGTGGAAGAGGATTGCCGCAAGAGCGGCATCGGCCGAAAGCTCGTCGAGGCCTGTATCTCCGAAGCCATCACCCTGGGGCTGTTCCGGATTTTCGCGCTCACGTACCAGAAATCTTTCTTCGAACGCCTGGGATTCCAGCAGGTAGATCGGGCCATCCTGCCGGAAAAGGTCTGGTCGGACTGCTTCCGTTGTTCCAAGTATCCGGACTACTGCGACGAAACGGCCGTGCTCTGGAGTTGCGATGACAAGAGCTGAGGGCTGCGGCCGCCCGCCGCTGCCGATCCGGAAAGGCTTTGCCGGCGGGCTGCGGGCGGTATTCCTGCTGGCCATTCTCGTCTTCCTCCTGGGCTGCGACCTTCGCATGAAGCCAGCCGCTCCGGGAGTGACGACCCCCTCGCCGGACGCCGAAGGGCTTGCGGCGGTATCGCCGGACGATCTCGACGACGCTTCCCTGGAAAAGGCCCTGGCGGCAAGCCTGCGCTACTACGAATCCCTCCCGCCGTCGACCGATTACCCCCTCGGAAATCGCCGGGTGAATGTTCGGGAACTTCGGGAGTCCCTGCTGTCATTCCGCGGGATTCTCCATTCCCGGAAGACGTGGCCGGATCGGGAGCGGGAAATCCGCCGCGTTTTCGATTTTGTTCAGTCGGAGGGGGCGGACGGCAGGGGCACGGTCCTGTTCACCGGCTATTTCGAGCCCGTCCTCCAAGGTTCTCCTTCAAGGACGGAGCGCTTCCGTTATCCCCTCTACGCGGTGCCAACCGACGCCGTCACCGTCAATCTCGGCAAGTTCAGCGACCGCTGGCGGGGCGAACGAGTCGTCGGCCGTCTGGGGAAGAGGGAATTGGTGCCCTACTACAGCCGGGATGAGATCGACCGGGGAGGCGCATTGGCCGGCCGCGGTCTCGAACTCCTCTGGCTGGACGATCCCGTCGACCTGTTTCTTCTGCATGTGCAGGGATCCGGGATCGTCCGGATGGAAAACGACCGCGCCGTTCGTGTCCACGGCATTGCCAGCAATGGCCGGCCCTACCGCAGCATCGCCAGGTATCTGGCGGATCGCGGCGAGATTTCCGCGGGGGAGACCGCCTACCGGAACTTCAAGGCCTATCTGCGCGGACTTTCCCCCGACCAGTGCCGCCAGGTGCTCGCGTACAACGAACGATATATCTTCTTCCGGCTGGTCGAAGAGGGACCGGTAGGCTCGCTGGGATTTCCGGTAACGGCCGGCCGCTCGATCGCGACCGATCCGCGCGTCTTCCCGGAAGGGGCGCTGGCGTTTGTCCGACTGCGGAAACCCGCTCTTGACGCGAAAGGGAACATCCGGGAATGGAATCCGGCGACCCGCTACGTCTTCAATCAGGATAAGGGTAGCGCCATCAAGGGGCCCGGGCGGGTCGATCTTTTCTGCGGCACGGGCGGGGAGGCCGAGATGCTCGCGGGAAGTCTCAAGGAGAGGGGGGAGCTCTTTTTTCTGCTCAGGAAGCCGGACCGTTGAACGCCCCGGGGTGGGTTCCCTGAAGAAGTGAAAAGGGTCCGACCGTCTCCGGAGGCAGTAAATACGGCGCTTTTCGGCATTTCACAGAGATTTTTTCCTTGATTGTTGGGTTTCTTTGTGTTACGCATAAGCACCTTCTGACCGTCGGCAAGGTCCGTAGAACCTGAGAAAGAGAGCCTCAGGGTCTGGAAAGCCAGACGTGGAGCGGTTTTTACAGAGGGGATCTTCTGGGAAGAAAGAGCGGCACGGGTCTCGCCCCACAGGCGGGACGGGATTCGGAACAGGAAAGCAAAAGGCCAGGGACGGAATTGGCCGTTCATTGATTCATAATCGACACGAAAGGGGGACAACAAAGGAATGACGAAGGCAGAATTGATTGCGGTGATGGCAGGGGACGCGGGAGTTACGAAAGCGGCGGCGGCGAAGGCGTTGGAATCTTTCGCGATGGCGGTGGCCAAAGAACTGAAGAAGAGCGGAAAGCTCGGCCTGGTCGGTTTCGGGACTTTCTCGGTTTCGAAACGCAAGGCTCGCGAAGGCCGCAATCCCCAGACGGGGAAGGCGATCAAGATTCCCGCCAAGAAGGTCGTGAAGTTCAAGGCTGGGAAGGCACTCGCCGACAAGGTGAAGTAACAAGAACCGAACGTTGTTGAAAAAAGGCCTCCGGGACCTTCACGGTCCGGGGGCCTTTTTCGTCGCCGGCAGTTTGACAGGGGGACCCCTTTCTGTTATAGATCCCGCGACTTTCCGAATTCAAGACACCCGCGCCCGCATCTGTCAGCGCGGAATATTTTTCAGGCGGTGGAAAAGAGTTGGCGACGCGACGAATCCTCAGCGGAATGAGACCGACGGGAAAGCTGCATCTGGGAAATCTGCATGGCGCTCTTGCCAATTGGATCAACCTGCAGAACCACGGCGGCTACGAGTGTTTCTATTTCGTTGCCGACTGGCACGCTCTGACGAGCGACTACGCGAACACCGCCGAGATTCAGCAGAACACTTTTGACATGGTCGTCGACTGGCTGAGCGCCGGCCTCGATCCGCACAGGAGCACCCTCTTTGTCCAGTCCAGCATCAAGGAGCACGCGGAATTGTTCCTTCTCCTGTCCATGATCACTCCGCTCGCCTGGCTGGAGCGGAACCCCACCTACAAGGAAATGAAAGAGGAACTCGTCAGCAGGGACCTGTCCACCTTCGGTTTTCTCGGGTATCCGGTTCTTCAGGCTGCCGATATCATCATGTACAAGGCCAACGGGGTCCCCGTCGGCGTCGACCAGCTGCCGCACGTCGAGTTGACGCGGGAAATCGCCCGCCGGTTCAATTTCCTTTACCGGGAGATCTTTCCCGTCCCCGACCCGCTGCTGACGGAAGTTCCGAAACTGCTCGGGATCGACGGGAGGAAAATGAGCAAGTCCTACGACAACGCCATCTTCATCGGCGATCGAGGCGAGGTCCTGGCCAAGAAGGTCGGCTGCATGTTTACGGACCCGCAGCGGATCCGCCGGACGGATCCCGGCCGGCCGGAGATCTGCAACGTGTTCACCTTTCACGGGCTGTACGCTTCGGCGGAAAAGGTTCAGGAGATCGACCGGGACTGCCGGGGCGCCGCCATCGGCTGCACCGACTGCAAACGCCGCCTGTACGAGGAGCTGGAGGAGGCATCGCGGGGAATTCACGAGCGCCAGGATTTCTACCGCGCGCATCCGGAGGACGTCCGGGCGGTGATCGAGGACGGAAACGGACGTGCGGCCGCGATCGCCGGAGATACCATGAAAGAGGTGCGGGAAGCCGTGCGCATATGACCGACGGGTACGAAATCAAACTCGACGTCTTTCAGGGGCCCCTGGATCTCCTCCTGTATCTCATCCGGAAGAACGAAATCGACATCTACAACATCCCCATCGCCCTCGTCACCGAACAGTACCTGCAGCACGTGGCGATGATGCGATCCCTGAACCTGGACCTTGCCGGCGAATATCTTCTTCTGGCGGCGACGCTGATTCACATCAAGTCCAAGACGCTGCTGCCGCCGGAAGAGCAGGAAGGGGAGGAACCGGAAGAAGAGGACCCGCGGGCCGACCTCGTCCGCCAGCTTCTGGAATACCAATCCTTCAAGGAGGCGGCGATGCAGCTCAGCGGCCGGGACATCCTGGAGCGGGACGTCTTCAAGGGGGCGCATGTCGCCGAACCGCTCGAAGCCGCCGGAGGCGAGGAGATCGTCGAGGTCGATATCTTCGCGCTCGTCGAGGCCTTCCGGAATATCGTTTCCACAATGGGCCGGCCGGATCTCATGGAGATCGACGTGGAAAAGATCTCGCTCGCGGACCGCATCAACGAAATCATGGACCGCTTGACGCAGGCCGGAAATCTCGCCTTTTCGGAACTTTTTGAACAGGGCGCCGATCGGCGCCGCATCCTTTATACCTTTCTGGCGATCCTCGAACTGATGAAACTGAGAGTGATCCGGGCTTTTCAGTCTCGCTCGTTCGGGGTGATCCGGATCTTCCTTGCTGTGGAGTCGACGGATGGAACAGATCAAACCGATTCTTGAGGCCCTCCTGCTGGCGTCAGAAGCACCGCTTTCCGTGGAGAAGATCCGCGATCTCCTGCCGGAGGTCGAACGGGACGAAATCACCCGGCAGCTGGCGGAACTCGTGTCGGAATACGAAGTGAGGCAAGGGGGATTCCAGCTGTGCGCGGTGGCGGGAGGCTACCAGTTCCGGACGCGGCCGGACTTCAGCCCGTGGATCAAGAAGCTCAAGGGAGCCAGGGCGCAGGTCCTGAGCCCCGCGGCCATGGAGACCCTTGCCGTCGTCGCCTACCGGCAGCCGGTGATGAAGTCCGAAGTCGATAAAATCCGCGGCGTCGATTCGTCCGCCTCCGTCAAGGGCCTTCTCGACAAGAAGATCATCCGCATGGTCGGGAGGAAGGACGTGCCGGGAAAACCGATGCTCTACGGGACGACGAAGAAGTTCCTGGAGATGTTCAATCTCAACGACCTCTCGGAATTGCCGACGCTCCGGGAATTGAAAGAGCTCGAGGGCGGTTCGGAATTGCAGGCACGCCTGGAGTTGGAGGAGCTCGAGGGCGGTTCAGAATCGCCGGCGCCCCGGGATTTGAAGGAAAGCGAGGGCGGTGAGGCACTGCCGGAATCCCAGGATTTGAAGGAACGCGAAGGCGGTGATGCGTGAAGGAACGTCTGCAGAAGATTCTCTCTCAGGCCGGGGTCGCCTCCCGGCGGGCCGCGGAACAGTTGATGGTTGCGGGCAGGGTGCGGGTGAACGGGATCGTCGTCAAAGAGCTGGGCTCGAAAGCGGATGCGCAGTCGGACGAGATCCGGGTCGACGGCAGGCTGATCCGCGCCGAATCCGAAAAGGTTTACCTGATGCTGCACAAGCCGCCGGGATACGTAACAACCCTGCATGATCCCGAGGGCAGGCCGACGGTTGCGGACCTCGTTGTCGGGGTGGGCGAGCGCGTATACCCTGTGGGCCGGCTGGATTACGACTCGGAGGGGCTGCTGATTCTGACGAACGACGGCGATTTTTCACAGAAGGTTCAGCATCCGCGCTATCAGATCCCCAAGACCTATCGTGTCAAGGTGAGAGGAACCATGACCGCGCCGGAGCTTCGCTCCCTCGAGCGGGGGCTCGACGTGGACGGCGAATTGTTTCGGCCGGCGCAGGTGCGGGAGGAGAAGGAAAATCGCGGCAGCACCTGGTTCCTTCTTTCGATTGCGGAAGGGAGAAACCGCATTATCCGCCGGGCTTTCCAGGCGTTGGGACACCCGGTCGCAAGGTTGATCCGCCTGAAAATCGGCGAAGTAGCCCTGGGTTCGCTCTCTTCCGGCGAATATCGCCACCTCACGAAGCGCGAGGTCGAAAGCCTCCGCTCGGCCGCCCGATGATGGCGATTTTGCAAAAAAATTGTCTTGACATTCATTTAAAAATACATAATAGTCGCCCCCAGTTGTTTTTGATTCATATGTTATTGATATCTCTGTTTTTATCTCAGAAATGGCAAGCTGAGAAGGTGCAGTTAAGGAGGCCCGTATGAACAAGTCGGAACTCATCGAAGAGCTGAGCAGAAAAGAGAACCTGACCGAAAAAAAGGCGATCGATATCGTGAATTTGATTTTCAAGGGATTCACGGATGCACTCAATAAGAGCGGTCGCATTGAAATTCGGGGATTCGGGAGCTTTGTGGTGAGGGATTACGGCGCCTACACGGGCAGGAACCCCAAGACGGGAAAGAACATCAAGGTCTCTCCGAAGAAACTGCCTTTTTTCAAGGTGGGCAAGGAACTCAAGGAGAAGGTCGATCGCAGGAAGTGACACCCGGGGAATGAGGGGCGCTCACTGCAGGCAAAGCAAGAATGTCAGGAAAGGGGGATCGGAACAGCGATCCCCTTTTTTTGTCCGTTGATCTCCGCAGCCCTCATCGCATCATCCCCTCCTCGCGGAAGCTGAAGACCTTCTCCTCGCCCACGATCAGGTGGTCGTGGATCAGGATATCGAGTACCCGGGCCGCTTCCTCGATGGTCCGGGTCAGGCGGATATCCGCCTCCGAAGGGACCACGTGGCCGGAGGGGTGATTGTGAACGAGGATCAGCGCCGAGGCCTTGCGTTTCAGGGCGTGCTCGATCACCTTGCGCGGATAGACGACGGCTTGATTCACAACGCCCTTCTCGAGGATATCGACATCCATCATGCGGTTGCGCGTGTCGAGGTAAATAATCCGGAACTGCTCCTCCTTGAGCCCGCCCATGGTGCAGCGGCAATAGTCGAGCAGTTCCTGCGTACAGGAAATCTGAATCCTGTCCATGGCCTTTTCCTTGAGGTACAGATCGCCCAGATCCTTGACGAGCTTGATCAACGCGACCGCGTGCTCTCCCAAACCCGGTACCGAAAGGAGCTCGGCCGCATCCGACGCAACGACGCCGCGGAGTGAACCGAAGCGGCGGAGCAGTTCTTTGGCTAGGGGTTTCACATCCCGCCGGGGAAGGGCGAAGGTCAGGAGCAGTTCGACGGCCTCGTAAGGATGAAAGGCCGCGATGCTGGAGGAAAGATATTTTTCCTTCAGGCGGCGGCGGTGGCCGCTGCAATCCGATGCCTTCGGTCGGGTCACGGGCGATCGCTCCGGTTAGCGGTGGCGTTTTTCAGGCAAACGGGGAGGGCGGAAGAACGCCGCCCTCCCTCTCCGATGCACTGACGGGCGCTGCGGCCGCCGGAGGAACTAGAGGCGGCTGTTGACGAAATCCCAGTTGATGAGCTTGTCGATGACGGCCGCCAGGTAGTCCGGACGCCGGTTCTGGTAATCGAGATAATAGGCGTGCTCCCAGACGTCAATCGTCAGAAGCGCCTTCTGGCCGTGCGCGAGCGGTGTATCGGCATTGGGGGTCTTCACGATCCTGAGACGGCTGCCGTCGAGGATCAGCCAGGCCCATCCGCTTCCGAACTGAGTGATCCCGGCGTTCTTGAGTTCTTCGGCGAATTTCTCGTATCCGCCCCAGGTTTCCTGGATCTTTCCGGCAATGGCGCCGGCAGGTGTTCCGCCGGTCTTTGGTTTCAGGCAGTTCCAGTAAAAGGTGTGATTCCAGACCTGGGCGGCGTTGTTGAAGACGCCCGCCTTCGCCGCATCTCCGGCGGTCTTCCGGACGATCGTTTCCAGATCCGCGTCAGCGAGGTCGGTCCCTGCAACAAGCTTGTTGAGGTTGTCCACGTAGGCCTTGTGGTGCTTGCCGTAATGGAATTCGATCGTATTCGCGCTGATGACGGGGGCCAGCGCATCCTTCGCGAAGGGCAGTTCCGGTAGCATAATCATAGGGCAACCTCCTGTTCCCAATCTGTATTTTGGCGGCAGCATATCAGTTTCGTCGGTGCGGCGCAAGGCTTCGCCCGTCATGGGTGATGTATCAGATCTTGTGTCAGGGATAGAAGAAGGGGTATCTCCCGGTTTGCGAAGACCGATAAAGAAAGGAGATACCCCATGGAACAAGTAGTTCGGAGTTTGCCACAGGCGTTTCGTATAATCAAGGAGATGCATTTATATGGTGACGAGGAGACGGATTATCGAAGTTTAGCGCGGGATTCATTGAGCAAGATCCTGGAAGACCGGATGCGGGATCGGATAGACAAGCATCTGGCAGGGATGGCGTATCGGGAAGAGGCGGATCGTCGGAACGGTTATTTCAGCCGTCACTTTTTGACGGAGTTAGGGGACTTGTTGCTGAAGGTTCCCCGGACAAGAACGACATCGGGTGTAGGAGTGATCCAGGCGTACAATCGCCGGGCGGTTCAGGTGAATCGGATGATTTTGTCCTGTTTTGTGTTGGGTTTATCGACAAGGAAGGTGAGTAGCGCTCTGCTGCCGGTTTTGGGAGAAGCGGTAAGCGCCGCGACAGTCAGCCGGGTATCACGGATCCTGGATGTGGCTGTTTCGGCCTTTCACCGGCGGCCGATCCGTCGGTCGTATCGGTTTCTTTTCCTGGACGGAGTGGTGTTGAAGCGGAAAACGGGGATGGGGTCCGTCAAGCGAGTGGTCCTGGTGGCCTTGGGCATGACCTCAGAGGGGAAGAAGGAGGTCATCGACTTCACAATTGCCCACGGCGAGTCGCAGGCCGCATGGGATGCCTTCCTGTCCGATCTGTACAAGAGGGGGCTGAGGGCGGAAGGAATGGAGTTGATCGTGACGGATGGCGGCAAGGGGTTGCTGGCTGCCTTGCCCTTCGTCTATCCAGGCATCCCCATTCAACGCTGTTGGGCTCACAAAACCCGAAACGTCCTGAACCATATCCGAAAAGCGGATCAGAAAGTTGCCAAGAAGGACCTGGCTGCCGTCAGCAATGCCGAAGGAATCAGACAGGCACGAACCGCTTTGAAACACTTCGCCTCCAAATGGGGCAATCTCTACCCCAAAGCCCTTGCTTCTCTCAGAGAATGCGAAGAAGAACTCTTGGCCTTCTTCCAGATTCAAGACAGAAATCTCTGGAAGAAGATCCGAACCACCAATCTCATTGAACGGAGATTCCGCGAGCTCCGAAGACGAACCAGACCCATGGGCATCTTCTCCGATAAAACCAGCATGGACAGAATCCTCTATGCCATCTTCGCCCATGAAAACTTTAAAAACAAAACCGGAGGCCCCTTCCTCTTAAACCTGACACAAACATCTTGACGTTACC
>DIWJ01000022.1 GCA_002428445.1 Syntrophaceae bacterium UBA6109
TGAGGTCTCCCGTGGAGCTCATTCCGCCGGGCAGGCTTCCCATCGCCGCCTCGGAGCACGAACAGATTCTGCAAAAGATCAAGGAACGGGATGTCGTTCGTGCGAGGGAGTACCTGGAAAGGCATATCCGGGAAGCAAAAGAAGCCAGAAGGGCGATGCTGGCGGCCCTGCCGTCGATGAACATGTCAGCAGCAAGCATGTAGGAAGAAGATTTGTCTCCCATCCGGAGCGGGAGCGAAGACTGAAGATTGGGAGGAGACTTACGATGAATGCAAAGACCCTGTCCTTTTACTGTCCCACGAGGATTTACATGGGGATCGGCAGCCATGAGAAGCTGCACGACATTATCAAGGAATGGAAGATTGAGAAGATTTTTGTGGTAGCGGACGGCATCATTGCGAAGACGGAGATATTTGCTTCGGTGGAGAAGGTTCTCCGGGATAACAAGGTCGTTTTTGATTTGTTTTCCGAGATCGAGCCGGAGCCGAGCGCCAATACGGTGGAGAAGGCCTATGGGCTGTACAAGAAAAATGAGGCGCCGTGTATCCTTGCGGTGGGCGGCGGGAGCACGATGGACACGGGGAAGGGCGTGGGGATCCTTGCGAAGAACGGCGGCAGGATCAAGGATTACGAGGGGATAGAGAAGTTCAAGAATGCGCCGGTGCCGCTGATCGCGATTCCGACGACGGCGGGGACGGGCTCGGAGGTGTCGGGTTCGTGTACGATCACGGATACGGACCGCGGGTTGAAGATGTCGATACGTCATGCGTCGTTGAATCCGGCGCGGATCGCGATATTGGATCCGATTGCGTTGAAGACCCTGCCGGCGTCGGTTGCTTCGCATGCGGGTGTGGACGCATTCGTTCACGCGTTTGAGTCGTATATTTCCTTGAATGCGAATCCGGTGACGGACGCGATCAATCTGCACTCGATGGAACTCATGTCGCAGAACATCCGGCAGTTCGTTGCGAACCGCGGAAATCTCGAGGCGGGGCTGAACATGGCCTGTGCCGCGAATCTGGCGGGGATCACGTTCGGTCAGACGGGTCTGGGGAACGTGCACTGCATGGCGCGCTTTATCGGCGCCTTGTGCCATGTGTCCCACGGTCTTTCGAATGCGGTGTGTTTCCCGGCCGCCGCGGAATTCAATCTGCTTGCGAACCCCAGGAAGTACGCGCGGGTGGCGGTGGCGATGGGGGAAGATATCCGGGGTTTGACGGAGATGGAAGCGGCGCGGAAAGGGGTGGAAGCGGTGAAGGGGATGTGCCGGGACCTTGGGATTCCCGACCGGTTGCGGGATGTCGGGGCGACGGAAGAGATGCTTCCCAAGATGGCAAGACTCTCTGCGGATGCCGGTTACAACAAGTGGAACCCCCGCTATACGACCTACGAGGATTTTCTGAATCTGTTTCAGAGGGCGTATTGAGAAACGGTAATCGGGAAAAGTGGAGCGGAGATTCCAGAAATACGGAGGATGAAAATGAATAAGCAGTTCCCGATGGGAGGTTATTTGAGAAAGATGTTGCGGGTCGATCTTTCCACGGGGAAGATTACCGAAGAGCCGATTGATCCGCAGTTGCTGGACCAGTACGTGGGAGGGAGCGGTCTCGGCGTCCGGTTGTTATATGATGAGACGATCCCCGGCTTGGATCCATATGATGCGAGGAACCCTATTGTCGTGGCTACAGGCCCCTTGACGGGGACGCTGGTGCCGGGTTCAGGGACATTTTCCGTATGCGCCCGCAATACATTGACGGGGTTCTTGTCGACCTGTCAGTCGAACGGTTTTTTTGGCGCGCGCCTGAAACAGGCCGGATACGACGTCCTCATCATCCAGGGGAAATCCGACAAGCTCGTATACCTGCATATCCAGGACGGACAGGCGACGATTGAAGATGCATCAAAGCTGGCAGGCAAAGGAACATTTGCAGCGGACCTGTGGCTCCGGAAAAAATATGGAGAAGAGGGGATCGACCATCGTATCAGCGTTGCAGCCATCGGGCCGGCGGGGGAGAACATGGTTCGCTTTGCCTGCCTGAACAGCGACCGCGGTCACATCGCAGCGACGGGCGGCCTTGGCGCCTTGATGGGGTCCAAAAAATTGAAGGCGATCGTCGTTCACGGATCTCAATCGGTCCCCATTGCGCCGTCGGCTTTGGAAGCATTTCTGGAAGATGTCGTGCAATGGCGCAAAGAGGCCCGCAACACCGGCATGGGTAAGACGGTGAGCCAGCACGGCTCAATCGGCTCTTTCATGGGTTATCACACGAACGGTTGGGTGCCGGTAAAGAATCTGACAACAAATATTTTTCCCGGAACCGAGAAGTTCACGGCCGATTATATCCGCAATAAGGCTCATAAATGCGTGCCACGGGCATGTTACAACTGCACGTATAGACACTGCCATGCGGTACAGGTAACCAGGGGGCCGTATAAGGGTGCTGTTGGGGAGGAAGTGGAATATGAGATCCTGGCCGGTTTTGGGCCCAACTGGGGCATTTATGACCCGGGTACGATAACCGTGCTGAATACCCTGAACGATGATATGGGGATGGATGCCAAGGAACTGACTTTCCTGGTCAGCATGCTGATGGAGGGGTTCGAAAAGGGGTTTATCAGCAGGGAGCAACTGGATGGTATTGAGTTGAAGTGGGGCGACGCAGAGGCGGCGGCCCAGTTGATCAAGCGTATCGCCAAAAGAGAGGGCATCGGTGCCATCCTTGCCGAAGGCGTGATGAGATCAGCTCAGAAATTGGGTCACGGATTCCCGGATATTGCCGTTTATCTGAAGAAAGGGAACGCTCCGCACATTCATGACCCCCGTACGCGATGGGGTACCATCTTCAATCAAATCGTTTCCGATATGGGAAGCCAGGAGGGGATAGACCTTACGGGAAGAGGTTCCGCGGATCTTGGAATTGATAAACCTGCGTCAGAACCTGACGAATATTTAGGGCAAGTCAATGCGAAAACGGAGGAGTGGCGTCAATTTCAGGAGTGCCTGATCTATTGTTACTATCAGACGGCTTCCGGGAAAACCATGATCAAAACCCTGAACGACCTTACCGGAAGCAGCTATGACATGGAACAGGCGTTGCGGATAGGGAAGAGGGTGGTCAATCTCATGCGCATGTACAATAAGCGCGAAGGCATGACCAAGGACCACGAGGGCTTTACCCCACGCCTTTCTCAGCCGCCTGTAGACGGTCCAGGGAAAGGGAAATCGCTGGCGCCCACGTTTGAGAAGGTTCGAGAAGCTTATTACAGGACGGCCGGATGGGATCAGAGCGGAATGCCGACGCGAGCGCTTCTGAAAGAACTTGATCTCGGTTTCACTCTGCCGGATGTTGGAAAGGGAGGTTGATCCATGCCGCGGCAATTAAAAATATCGTCCGAGAAATGCATTGGATGCAAGAGTTGTGAGTTGGCCTGTTCGTTGAAGAATGAAGGGGAACTTAATCCCTCGAAATCACGGATAGCGGCCATTGCGTTTTTGGAGGGGAAATATCCTCTGCCGTATAATTTTGTCTCCACTTGCAGGCAATGTGCGGATGCTCCCTGTTTGGCATCATGTCCTGTGAGCGCGATTTCACGTTCCAAAGATGAAACGAAAAAAGTCGTCGTGGATCGTGATCGGTGCATAGGATGCGGAAAGTGTGTCGATGCTTGTCCCTTCGGTGCGATGCTGTTTCAAAGGGAGAAAAAGAAGGCTTTCAAATGCGAATTATGCGGCGGTAATCCTGCGTGTGCGTTGATTTGTCCCTCGGGGGCTATCGTATATCAGAATGGCCGCCCTTTTTACGCAAAAGCTGTGGACTTTGAAATGGCCGGAGCTCTTATTTTATCGCAGAGAAACAGGCAGAAGGTAAAAAATCAAAATATGAAATAGCGGCGCACTGCGATCGGGCCTCGGCCTGCACCCGGCCGATGTCGTCACGCAGGGGACGGATCCTTCGATCCCGTCCATCTCTCTGAACAGGAAAGGACCCGGCGGGATTTTAGAATGCCAGGTCCTTTTCCTTATCCTTTCCTCCCGAAAGCGGACGTTCCTGCGGGACGTTCGGTAAAATTGCATTTCTGCAACCTGATTACTCCAAACATTTTCTCGGCATGGAACCTTGTCCGAAGATGCCGTGGCCCCGCTGCCCGAACAGTTCGCCCGCTTTGTGCGAAGGGATGCCTTCCCAACACCTCTAATCTCTTTTTGTTTTCGGATTCAGGCAATCGACGCGCCGCCAGCACCTATCGAAGTGTTGAATATTATAGTTAATAACGCGGTAATAAAATATTAAATAAAATTCTTGACAAATTATTATCGATTCGATAGCCTTCCCGAAGTTGATAAAAATCTGTCCGAGTAGTGCCGGGAGAAAAGCATGGTCAGCGCAGCGGATAGA
>DIWJ01000090.1 GCA_002428445.1 Syntrophaceae bacterium UBA6109
TCGAATCCTCCCGCCCCAGCCAGCAATTTTTCCTTACGATCCGGTAGGACAGCCATGCTCGAAAGAATAAGGATATTCAGCGGGAATTCCAACGTCGCTCTGGCGCAGAAAATCTGCCGGAATCTGGGCGTGCCGCTTGGCGAGGCCAATGTCACGACCTTCAGCGACGGGGAGACGCGCGTCGAAATCAACGAAAACGTCCGCGGCATGGATGTCTTCATCATTCAGTCCACGTGCCCGCCCGTCAACCTCTCCGTGATGGAGCTGTTGATCATGATCGACGCAATGAAACGGGCATCCGCCGACCGGATCACGGCCGTCATCCCCTACTACGGTTACGCACGGCAGGACCGCAAGGTGGCGCCCCGGGCGCCCATCTCCGCCAAACTCGTCGCCGATCTGATCACCACCGCCGGGGCAAACCGTGTGCTTTCCATGGATCTGCACGCTGGACAGATTCAGGGATTTTTCAACATCCCCGTCGACAACCTCTACGCGACGCCGATTCTGCTCGACTACATCAAGAACAACTACCAGGGGGGCAACCTGGTCATCGTCTCACCGGATACGGGAGGCGTGGAAAGGGCCAGGGCTTTCGGCAAACGGCTGGGGGCCACGCTGGCCATCATCGACAAGCGGCGCGAAGGGCCGAATGAGGCCCAGGTCATGAACATCATCGGCAACATCAAGGGGAAACGAGTCATCCTGCTGGACGACATGATCGACACGGCCGGAACCGTGGTGCAGGCCGCGACGGCCCTTCGGGAGGAAGGCGCCCTGGAGGTCTCCGTCTGCGCCACCCACGCCGTTCTGTCCGGTCCGGCCATCGAACGGATCGAAGCCTCCCCCATTCAGGAACTCGTCGTGACGGACACGATCCCCCTGCACGATGCCGCCAAGGCATGTTCGCGCATCAAGATCCTGTCCGTAGCCGGGCTGCTGAGCGAGGCCGTCCGGAGGATTTATTACAACGATTCAATCAGCTCACTATTCATTTAGTTTAGGAGGGTTTCATGAAAACGGTTGACCTGACTGCATACACACGGGAGGATACCGGCAAGGGACCGGCAAGACGCAGGCGCGCCGGCGGTTTTGTCCCGGCTGTATTTTACGGACCCAAGAAGGAGACACGCCCGCTGTCGGTTCCCAAGGATGAAATGGTCAAGCTCCTCAAGAGAAGAGGAGAAAACCTCTTCATCAAACTGGTCATCGACGACAAGGGGCAGAAACACGAAGCCCTGTCGATCATCAAGGAATACCAGATCGAACCGCTCGGCGGAAAGATCCAGCACGTGGATTTCTACGAAGTGACAATGGACAAGAAGCTCGTCTTCGAGGTTCCCCTCCACTTCATGGGAAAACCCGTCGGAGTGGACATGGGCGGCGATCTGCAGCACAGCAAGCGGGAGTTGAAGGTGCTCTGTCTGCCCGCCGACCTGCCCGATTTCTTCGAGGTGGACGTGAGTGCCCTGAAGATCGGGGAATCCTTCAAGATCCGCGATATAGCGGTCGGTGAAAACATCACCGTCGTGGATCACCTGGACGCGGCGGTCGCATCCGTGACGGTTCCGAAGGCCGTGAAGGAAGAAGCGAAGGTCGAAGGCGAAGAGGCGGCGGCTGAAGGCGAAGCGGCCGAAGGCGCCGGAGAAGAAGCTGCCAAGGAAGAGAAGGCCTGACTTTCGGGCCGGCTCCCCTGCGGGAAGAAGACCTCTCCTCATTCACCATGAGCCGACGGCCCGTGCGAGAGGATGCATGTGAAGTTGATCGTAGGACTGGGCAATCCCGGACCGCGTTACCGGTTTTCCCGGCACAACGCCGGATTCCTTGTTTTGGATCAGTTGGCCCAGAAGCACGACATGGCTCTTTCCCAGCGGCTTTTCGAGGCGCTGATCGGCAGGGGGAGGATTGCGGGCGAATCCGTGATCGCCGTTGCGCCGCATACGTTCATGAACCTGAGCGGCTTCGCGGTGAGAAGGATTCTTGATTTTTACCGGATCGAGGTCGCCGACCTGATCGTCATACATGATGATATGGATCTTCCGTTCGGGACGATCCGCCTGAAGGAAGGAGGGGGGCACGGGGGGCACAAAGGTTTGATATCCGTCATCGAACAGCTTGGAAATCCGGGTTTCCTGCGGGTCCGCATCGGCATCGGAAAACCGGTCATGCGTGAGATGGTCGAGTCATACGTATTATCCCCCTTTTCTGAAGAGGAGATGCAAACGGTTCCGGACATCGCGGCTACCGCCTGCGATGTCGTGACGGACATCGTTTCATCCGGCGTTCAGGCGGCCATCGTCAAATATCACGGCAAGACCATCAATAACTTTCAGAAGGAGGGTTAAGTGATGTGCATCGGCAAGCGCAGTTTGTGGTCTTCTCTATTAGCGATCTGCATCGTCCTGTTTCTTACGGCCCCGATGGCTTTCGCGGGTGAAGCGGATATCAAGCTACCCGATCTGAGCCAGGTCAGTTTCATGGGCGGTTCGCTGGGTGGCCTCACCATCCTGAATCTCGGCCTCGTCATCTGCCTGATCGGGATGATCTTCGGCTGGATGCAGTACATCCAGACGAAGAATCTGCCCTCGCATCAGGCCATGCTGGACGTCTCCAACACGATCTGGGAGACCTGCAAGACCTACCTGTTTCAGCAGGGCAAATTCCTCGCCGGTCTCTGGGTCCTGATCGCCATCTGTATCGTCTATTATTTCGTCGGCCTGCAGGGCAACACCGTCGGCGCGGCCGCGATGATTCTTTTCTGCTCCATCATGGGAATCCTCGGATCCTACGGCGTCGCCTGGTTTGGCATCCGGATCAACACGGTGGCCAACTCCCGTGCGGCCTTCGCCTCCCTGAGCGGAAATCCCCTCAGCATGGTGAACATCTGCCTCCGTTCCGGCATGAGCGTCGGGCTCCTGCTGGTCAGCATCGAACTGTTCTTCATGATCCTCATCCTCGCCTACATCCCGAAGGACCTCGCCGGCCCCTGCTTCATCGGTTTTGCCATCGGTGAGTCCCTCGGAGCGAGCGCGCTGCGTATCTGCGGCGGCATCTTCACCAAGATCGCGGACATCGGCTCCGATCTGATGAAGATCATCTTCCATCTGCCCGAAGACGATCCGAAGAACCCGGGCGTCATCGCGGACTGCACCGGCGACAACGCCGGCGACAGCGTCGGCCCGACGGCGGACGGCTTCGAGACCTACGGCGTCACGGGCGTCGCCCTGATCGCCTTCCTGGCACTGGCGATGGCCACCAACCCGGCGATGTGCGGCAAGCTGATCGTCTGGATCTTCGCCATGCGTATTTTGATGATCCTCACCTCGCTGGCCTCCTACTTCGTCAACGACGCGGCGAGCAAGTCCCTCTTCACCGGCCATAAGGAGTTCAACTTCGAGCATCCCCTGACGAACCTGGTCTGGATCACCTCGATCGTGTCCATCATCGTCACATTCCTGGCCAGTTATTTCCTGCTCGGCGATCTGGCACCCGTCGCCGATTCGATCTCCACGTGGCTTGCGCTTTCGATCATCATCAGCTGCGGGACGATTGCCGGGGCGCTGATCCCCGAATTCACAAAGGTCTTCACGAGCACCAGTTCGCGCCACTGCGAGGAGGTCGTCAACGCCTCCCGCCAGGGCGGTCCATCTCTGAATATCCTCTCGGGTCTGGTCGCCGGAAACTTCTCCGCCTTCTGGGAGGGACTCACGATCCTGGTCCTGATGTTCATTGCGTACCTGGTTTCCCAGAGCGCCTCGATCACGAGCCTGATGCCCAAGGAGTTCGTCTTTGCGGCCCCGGTCTTCGCCTTCGGTCTGGTTGCCTTCGGTTTCCTCGGGATGGGGCCGGTAACGATCGCCGTCGACAGCTTCGGCCCGGTTTCCGACAACGCCCAGTCCATCTATGAGCTTTCGATGATCGAGAGCCGGCCCGACGCCAAAGAGGTGGTCAAGAAGCACTTCGGCGTGGAGACGGATTTCGAGAAGGCCAAACATTATCTCGAATCGGCCGACGGCGCCGGCAACACCTTCAAGGCAACGGCCAAGCCGGTTCTCATCGGTACGGCCGTCGTCGGCGCGACGACCATGGTCTTCGGCATCATCATCCTGCTGGAGCACATGTTCGGAAACGTCGTCGCCAAGCTGAGTCTTGTCCAGCCTGAGATCATCCTCGGTCTCCTCATGGGCGGCTGCGTGATCTACTGGTTCACCGGTGCGTCGATCCAGGCAGTCGTCACAGGTTCCTATCGCGCCGTCGTCTACATCAAGGAACACATCAACTTGGACAAGAAGGAAGCCTCCATCGAGGACAGTAAAGAGGTTGTCAAGATCTGCACGATCTACGCCCAGAAAGGGATGATCAACATCTTCGTCGTCATCTTCTTCATGGCGCTGGCCCTCGCCTTCTTCAACGCCTACTTCTTCATCGGCTATCTGATCGGTATCGCCTTCTTCGGCCTCTTCCAGGCTATCTTCATGGCGAACGCCGGCGGCTGCTGGGACAACGGCAAGAAGATCGTCGAGGTGGATCTCAAGCAGAAGAACACCCCGCTGCATGAGGCCACCGTCGTCGGCGACACCGTCGGCGATCCCTTCAAGGATACCTCTTCGGTCTCCCTGAACCCGGTCATCAAGTTCACGACCCTCTTCGGCCTTCTGGCCGTCGAAATCGCCGTGACGATGCAGAGCGTCGGTTTGAAGCTCGGCCTGGCGTCGCTGTTCTTCCTGATCGCGCTGGTCTTTGTCTACCGGTCTTTCTACGGGATGAGGATCATCGGCGAGAAGCTCTAAAGCGACCGTTCCAGCCGCGAGGTACCAGAGGCGCCCCGGTTCTTTTCCGGGGCGCCTTTTTTACATCCACGAGCGCTCGCATCCGCATCCACGATCGCGCTTGACAGCCGCCGCCAAAGCCTTTAGCCTGCTTCGTCAAGCCCCATCGGCATCGAGGATTCCACGTCATGGGTTTCCGCTGCGGCATCATCGGCCTTCCCAATGTCGGCAAGTCGACCATTTTTAATGCATTATCCGCTGCCGGTGCGGAAGTCGCCAACTACCCTTTCTGCACGATCGACCCGAATATCGGGATTGTCCCCGTCCCCGATCCACGCCTGGACAAGATCGCCGAGATTCTGCATCCCCCCAAGGTCACCCGCACGACGCTTGAATTTGTCGACATCGCCGGTCTCGTCAGGGGTGCGAGCCGCGGCGAGGGTCTGGGAAACAAGTTTCTCGGCCACATCCGCGATGTGGACGCCGTGGTTCACGTCGTGCGCTGCTTCGACAATCCCGATGTCGTCTCCCTCGACGGGACCGTCGATCCCCGCCGCGATATCGAAATCGTCAATACGGAGCTTCTCCTGGCGGACCTGCAGACCGTCGAGGACCGGATGGAAAAGACGGAGAAGCTGGTCAAGACCGGAGACAAATCCATCCGTCACCAGGTGGACATTCTTCGGGAGATCCTGGCGGCCCTGGGCAGAGGTACGCCGGCGCGGCGTCTCTCCTTCGGCAGCGACCAGGAGGAGTTCCGGAAAAACCTCCGTCTCCTGACGGACAAGCAGGTCCTGTACGTCGCCAACGTCAATGAATCCGTGCTGAAGAATCCATCGCATCTCGTCGGCGATCTGGAAGAGGCAGCCCGCAACGAAGACGCCCGGAGCATTGTCCTGTGCGGAGACATCGAAGCGGACATCGCCGGTCTCTCCGAAGAGGAGCGACGGTATTACCTCGCAGAGCTCGGCTTCCGGGAATCGGGTCTCGAAAAACTGGTCCGCGCCGGGTACGAAATGCTGGGGCTGATAACCTTTTACACCACCGTGGGCCACGAATTGCGCGCCTGGACCGTCCCGAAGGATACGGCGGCGCCCGTCGCCGCCGGCCGCATCCATACCGACATGCAGAGGGGGTTCATACGCGCCGAGATTCTGCGATTCGATGATTTTGTCGCCTGCGGCGGCACCGCAAGAGCGAAGGAAAGGGGCCGGCTTCGTTCGGAAGGGAAAGAGTACCTGATCTCCGATGGAGATATCGTGCATTTCCGCTTCAACGTCTGAAACAATCCGCAGGATACCTTCATCAGAAGAGACGCGAGAACAGGATCGACCGATATCCGGTCGCATTCCTTTCAGAAACTCCCGCGGAAGGCAAAAAAATAGCGGACGGAAAAGGAGGAAGCCTGAAACCGTCCGCTACTTATGAGAACTGAAAGGACCTTGGCGATATCCCTTTCAGATTGTCCTTAGGGGGGGATCGGTGGGTGGGAAAGGAGGAAGCCTAAAGAAACCACCCACCGATTATGAAAACTTTTTTATCTTCCGATAACAACCTCCAGAGTGTTTCTCACATACCGAAGTTGTCTGACCTTTTCTCTTCACCAAACCTTGTCAATCGTCGTTCGGTTCTGACTGTTGAATAGCAATGTCGATGCCATTCGCAAAAACTCGCCCCTATTTTGACAAATAAATTACATATTTTATTAGTTAATAATATCTATATGTTATATCACCATTCGCGGTAGCGAGACCGCAAAACCGGCTCGATCATTCTCGCTGAAAACGCATGAAAAAGGGTGATTCGTGCGCTATTCGCACTGGGAAGGTGGAAAAACGCCGTTAACGCATGACAGCAAAGCGCTGACGGATTTGTGCGGTCTTCGAACGGCGTGCGCATTGTGAACGTGATTTCAGGCCGGTCGTCCGTTGAGTTTCTTTTGTTCCCGAATGAGGCGGAATCTGGATATCCCCAATAACTTTGCAGCCTTTGTCTTATTCCCCCCGCTCCGGTCGAGAGCATTCTTCAGGATCTTCTCCTTGATGTCGCTGCTGATCTTTTCCGTGAGTATCTTGAAGTCCATTCCCTCGCCGATCGACTGAAGATGAAGGTCATAGGTCTTCTGCGTTCCATTCCAGAAGGCCCCGGAACGAAGTTCCATCGGCAGATCGCTGGGCGTGATCGTCATATCCACATGCTGGAGGATCATGACGCGTTCGATGACGTTCCGCAGTTCGCGGACATTGCCCGGCCAGGAATAACTCTCCAGAATCTTGATCGCTTCTTCATCGAAACCCGTCACCTTCTTGCCTGTCTTGCGGTTGAATTCCTCCACATAATGCATGGCCAGCATCTGGATATCTTCCCGACGGTCGCGCAGCGGCGGGAGCTGGATGGGCACGACGCTGATCCGGTAGAACAGGTCCTCCCGAAACTTGTTTTCTGCAACCATCCGATTCATCTCGCGATTGGTGGCAAAGACAAACCGCACGTCGATGGGAATATGCTCCGTGCCGCCGAGCCTGCGGATGTAGCCGTCCTCCAGGACGCGGAGGAACTTCGCCTGCAGGGGAAAGCTCATGTCGCCGACCTCATCCAGGAACATCGTACCGCCGCTTGCAGCCTCGAGAAGCCCGATTTTGCGCTTCTTCGCGTCCGTAAAGGCGCCCGCTTCGTAGCCGAACAGCTCGCTCTCCAGGAGCGTCCCCGGTATCGCCGCGCAATTGACATCGATAAAGGGCTTGGCGCGGCGGCTGCTGTGGCGGTGGATCGCCCTTGCGGTGAGTTCCTTTCCGGTACCGCTTTCCCCCTGGATCAACACGTTTGTGTTGTGCGTCGCCACATCCTGAATGACCTGAAAGACTTCCTGCATCTTCTTCGATGTTCCCAGGATGTTGTGAAAACCGAGGAGGATGCTTTCCCGCTCCTTGAGCTTCTCGACTTCTGATTTGAGCGTTTCGGCCTCCCGGTGGAGCATCGCGTGCATGATGTTGTTGTCATAGGTAATCGTCGCGTTCTTCACCAGGATGTCAAGCATATGAACTTGATCGGGAGAATATGTCCCCTTTTTTTTCGATAGATAGAGCGCTCCCCTGAACCTATCCTTTAAAATAATCGGAAGCGCCATCTCTGCGGGATAGCCATTAAAAAGGGGGGACGCAACGCCCGTCGAATCTTCCGGCCTGCGGATCACGATGTCGTTCGCATCCATCGCTTTCGTGATGATGCTGCCCTGAATCCTTTTTTCGTAATCCTCAATATCGTCGGAGATGCTGTTCCGGCCGTCATGGAGGAAAGTCCTGTCCTTCTTCAGATCGCGGAAATAGATGAGTGCCCGGTCCGTATCGGCGATCTTCATGGCGCTCTGGACAAGGTGGGTGTGGATGCAGTTGTCGATCCGCCGCATGAGGTTCATCTGCGAAACCGCATCCTGGAGGATGATGAGATCACGGATCTTCGCCGAATTCGATTCGAAGAGCTTCGCATTCTGGATCACGATGCTCATCTGGTCTGCGAAGGCCAGGAAAAGACTGATCTCCTCCGGAAAAAACGTGGTCGCCTTCCGGCTCCAGACCGTGACGGTGCCGATGATATCGTTGCCGCTCTTCAGCGGGGCGCAGAAGATGGCGCCTTCGCCGTAGATCTTCGTCAGCATGCGGTCGGTTTCCGTAATCCGCGGGTCCCGCGAGGCGTCTTCAATCGCGATCGGGGCTCCGCTCTTGGCCACCTTGACGCCGATCGAGTCGTGCTGGCGGATATCCAGGGCGATGTTGAAGGCCCGTTCCGCTTCTTCCTTGGTGTAGTTCTTGACGACCCGGGTTTCAAGATACCGTTTCGAGTCCTCAAAGAGGCGGACGATGCCGCGGTCAAAACCGATGGTGTCGACGACTTCGTCGAGGGTTCGTTTGAGAATTTCGTCCAGCTTCGAGGGCGCCGTGAGAAGCGCGCTGATCCGGAAGAGACTCTGCAGAAGCTTGTCTTTGTCCAGCAGCGGTGCGGAAGGTTTTCTTGCCGGCAGCAGCGCTCCGCCGCTGTCCCTGTTTTTCCGATCCATCGTATTCCCGAGACCTTCTGTAGAAGCTTGCGGCCCTTTCTATGACTTGTCGAACTGAAGAAATTGCATGGTGAACGCGGCCCTTCCCTGTGTCGCCGAACGCAGATCCGTCGAATAGCCGAACATGGCCTTGAGCGGCACCTTCGCCTTGATCTCGCAGACGGCGCCTTTGGGCACGATGGCCTGGACCTCGCCGCGGCGGGCGTTGATGTCGCCGATCACCTCGCCCGTAAACTCCGTCGGCGCGATTACGTCAACGGTCATGATCGGCTCGAGCATCGCCGGCTCCGCCTGCAGGAAACCTTCCCGCACAGCCGTCGCGGCGGCAATGCGATAGCCCACCTCGCTTGCATCCCCCTCGCGATAGCCGCCGCCGGTCATCTCAATGTTCACGTCGACCATGGGGTACCCTGCAAGGCCGCCGCTTTGCGCCGCCTCGCGGATGCCTTCTTCGATCGCAGTGTGAAAATGTTGCGGCACGACAAGGGGATCCAGGCGGTTTACGATCGTCATCCCCGCGCCGCGGGGCTTGGGCTCCATCACGATGCGGACCTGACCGAAATGCTTCTTTTCGCCGAGTTCCTTGTCAAACAGGCCCTCGATCTCCACACGCTTGCGGATCGTTTCGCGGTATACAACCCGGGGCTTACCGACATTGACCCGCGTATGAAACTCACGGAGAATGCGGTCCACGATGATTTCCAGATGCAGTTCTCCCATGCCCGAGATGACCGTCTGCGCCGTCTCGTCTTCGTACTTGACCCGGACCGTGGGGTCTTCTTCCGAGAGTTTTATGAGGGCCGCCGACAGCTTCTCCTGATCGGCCGGCGTCTTGGCTTCGATCGCAAGACTGATGACGGGCTCGTAGAAATCGATCGGCTCGAGCAAAATGGGCCGTTCCTCGTCGCAAACGGTGTCTCCCGTCGTGATGTCCTTGAAACCCAGCACGGCGACGATGTCGCCCGCACCGGCCGCCTCGATTCGCTCCCTCTTGTTGGCATGCATCCGCAGGATGCGCGCGATTTTCTCCTTCTTCTTCTTGCCCGGATTGTAGATCTCCGCCCCGGCCCGCATCATGCCGGAGTATATCCGCACGTAGGTGAGTTTGCGCCCTTCGTCCTGCATGATCTTGAAAGCGATGCCCGCCAGGGGCTCCTTGTCGCTGCTGCGGCGGATTTCCTCGGCCTTCGTGACGGGATGTATGCCCTTGACCGGCGGGACATCTTCCGGCGAGGGAAGAAAATCGACGACCGCGTCCAGCAGCGGCTGAATCCCCCGGTTGCGCAGCGCCGTTCCGCACATGACCGGAACGATCTTGAGGGCCAATGCCGCCTTGCGGACAGCCGCCAGCAATTCCCCTTCCGGGACGTCGATCCCGCCGAGGTACTTGTCGGCGATGGCGTCATCGGCCTCTGCCAGCGTTTCCAGCATCGCGTCGCGCCTTTTCCGCGCCTCCTCGATGAAATCCGCGGGGATGTCGAACGATTCGTACTCCACGCCGCGTGAGGCATCGTCCCAGCGGATCGCTTTCATGCGGATGAGGTCGATGACGCCGAAAAATTCGTCCCCCTGCCCCATCGGAGTCTGGATCGGCAGCGGCACCGAATTAAACCGTTCCTTCATCTCGGCAATGGCGCCGTAGTAGTCGGCGCCGATGCGGTCCAGTTTGTTGATGAACGCAACCTTGGGGACGCCGTACTTGTCCGCCTGATGCCATACCGTCTCCGATTGCGGCTCCACACCGCCCACGGCGCAGAAGACAACCACCGCCCCGTCGAGAACGCGCAGCGACCGTTCCACCTCGATCGTGAAATCGACGTGGCCGGGCGTATCAATGATGTGAATCTCGTGGTTGTGCCACATGCAGGTCGTGGTCGCCGAAGTGATCGTGATCCCGCGCTCCTGCTCCTGGGGCATCCAGTCCATGACAGCCTCGCCGTCATGAACCTCGCCCAGTTTGTAGGACTTGCCCGTATAGAAGAGTATCCTTTCGGTCACCGTCGTCTTGCCCGCGTCGATGTGGGCCACGATGCCGATGTTCCTCATACGGGAGATCTTGGTACGAATTGCCATATCCCTTGCTTCCTACGAACTCGCCTTCGAAGCCGCCGGCGCGATCATGTCCTGATTGGCCGTGAAATTCCGGCGGAGATCGATGTGACCCTTGATCGACTCCCGCTCCTTGCCTTCCACGAGAATCCGGATCTTCTTGACGGACGGCAGATTTGCCGTCAGCGAATTCACGAGTGAATAGATCGTCGCCAGTTCGCTGGCGCTTCCACCGGGATGATTCTTCACGAATCCGCCCCCGAAACTCACGGTCAGAAGGCCGTCGGCGAACTTCAGATTCTGCACGGTCGTCCTTTCGGGAAAGGTGCCGACATGGCCTTCCTTGGACCCGTCCACGAGGGCCCGGATGATCTCCCTGGCCTGCCCGACGGTATCGTCCGCCTTCGGCACCCAGCGTTTCTCCGCAACCAGGAAGCGCTCGTTCGCATCGGAAAAATAGGCCGTCACGGCGATTTTTTCCCGCTTTTTCGCGGCGGTCTCCTTGCCGCCGACGGGCGGGTAGACGGAATTGAAGACGGAGATAAAGAAGAAAATCAAGAATCCCAGAACGGTGGCCCCGATCAGGACAAGGAGAAGGAATTTCCTGCCCCGCTTTTTTTTCTTTGTCCTGATCTCACCGACACGCCTCTGTCTTTTCGACGACATGATTGCTCCCCGGAAGTTGAAAGTTGCGCCAATCTATGGCATTTCGGAAGGGCTGTCAAGCACGGTCCCTGCGCGGCAGCGAACCTCGGGATCAAGGCGCCGGCATCCGTTTTGCCGTAGGTGTATGCACGGGTGTGTGTTATATTCTCCTGAACGGCTGATCAGACAAGCACGAAGACGGGACCGCTTGCGGCATCATCCTCCCCGCTCATCAGGAAAGGCCGTTTCGGGAAGGGGGATCCGCGGGCGATGCGCAGACGAAGACGGAGGTGCCAGCTTTGAATATCTGGGAAACCATTCTTGAGGTTCTTTATGCCATCGTTCCGATCGCCGTGTTGGTTTCCCTGCTGCAATTTACGGTAGGAAGACTGCCGATGGAAGTCTTCGTGAACTTCATCGCCGGGTCCATCATGGTAATGCTGGGCCTGGTCCTCTTTCTTATCGGAGTCAAGGCCGGTTTCCTGCCCATCGGAGAGCTCATCGGCTCCACCATCGTCTCAAAGGGGAAGCTCTGGCTCGTGCTGTTCACCGGCTTCATCCTTGGCTTTGTAGTAACCGTAGCCGAACCCGATGTCCAGGTGCTCGCCATGCAGATTGACGGCGTTTCAGGCGGGACGATCAGCAAGAACATCGTTATCGCATCCATCGCGCTGGGCGTGGGGATTTCCATTGCGCTGGCACTGCTTCGAATCTTCCTGCGGATCCCCATAACTTATTTACTGGCAATCGGCTATCTTGCCGTTTTTGTTCTTGCATTCTTTACCGCCCCGGAATTTGTTGCCGTATCCTTCGACGCGGGGGGAGTCACGACCGGTCCGATGACCGTTCCGTTTATCGTCGCCCTCGGCGTTGGAGTGGCGTCCGTCAGCGGAGGAAAGAAACGCGGCGAGAGCGACAGCTTCGGTTTGGTTGCCCTGGCTTCCGTCGGACCGATTCTCACCGTATTGATCATGGGGATGTTCTTTCGATGATCGGCGCATGGTTCAAAGGCTTTCACATCGTCACGGGAGAAGTCGCCCTTGCTCTGGGGCCGCTCCTGGCGGTCTTCCTGTTCTTTCAATTTCTCATCCTGAAGCTGCCGAAGCGGCAAGTGATCAAGATCATCAAAGGTTTCGCATTGACCTTTATCGGATTGTCTCTCTTCCTGCAGGGCGTATTCATCGGTTTCATGCCCGTAGGTGAATTGATGGGCATGGCATTGGGATCGCTGAAGTATAACTGGATTCTCATCCCGATCGGGTTCTTCCTCGGGTTTGCCGTCATCATGGCCGAACCCGCCGTGCAGGTTCTCATCACGGAGGTTGAAAAGGTCTCCAGCGGGCATATCAACAGGAGGGTGCTGCTCTACACGATCTGCATCGGCGTGGCATTTTCCGTGGCCCTGTCGATGGCCCGCGTTCTCTGGGGGATATCCCTTTGGCATCTCATCGTTCCCGGGTATCTGGCGGCATTGTTGCTGATGCCATTTGTATCTGCTGAATTCGTATCCATTGCCTTCGATGCCGGAGGCGCCGCAACGGGACCGATGACGGTGACTTTCATCTTATCCATGACCGTGGGAGTGGCCAAACAACTCGAAGGCAGAGACCCTCTTCTGGATGGATTCGGCATGATATCACTGGTCGCCCTGGCGCCGATCCTTACGATTCTGATCCTGGGATTCCTGTACAACAGAAAGCAGAAGGCTCATGAATGAAATGACAGCGGCCAAGAACTGCAAACTGATCGTGACGATTGTCGGCAAGGGAGAGGCAAGCAGGGTTATTGCCGCGAGCAAGAAAGCCGGAGCAAAGGGAGGCACCATCCTGCTGGGAAGAGGGACGGCAAAGGCGTCCGCATATCTCAACATCCTGGGCATGGATTTCGATCCGGAAAGGGAAATTGTATTGACCCTTGCCGGAGGAGGTATGGCGGGCAGCATCCTGCAGGCCATATCGGACGAGGGAGAATTGCATAAACCGGGGAAAGGGGTCGCCTTCGTCGTCGATGTCGGCGGTCTCGTGGGGATGATTTCTTTGTTGAAGATGCAGCCGTGAACGAAGACTTTGGAGGGGGTTCCCATGCCAGAGAATTGTCAAATCGAGTTTGATTTGATTGTAACGATCGTCAACCGGGGCTTTGCCGAAGAAGTGGTCTCGGCAGCAAAAGCAGCGGGGGCCGAAGGCGGCACGATTATGAACGGCCGCGGGACGGGGGTGCATGAAAATGCGAGGCTCTTTCAGATCCTTATCGAACCTGAAAAGGAGATCGTATTGACGCTGATTGACAGGAAAAAAACAAAAGATGTTCTGGAGGCGATTACGAAGTCCGTGGATCTGAACAAACCGGGCAAGGGGGTGGCTTTCGTTTTGGGAGTAGAGAAAGCGATAGGCATATGCCATCTCTTGAAGGAGTAAACGTTTACGGGAGAGCTTCCACTTGACGACAGGATGGATGACAGACCCCTTCACTCAGTCGCCGTAAAATGCAGGTAAGAGCGAAGGACAAGGTTCCTCTGGAAGAAAGGATGGACGCGCGTCACAGAATACGAGCCGCCGAGAATCCGGCACGGGGGTTACTTGTTCTTGTCCCTCTTCAGCGCCACGGAATCTTCGGTCGTCTTCCGGAGGCGGAATGCGACGCTCTTGAGCATCTCTCGGAAATCGGCGGACAGCTTGTTGAATTCCTGATCGAAGAAGGTCCTGTCGATGACGCCGACAACCGTTTTTCCCTTAGCCGTCGCCGTTGCGGAGCGGGGCGTCTTGGCGATATAGGACATCTCGCCGAAAACGTCCCCCTCCTTCAGGACTTCTACGACGACCCTGCGACCGTCCACCTGTTTGGAGATCTCCACCTGCCCTTCTTCGACGACATAAATCCAGTCGCCGTTGGACCCTTCTTCGAAGATCACCTGCCCGTCCTGGAATGTCTCGTAGGATGCGATCTGAAACATAACGCCCCCGTCGTACCCGTTTTTGATCTGCCTCGAGTATATTCGCAAAGCGAAGGCTATGCAAGACCCGAAGGCCGGCGGTCACCGCCCCTTGAACTGCTCCAGCCGCTGCTTGGCTTTGGCGCCGAATTCCGTTTCCGACCCATGGGTGACGACGTTGCGGAAGGCCTCCGCAGCCTTCGCTGAATCCCGGACTTTCAGGTAGCTTTCACCCAGCCAGAAGTAGGCTTCCACGAAAGCGGGCACTCGCTCCACAGCCCTCTTCAGGTGCTCGATCGTCCGGACGTAATCGCCGCGCGCGTAGAGGATGAGCCCGATGTCTCTGTCGATGAGGGGCACGAGCGAACTGTTCGGGTCGCGCTGCGCCGCCTCGGCGTACTTGCTCAGGGCCATCTCGATATTTCCCAGTTTCTGGTAGGCCTTTCCCATGTTGTACAGGGCCACGGAAGGCGTATCGTACACGACGTTCGACAGGGCGGCCTGGAATGAGGCAATGGCCTTATCGAACTGCCCCAGGTCGTAGTAAACCATCCCGAGGTAATTGGAGGCCTCGGAGTAGTCCGGTTTCAATTGGATCGCCTTCCGGAATTCATCAGCGGCCTTCTCCCGGAAACCTTTCCCCTGGTAGGCGATTCCGAGCAGGTAGTGAACCTTTGCGTCTTCCGGCACCAGTTTTTCCGCATCGAGCAGTTCCTTGAGGGCCGGGTTGTACTGCGCGGCCTGAATATAGGCGGCGCCGATATTGATGTGGTGGTCCGCCTGCTCGCGATTGGCCTGCGATGCCGCGCATCCGGAAATCAAAAGCGCGAAAATCAGAAACGCGATGATTCTCCTCAGCAGACTTCCGCTGTCCGTTTCGCCCTCTTGGGCAAGACGATGACGATTCACAGTTTCTCCCCCCCGTCGCGTGAGTTTCCGTTGACCCACCAGTCGCTCTTGTCCTTGAACCACCATTCAGCCGAATCCGTCTGGAGAATGGCCTCCGCGAGCTTTCGGGCCGTATCCGTGCAAAGCCTGCGGACGGCGAAACCGATCCATTCCCGGCTGTACTTGTTGCCCAGATCCCCGTGCTCTTTGAGCTGCAAAATCAGTGCAAGCTGATCGGCATCCCGCGCCAGCCGCGCTTCCCTGGTCTTCTTTTCGTTGAATTCGCCGATCGCGCCGGAGATGTCCTCGCCGAAGAAGAGCGTCTCCGTCAGCTCCCGGACCGCCTTGGCTTCGTCCACGTCTACGTATTTCTTGTTGACGTAGTTCATGTCACCCGTGCGGGCTTCTGGCAGGTCGTGGACAAGACACATCTTCAGCACCTTCAGCTCATCGACGCCCTCGTCCAGCTTCGCAAGGGTATACCCAATAAAGATCGTACGCAGGACGTGCTCGGCGACAGATTCCTTGCCCGAGCCGAGGAACTGGAACCCGGTCCTCGGCGTCTTGTTGAGCATTCCTACTTCAAAGAGAAAGTTCGCAATTTCCTTCATCTCAAGGCCTTTTGAGGATCCGGATCCGATTTTCCATCATCTCCGAAATCTTTTTAATCTGCAGCTGCAGCGAAGCGATTCCGTCCGGTTTCATGGAAGCCGCGCGATCGACTTGCGCCCTCCAGTACTCGATCACGGAGATCTCGTTCTCCCTTACCTTCTTATCGAAGCGAGCCTGAATTTCCTTCAAGACAGCCGCGGGAAGATCCTTTTCAGACATGGTCACCCTTTCCTGGAAATTCAGATTCCGTAATGTCCCGAGGGTGCAAAACGGAGGGAATCCCCGCGCCCGGGAACGGAATACGGCCCCGGAGTATACCATGGAAGCCCCATCTTGCAACCCCGTTTTTTCCGTGTAAGTACGCTTGACTGGACATTTTCACCTCTTTGTCGTATAAATGCGCCCTACGGCCCTTCCCGTGCGAAGAAAAGAGCCGTTGGAGAGGTGATTTTTGTTGTACGTTGTCCAAGGGGAACCGCCGCGAGGATCCATGAACCCATCCGTATGGACCGCCATTGCCGCCGTCTTCTTCCTGATCGCCGCCCTGCCGTGCGAACAGGCATACTGCGCGAAGGAAGAGACCGCTCACATGACCTTCAAGACGACCGCCATTTCGAAAGACAAGACGGATACCCACGTCGTCAAGAAGGGCGAATGGCTGATGGACATCCTCCGCAAAAGGCTTCCCAATGTCGAACACCGTTTCACCATCCTGCGCCAGTTCAATCCCCATCTCAAGAATCTCGACCGTATCCTTCCCGGACAGAAGTTGATTCTGCCCGTTCTCGAGGGGCCCGAAACGGCGCCGACGAAGGAACGACAGGATTCGGAATCCCTTGTGTATACCGTCAAGCCGGGCGACTCCCTGACCACGATCATCGTGTATGAGATGGGCATCGCACAGAACGAGGCCCTGAAGACGCTCCGGATTCTCAAGGCGTTGAATCCCGGCGTCCCCGACTTCAACCGCCTTAAGGCGGGACAGATCCTGTCCCTGCCGAAGGGAAGCCTGCCTTTCGCCGTCCGCACCGGCCTCGCCCAGGCAGCGCCGGAAGCGAAGGCCGAAACATCGCTGATACCCAAGATCCTCAGCTCGCGGGAGCAGACGGACCTGGTTGCGCAGATCATCACCCGCATGAAGGGCTCGGTGCAGACGGCCGGGACCCACTTCATTCCATTGCCGCAGGTGGGGCAGCTGTCGGTGGATTGCAGCCGGATTCCCCTCGTTGAGTTTCAGGACGGAACCATCGTGCTCGTCGACTTCGACGCCCGGATCCCCGCCGGGATCAAGAAGATGATCGAGGAGAACTGGAAGAACTACCACTGGATCGCCCCGGGAAAATCGGGGGACGTCTTCACCCTGCTTCGGCAGATTGTCCAGGCTTCCGCATCCTACGCCTTCGAAAAAGGGGACAAGCCGCAACGCATCGAAGGCCCGCCTGAACTCCGGCTTGCGGCTGATTGGTTCATTCGCAAGAAGACGAGCGCCGGAGAAAAACCGGACGTTCAAGGTCTTCTCAATTTGCAGGATGCGGCCGGATCCCTGCCCGCAGGTACGGCTGCCTTTCTTGAAAAACAGGGTGTCGTGTGGACGGAAATCCGCGATGGGAAGATCGTGTCCCCGGAGAAGGAGACGTCGGCGGAACCCGCGCAGGTTCCGTCGATTTTTGCCGGCTCCGCGAAAGATCTCCTCAATATTCTCCTGACGAATCTCGGTTATCCGGTGAGTCGCGATGCGGAGATCAAGATCTTCAGTGCGGAGCAAGACGGGTTCAACCTGTCCGTGAAAAGCGACCTCCTGGTGAAGGCGGGGGAAACGCAGCTCCTCATCCATCACCGCCGCCTTCCGGAACAGTTCGCCAACATCCTCAGGGAGAGGGCCTATCGGATTCTTATCATCGATCCGGTGGAATCGAAACGGACGGCCGTCGAGCGGGCATTCCGCGCCCTCGCCGTTCCCATAGCCTTCGACCGGTTCCCATTCGTCCTGGATGCCGGCGGGCGCATCGTCACCACCTTTCCCGCACTGGAGATTCTTCATTCCGGCGGGCCTCTGTACCTCGTCGAGTTTGACCTGGACCGTGATCTCTACGGAATCCTTCGGCGCAGGAAGAACGTCGCCATCATCCGCTATTGAAAGTGAAAGCGCTTTCCCTGTTTTCCGGAGGACTCGACAGCCTCCTCGCCGCCAAGGTCGTCCTCGAACAGGGGATCGAAATCCTGGCGGTGACGTTCGAAACCCCTTTCTTCGGCGCGGAGCGCGCGCGGGCCGCGGCTCGGAAGCTCGGTCTGCCGCTCCGCATCGTCAACTTCACCGATGAACACCTGGTCATGCTTCGGGCGCCCCGCTACGGTTACGGACGCAACATGAATCCCTGCATCGATTGCCACACCCTGATGCTGCAGAAGACCGGCGCGATGCTGGCCGAAGAGGGTGCGGATTTCATCATCACCGGAGAGGTGCTGGGCCAGCGGCCCATGTCGCAGAACCGGCAATCGCTGCACATCGTCGCCAAGAACTCCGGGTATCCCGACGTCATCGTCCGCCCCCTTTCCGCGCAACTCCTTCCGGAGACGCGTCCGGAACGGGAGGGAAAGCTGGACCGGCAGAGGCTGCTTGCCATTCAGGGACGGGGCCGCAAGACCCAGATCGAGCTCGCGGCGCGGTTCGGCATCGGCGACTATGCGCCGCCCGCCGGCGGATGTCTCCTCACGGACCCGATCTTCTCACGGCGCCTCCGGGATCTGTTCGACGAGAACCCCGCCTGCCCGGTGAACGACATCGAGCTTCTCAAATACGGGCGCCATTTCCGCACTGCCGAAGGCTGGAAGGTGATCGTCGGAAGAAACGAGCGGGACAACCGCTCGCTGGAGAAGCTGGCGGGGACCGGCGACGCCGCACTTCACGTCGCCGATTATCCGGGGCCGCTGGCGATCGTGCCGGGCGGCGGTGATGAAAAGACTCTTCTGGCGGCGGCGGCGCTCTGCGTTCTGTACAGCGACGCCCCGAAGGATCGCGTGGTGGCGGTTTGCTGCACGGTCGGCGGCCGCGTACAATCGCTCGCCGCCGCAGCCGCATCGCGCGAAGAAGCCAAGGGGCTCCTCGTCTGAAGTCCGCAGAGGATTATCCTCTTTTCTTCCTTCGCACGACCTGCCGCTTCGTCGGTCTCTTGGCCGTCACGCTTCCGAATGCCTCCGACGCAGCACGGCCCGCTTCGAGAAGCCGGGGAATGTATCGGCTGTTGATCTCGGTTTTGGAGGCGCGGCTCATCGGGATCACGACGTTGAGGCCGGCAACCGCCCCGCCGTGGTGGTTCAGGACTGGCACTGCGATCGCATAGATATCGTCGTACAGTTCGCTCTTCCCTGCTGAATATCCCTGTCTCCGGATTGTCCTCAACTGGTCCTCCAGTTCCTTGCGGTTCCGGAGTGTTTTGCTCGGGTACTTTTCGAAGGAGATGTTGTCGAGGATCCTCTTCTGGTCAAGCTCCGGCAGATAGGCCAGGATGACCTTGCCGATGGAGTTCAGATGGATGGGGCGGCGCGATCCGGCGCGGATGTTTGCGGTAACGATGTGGGAGCTGCTGTCGACGCGGTCGATATAGACGATTTCCTCGTCGTTCATCATGACGCCCAGGTTGACGACCTCGTCCAGCTCCTCATTGAGCTGCCGCATGAACTTCAGCGTAATGTCCCGGATCTCCGATTGAGAGAGGAACGCCGAACCGAAGGAAAGGAACTTGGGAGTCAGGCGAAAGATCTTGGTCTTCGGTTCCTTGTAAAGGTACCCCAGATCGAGAAGGGTATTGGTGATTCGCTGCGCTGCGCCCATGCTGATCTTCAGCTGACGAACCAGTTCCGTAAGCGTGTATCCCGATGTGGAGCTGCTGACAAGTTCCAGGACACGGAATGCCTTCACAAGCGAGAAGATCGTGATCCTGCTGACCATATATCACCTCCAGATGTTCTATATCTTTCTGCGTTACTATCGGACTTTCGGGCGCCTGTCAAGCTTTCCCCGCACTGCGGCAACTGAAGATCCCCCGCAGACGGTCCCGGGAGGTCCTCGGCGCCTCACTCCGGCCGATGCTGCGGTCGCAGCAGGTCGCCGATGGTCTTGACGGGATTGAAGGTCTCGATGGGCACTTCGACAAAGACGGTGTTCCACCGCGACATGGACCCGTTCCACAGGCCGGGCAGTTCGAGGGCTTTCAATTCCCGCCCTTTCTCGGACTTGCGCGTAATGCAGACGGCACGGGGATCGATGAAATCCCGGAGGTCATATTTGCGGCCCTGACGGTCCCGGACGGAACACACGAGGTCGACGGGATTGAAATGCGTCGCCTGCCGCCAGATCTCCCTCTGTCCATGCGACGCCTCTTCAACCTGGAATTCCTCGACGATCTGCAGCGAACTTCGACCGTCATCCCCGCGCACCCAGAAAGGCCCTCCGCCCGGCTCCCCTTCGTTGCGCACCATGCCGCAGACGCGGAGCGGGCGATCCAGACATCGCCGGAGGAAGTCTCCCTTCCCGGAAGGCGGGCGGCCCGCGAAACCGCCGGGCAGGGAAATATTCAGCTTCTCTTCGCAGAACCGCGCCGCCTCCGCAAGGACCCGTTCTTCGACCGCCGCCGATTCGAGGGCGGTGAGATGGCGGAAGACTTCTTCGCAAAGCGCCGCAAGAACCCCGCCGAGCACCTTCTTGTACAGGACTGTCTCCGGTTTCAAACGATCGGGAACGACGTTGTCGATGTTCTTGATGAAGATGAACTCCCCTTCGATGGCATTCAGATTTTCCAGAAGCGCACCGTGGCCGGCCGGCCGCAGCAGCAGCTTCCCGTCGCGTCCGCGGAACGGCCGGTTGTCGAGATCGACGGCGATCGTCCTGGTCGCGGCCTTCTGCGCCGAAATCTGCCATTCGTAACGGACGCCAAACTTCCTCTCGTACAGGGGAATCTTGCCGGCGAGATAGTCGGCGACGACGCCTTGATGCTCTTCCGCCACCGTATAGTGAATCCGGCATATGCCGTTTCGATCGAGAGCGTACAGGGCGGCCTCCACCAAGTGTTCCTCCAGCGGCGTGCGGGCGCCGTCGGGATAGGAATGAAATTTCAGCAGCGCCTTGGGCATGCATCCGTAGTCGAGACCGCGGTTCGTCAGGATCATCTCCAGGATATCGGCGAAACGCCCGGCCTCCGACCACCCGGCGAGCCGGCCCCCGGCGCGGGAGATGCGGTCCGACAGATCGTCCCGGAAGGCAAAGTTCCGCAAGTCCGCCAGGAATTGTCTGCCCTCTTCCGGTGAAGCGAAACCGCCCCTCTCGAGCGCCTGAAACCAGGACTTGAACATCCGCGTGGCGGCGCCGGAGGCGGGAACAAATTTCAGAAAGCGTCCATTCTCCGCCTCGCGATCGAAGCGCGCGGCCGCCTCCCGCCGCTGATCCTCCGACAGCGCGGTGATGCCGTCGCCGACGGTACAGGCCCTTTCCAGACGGGCGTACCTCGGCCCGCCCCGGAAAAGATCGATCTGCGCGAGGACGCCCTGTTCCGTCATCCCCGCCGCGCGAAGTTCCGCCAAGTCTTCCTGTGAAAGCGGGCGATCCGTCATGATGCCCTCCTCCTTTCGCGGTTCCCGTCATGTGGCAGTCGATTTTTTTCATACATCATTTGCGAAAAAAGAGCATGCGAAGAAATCGCCTCGGCGCCGACGAATCGTATTGACAGGTCCGCCCTTTCATACTAGAGCAAGCGATCCGTTCATCGGCCGCCACACATTTGCAGCGAAGGAGAAAAAACGATTGGTCAAGATCCTGCTCATCGGGTTGGTCGCCGGGTGCCTGGGCGGCATCCTCGGCGTGGGCGGCGGCGTCGTCATGATCCCGCTCATGGTGGACTTCCTCAAGTTCAAGCAGCATGACGCGCACGGGACGAGCCTCGTCGCCGTCGTCTGTACGGGCATTGTCGGCACCCTGACCTACTACATCCACGGTACCGCGGATCTCCTCGCATCGCTGCTCATCGCCGGCGCGGCCCTCGCAACGGCCAGGCTCGGCGTGAGGTATTGCTGCATTTTGCCGGAGGTGAATCTGAAGCGCTCCTTCGGGACCTTCCTCCTCCTCGTGGCTCTCCTGCTGGTATTCAAACCCTATCTTCCCAACCTGCTCGACGTAACAGCCAATCTGCCGCTGAAGATTGCCGCCTTTGTCGTTCTGGGACTTCTCACGGGTTTCCTGTCAGGCATGATGGGCGTCGGCGGGGGGGTCTTCATGGTGCCGATGATGATCCTGTTCATCGGTGTCGGACAGCACACCGCCCAGGGCATCTCTCTCCTGGCGATGATTCCCGCTTCGGCGCTTGGCGCATGGTCGCATCATCAGCGGGGGAATGTCCGCACGGAAACGCTGGCGGGATTGATCGGCGGCATTCTGATCGGAACCTACCTCGGCGGGAGCGTCGCGCATCTGCTGCCGGAGACGCCGCTGCGACTGCTTTTCACTGTCCTTCTGGCCTATACGGGCATCCGCTACCTGCGCACAAAGTAGGCTGCCGGCCCGTGAGCGTCCTTTTCGCCCGGATCCGCCCCCGCGCCCGGAGACAAGGTGATCCGCATCTTCTTCGCCGAGGGTATTCTCTGCGAAGCGTCACTTTTTCTTGGGATTGCGGATTTTATCGCGCTGGAGCTGCTTTTTCTCCCGGATCAGACGGGATACGTCTTTCTGCCGGCGTGTTACCTTCTGTCCGCCCATGCCCCTGCTCCCTGCTAAATGCTTTCTTCCATCGGAAACACAAATCCCCTGACGCCGCACCTGGGGTGTTCGGCCTTCAGGCGCAGGATCATCTTTTTCAGGGCATCGACCTTGCCGTTTTCAACGGCCGTGAGGATGACGTCATTCCTGCCCGGCCAAGTGTGCGTGCCGAGCTTCGGCTCCGTCTCGGTGCCCTCGCCGCTCACGTCCTTCATCTTGGAATAGGCCCTGACACCGGCTTCCTTGAGCGCCGCCAGAATAATTTCGTCGGACGCCTCGCAATAAACGATCATCATCATCTTCATGGTGTTCCTCCAGGAAGGATCATTCACCGGCCGGTTTCGGAGCTTGCTCCCCTTTGTGGAAGAAGCGCCTGAGCCGCTGCAGCCAGTCATCGAAGAGGTCATAGGCCGCCGGCACCACCAGCAGCGTCAGGAAAAGCGACGTCAGCAGTCCCCCGATGACGCCGATCCCCATGGGGGAGCGCGTTTCCGCACCCTCTCCCATTCCGAGGGCAACGGGCAGCATGCCGAAGACCATGGCGAAAGTCGTCATGAGGATCGGACGGAGCCGTACGGGCCCGGCCTCGAGAATGGCCTCGCGGCGGGACTTGCCGCGCTCGCGCAGCGTGTTGGTGTAATCGACGAGCAGGATCGCGTTCTTCTTGACGAGGCCCATGAGCAGGATGAGTCCGATGAAGCTGTAGATGTTGAGTGTCTTCCCGAAGAGCAGCAACGCCGCGAAGGCGCCGATGAACGACATCGGCATCGACAGGAGCACGGTGAAGGGGTGAATGAAACTCTCGAACTGCGCGGCGAGAACCATGTAGGCCATGATGATCCCGAGGATCATCGCAAAGAGCAGGTAGCCGAAGGATTCCCCCATCGTTTCCGCCATGCCCTTGTACTTGGGCAGATAGTCCGGTGGCAGCACCTTCTCTGCGATTCCGTTCAGCTCCTCGACCGCCTGGCCCAGGGGCTTTGTTTCCAGGCCGGCGAAAATGGTGATCGCCCGCTGGCGGTCCACGCGGTTGATGAGGCTCGGTCCTCCCCCTTCCTGGATCGTCACCACGCTGGCGAGCTCGACCAGACGCCCGTCGCGGGACCGGACGTAGATCCGCCCGAGATCTTCCGGATCGCGGCGGTTTTCGTCGATCAGCCGCAGCCGCACGTCGTAGCGTCTGCCGCGGCTCTCGTCCTTGAACTTGGTGATGTCCACCTCTCCGCTGATCAGCAGGTTGATCGCCCCGGCGATGGTCGCTGCGTCGACGCCGAGGTCCGCCGCCTTGTCGCGGTCGATGAAGACCTTGACCTCAGGCTTGCCCGTCTCCATCGAGGTGTCGACGTCCACGATGCCCGGCAGCTTCTTGAACTCGCTGACGATCTGCTGCGAATATTTCTGCAGCGACTCGAGATCGGGCCCCCGGATGCTGTACTGGATCGGCACCGTCCGCTGGCCGCCGCCGATCATCGCAATGTTCTCCGCCGACGCCTTGATGCCGGGGATGCGGTTGAGCTGCCGGCGGATATCGGCCATGATCTGGTCCTGGCTCCGGTCGCGTTCCGATTTGGGGGTGAGAATCGTGAACATGCGCGAGCGCGTGACATCGCCGCCCAGTCCCTGGATGAAGTAGACCGTCTTCACCTCCGGGACCTCCCGGACAACGGCTTCGGCCTTTTTCAGCAGTTCACCCGCCTTTTCCAGCGAATAGTCGATGGGCGTCTCCGCCCGGACGATGAACTGGGACTGGTCCTCGGGAGGGACGAATTCCTTGCCCAGAAATTTTGTCATGTACAGGCTGAAGGCGAAGATGACCACAGCGAGAAGCAGCACCATCTTTCGCCAGTTCAGGACGATCCCCAGAAGACCGCGGTAGAGCCCCTCGATCTTTCTGTAGCCCCTGTCGAGCCAATCGCTTATGCGGTGGAAGGGCGCAAGAAGCGATCCGCTCCCGGGCCCCTCCGGCCGGCGGCCGCGCCCTCCCTTGAGATAGATCGAGGCCATCATCGGCGTCAGCGTGAAGGAAACCAGCAGCGAAACCAGCACGGCAAAGACGACGGTCAGCGCGAACTGCAGGAAAAACCGGCCGATGATTCCCTTCATGAAGGCGACGGGCAGGAAGATCGCCACGATCGCGAACGTCGTCGCCATGACGGCGAGCCCGATCTCGCTGGTGGCAAACGTCGCCGCTTCCCGCGGGCTCATCCCCTCTTCGATATGGCGGTGGATGTTCTCGATGACGATGATGGCGTCGTCGATGAGCAGGCCCACCGAGAGCGAGAGGGCCAGCATCGTCATGTTGTTGAAGGTGAAACCGAAGAAACGGATCAGGGCGAAGGTCGAGATGATCGCGACCGGCAGGGCCATCGCGCTGATGATCGTCGTGCGGAGATTGCGCAGAAAGAGAAAGACCGCGAGCACGGCGAAGAAGCTCCCCAGGATCAGGTGATGCTGGACCTCATTGATGGAGCGCAGAATGAACACCGACTGGTCGAAGGCGATATTGAGGTCCATCCCCGGCGGCAGCGTCTTGCGGATCTTTTCGATCTCGGCCTTGACCCGGCTGACGACTTCCACGGTGTTGGTGCCGGATTGCTTCTGGAGGCCCATGCCGACGGCGGGAATGCCGTTGTAGCGGGCGATCGAACGCATGTCCTCCATGCCGTCCTCGGCGCGGCCGATGTCCCGGATGCGGATCGGCGCACCCTGCCGGTACGAAACGATCAGGTCATTGAAGTCCTGCACGCGTGGGAATTCGCCCTTGATCTTGACCGTATATTCCTTCGTCCCGCTTTCGATCCGCCCGCCGGGGAGCTCGACGTTTTCCCTCTTCAGGGCCTGCTCGATGTCGCCCGGAGCGACCTGATAGGCCCGCATCTTGTCGGCGTCCACCCAGATCCGGACCTGGCGGAGCCTCAGGCCGCCCAGATTGATCGCCCCGACGCCGTTGATCCTCTGGAGCTGTTCCTTCAAAACTTCGTCGGCGTAGGTCGACAGTTCGCGGATCGTCTTCCGGCCGGAGAGGTTCAGCCAGAGGACGGCCGTGGCGTCCGGATCCACCTTTTCGACGATCGGCTCCTCCGCATCGTCGGGCAGCCTCTTGCGGATGAGCGCAACCTTTTCCCGCACATCCTGGACGGCCTGGTCGATGTCCCGCTCCAGGACGAATTCGACCGTGATGTAGGAAATGCCCATCCTGCTGGTCGACGTGATGCTCTTGATCCCGTTGATGGTGTTGACGGCCGCCTCGATCTTGTCGGTGACGTCGATATCCATGACCTCGGGGCTCGCGCCCTTGAGCTCCGTGCGGATATTGACCAGGGGAAAATCGATCTTGGGAAAGAGATCGACGCCGATCTCCGGATAGCTGACGACACCCAGCACGACAAGGGCCAGCATCAGCATCGTGGCAAAGACGGGTCGTTTGACGGAGGTGTCAGCGAGCCACATGAACCTTGACTCCTTCGGAAAGGTTGTTCTGTCCGACGACAACGACCGCGTCGCCCGCCTTCAACCCTTCCGCGATCTCCATGAGCTCTCCATACTTGCCGCCCAGCTTGACCGGACGCTCATGGGCCTTGTCCCCGTTGACGACGAACAGTTTCGTATGCGAATTGTCGTAAATGACCGCCGTGAGGGGCACGACAACAATATCGCGCGCGGGGCCGGTATACAGGATGACCCGCGCGAAGAGGCCGGGCTTCAGCGTGCGGTCGCGGTTCGGAACCGTCGCCTCCACCTGCAGGGTCCGTGTCTTCTCTTCCAGATGCGGATAGATGGCACTCACCTTCCCGGAGAAATCCCTCCCGGGCAATGCGTCCACCTGAAAGGCCACATCCTGACCGGGCCGGAGCCGTCCGATATCTTTCTCCGCGATGGTAAAGCGGAGCTTGAGGGGATCGATGCGGATGAGCGTGAACAGCGCCGTACCGTTCCGGACGAAGTCCCCCGCGGACACGCGCTTTTCCTTCACCGCCCCGTCGATGGGGCTGGCGATGCCGACCTTGGAAAGCCGCGCCTTCGCCAGCGCCAGGGTCGCCTTCGCCCGGTCCACCTCCGCTGCGGCGAGAGCGAGGCGCGTCGCCACATCATCGAGCTGCTGGCGCGTTACCAGTTCCTCGCTGCAAAGGATCTCCTTTCGTCTGTGTTCGACCTTGGTGTTTTCAAGCGTCGCCTCGGCCTGCTTCAATGCCGCCTCGGAACGCTGCATGTCGAGGCGGTAGTCCGTGTCGGAGATGGACGCCAGCGGCGTCCCCCTGGCAACGATCGCGCCTTCGCTGACGCGCACCGTTTTCAGGATCCCTTCGATCTCCGCACTCACAACCACTTCCTCGTCGGGCGCGAGGGCCCCGACGGTGGAAATGTTCGGCCGGAACGACTGGATTTTCGCCGTCTCCACCCGGACATTGGAAATCCTCTCCTTGACCTGCTTGTCATCCTTTTTCTGACATCCTGCGGGCACGGCGAGCAGCACGCACACGGCCAGCCAGGCCGCCATTTGTCCCGCCCGGCGCAAAAATCCCGTCTTCTCCAACCCATCAAACCGGATCATGGATCCTCCTGAATAACCCACCGCCCGCCGATGCCGGGCACCCTCCTTTTTCATACCCTTCTTCCGGGGTGTCACCCCTGCGACCCGGTCACCGCCCTGAGCAGAACACCGGTCGCCTTTTTCAACTTCAACGTCGACGTTTGATAGCTGTACAGGGCCTCGGCCAGCTTCTGTTCCGCCGACACGAGCAGCGTGTTTGCATCGATCACGTCGATGCTGCTGGACAGGCCGTACTCGAACTGCCGCGACACGGCATTGAAGTTATCCTTCGCGTAGGCGAGCTGGTCCTGCAGAAAACGGATTTGGCCCTTCTGCGTCGCAACCTCCAGGTAGGCGCCCTCGACTTCGATGCCGATCGCTTTCACCAGGTCATCATAAAAATATTTTGTCTGGCGCTCTCTCGCCATCGCCTCCTTCACCTCGGCTTTTCTCAAGCCTCCCTCGAAGAAGGGAAAATTCAGCAGGGCGGCGCCGTAGATGCTCTCGCGGTTGATCGTTGACGAGGCCGGGTCCTGATCCGCTCCGGCATACACGGCCGTCAGCGACAGGGAAGGCCAGTACGAACCCTTCGTAAAGCGCACCTGGTCTTCCGATATCTTCTTCTGGATTTCCAGGCTCTTGAGATCGGATCTTTCCTTTTCGGCCGTCTCGCGGTAGAAGGCCAGGGGCCGGAGTTCGCCTTCGGTGTACGGCTCCTCCCGCAGTTCGAAGCCCTGCGGAATGCCCACGATCCTTGCCAGGTTGGCCTGGGCGAGCGCCGCGACATTGGCCGCCTTCAGGCGGTCGGACTGCGCTCCGGACAGTTCGCCGTCGGCCCGCAGGAGAACGGTCTTCGTCACCTCGCCCACCCTGAGTCTTTTTTCCGCCGCGTCCCTGTATTTGCCCAGGCGCGCCAGGTTCGCATCGGCGATTTCGACATTCCGCCTGGCGCGGAACACATCAAAATACGATGCGGCGACGGCGAACAGGTAGACTTCCTTGATCGCGGAGAGATCCTTGCGGCTTCTTTCGATCGCGTCCTTGGCGATGCCGAGGGCCGTCAGTTCCCGCCCGCTGAGGGAAAGGGTCTCGTCGACCCGGACACCCCACGAGGCGGCCGTCAGCGGCTGAACCAGCGAGCCGGCCGTATTGCGCTTTTCTTCGGTATAGCGGGTGGCCCCGCCGAAAGCGGTTGCGCGGGGGAGAAGAAAGGAATAGGCCTTCTCCTGTCCCATCTCCGCCACGAAGACGTTCTCCTCCGACACCTTGATGACCTCGGCCTTCTTCAGGGCGAGGCGATACAGATCGTCCAGCGAATAGGTATCCAGCGCGCCGGCCGGCGGCGTCAGCATCAGGATCCACAGCGAGATGCCGCACGAAAACGCTGCCGATCTCTTCCAAATTCTCCCGATATGCTTCATGGATTGCCTCTGATCTTTTCGCCCTCCGCCCCGGGGAGGACCGTTCTCTTTCTCTCACCTGCCGCCGCGGAATCCCACTGCCCTGCGGTCGATTCCTCTTCGGCGCCGCGGAAGAACAGCTCCAGCGCCGCGCCGACCTGCTGGCCGAGAGGCTGTTTCTGCGTCAGCATCCAGTCAAAGACAAACCCGTGGATGACGCCCTTGAGGGCGACGGCGACCGACCGTGCGTCACAGGGCTTCACCACCCCGGCATGGATTCCTTCCTGAAGAATCCCCGCGACAAAAGAGATCTGCCGGTGATAGTCGGCGACCATCTTTTCCTGAAGGATGCGGTTCCCTTCCGGAAGGGCCAATCCCTCGCGCCGCATCAGCATCATACAGAACGCCGCATTGCGCTCGACAAAAAGAAAGGTTTCCCCGATCAGGATCTCGATCTTGCCGCGCACGGTTCGAGATTGGCGGACGGCTCCATCGAGGCGTCCGTAGAAGCCGTCGAGCTTTTCGCTTACCATCGCCGTGTAGAGTTCCTCTTTGCCGGGGAAAAAACGATACAGGCTGCCGACGGCGAATCCGGCGGCGGCGGCGATCTCCGACATGGCGGCGCCGTGAAAACCATGGACTGCGAAAACCTTTTCAGCAGCCGCCATGATTTCCTCGCGCCCGGCATCGAATTTCCGCTTTCTGCGGTCCATCGGCTCCATCCCCTGCCCCAGTGCCGTTTTGAACAAATATTCACATTCTGAATGGCCGTTCACTCTGCACGCGTCCTGCCTGCTTGTCAAGAAGAAAAGTCTGTGCGGCGGGGTCTGTCGCGCGCCTTGACAAACCCATCTCCGAAGATGTAACAACAACGGCGAAACTTCCTTCGGCTTTTGCGACAGCGGCGCGGCCGGACGCCGAATCTTCCGTCATGACCGTCGCCTGACCGGCGACTTCACATACGCCACAGATCCTGAAGAATCCTGAGAGACGGAGAACCTGATGCGAGAGCTGTCTCGGAAAAGCGCTATCGCCGTCGGCGCGGTCTACTTGGCGTTTGTCGCCTGGTCCATTTACGGCGCCATCTGGCCCGTGGAAACCTACGCTTTCCGCATGGTCCACATGGCCTTGATCTTTCTTCTCGGTTTTCTTGCCTTTCCGGTCCATCCGCGGGCCGGACGCTGGACGGGCTGGATCGACCTCCTGCTCGCCCTCCTGGGTGTCGCGACGATCGTCTATGCCCTCTGGGATCTCGACTCTTTCATCCGCCGGTCCACACTCCCGGAGAGGGCGGATCTCCTGCTCGGCATCGCCGCCATCCTCCTTCTGGTGGAACTATCGCGGCGCGTCGTCGGTACGACGTTCACATTGGTCGTCGTGGGCTTCCTCCTCTACATGTACTTCGGCCAGTACTTCCCGGCGGCGATCTCCCACAAGGGCTACGACCTTGACCGGATTGTCGGCCACATGTACCTGACGCTCGAAGGCATCTTCGGCGTACCTCTTTCGGTCAGTGTTTCCTTCGTCATGCTCTTCGTCGTATACGGTACCTACATGGATGCGGCCGGCGCCGGCGGTTTCTGGCTGGACCTTTCACTGGCGACGATGGGACGAAAATCGGCGAGCGCCGGAAGAGGGGCCGTCATCACGACAGCCCTCCTCGGCGGTCCCCAGGGAAGCGGCGTCGCCACCACCATGTCCGTCACACCGATCATGTGGCCGATTCTGAAGAAGGCGGGCTATTCCCCGGACATGGCAGCCGGCCTGATCGCCACGGGCGGGATCGGGGCGGTCATTTCGCCGCCGATGATGGGGGCGGCCGCTTTTCTCATCATGCAGTTCCTGGGCGTCTCCTTCTGGGACGTCATCGTCATGGTCACCATTCCTACGCTCCTTTATTATTTGGGCACCATATTTATCGTGGAACTGGAGGCGCGCAAGTGCCGCTTCACACCCCCCGATACCGAGGACAAGACGGTCGGGCAAGTGCTGAGGACCAAGGGATACCACCTGTCCTCCCTGGCCGTCCTCGTGGCGCTCCTGGTCGTATGGAACAAGTCCCCCGAATACGCCGCCCTGGGCGCCATCGCGACGACGATCCTCACCAGCTTTCTGAGCAGGGACCGCAAAGAGTGGCTCATGCCGAGGAAACTGGTCGAGGCGACGATCGACGGAGCGAGAAATATGCTTCCCGTCGCCATTCTCCTCGCGGCGGCGGGACTGATCGTGGGAACCTTCACGCTCACCGGATTGGGATTGAAGATCTCCTCTATCATCATGTCCCTCAGCGGCGGCTCCGTCATCGCGGCACTTTTTCTGGCCCTGGTCGCCTCGTTTCTGATCGGCTTGAGCCTCCCCATCACGGCGACCTACATCATGACCGTGGTCATGGTGGCGCCGGCCCTCGTGAAGGTGGGAATCCCCGTCCACGTTGCGCACCTCCTGTCCTTTTACTTCGCCGTCCTCTCGGAAGTCTCCCCGCCCGTAGGACTCTCGCCGTCGGCTGCGGCGGCCGTGACAGGAGGAAATCCCTTCGGATCCATGATGCAGGCCTGGAAGTATTCCATCCCTGCCTTTCTCGTGCCCTTTTTCTTCTCGACAACGCCGGTGGGCAACAGCCTGCTGATCATCGGCGCGAACTGGCCGGATTTTCTCCTGGCGGCAGCGACGAGCATCTGCTCCCTTTTCTTTGTGGCGCTGGGCGTCATCGGTTATCTGCGCAGTCCGCTGAGGATTCTCGAGAGGACGATCCTGATTGTCGCCGCCACCGCCATGGTCCTTCATCCCATCGGACTGTCCATCCAGGGGATGCTTCCCCTTGCGGTCGGCGCCGTCTTCACCCTCTATCACCTGATGACGCGCACAGCGCCGCAGAAAGCCAAGGCTCCGTCCTGAGAACGGATGAACATAGCCGTCAAGCCGCGTTTTCGGATTCTTGTTTGAAATCGACAACTCTTGGAGGAGGTCAATCATGAAAACGAGAAAATGCAGGATCCTTTCCATCGCAGTGGTCGTCCTTGCCCTGTCGTTCTTCCTGGCGGCGGGCGCCGGCGCCCAGGGCAAGCTTTCCTTCAGCATTGCGACAGGCGGCACAGGGGGCGTCTGGTATCCGCTGGGCGGCGCCATCGGCGGCATCGTCGGCAAGTACGTCCCCAATACCGAGGCGACCTCCGAGGCGACGACGGCGGCGATCGACAACCTGAAATTGCTCAACGCCGGAAAGGCCGGGATGTGTTTCGCCTATGATTATCATGTCGTCTGGTCCAACGAGGGCCGTGTCCCCGGCATCTCCGGAAAGCATAATGTCCGGATGGTCATGGGATTCTACGAGCAGCCCCTCCATCTCGTCACGAAAGAAGGAACCGGCATCACTTCCATCATGGGTCTGAAAGGAAAGCGCGTCTCGACCTGCGCCCCCAACAGCGGCACCGAAGAGCAGGCCGATTATGTCCTCAAGGCCCTCGGCATCGACTGGAACAAGGATTTCAAACGTGAAAAACTGGGGGCCTCCGAGTCCGTCGCTGCACTGAAGGACGGCAAGATCGACGCCTTCTTCTGGAGCGGCGCCGTTCCGACCGGCTCCATCATCGACCTCTCCTCGACGCCCGGTCTGAAGATGGTCATGCTGCCGATCGGCGGGGACATTGCAGCGAAGATCATGAAGGCCAACCCCGGCGTCTTCCACAAGACCGCCTTCGCCAAGGGCTCTTACTCAAGCCTGAACGCCGACGTCGAAACGATCGCGATCACCGCGGTCCTGCAGGCCCTGGATACGTTCCCGGCGGACAAGGTCTATTCGATTGTCAAGGCGATTTTCGACAACAAGGCCGAGATTGCGGCCGTCTGGAAAGGCGCGGCGAAACTGACCCCGGAAAAGGCCGTGCAGCAGGTGACGCCGGATGCGATCAAGTACCTGCATCCGGGGGCGGCGAAGTTCTTCAAGGAAAAGGGCGCAATCAAGTAAAATGGAAAAACTCCGCATGGGGCGCAGGATCGTTCCGTTATTCTTGCTCTGTGTCCTGGTCCTCGCCCTCTGGCTGCCGTTGCAGATCGTTCCGGGCGGGTACACCAGGATCGATCTCACGGGCGGAGACGGGCGGCCGCTTCTTTCCGCCGTTGTACCCGACGGCGAAGCGGTCATTTTCTCCTGGAGGAATTCCCTCTTCGGCCTTCAGGTCGAGGAGGTGTTTTCCACCCGGCGCGGCGTGCTCGTTCTTACCAGCGTCGCCTTTGCCGATCCGCGGGGTTCGGAACCTCCGCGGGTCGCCGCCGAAGAAGTAGACGATTACTACCACACGGGAGGGGCCTTCCGCGCGGAAGGCCTCTCCCGGCCCTTTACAAAAATCTCCTACCAAGTTTCGGACCTCGGCAATCCGGAGATGCATATCGCGGGGAGAGCCGTCTTTTTCAAAAGGGAAGTCGGTTTCGGAGGCCGTGTTATCCTGACCACCGGCAGGCCCAACCTCTACGAAATCCTGCTCAAGGAGAAGCGTTCATAACGGCAGGGGAGATTTTTTAGTTCCTGGATGAACTCGAAGGCGGAAAAAACTGAAAAATGCCCGCGCTACCGGGGCGCCTTGTGGTATCCGGCGGCGATCGCCTCTTCTTCCGAAGAAAATTCGACGCGGTGATACGCCTTGACCTGGTCGAAGTATTTCATCCCCGGAAGATGATACCGCCTCGAATCCCGGTTGCCAACAACCCCGACCTGGATTTTCGCCGGCGCTTCCGCTCCCGAAATTTTTTCGCTCCGCGGCGTTGACTGCGACGGCGGCCTGATTTCCGCCTTCTCGCGAACGGGTTGCGGAGCTGACGGCACCGCCAGCGGAGACGGAACCTCGATCACCGTCGGCGCCGGAAGCGGTTCAGCGGCCGGCGCCACCCGCGCCATTTCCTGACTCTCGTCAGATCCATCCCCCAGGTATGAAACCCCGTAGAGGGCCGCCACAAAAACGATCAGCAGGATCGACAGTCTCCCCAGGGTCGAGGGCGCCAGCAGGACTTTCTTCCATCCCTTCCCCTCGCCTTCCCAGAGCAGCCCTTCCCATCCGCATCCGCCGCACCGGTAGGGATTCAGATGAAATGCCAGACAGAATGACCTTCGCAAGCGTCCGACGTCCCTGCGCTGTACACGCCATGCTTCGCATTGCGGACAGATATGAGGCCTCATGGTTTGCGCGATCTCCAGGGAAGGATCTTCTGTTCAAACAACCCTCGCCCGACGGCGCTCCTTCATATCACGATGTGCGACGATTATCGAGCGCATTCTTGAACGGAATCCTTCCGCTTTCGTCAAACCGCGAGGATTCAGCCGGCAAGGCTTTTCTCAGGAGATTGCTTAGGCGGCAAACATCGACGGGGTCTTTTCGGGCGCTTTGGGGAAAGAGATCAGGCGGTCTTTCTTCTCAGGCGGCGGCAGGCAGGGTCTGCGGGATGATCGGGGGAACGGGGCAGTCGAGATTTTCGGCGACCGCACGGAACAACTCCGCCTCCTCGATCGTGATCTGCCTGTCCCCGCTGATGCAGAGCAGACAGGCATTCAGAATTCTCTTCCGGAGATCGAAGGAGGTTTCGGCAAGCCTCGCCAGTGTCCTGTCCAGCAGCTGCAGGCTGCACTTTTCCCGGGCCAGAATCGAATAGGACTTGCCGGGGAACAGAACTTCCATGGCTTTCTGAAACGTGTCCCGCGCGTCCCGTTCGATGACGCTTCCCTGGCGGGCCAGGATGGACAACAATTCGAAAATCTCCACTTGAACCTGATCCAGCGCCTGGTAGCGGATCTTCCGGGGTTTCGCCAGTCCGAAAGAAGCGTCGAGGCGGTTCGTCAGCAGGCTGCGGACGGCAAATTCAAACAGATCGACCTTCCGGTCGGCCTCGATCAGCCGCTGCAGGCCGGCGCGGAATTCCCGGTACGGGGAATTGGAAAGCTTCTTGAGAGCCGGCCAGGCCATATCGACAAGCGGCAGGAGATGTTCCCGCCCGAGGCAGGCGACAGACGGTCGGAGCCGCGCCACTTCCCGGCCGACGGCCGGATCGAGGGTGTCTTCCCAGTCCTTCGTTCGCTCGCAGGCGCGCTCCTTTTCGCACAGCAGCAGGCAGAAAACCAGGGACTGCGCTCCCAATGGATCCCGGACCGCCTCGACGACGGGCGCGGGAAGGGCCGCCACCATCTCCCGGGCGTAGGCCACGTGAACAGCGGAAGTGTTGCCGACGGACGCGAGAAACTGCTTCGCATCAAGCTGCACCGAACCGGCCAGGGCCTGGATCCCCGACGCCGCGAGAAGGGAATCGTCGAAGGCCTGCTCCCCGCCTCCTCCGCTCCCCCCCGCCGATGCCGCTTCCGGATAGGCCATTTCGAGGCGTTGAATCCGTTCCCGCAGGGTGGGATGACTCCGGAAGAACGCGAACAATCGGTCCTCCATGCCGTCGCCGAAGAACAGATGGCTGGCCTCCTCGGCGCGGGGACTTGCGATCAGCGATCCTCCCGTCGAGCGCGCGATCTTCTTCAGGGCGCCGGCGATTCCGCCGGGGTTCCGCGTAAACTGGACGGCCGCCGCGTCCGCCAGAAATTCCCGCTGGCGCGAGACGGCGCTCTTGATCAGGTTTCCGAAAAAAACGCCGATATAGCCCACGACCATCAGAAGGAAAGCAAAAAGAAAAATGGCACCGGTCGCTTTTTCCCGGCTTCGGCTTCTGCGTCCCTTGCTGCCGAGAATCGTCCGGCCGATGAGGGCGAGCACAAAAAGGCCGTGCACGACCCCCATGAGCCGCAGGTTGAGCCCCATGTCGCCGTTGAGGATGTGGCTGAATTCGTGGGCAACGACGCCCTGCAGTTCGTCGCGGGACAGGGTCTGAACGCATCCCCGCGTCACAGCCACGACGGCGTCCTGCGGCGTAAAACCTGCCGCGAAGGCGTTGATCCCCTTTTCCTGCGGCAGGAGATAGACGGCGGGGGCAGGAACGCCCGAGGCGATGGCCATCTCCTGAACCACGTTCAGGAGCCGCTGTTCATCCGCATCGGCCGTATCCGGAGCGACGCGGACGCCGCCCAGCAACTCGGCCACCCGGGAACCGCCCTTCCACAGGTCGACGATCTTGTACACCGTGCCGCCCAGGATCACGATCGCCACCCAGGCGACGGCATTGAAAAATATCCAGGGATTCCACCAGCTGCGAAAGACTTCCCCCGACGCGGCCCAGGCAAGGACGACGGCAAGATAAACACCGGCAATCGTCAGCAGGACGGCCAGCGAAAAGAGGATCACCAGCAGCCCCGTCTTGCGCCGGGCGGCAGCCTGGTTTTCAAAGAAATCCATCGTGGCGCGTCCGGAGAGGGCCATCGTTCTTGTTCCTTACCGGAAAGAAACCTTCACGACCTTTTTCTCCTCGGGAGATTCGATCTCGAAGAGGGCTGCTTCCTTGAAATCGAAGGGGCCGGCAATCAGGACATTGGGAAATTTCTCGCGGGCGATGTTGTATTCCATGACCGCGTCGTTGTAGGCCTGCCTGGCGAAACCGATCTTGTTCTCCGTGGAGGACAGTTCTTCCATGAGCTGGAGCATGGTCTTGTTGGCCTTGAGATCGGGATAGCTTTCGACGACGGCGAGAAAGCGGCCCAGGACGCCCGATAGTTCCGTCTCCGCTCCCGTCAGCGCCTTCATGGCTTCGGCGTTTCCGGGATTCCCGGCCGCCCTGGCGCTGGCCTGCACGGCCGAGTTGCGCGCCTTCACGACAGCCTCCATCGTCTCGCGTTCGAATTTGAGGTACTCCTTCACCGTCTCGACGAGATTGGGAATGAGGTCGTACCGCCGTTTCAGCTGAACATCGATCTGGCTGTAGGCATTCTTGTAACGGTTGCGAAACGTGACGAGCGTATTGTAAATCGAAATACCGATCCAAACGACCGCCACGATCAGTCCGAGCATTACAAGCGCACCGGTCATCGTCCTGTCCCCCTTTCACTTCTTCCGGCTTCAGGTGCAAAAAAAACCCCGCCTTCGATCGAGTTGCGGGGTCCCGTCCTTTCATCCACCTCGGCCTCCATCCATCTGCGTCCCGCTATGGAGAGCGCACAAGGGAAAACCCTTCCGGCGTTTCGCGGCATAGATAGCCTGTCTGGCCGGCCTTGTCAAGGAACGGCGGTTCATCACCACGCCTGTGGGGAACGCCAAGCACGTGCGAGGGATATAGACGAACGCTGCTGTCGCCGATCCAGACGATCAGGCAGCCCGCTCGTGAAGCGGAACTCACGGCCGCATGGAACGCGCATTGCGATCAAAAGGAGGGGGATGATTTGCCCGACCCTTTAGAAAACCCTTCCACCGATGAGGCCCTGGCGGTGGCGTTTCAATCCACACCCCTGCGCCGGGGAGCGACAAAGGGGGGTGGCAAATTGTCCCCCCCCTTTTGGAGTTTCAATCCACGCCCCCGTACCCGATATCCCTCCGCAGCTTGTCAAGTTTCAATCCACGCCCCCGCGCGGGGGGCGACGCCGCGCACAATCACAACCTGGCGGACCTTACGGTTTCAATCCACGCCCCCGCGCGGGGGGCGACAGCAGGCCAAGACAAGAAGCAGGCCGCAGATTGCGTTTCAATCCACGCCCCCGCGCGGGGGGCGACTATGGGTGCCACTAACGCCACTATGGGACGCAGAGTTTCAATCCACGCCCCCGCGCGGGGGGCGACCGCTCGCCACATATTCATTCTTATCGTTGTATTCCGTGTTTCAATCCACGCCCCCGCGCGGGGGGCGACCAAAGCCTATTCGGGATACCAATCGGCTGTATCAAGTTTCAATCCACGCCCCCGCGCGGGGGGCGACAGATCGCCCCGACGGTAATCGAGCGCGGCCACTTGTTTCAATCCACGCCCCCGCGCGGGGGGCGACGCGAAGATCCTTTATCGGCCCTCTGGAGCGACCGGTTTCAATCCACGCCCCCGCGCGGGGGGCGACTCCGCTCGAAGTGAGCCGAATATTCGTCATTTTGTTTCAATCCACGCCCCCGCGCGGGGGGCGACGTTCACCGGCAGCGATGAGCCTTTGGACAAAAAGGAGTTTCAATCCACGCCCCCGCGCGGGGGGCGACGCGTTTGCGCGGAGCCTTCCATCCGGCACATGCGGTTTCAATCCACGCCCCCGCGCGGGGGGCGACATGCACCACGACGCACAGCATCACCCTCGATCAGTTTCAATCCACGCCCCCGCGCGGGGGGCGACCAAGGTGCTCTCCCTCTTTCAATTCAGCAAGGGGTTTCAATCCACGCCCCCGCGCGGGGGGCGACGTTGGAAAAGATGGCCGGCGAGCGACTCAGCAAGTTTCAATCCACGCCCCCGCGCGGGGGGCGACGATCGGCGATCCATGTGCCCAGTGAGGTAACAATGGTTTCAATCCACGCCCCCGCGCGGGGGGCGACGAACTACCTCGAGTCGGATCCCGGTATTGTTGTGGTTTCAATCCACGCCCCCGCGCGGGGGGCGACTCTGTATGCCGTCGGCAAGGGGATCGAGATCGGGTTTCAATCCACGCCCCCGCGCGGGGGGCGACCGAGTCCACCTTGTAGACGATTCCCTCCATCGTGTTTCAATCCACGCCCCCGCGCGGGGGGCGACGCGGCTATCGCCTGGTCTAGCCCCAGGTTGCTGTTTCAATCCACGCCCCCGCGCGGGGGGCGACGGACTACTCATAATTGTCGAATATTCAAGAAGTATTTTACGCGTTCCCGCGACGCATTGTTCTTCCGGTTGTCTCTATTCAATTGTCAAAGAGCACTGCCACCACTCTTTCGCTCTGAGCAAGCCTCAGCGGCAATCGCGAACCTCCCGGGATTTTCCCGTTCGCTTCCGGTTCGCGGACGCCTCAAACGATCATCGGCCCCTCGGGATCGGGTACTTTCTTCGCCCCAATATGTTCGACGCGCCGACGCCAGTTCGATCCGAGGAAGTAGAATCGCAGACTGTCCTCATCCGCCTTGATCTCATCGATCAGTCGCTGTCGAAGCACCGACCACTGCGCCGGATCGACAATGCACTCGAAGACTGAGTACTGAACCCGCTGCCCATAATCCAGACAGGCCCTCGCCACGCGCCGCAGCCTTCGCGCGCCGGCTCCCTCCGTCTTGGCCACATCATAACTGACAAGAACAAACATCGTCCACTCCTCTTCTTATTTCCAGATGAACGGCGGGTAACCGTCCAGGTCGCCCCGCAGGTGACGCGCCAGCAAAAGCGCCTGGATGTGAAAGAGAATCCCTATGGACACTTTTTCATCCAAGAAGGGATGTACGATCTCCTCCTGCTTCCGTTCCTGATAGGCAACAAGGACGGTCTTGCGGGCATCGTCATTCATCAGCACCGCTCCGGTTTCCGTCCGCTGAAAGTCCTTCGCCTGCACCCTCCGGAGATTGATGAGCGACAGGACCAGCCGGTCGGCCAGGAAGGGTCGGAATTCCTCCATCAGGTCCAGGGCCAGGCTGGGCCGTCCCGGCCGGTCCCGGTGCAGAAATCCCACAGCCGGGTCCAGACCGACTCCTTCCAGCGCAGAGCGGACGTCGTGGACAAGCAGCGTATAGATGAAAGACAGCAGGCAGTTGACGTGATCCAGAGGCGGACGGCGATTGCGTTCGGCAAACGTGAAGTTCTCCTTCTGTGCCACGATCAGGTGATCGAAAACGCTGAAATAGATGTGCGCCGCATCGCCCTCGAAGCCGCGCAGCTCGTCCAGGGGGTAATCACCGTCAAGAAGTTCGAGATAGTTTCCCAGCCGCAGGGCCGCGTGGCGGACAGCCGCTTCGTCCATTTTCTCCGCGTGGTCCCGCAGGCCTCTCTGAAGAACCGTCCGGCCGTTGGCGATCTTGCCGATCAACAGCGCCCTGGCGACCGCCGCCGAAGCCCGCGGATCATCCGCCTTCCGGTACTGCTCCCGGCGCAACAGGACGTTCCCCGAAACCGGCCCCTGCACGCGGGCCAGGAAGCGGCCGTTCTCCGTGAGGAAGCTGACGCCCACGCCGCGCTCCGCGCAGAACCCCATCAGAAAGGGGCTGCACGAGACGTTGCCGAAGCAGACGATGCCGCCGAGCGTATGGACGGGAAGACGGAGACGAATCTCCTTTTCCACCTTGACGACGACCGTCTCTCCCTCTTTCGCCAGGTATGCGCCCTGTGTCGTGACGAAGAGCGTGTTCAGATGTTTCTTCATGTCTCTTCCAGGATTCTTGCCAGATAACTCTTCACCGACCGCCGCTTCTGGATCGTCTTCGGCAGGCACTCGGCCATGAGCGAACAGCTCTCGCACCGCTTTGCATAAACCGGCTCCGGCGTCCTGCCGGAGGCAATGAGGTCGTGCGCCAATTTCGCCGTCTCCCCCGTCGCCTGCCGGAGGGTCTCGTCAAAGGCGACATCCAGGCGACGGCGTGTCTGACCATAGAAGAGCGCTCCCGATGGAATCGCCGTATCGAGCATCTCTTCCAGGCAGATCGCCTGTGCGCAAAGCTGGACCTTGTCGCAGTCGTCCGCTTTGGGTTTTCCTCGCTTGTACTCGACGGGAAAGGGCAGCCAGGAACCATCCGCCTGCCGGTGATACTCCACGACGTCGGCCTTCCCGATCAGTCCCAGGCGCTGAGAACGCAGAGAAACGCCGTGCTCGATCCGGATGTCGCCCCGCGATTCGCGTCCCTCCTCGTGAACACGCTCGTGCATAATCCTGCCTTCGGCCGTTCTGCCGCTCTCCGTCCAGATCTGTTCGACATGAATGAGAGCGCACTGGCGCGGGCAGAACACCATGTGCTGCAGGGCTGAAAGCGGAATTAGGTCTTCTGTGCCATACATACCGCCTCTGTCGCTCATTCAAAATCCGTCATTTCCTTGCGCTTATCTTCCAAAAAGCGTTGGAGGTCTTCCTTCCTCGGCAGTTCAAGCTGGTATTTGGACACAAACAATCTGTTGTCGATCCCGGCGAGGGCATATTCCGCGAGGACATGGTCCTTATGCGTGCAGAGCAGCAGGCCGACCGGGTGATTATCGCCTTCGGCTGTCATGTGCCTGCGGTACCACGTCACGTAGGTGTTGAGCTGCCCCAGATGTTCGTGGCGGAATTCGTCTGCCTTCAGTTCGATGAGCACATGGCACTTGAGGATGCGGTGGTAGAAGACGAGGTCCACGAAGCCGCGGGTCCTGCCGATAAGGATGCTCTTCTGCCGCGCCTCGAAGCAGAAGCCATTCCCGAGTTCCAAAAGGAAATCCTGCAATTTATCGAGCAAAGCATCTTCCAGACGTGATTCGCTTGCCGCGTCCCTCGGCTGCAGACCGAGGAACTCGAAGACGTAGGGGTCATGAATGGCGAGCTTCGGTTCGGCCTTTTCGACGGCGGCGTGAGCCAGCGAGGCCATCTTCTCCTTATCGGCGGAAAGGCCGGTACGTTCGTAATACAGGGTAGCGATCTGGCGTTTCAGTGCCCGCACCGACCAGTTGCCCCGGATGCACTCAATCTCGTAGAAGGCGCGTTTGAGGGGTTCGTCAAGGGACACAAGAAGTTCCAGATGAGTATAAGACAGACGGTCCAAGAGTGTCTGTCCTGAAAGGGGCGTTATTCCGGTCGGCGACCGGACAATTTCCGGACGAGAAGTTGTTCGGGAAGATTTTCCGGTCAGTGACCGGAAAATTTCGCCGGGCGCCCTCCATGGCCCCGGAAAATCTTCCTGCTTCCACTGTCCCGGTATCGCATCACCGATCTGCGGGTATATTCGGAAGAAGGCAGTATAGGCATAAAGCCTCTGCCGGTCGCTCGACGGCACCTCCAGTCTTCGCAGCTCGTTGGCAAGCCGGTCGATCAATCGCTCGCCGTACTCGGCGCGATCTCGACCATTGAGCTCATACTCGTGGATATAAGCGCCAACCAGCCAATTGCGGCATGTAAGAGCGACGTTGACCGCTTTTGCAGCAATTCCTTGGGTACGCAGGTGGACATCGCTGATGGCCTGTACCAAGGCAGCAAAGTTCGCCACACCTGGTATGGTTTTCCGTACGGAAGGTTTTCGAGGCATCGGTCGGACCTCCTCTCTTTCATTCCCCCTGAAGTTTCTTTGTTCTTCAAGGCATCGTGCTGCAAAGCGGAGACCATGAGGAGCCGGTCGGGCTGATCAATCGACATCATCTCTACCTTTCGCTCTGACTCCCAAGGTCTCACGCTCCCTGTTGATTTCAGCAACCAGAGTTTCTTCATCAGGCAGCACCATTCTGAACTCAGCTACAAAGACCTTTAGATGACCCACGCTTTATTATCACGCATGAATTGTTCGTTCTTCAGTACTCCACTCATGTAGCCGAGGAAATCAGGATCATAAGTATCGTTCCAGGCATAGACCTCTCTGCGACCGGGCAATAGATCCATACCTAATTTGTCAATTCTATAAGCCCACATTTGGACACTGCCATTGAGCAATGTCTTGAATTTTACGGGCATATGGTTCTTTAAGAGTTTTTTGACGTATGGCTCAATAACCACGAAACGGGTATCGGCATCGATAACCCGAGCCAGTTCTTTTACTCTTGGATAATCCCGTTCAGCCTCAGCTTTAAGTAGAAGATCGGAGGGAAGGCCTCCATTGCATTTCAGTTCCTCTCTCATAGCCATCGTTACCAAATCGGCTGGATTTTCCATGTTGAGTCTGTCCTTGCCCATTAAATCTCGCAATACCTCGGCTGAAACATTTGCCGCGGGATGCTGCGTTATTCCTTCGCCAGCTATCGCAAAATCATATACTACCCCTCTGCCGTATTCATTGTACTCACCGTGACGATTGACCCTTCCACCCACCTGGATGGTTGATGCGGCGGCAAATCGCTCTCGAAACGCACATCGGAATGACAGATCAATACCAGCCTCGACACAACTTGTCGCAACAAGGGTCCAGTCTCGAAAGCTTTGAAATTGAAGTTTTCGATTTACACGTTTAAGAATGATTTCTCGATCGTACGGCGTCAGGGCTGTTGAAAGATGGAGAACGTCGAGTCCTGATTCACGCATCGCTTTGGCAACCACTGCGGCGCTCTGCACTGTGTTCATAATAACCAGACGGGGACCCGGTTCACTTTTCACAAGACCGATCAACTCGGAAACCATCAAGACACGCCCATTTGAAGATTGAACAAATGTCACCCGATTCCGCTCATCACGCATCACTCCTTCGGCTTGATCAGCGGGCAGCAATTCAGGCAGTTTTATTGGTTGTTCGACGATGTCTGGATGTTCCCAGAAACGAGCAAGTGAGCCGCTGGCAAAGACAAACCGGCAGCCCCACTGCTCAGCCAGATTTCTCATCCATTTCCAGTTTTGCGGCCAGAGTCTCGTCGGCAACGCCGCGTGCGCCTCATCCAGAAAGATTGCACTGCCAGGCACCGCATGAAGTTTGCGCAAAGATGCAGGGTCGCAGGCGGCGAGCGTTTCAAAAATACTTACAGCCGTTGTGAGCACGATTGGAGCACGCCAAAGGACCGCGAGTTCACGATCGTCGATATGAGAGAAGTCGGCGCGGTGATGGTGCTCTACAATAACTTGATCGGGATCTTCGTCTGGTAAAACAAGAGCCTTGCGCAGGCGATCAGCTGTCTGTGTAAGAATGTTAGTAAAGGGCGCAACAATGATCAGCCGTCGAAGATTTTCCTCTTGCGCCCGGCGAATGAGATAGGCAGCCACCGCAGTTGTTTTGCCAAGACCGACAGGGCCTTCGCAAGCCACGAGGGGATCATTGATGTGCGAATTCAGACAGGCTTTGAAGAATTCGCTTCGCCGCTGATTACGGGCGTGCTCAGCATCACTTTCCCCAATGGGCAAAGCCCGAACATATTCGCATAGGGCATTCAACCGTTCTTTCCATCGTGGTTTTGGAGGATCAGGTAGAAGTCTTCCGGAGTCAAAAAATGCACTATCTGAATGGTCGGCATCAACGAGACACGAGAGTGCCAATCGCATCGTCAACCCATGGATCGGGCGTTGTCGTTGGACTTTGTGATGTCCAACAGCAGATTCATGCACGATGAGATATTGCTTGATCAGAGACTCGGTCCGCTTGATTTGTTCGTCGTGTCTTTCTTTCGCTACTTCATCTCGACGCCGACCGCGCAGTCGTCGGCCATCCACAAATTGCTCTGCCCACTGCGGAAGTCCAGGCGAGTGATGAGCGCGTACCAACCACGCTGCCATCCAATTTTGCAATGCGGACAAATGCGCAACGCCAGCGTCGATGTGGTCCCACTTGAGCCTGCCTTTCCGGCCTTTCCTCAAAACTGCCTGGATATCGGGATCAATCTTGCCCAGATCGTGGAACGTTACGGCGGTCTCAATGGCCTCCGATAGACCAGGTTGTGGGTTGGAAGCATAACGGAGCATTTCTTCCGCACGCTCCCGCGCTCCTCGTCGCACGGCATTGATGTGCCGCTCGTATGGATCGCCATGAGCGCCCTGTTGTGCTGGCGAGTGGGCCAGCGGTGCTTGATCGCTACCATCTCGCGCCATGACTCAACTCCACTGTTTCATGCATAAATCTCCGAAGCTCTCCAACCGGTTCTGAATATCCTTCGGTAATTCTTTTGGAATGGGCTCATATTCGTCGATCGTGATGGAAGGTTCTTCTGCCCCACCTTTGGTCTTCTTAGGCGTCAATGCGTCAATAATCAGTGAATCTGGACAAGAACCAAGCGGCGATTTGTGCTCGGCGTACCAAGCGTGTAGAATTTCGACATGCGTTCTCGCCACAGAAGGATTGAGAGGGTAAGCGTATGGGATCATGAACTGCATCAACCTGAGGTCGTTCAATCCGCAACCGGTCTTTGTTGCCATGCAGGGGTTTACAAAGAAGGGCATGACATACACTGCATGCTGCACGACGCGCCATGCCAGTGGCGCCATCCCGCGATCGAGACCCTTCTCCACTCCCGCTTTGTTTGTCCATGTGTCTCGGATCACCGATATCGGTGTGACGCTGATCCCCGGCCCAAATTGAACAACGCCCGTGCTAATGAAGTGCTCTCTTTTTTCAAGTTCCGCTTGCTTCTTTGCTTTCTTATCCTTACCTGCTTCTTGCTTCCCCGCTTCCTCGCCCTCATTACCCTTGAGGCTTTCAAGGAAAGTATTTCCGAACAGACGAGCATCCCAGAACTCGGCGGCGAACTCGAAGGCATCCATCTTCTCAATCTTTTCACGCTCGCGGAAACGTGTTTCTAACACATTGTATTTTGCCTTGACTTCTTTTTTCTCCGTGGGGTGATCAAGACCTCGGCGGGTGTTGCGGAGAATCATACGCTTATCGACTTCCGTTTCAAGTTGGAGGGACTGCTTGGCTGATGCCCATGCAAAGCCGTTCTTGTCCGCTGCGAGGTCCCTAAGCTTGCGCTTGAACGAGACGGGAGAGATCAATCCTCGCCCGTCGGCATCAATTGTTCTCGGATCGCTCTCGGCATCCGGGTCGCCGTTAGGGTTGCTGTACCGCACCTCGATGACAAGCAGACCAGTTCCTCGATTAAATGGTGCACCATTGTTTTTGTGATCGGATTCCATAAATCAGCCCTCCTGTTTTTCGTTATGATTTGGATTCACGGCTGTCCAATTAACATTTGA
>DIWJ01000003.1 GCA_002428445.1 Syntrophaceae bacterium UBA6109
TCTTCTTCGGGAACCCCGAGACGACGACCGGCGGGAACGCGCTGAAGTTCTACGCCTCCATGAGGCTCGACATCCGCAAGGTGAGCCCGCTCAAACAGGGGCAGGAGGTGGTCGGCTTCCGGACGAAGGTGAAGGTCGTGAAAAACAAGATGGCGCCTCCCTTCCGGGAGACGGAGTTCGACATCGTCTTTGGCGAGGGGATCTCGCGGGAAGGGGATATTGTGGATCTCGCGTCCGAGCAGGGTGTCATCGAGAAGAGCGGCGCCTGGTACTCCTACGGGGGCGAGCGCCTCGGGCAGGGCCGCGACAACACGAAAAACCTCCTCAGGGAAAACCCCGATCTCTTCGCGAAAATTGAAGGCGAGGTCCGGGAGAAACTGGGGCTGAAGGCGACGGAACAAAAGGACCAGCAGGAAAGATCGTGACGGACGAGCCGGCGAAGGCGAAGCAGAAGGCGATCCGCCTTCTGGCGCGGAGGGCTTACAGCGAAGCCGGTCTGCGGGCGAAGCTCCTCGAAAAAGGGTTCGGGGCGGCCGCCGTGGATCAGGTGCTCGCGGAGTGCCGTGAGCGCCGCTACCTTGACGACTGGGCGTTCGCCGCCGGAACGGCGCGGGTCCTGGCGGAGGGACGCCTCTACGGCGACCGGAGAATTTCCAGGGCGCTCCGCGACAAGGGGGTTGCCGAGGAAACGGCCCGGGAGGCCCTTGCGGGGATTCGCCTCGAGATGGGCGAAGACGAGGCCATCCGCCGCTGGCTCGCGAAGCGCAGCCGCCTTGCCGCCGGCGCGGCCAGGGACCCGGCGGAGCGGCGAAAGATCATCCAGAGCCTGATGCGCAGGGGGTTTCCCCTCGATCGGATCTTCGCGGCGTTGGCCGATTTTCAGGAGGAAGAGATTCATGTCGATGAAGGCCAGTGAAATCCGGGAAAGTTTTTTGAAATTCTTTGAGGAACGGGGCCACACCCGGGTGCCCAGTTCGTCGCTCATCCCCAAGGACGACCCGACGCTTCTTTTCACCAATTCCGGCATGGTGCAGTTCAAGAACTGCTTTCTGGGCGTTGAAGACCGCGGCTACCGGCGGGCGACGAGTTCCCAGAAATCCGTCCGGGCGGGCGGCAAGCACAATGACCTCGAGAACGTCGGCTACACGGNNCACACCTTCTTCGAGATGCTGGGGAATTTCTCTTTCGGCGACTACTTCAAGAATGAGGCGATTTCCTGGGCCTGGGAATTCCTGACGGTCGCGATGGGGCTTCCCAAGGACCGTCTCTGGATCACGATCTACAAGGACGACGACGAGGCCTTCAAGATCTGGCATGACAAGATGGGCGTTTCCGCCGAACGCATCGTGCGCATGGGAGAAAAGACCAATTTCTGGATGATGGGAGAGACGGGGCCCTGCGGCCCCTGCTCGGAGATCCATTTCGACCAGGGCGCGGGAACGGGCTGCGGAAAGGATACGTGCAACGTTGAATGCGAATGCGACCGCTTCCTGGAGATCTGGAACCTCGTCTTCACCCAGTTCAACCGCGACGCCGCGGGGAAGCTCAACCCCCTCCCGAGGCCGAATATCGACACCGGCATGGGGCTGGAGCGCTTGGCGGCGATCCTGCAGGGGGTCAGGAGCAACTACGACACGGACCTCTTCCACGGCATCATCCGCTTCGTCGAGAAGATCAGCGGCCGGTCCTACGGGAAGAGCGAGGAGGACGACGTGTCGGTCCGCGTCATTGCCGACCACAGCCGCGCCGTCACGTTTCTGATCGGCGACGGCGTTCTCCCCAGCAACGAGGGCCGCGGCTATGTCCTGCGGCGGATCCTGAGGCGCGCCGCCCGCCATGGCAAAAACCTGGGCCTGAACAAGCCTTTCCTCCACGAGGTCTCGCAGGTCGTCATCGACGAAATGAAAGACGCCTACCCCGACCTCCTCGACAAGTCGAGTTACATCCGGAAGGTCATCCACAACGAAGAGCAGCGGTTCATCGCAACCCTCGATGCGGGGCTCCGGATCCTCCAGGACGAGGTGGATGCTCTGAAGAAGGCGGGCAGGAGCGTGCTGCCCGGCGAGGTCGTCTTCAAGCTCTACGACACCTTCGGATTTCCGACGGACCTCACGCAGGACATCGTCCGGAAGGACCGCGTCACGATCGATGAAGAGGGTTTCGAAAAGGCCATGTCCGCCCAGCGCGACAAGGCCCGGGAATCCTGGAAGGGAAGCGGCGAGGCGGCGGTTTCCGAAGCCTATCAGAGGCTGTCCGCGCAGGGTGTCGCCGTGAAATTCACCGGTTACGAGGGCGTGACGGAAGGGTGGAGCAGGGTCGTCGCATTGATCAAGGGCGATCGGCCCGCCGAGGAGATCGCCGAAGGAGACAATGCCGAGATCCTTGTGGAGGAAACTCCATTCTACGGCGAGACGGGCGGCCAGGTGGGGGATACCGGCGCGATCGAGGGAGAGGGTTTCCTCTTCGAGGTCTGGGACACGCGGCGCCCGCTGGAGCACGTGATCACGCATATCGGGAAGCTGAAAAAGGGTACGGTCCGCGGGGGAGACGAGGCGCACCTCAGGGTGGACGATGAAGGCCGGCGCGACATCGAGGCGAATCACAGCGGCACCCATATCCTGCAGGCGGCGCTGAAGGCGGTGCTCGGGGACCATGTCAAACAGTCCGGATCGCTCGTCAACGCCGAACGCCTCCGCTTCGACTTCACCCATTTCTCCAGGATTGAAGAGGAGGAACTGGAGCGGATCGAGGTCCTCGCAAATCGGTTTATCCGGAGAAATGCGCCCGTGACGACGACGGTTCTTCCGCTGAATGAGGCGATGAAGACGGGCGCGACCGCTGTCTTCGACGAAAAATACGGCGAGACGGTGCGCCTGGTGAAGATGGGCGACTTCAGCATGGAACTGTGCGGCGGGACCCATGTCGGGCGAACGGGCGACGTGGGAATGCTCAAGATCCTGCACGAATCCGCCATTGCCGCCGGCGTCCGCCGCATCGAGGCCGTCACCGGGCGGGAAGCCGTGGCCTACGTGCGCCGCCTCGAGACGGAAATGAGGCGCGCGGCGAACCTGCTCAAGGCGGGCGCCTTCGACGTTGCGGACAGGACGGAAAAACTCCTTCGGAATCAGCGGGAGCTGGAGAAGGAGATCGATGCCCTGCGCGGCAAACTCGCGGCGAGAGACTCATCGGACCTGATGGATTCGATCCGGGAGATCAAGGGCGTGAAGGTGCTCACGGCTGTCGTTCCAGCGGCGGATCACAAGGCGCTCCGGGATTTCGGCGACAGGATCCGCGACCGGATCTCGTCCGGCGTGGTGCTTCTGGGCGCCGTCGTCGAAGGGAAGGCGATGCTCCTGTGTCTGGTGACGAAGGACCTGACCGATCGTTATTCGGCGGGGCGGATCATCAAGGAGATCGCTCCTCTTGTCGGAGGGAGCGGCGGCGGTCGGCCCGACATGGCTCAGGCGGGTGGACCGAAAGCCGAATCGCTTAAGGAGGCCCTGGCCCATTTGGAAAAAATGATCTGACGGGCTGTTGAAGAACGGTTCCAGCCCGACGGGCACCGGAGCGGTTTCCAGTTCAGGCGGGCAAAAAAAGAAAAAGGCGGCCGATCCGAAAGGACAGCCGCCTTTGATATTGCAGACGATTCGACGAATTCCTACTTGCGGATCTTCGCGATCATCTCCTGTGCAAATTTCCCGGCATCGTGGAGATCCGCCGCATTGGGATTTTCGTGCGCGCCCATCGCCTCTTCCGCCCATGCCGCGTGCTCCGGCTGTTTGGAAAGGGCGTCGATGACCTTGAAATCCACCCGGCCCCGGCATCCGAAGTGTCCGAGGACTCTTTGCTTCGAAGCGAGACCCAGGGCATGCTCGAAGGCCTGTTTGGGGAGATGCCCGCCTTTCAGCGATCCATGCGTTGAAAAGAAGGCGACCTTCTGACCGGCCGGCAGCCCCTTGATGAAATTTTCCGCCTTCGGGGGCACGCCGTGAGTCATGACGGGAAATCCGCAGAAGATGATGTCGTACCCCTTGACGTCCTTGACCTTCTCGATGGTCTCGATGTGTTTCTCGAAGTCAATCGCATCGTAGATGGCGCGTGCGAGCTTCTCCGTATTGCCGGTTTTCGAGTAGTAGGTGACGAGCGCCTTCATGCCTTCCCCTCCGGATGGTCCGCGGATTTTTCCGTCCTTCTACCGGTTTTCATGGCGAAATGCAAGGATCAAAGGCGCCCGCTCCACCTGCCGACGCCTCCATCCGTTCTACTTCTCGGAGTCTTCCCGGTCATACCGGAGATACGTGTCAATGTCCGGCGTATACACGACCACATGCTTTCCCTCCTTCATGACCAGCGATGCCCTGGCCGAGAGGATGGCATACCAGATCCCGATGGGCCTGCCCTCGTTGTCGAGAATCTGAAATCCATGGAGAGGCATAACCATCCCGCCGGTCTTTCTCTGCATCCCCTGGACCATGTCTTTGAAAGTCTCCGCCTTATCCACCTTCTTCCACAGATCGGACTCCAGGGTGTATTCCTTCTTCAGTCCCATCAGCGCGTTGGGGTAAGCGTCGGATCCGCTGGAGTAGTAATTCATGTCGTCGCGGAATTCGTAGTCTGCAAAGGAACGGGCGACGTCTCGATCCGGGACAAAGGACCCCCTCATCTTGAAGCCGGCGCAGCCGGCGAGCGTGAGGACAAGGACCAGACTTGAAACGACGAATAGTCTTGAATATCTGGACATCTTTTCCGCCTCCTGTCGCGCGAAATTTTCAACCTTATGGATCGCCTTTCCTGCTCACGTCAGGGGTATAGACCAGCACGCGCTTTTCCCCCGTCATGATCAGCGTCGCCCGTTTCGAGACGTGAGAATACCAGGCCCCGATCGCTTTCCCCTCGTTGTCGAGGATGCGGAATCCACGCACGTTCGTGTACATCTCGCGAGCATCCTTGTTCATTCCCCAAACCATCGCCTTCAACTCCGCCTCGTTGTTCACTCTCTTCCACAGGTCGGAGTCCAGGACATAATCCTTCTTCAGGCCCATCAGCGCATGGGGATGCGCGTCGGGACCGCTGGAGTAATAGTTCAGGTCCGGGCGGAACTCGAAGCTCCTGAAAGAAGCGGTCACGTCCCGATCCTCCTCAACCGAACCCCTCATCTTGAAATCCGCGCAGCCGGCCAGAACGAGGAGAAGAAGCGCCAGCGTCGCGACTGCGATTCGTGAATATCTTGTCATAGGACTGCCTCCTTCCGTGCCGTTCCCAGAGCCTCTATCCGACGACTCTGAAAACAAATTTAATCACTGGCCTCGGCGATGGCAATCCCCCTAGACTCGCACCCGGACGGGGCGGGAACGTTGACAGGCTCCGGAACCGGCATTACCTTGTTATGGGACTTTGTGAGGTTGAGAAAATGGAAATCTTTGTGAGAATGATGGAACTTATGACATCGACGTCCGTTTCCGTGCCGCTTCTGCAGGTGACCCTGCTCATGGTTCTCAGCACGGTTGCGTTGCTCTTTGGACGGATCCGGCTGGCGCTGCTGGTGAACTATTGCTTTACGTTTTATTGGGGCTACTTCCTGAACATCGATCTCTTCATGGAAAAGGGAGCGATTCTGAATATCAACACCTTCGCCTATTTCGGGCTGGGCTTCGTGATTCTTCTGATCGCCCTTCTAACCCTGTGCTGCCACCGCGAGTGACGATGTTTGGGCCGGCAGGTTGCCGGATAGGCCTCCGTTCAGTCCGTTCCCGCGTCTACTGCCCGCTCCTTCGAAAAGAAAAAGCCGCATTCGGTGCCCGAGATCGACCGGACTTCTTCGCAGGGGAGTCGCCGCGATTGAAAACCGATTCGCCGGCAGCCGTAGGGGAAGCGGGGGGCGTAGGTGATGTAGAAGTGCCGGCAGGCGAAGCAATCGGTCCTCCCGGCATCGGACCTCTCATCATCCATGGGCAAGGCCCTCACTCCTGCAGGAGGGGCTCCATACGGAGTTCGCCATCCAGGCGCTCGTTGGCCCTCTTCAGGCGCTCTTCCGATGCATAGACGGCCACATTTTCAGTTGTTTTTTCAAAAAAACGCCGGGCGGCATCCAGCAGACCATCGGGCGTCATCTCCAGGATTCCGTTGCGGAACCTTCGCCGGTCGTCGTCGGTCAATCCGATGAATTCCCGGATCATGGCCACATAACCGCGGCCGGCCGGGTCCATCGGCTTGTCGAAGGCGCCGATGGTTCCGATCACGACCTTGTCGATCTCCTCCGGCGGGACGACGGCGCTGCAGGCGTAAGCCTCGGCCTCCCGGTAGACGTCGAGGGTTTCGACGATGTGGGGGTCGCGGTACGAAAGAAACGCGAAGGTGCCGGCGCCGGGGTCGAAGGCGCACATGCCTCCATAGGCGCCGCCCTGAACGCGGATGCGCTTGTACAGGTATCCGTTCGAGAGGTGCCGCGCGAGGACCATGAGCGGCGCGGCGAGCGGGCTCAGGTAGGACGGACCGCGAAGGACCTTCGCCACGTAGGAGACATCGGCGGGGATCGCCACGCCGCGGGCGACGGCGGGAGCCGGTTCGGCGGACGACGGGGGACGACCGGCGGCTCCGGCCGGGAGGGCTGCGATCAGCTCGGCCGCGCAACCCCGGAATGCGCCGAGTCCCGTCTGCGAAGCCGTCACGTTGACCGTCAGCTTCGTACGGCCCAACACCCGGGAGCGCAGGCGGACCAGCCGTTGGCGGAGGTCATTCTTGTTTCCGTCGAAGCCATTGTGGAGACCGGCGATCAGGCGAAGCTGGGACAGGCCGTGCCATTGTTCGTCCCGGTGGGCCGGGAGGGACAGTCCGGCGCCGGCGGAGCGCCTGGCGAAGATATGGCCGGAGGGGATCACGGCGGCCTGCAGCCCGTTCTTCTTTTCCGCTTCCAGATCGCGCATGCGGGCGTCATCCGAAAAGTCCGCTGCGGTCAGGATATCCCTCAGGATCTTCACGGCATCGGGCACATTCCGTTCGAGGGCCCGCAGCTGGAAGATCATCTTCTGCCAGGTCCGGTCCCCGGCCAGGGAAAGGCCGGCCGTCAGATGGCAGCCGATGCCGCCTGTCAGTAGCTGGATCCGCTTGGCCATCTGCTCGTAGGAGAATCCCGCCGCTCCCATCGAAGTCATCAGTCTTCCCAGCAGGGGCAGATAGGGCTGAAGGTCTTCCTCGATGTCCGAGACGTCGTAGGCGAGGTCGACATAAACGATGCCGTTGGTGAAGATCTCGTGCGAGAGCAGGGGAATGCCCGAGAGGTTCTCCCGCTGCGTCGGGATCGTCTCCACATCGCGCGTCAGGTCCTTGCGGCCGATACGGGGCAGGGAGGCGAGCGCTGCGGGCGCATCGGGCTCGGTCTGGAAGCGCTTCAGAGCGGACGCCGCGGCGGCGATCCGGTCCAGCTCCTGTTCGTTCATGCCGCTTTTCCGCTCCGCCATTTTCTTTCGGAACGCCTCTTCCCGCTCTGCCTGGAGGGTCCGGCTCGGCTCGACCACAGACAGCAGACGGTGGGGATTGTCGATCAGCCAGCGCCGCGTCGTCTCCTCGAAGAGCCGCGGGTTCTTCTTCCACTCCCCGCGTGCAGCCTCGATCAGCCGCGGGAAGTTGAGGTTGGCGAGGGGATCGCCGTCGTAGAGCCAGCCGTGGTAGGCCCGTCCCATGAGGACGATGCCGTAGGGGTAATTGCTGCGGACGATCTCCTTGCCTGCGAATTCCACCTGATGGAGCGTGCCCTCGATCAGTTCCCGATCGTAGCCTTCCGCCGCGCAGCGCCGCAGAGTCTCCAGGATCAGGGCCTCGATCCGGGAGGCCTTCGCAGGGTCCGTGCCGCGGAGGCCGACGGCAAAGACGATCTGTTTGAGGTCCCGTTCAACGCCGGTCACGGGGGAGAGATCCTGTCCAAGGCAGGAGTCGATGAGCGCCTTCCGCAGCGGTCCGGCGGCGCTGCCGACCAGGATGCCCGCCAGGATTTCCAGCAGCAGTGCCGACTGGTACTCCGTATTTTCACAGAGCATCCAGGCGAGATTGACAGTCGTCTTGCCATCCAGAGGCTCCTCGGGTCCGACGGGATAGAAGCCGCGCACCGACCGCGGACTGTTCCAGCGGGGCTGGCTCTCGATGCGCGAATCGATCGGAATCCGTCCGAAACCGGCCAGCAGGTCCTGCAGAAAAGCCAGATGGTCTCCCGTCGGGATATCGCCGTACAGGAAAAAACGGGCATTGCCCGGAGAATAGAAGGCCCGGTGAAAATCATGGAACTGCCGGTAGGTGAGGGAGGGGATCTCCTCCGGGGCGCCGCCCGAATCCCAGCGGTAGGCGGTGTCGGGGAACAGATTCTCCTGGATCGCCTTGAACATGACATTGTCCGGCGAGGAATAGGCGCCCTTCATTTCGTTGTAGACGATGCCGGAGATCCGGAGTTCCGACGTCCTGTCGGACGGGTCGGCGAGCTCGAGGTGATGCCCTTCCTGGAGGAAGGTCTCCTGCAGGAGTCGCGGTTTCAGGACGAGATCGGCGTAGACGCGCGCGAGGTTGAAGTAATCGGCCCGGACCTGGCTTGCTACGGGATAGATCGTCTTGTCCGGATAGGTGAAGGCATTGATGAAGGTCTGGAGCGTTCCCCGGTGCAGTTCGTTGAAGGCGTCCTTTACCGGATAACGTTCCGAGCCCGCCAGGACGGAGTGCTCCAGGATATGGGGAACGCCGGTGGAATCGCCGGGGGGCGTCCGAAAACCGATGGAGAAGAGGTTCTCGCGGTCGTCGCAGAAAAGATGAAGGACCAGGGCGCCGGTTGCAAGGTGCTCGGCCTCAATGGCCGTCGCACGCAGCTCCGGCAGGGCGGTTACCCGCAGGATGCGGAAGCCGTGCAGCGCGTCGCCCGGCTGAATTTTGTCGGTTTCGTTGTCTCGTGTCCCGGTCATGGCGTCTCTCCTCGTTGAATATAATTGACGATATCGCCGACGCCGCGGAAAAACAAGGGGGAACCGGTCGGTTCCCCCTTGTTTTTCCTTCCATGCCGATGCGCACACCGGCGGGCTTGAAACAAAGGCCGGTTTACACCCAGCCGCGGAGCTTCATGGCTTCAACGACGCGGCCCACGGCAACCACGTAGGCGGCCTGCCGCATGTGGATGTTGTATTTCTTGGATGCCTTCAGCACGGCGTGATAGGCGGTGGTCATCTTCTTGTCAAGGCGCTTGTAGACGTCTTCGGCGTCCCAGTAGTACATGTAGGCGTTCTGGACCATCTCGAAGTAGGAGACGGTGACACCGCCGCCGTTGCACAGGAAATCGGGGATGACATGGACGCCGTTCCGGTGGAGAATCTCGTCCGCCTCCGGCTCCGTGGGGCCGTTGGCCAGTTCGGCGACGATTTTGGCGCGGATCTTCGAGGCGTTGCTCCCCGTGATCATGCCTTCCATTGCGGAGGGGAGCAGGATGTCCACATCCAGTTCCAGGAGTGCCTCGTTGGAGATCGGCTTCGAACCGGGGAAGTTCACGACGGAGCCCGTCTTCGCCTTGTGTTTGCCGACGGCTTCCGGATCGAGGCCTTCCGCCTTGTAGATGCCGCCCTTGGAGTCGCTGACGGCGACAACCTTGGCGCCGAACTTCGATTTGGCGAGCACGGCCGCGTAGTATCCGGCATTGCCGTAGCCCTGGATCGCGACGGTCGCCTTGGCCATATCGATGCCGCACTCCTTGGCCGCTTCGCGCACGGCATAGATGCCGCCCATGGCCGTGGCGTCGCCGCGTCCTTCGGATCCGCCGAGCGCAAGGGGTTTCCCGGTGATCACGCCGAACTGGTTCTTGCCGCAGAGCTTGGAGTATTCGTCCACCATCCAGGCCATGATCTGCGGATTGGTATAGACATCAGGGGCCGGCACATCCTGTTCGGGACCGAGGATCTGCCAGACCTTGTCCACGTACGTCCGGCTCAGGCGCTCCAACTCACCTTGGGACATCTCCTTCGGGTTGCAGATGACGCCGCCCTTGGCGCCGCCCAGCGGCAGGTCCATCAAGGAACATTTCCAGGTCATCCAGGCGGCCAGAGCCCGCACGGTGTCGACCGTCTCTTCCGGGTGGAAGCGGATCCCGCCCTTCGTGGGGCCCTTGGCGTCGTTGTACTGGATCCGGAATCCCTCGAAGACTCTCAACGATCCGTCGTCCATCCGCACGGGGATCGAGACATGCAATTCGCGCGACGGGACCCTCAGGATGGCCTGGACGCCGGGCTCCAGGTTCAGGATCTTCGCGCAGTCATCCAGCTGTTTCTGTGCGACTGCAAATGGATTCAGTGCTGCTGTCATAGCTTTCCTCCTTGGAAGAATAAAATGGTTCCGCAGATCGTCGGACGTTCGAGGACCGCTGGAACTTGCCTTTCCTTCATTTTCTCCTGCCCGCCGCCTCGCGGCAGACCTCCGCGAAGGGGCGGAGTGCATCGTAATCAAGAATCGTCGACATCGCCCGGTTGACCGTTTCGATGCCCGCTTCATGGGCGCAGCAAACGGGATTCAGCCCGCCGTAGAGGATCATGCCGAGCTTGTTGACGTCCACGGGCACCTGGCAGATCGGCTCGCTCAGCTCGCCCAGGGACAGGACGCCGCCGATGCCGATCAGGCGCAGGTTGGTGATGATCCGGTCCACCAGTTCACGGCTCACGGTGGGAATCTCCCGGAAATTGGCGAGGACCTTCCCCTCGCCCTGTTCGGCCGCGGTCCGCACGGAGGACATCCTTGCCATGATGAAGACCTCCGAGGGGTCCAGCGAGGAGCCGGAGTAGTAGATGAGTTCGACGAAGCGCAGCGGCTTGCCGTCCTTGACCTGAAGAATGCCGCCGAACTTGGAGTCCATGGGAACGCCGTGTTTCAAAAGCACCCCGTTGACGACAACGCTGCAGACGGTGGCGAATCCGACGCATCCCTCCGGGACGACGAGGTCTCCCATGCGGCTCCCCTCGTCCGCCGTGAAAACCAGATCGCTCACGCAGATGCCCGCCTTGAACGCCGGCTTCATCGCTTCCAGGGCCTCCCGGAAACGGCTCTTGGGGAGGAACGTGACGTTCATCGGCAGGAGCCCCGCTTTCTTATGGGGGTCCAGGGTCGTCCGGAAGGCAAGGACCTCGATCCGGGATACGGACATGCCGAGCTTGTCGCGGACGCGCCCGTCGGCGATCTCCTCGACGCCCCGGTCCGTGATGACCCGTCCGTCCCGGCGGCCGACCAGCCTGGTCAGGCCCCGTCCGTCCATGATTTTCAGATGGTAGCGGACGGTGCGTTCGCTCAACGCGACGCCATAATCCTTCATGCGCCGGGCGATGAGACGCGCGCCCGTCGGTTCCCCCGTTTCCTGCAGGACCCGGAGGATGAGGAGGATTTTCCGCTCGATGTCTTCCTGGTTGAATATCGTTGTCATAGGCAAACGGCAATCTATTGCCGTCGCTAGTAACATGGCCCCCCGCCCGTGTCAAATAAATTTTTTTCGCCGTCTCGTCCGGAACTGGAAGCTCGCTGAACAAGTCCTTTGAAGAGGCTGTTCAAAAGCCTGTCCCGTACTGGACACGGGATGACCGGATGCAACAGCCTGCGAACTAAAGTCCTGCGCCAACCATCCGATATCTATGGAAACAGGACAAAAAAGGAGGGCGGCGCATGGATGCGCAGGGAATCTTGTGGAATGGCAGGACGGATCGGATGACCGTGTACCCTCGTTACACGCTGCTGGAGAGGATCCTTCTGGGCGCTGTCTTCGCCGCAGTCTGGCCTTTCCGGCGGGTGCATCTCTTCCTGACGGAAACCCGGCGAAAGCTGGAAGAGTGGCAGGAAGAAGATCTGATCGACATTTGAGAAAGGCCCTCCCGGGGATTTCCCGGGCAAGACCGTTGTCCGCGGGCGTTATCTCTGCCCGGCAAGCCGTTGTTTTTCCTCAGCCGCCAGCTCCTTTTCTCACCGAGCCGATCCGTCGGCAGGAACCAGGCGCCGATTCCCATGAACGAAGGAGGGGATGCCCTCCAGGAGGATGAGGTTGCCCGGAATTTCCAAGAGGAAACAGACCTGTCTGCAATCGGCGGATGTGTTTCCGACACCTTTGTGATAGAAGACGCGTCACCGCCCGCCGCTTATCGTACAGGGCCGAGCGCCTGACGAACTGCCGGCAGCACAGGAAGGGAAACATGACGGAATCGCGCCTGTCAAAAGGCGAACGGATCGACGGATCGGAACTTCCCGGCCGAAAAGGGGCCGACCCGGGCAATTGCCCGGATTTGCGGGGCGGTGCCCTGGCGGCCGACGCGGAATACCGCCGCTTTTACGAAAGCGCCGTGGAGGGCTTTTTCCGGAGCACGCCGGAAGGCCGCTTCCTCAGCGTCAACCCCGCATTTGCCGCGATGCTCGGCTACGCATCCCCGGAAGAGCTGATCTCCGCCGTATCGGATATTTCCAGGCAATATTACGTCAATGCCAAGGATCGGCTGCGCTATGTGCGGAGGTTGCGGGAAAAGGGATCCGTCGAACACTTCGAGTTCAAGGTCCGCCGGAAGGATGGAACGGAAATCTGGGTTTCCAACAGCACGCGCGCCGTTTACGACGCAAAGGGCGAGATCCAATGCTATGAAGGCGTCGTACTGGACATCACGTCCGCCAAGCTGAGTGAAAAGGCCCTGGCGGAGAGCGAGGAGCGATTCCGCCTGCTCGTTTCCGAAGCCCCGGCGGCCCTCGTTCTCCATGACGGGAACACGATCGCCTACGCCAATCCCGCGGCCTGCAGGATGCTGGGCGCCAGGGATTCACTGGAGCTGGTGAACCGGTCCCTCCTGGAATTCATCCATCCAAAGTATATCGACGACGTGCGGAAGCGGGTCGAAACCGTCATGGTTCAGGGACAGACCATCTCCCCCATGGAGCAGCAGTATGTCCGTCTCGACGGCGGGATCATCGACGTGGAGGCCCGGGCGATTCCCATCACCGTTCAGGGCGGGCGCATGATGTACAGCATCCTGCACGAGATCACCGATCGCAAACGCGCGGAAACGGCGCTGCGGGAGAGCGAGCGGGTTTTGAGCACGCTGCTGGGCAATCTTCCCGGCATGGTGTACCGCTGCCGGAACGACCGCAACTGGACGATGGAATTCGTCAGCAGCGGCTGCACCACCCTGACGGGTTACGCCCCGGAGGACCTGATCGGCAACCGCCGCGTCGCCTACAACGGCATCATCCATCCGGAAGACCGCGCCGAGGTCTGGAGACAGGTTCAGGAGGCGGTGAACAGGCGGACCGCGTTCGACATGACCTACCGGATCGTCGCGACGTCCGGGGATGTGAAGTGGGTTGCGGAACGGGGACGGGGAGTCTACGCGGATTCCGGTGAACTCCTGGCCCTGGAGGGATTCATCGCGGATGTCACCGCCCGGGTCCTCGCGGACGATGTCCTACGGGAAAACGAGGAGAAGCTCCGGAAGATCTTTCACACCACGCCCGATTCGGTCTGCATCAACCGACTCGATGACGGCCGCTACATGGCGGTCAATGAAGGCTTCACCCGGATCTCCGGTTATGCGGAAGAGGAAGCGGTGGGAGGAACCTCCCGGGATCTGAACCTCTGGGTCTCGCCCCGTCAACTCGCGGCATTGAGCGACAGATTGCGGAAATACGGCGAGGTGCGGAATCTCGAGGCCGCATTCCGCATGAAGAGGGGGGAAATCCTGTACGGACTGATTTCCGCTTCGGTCGTCGATCTCAACGGCGTTCCGCACGTCCTCAGCATCACAAGAGACATCACCGAGAGAAAACGCATGGAGGAGGCGCTGATCGAAAGCGAAAAAAAATTCCGCGATCTGTCGGCGCTGCTGCCCGAGGTCGTCTTCGAGACGGACCTCACGGGCCGCTTCACCTATGCCAATTCCTTCGGGCTTGATCTGTTCGGCTATACCCCGGAAGAACTGGAAGAGGGACTCAACGCGATCGATATGATCGCCCCCCGGGACCGGGCGCGCGCGGCCAGAAGCATCGGCTGCGTGCTGGCGAATGTGGCAACGAGAAGCAACGAATACCGGGCGATCCGGAAGAACGGCGAGGAATTCCCCGTTCTCATCAGCTCGACGTCGATCGTCCGGGACGGGAAAACCGCCGGAATGCGCGGGCTCGTCATCGACCTGACGGAGCGCAAGCGACTGGAAAGCCAACTGCTGCAGGCGCAGAAGCTGGAGGCCCTTGGCACGCTGTCCGGCGGGATCGCCCACGATTTCAACAACATCCTGATGGGTATCCAGGGGAACATCTCGCTCATGATGCTCGATCTCGAACCCCATCATCCCCACGGCGAGCGGCTGCGCCATGTCGAAGAACATGTAAGAACGGCCTCGGACCTGACCCGGCAGCTCCTTGGCATCGCCCGCGGCGGCCGCTACGAGGTAAAACCCACCAACATGAACGAAACCGTCGCCAAGATTTCGTCCATGTTCGGGAGAACGAGGAAGGAGATATCCATTCACCACAAGCACGGCGAGGGCCTCTGGCTCGTCGAGGCGGATCGCGGTCAGATGGAACAGATATTCATGAATCTCTTCGTCAACGCCTGGCAGGCGATGCCGCGGGGCGGGGATATTTTCGTGGAGACAGCGAACGCCATCCTCACCGAGGAGTCGGCTCTGGCGGGCGCGCTCCGGCCCGGCCGCCACGTCAGGATCACCGTTGCCGACACCGGTATCGGCATGGACGAGGAGACCCGGACGCGGGCCTTCGATCCTTTTTTTACGACAAAGGAAAAGGGAACGGGCACGGGACTCGGTTTGGCCATGGTGTACGGCATCGTCCGCGGCCACGGGGGGATGGTCCAGGTCTCCAGCGAACCTGGTCAGGGCGCGGTCTTCTCCCTCTGGCTTCCCGCGACGGACAAGACCGTCGTCGAGAGGAAGGTCGGCGATATGCCGGAAATGCAGAGAGGTTCGGAGACGGTCCTGCTCATCGACGATGAAGAAGGCGTCCTGGAAGTCAGCAAGGCGATGCTGGAGCACCTCGGTTACAAAGTGTACGGCTTGTCCAACGGGAAGGACGGACTCGATCTCTATCGGGCGAAGGAGGGCGAGATCGATCTCGTCGTCCTGGACATGATCATGCCCGGCATGTCCGGAGGGGAGGTCTTTGACCGTCTCAAGGAGATCAACCCCGACGTCAAGGTGCTGCTCTCCAGCGGATACAGCGCTGAAGGGGAGGCGGCGAATATTCTGGCGCGGGGTTGCCGGGGGTTCCTGCAGAAGCCCTTCCAGATCGTGAATCTGTCCCGGCAGGTCCGCGAGGCCCTGCAATAGCGGGGATGGTACCCGCTGCCGGATTTCAACAGCCGGCTGGTGGTTGTTCGGAGGCTATTCAAAAAGGTCTGGATGCAAGGCCCCCGAAATCCTGAGGAGTGAGGCGTACTGGAAGTACGCCGCAGCGACGAAGGATGAGGGAAACGCAGCAGACGGGCCTTTTTCAATAGCCTCTATCGGAAGGAGCGTTTTGCCCACACTACCCGCTCCTCCGGATCGGCGAGGATCCCGGCGGGTATGCGGTCGATCTGCTCGAGGCGCTCCCGGAGGCCGTGCCCGTTCGCCAGTTGGATGGCGAGGCCGGGACGGGCATTCAATTCCAGGAGCAGCGGTCCCCGGTCCCGGTCGAGCGCGATGTCGACGCCGACGTAACCCAGGCCCGTCATCTCGAATGTGCCGGCTGCGATCCGCAGCATCTCATCCCAGTAGGGGACCTGAATGCCGCTCACGGGATTGCCTGTATCGGGGTGCCTGGCAACGATTTGCGAGCGGTGCACGGCCGTGACGGTGGTTCCCTTGGAGATCTCGATGCCCGCGCCGATCGCGCCCCGGTGGAGGTTGGCCTTGCCGTCGGAAGCCTTCGTCGGCAGGCGCACCATGGCCATGGCGGGGACGCCCCGGTAAACGACGATCCGGACATCGGGCACTCCCTGATAACTTACGGCCGCAAAGACCGCGTCTGGATGGATCAGGGCTTCCACGATGGCGATGTCTTCCAGCCCCGAAAGCGAGAAGATCCCCGAAAGGATGTCGGAGACGTGGTGGGAGAAATCGCCGAAGGAAATAACCTCACCGCTCTGGGTCACATACCCCTTCTCCGATTGCTCCCGTACGAGGACGATCCCGCTGCCCCCCGAGCCCCGCGCCGGCTTGACGGCGAACTCGGCTCTTCCCTCCAGCAGTTTCCGCAGCGCCGGGAGATCTCCGTGCTTTTCGATCAGCAGATACAAGGGAGGGGTGGGGATACCGTGCTTTTCCGCCATCCGCTTCGTCAGAACCTTGTTGTCGACCAGGGGAAAGTGCGAGCGGGGGTTCCACCGCATGATGTAATCGGCGTTGCGGCTGTTGATGCCCAGGACTCCGGCCAGGCGAAGGCGGCGAAGGGCCTGAAGGGTCTGTCCCCTCCCAGGGAGCGGAAGCGGAAGAGTTCCGACAGCCGGTACCCGGTGTAGCGGCCCAGGAGGATCTGGAGCGCAGCGGCGGCCGTCAGCAGTTCGGGATACAGAAAGAATGTCATCTGCAGGGATTCCCAACTGATGATGCCGTAAGCGATGACGGACACGGCGGCGCTGCCCAGGGCCGTCTTGAGGCCCTGCCGGACGCCCGACTCCTCCACCAGGAGGTAGAAACGTTCGATGACCATGGTGAGGATGACGAACGGGAGGAGCCCGACGGCCATGAACTGGCGCACGTCGAGTTGCTGGCCTGCCAGGGCCAGGATCGTGAAGCAGGCGATGACGAGGGTCAGCATCACCGCCATCCGGGGAACCAGCAGCAGGCGGAGCCTGTCAATCCAGCTGCGGACGGCGTAGCCGAGGAAGACGACGCCGGCGAAGATCCCCAGGCCGTAGAAGAGCCCCGTGTTCCGAAAAGCGAGGGCCATGAGCACGGGCATGAAGATGCCGAAAGTAGGGAATCCGATGATGTTCCTCAGGACGCTGATGATCAGCGTTCCGATCGGAACGAGCAGGAGGATGCGAAACGTCGGCTGGAATTCGGCGGGGAGGCTGAAGAGAGACCATCGATCCAGGAAACGGCCGGAGTTGCGGAACCGCTCGAAAAGCCGGCTCCATGCGCCGCCGACCTGTTTTGACACCGACCAGCGGGAGTCCATCACCCTGCCGGGGGAAGCGGCGAGGGTGCGGATGCTTCCGACACTCAGGGGAAGCAGCGATGCTGGATCGGCCTCGATTTCTCCCGTTTCCGGCCAGAGGATCTTCCATGCGCTGCCATCCCATGCCTCGATCCAGCGCAGGGGTCTGCTCCGGACCTCGTCGGCGAAGCGGAGCCCCTCGACGGACTGGGCAGGCACCTGGGCGGCGCGGAGAAGAATGTGGAGAGCCCTCAGGCCGCCGCGCTTCTTCTGCAGGGCGCTCCAGGCTGCGACGTCCGCCGCGGGAGGGGATGCCGGTTTCCATTCTCCCCGGACGGCGGCCGCCGCGGCGCCGATGCGCTCGGCCGGTTTCAAGGCGGTCCATGGCCGGGCCAGGCGTTCCGCCAGCTGGAGGTCCTCCTTATCGATCCAGGCGAAGTCTCCCGGAACCGGCGGGGTGCCTTCCGCCGGCATTTTCTGCGGGCGGAGCAGGATCGTCGCCTCGTAGGAGATCTCGACGCTTTGCGACGCGGAATCCCCTTTCCATTGACAGAAACGGTTAGGGCCCTCCCGGAAGACACCGGCGGTGAGGGAAGACGAGGAGATCTGTTCCTCCACGATCGCCCGTTCGGCGCTCTCGAGGGGCAGGGCGAGGAGGATCTGGATTTCCTCCTCCTGCACCGGCTGAATCTCGGCCTGGACCGCGAGCCGCCACGACGTTTCGAGAACGGCGGGGAACACGGGGTAGCCCAGGGAAAAGATCCGGTAGCTCACGAGGGCAGCCGAAAGAAGCAACAGGAAGACGGCCACGGCAAGGGCGGGGCTTTTCTTCATCGGGGAACCTCCGGGCAGGAGGGAGGGGCACATTTCTCTTTCGTGCAGTTGATGACGAAATCCTGCTGCAGCACATTGCGTCCCAGGAGAAGAGGATATTCAACGCCCGCCCGGTTGTTGAGGTTGACCTGGGCGCGGATCAGCCTGTTTCCGATGCACAGATCCATTTCGACCACCGGTCGGCGACTCCTCGCCTCGGAGGAGCGGAATCTCGTCCACTTCACGATGGGCAGGCTCAGCTTCAGGCCGCCGTACTTTTTGGGCAGGCTGAACGCGGCGATCTCGCCCTCGACTTTCAGCCCCCGGGCGTCGAGGGAGGTCATGGCCGCCCCCGTATCGATCCGCGCCGGAAGTTTCACGCCCCAGGGCATGAGGACCACATCCTCGACCAGCCCGATTTCGACCCGCTCCTCGGCACCCATCGCTTCCCCCCAGAGAAGGCACAGCAGAATTCCGGCGATCAGCAGGACCGCACCCGACGTCTTTCTTTCATTCCGGAAAATCATAGAGGATACCACCTGCGGCGCAGCGCCATATTCTTATAAAATCCATTATACATGATTCCGGTCGGCCTTGGCGAGCCCGGAAAAGTGGCAAAACGATGCGGTAGAGGAGAAACGGGGAGAACGTCTTTCCATGCAATGAGCGGCTGTACAGAAGCGGACATTTGTTGTATCCATGCGGCATCTCCCGGATGACGCGGGATCGTCTTGCGGATGAAGAGGCATCGGAACAACCGCGGCTTATGACCATGCCGGATCAGGAGGAGGGGACAAATGAAGGTGGTCGCCATCAACGGCAGCGCGAGAAAAGACGGCAACACGGCAATTCTGATCAATACGGTCTTCGATGAATTGAAGAAGGAAGGCATAGAAACGGAATTGATCCAGCTGGCGGAGCATCCCCTGACGGGTTGCCGGGCCTGCTATTCCTGCTTCAAGAACTTGGACGGCCGTTGCGTCGTGACCAACGACATTCTCAACGACCTGCTGGTCAAGATCGGCGGGGCCGACGGACTCCTGCTGGGATCTCCGACCTACTTCGCCGACGTGACTTCCGGCATGAAGGCTTTTATCGAGCGATGCGGCTTCGTGTCGCGCGCCAACAACTACCTGTTCAAGCGGAAAGTGGGCGCGTCCGTTGTCGCTGTCCGGCGCGCCGGCGCCATCCAGGCATTCAATTCCATGAACCTTTTTCTTTACTATATGCAGATGGTGATGCCGGGGTCCAGTTACTTCGGCATGGCCCTCGGCAGGCATCCGGGGGATGTTCTGAAAGACGAGGAAGGCCTGCGTACGATGAGGACTCTGGGAGAGAACATGGCATGGCTTCTGAAAAAATGCCGTTCCTGAGAAGGACCTCGCCGGAACGGCGAACCGGCGTCAATCCAACGGGTACCGTCGCGATGGAAAAGCGAATTTTGAAGAAAGCGGCAAGGGGAGGCAGGTGGCTTCTCCCGATTCTTGCCCTTCTTTTCGTCTCCTGCCTGGGCATGATCCTCGAGAAGCCCCTCGTTACTCTCCACAAGGTAACGGTCAGCCCGCGATCCTTCACGGAGCTGGGTCTCCTGCTCGACCTCGAGGTAAAAAATCCGAACCGCTTCGATATCACGCTCACGTCTTTTGAATACACCGTCTTCCTGAAGGGAGAGCCGATCGGTGCGGGCCGGCTCGAGAAGGAGCTCCTCGTTCCCGCGGCGGCGACGACGCGGCTGCAGGCTCCCGTCAACGCGAATTTCAAGGACATGGGCGCGATCTTCAGGGCGCTGCTCGCGGGCGGCGACAAACCGCCCTATGCCTTCGAGGGAAGGGCAACGATCGCGACGTTCTTCGGAAGCCGCGACTTCACTTTCTTGAGGGAGGAAGACAGCCGTCCGAAGGAACCTTGACGGGGGCAGGAACGTCCGTCGCGACATGCCGAAGGAAGGCAACCCCCGAATATCGCCAACCATCCCCCTGATCGACGGGAATTCCCGGATTGCATCGGCAACGCCCCTCTAGGGTTTTGGATTGCTCGAATTCAGGAATTTCCTTGAGCTGCATCCATGGCGGGCACGGGGTTATCCGGTGCGCACCGGCTTCTCACGCACAACGTCGCGGGCGGTCTTGTCCTCGCGGAGCCGCAGGAAGGCCGGCTGCCGCAGAAGCCCCTCGCCGGTCCAGCCGCGAAAACCGACCTCGCAGACCAGCATCGGTTTCACCCATGTGACGGATCCGTTCGTCTGCGGCTCCACCTTGAAGGGGCGCTTCTTCCGGATCAGGGGATCCAGCTTCCCGCGGATTTCCCGGAGCGTCCGGGCGCTGAATCCGCTTCCGGTGTGGCCGATGTAGATCAGTTCTTTCCCCTCGAATACGCCCAGGACCAGCGCTCCGAAATGTTTTCTGCGGCCCCCGGGCTCCGTGAATCCTGCGATCACCCCCTCCTGCGTGAGCTGCGTCTTCACCTTCAGCCATTGCCGGCTTCTCCTGCCCGCCCGGTAAACACTTCGGACGTGTTTGGCGACGATGCCCTCGAGTCCCTTTTCGCGGGCCGCGGAGAAGAACAGGACGCCCTCCTCGAGCACGTGATCGCTGAACCGTATTTTCGGAACGGAGGGGAGAATTTCTTTCAGGAGTTCCTTTCTCCGGAGCAGGGGCAGGTTTGTCAGGTCATGGCCTGCGAGGTACAGGAGATCGAAGACGTAGTAGAGCAGATGGCCGCCGCCGGTTTTCCCGTAATCCTGCAGCATCTGGAAATCGGGATATCCCCGGTCATCGACGACCACGATTTCACCGTCCAGAATCGCGTCGAATTCGCATTTCCGCAATGCTTCCGCAATCGGGGAAAACTTCCGGTTGAAGGAGATCCCGTTTCGGGAATAGAGGCGGACGGCTCCGTCCCGTATTTCCGCCACCGCCCGGTATCCGTCCCATTTCACCTCGAAAATCCAGTCGGGATGATCAAAGGGTTCCCCGGTCAGGGTCGCCAGCATCGGCCGGATTCCGTGCGGCATCGGCCTGGCCGGCGCATCCTTCAGGTCCTCTCCCTCCAGGGCTTCCCGGAGACGGATCCGGTCCATCTTCTCCCGCGACGATTTCTGCGGTTCGGCCGCGGCGACCTCCTCCAGCGTTCTTCCGGAGAGGACGGAACGATTCCGCTGGAGGATGTCTTCCGCGGTTGCATGGCGGTCCCGTTTCTTCAGGAGCAGCCACGATTTTTCGTCCTTGCCCGTCTTGACGAGCGCGAATTCGCCCCGCAGCTTTTCCCCGTCGAGAGCAAACTTGATCGTCCCCTTTTTCAACCCGTCGCGAAGGCGCTTCGTGCCTGCTTTTCCGGCTCCCGCTGCGGGATAGGAATAGGCGCCCCTGTCCCAGATGATGACGCTTCCCGCCCCGTAATTGCCCTCCGGGATCACGCCCTCGAAGTCCCGGTAATCGAGGGGGTGGTCCTCCACCATGACGGCCAGCCTCTTTACGGAGGGATCCAGGGACGGTCCCCTGGGCACCGCCCAGCTCTTCAGCACCCCTGCCATCTCGAGCCGGAGGTCGTAGTGAAGGGCCCGGGCGGCGTGCTTATGAACGACAAAAGTGGGACGGGCCTCTCCGGCCCCGGGACCGGGTTTCGGTTCGGGCGTCCTGTCGAAGCTGCGTTTCGATGCGTAATCCTTCAGAGCCATGTCATCGATGGGGAAGCCGCTGCTTCCTGGCGAGCATTTCCCGAAAGAGGTCGCCGTCCTTTTCCACCCGGCGCAGGGCTTCCGAGTGCAGGACCTGCAGGGGTTCCGTGTCGGCTCGATCGACTGCCTTCTCCACGTCCTCCCAGGCAAGGGGAAAGGAAACCGTCGGCTTTTCCCGGGCCCGCAGGGAATAGACGCAGACCATCGTCTTGGAGGGATCGTTCTGGGACCAGTTGATGAAGACCTTTTCCCGGCGGTATTCCTTCGCCATCCTGGCCGTCGCGAGATCCGGATAGTGGCGCTGCAGAACCTCCGCCACGGCCCGCGCATATCGCTTCGTGTCCGCGAACGTCGCTTCCTTGCGGTTCAAGGGGACATAGACGTGGAGCCCCTTCTGGCCCGAGGTCTTTACACAGCTGGCGAGCCGCAGCCCGGCGAAGAGATCCCGAAGGACGAGCGCCACCCGGGCGCAGGCAGACATGCCCGCCTGATCGCCGGGATCGAGATCGAAAACGACGGCGTCGGGCGTCTCCGGGGAATCGGCCCGGGCCAGCGGCACATGCAATTCGAGAGAGGCCAGGTTTTCCACCCAGATCAGCGTGTTCAGATCGTTGACCAGACACGCCGTCATACGCTCCCGTCCGTGGGAGACCTCGGCGGTCTTCACCCAAGGCGGCCGGTGGGACGGACAGCGCTTTTCGAAAAAAAATTCTCTTTCCACTCCTTCGGGGTAGCGCTTCAGCGTCAGGGCGCGGTCTTTCAGGTGGGGCAGGATGAAGGGAGACATCCGGCGGTAGTATTCCAGGACATGGGCCTTCGTGAAGCCGTAGGAGGGATAGAGATCCTTCTCCAGGTTCGAGAGGGGAAGGCTCTTCCCGGCGACTTCCGCAACTTTCCTGCTCATCGGTCCTTCTTCGCCCTGCGCATGCTTTCTTCCAGCACCGCGACCAGGTCGGCGGGGCCCTCCCCGTCGCCCTCTTCGAGCCCGGGCGCCTGCACCGGTCCTCTTTCCTTCGCCAGTTTCTTCAAGAGCTTCAGGATCTTCTTCCGGCGCTCGTCCGCATAGGGATCGGGATAAAAATCGGCAACCATCCCCCTGATGATTTTTTTCAGGCCGCCCGTGTCTTCGGCCCCGGCTGTTTCCTCCCCCGGCGCGATTTCCCCGTCGGACAGGAGCTCTTCGCCGTAATGGAGCGTGATCAGGGACAGCGCCCCTTCCGTGCTCTTGACGGCGACGAGATACTCCCGTTCGCCGAGGACGAATTTTGCCAGCCCCGCCTTGTTCGTCCGGCGCAGAACTTCGGCCAACAGGCAGTAGGATTTTTCGCCCCCTTTGGCGGGAACGAGATAGTAGGGGTGGTCGTAGTAGATCGGGTCCACGTCGTTCATATCGATGAATTCGACGATTTCGATGGTGCGGCTCCGTTCCGGCGAAACGGATTCCAGTTCCTCGTCCGTGATCACGATGTATTTGCCGGGGCTGATTTCGTATCCCCGGATCATCTCATCGGGGGGAATGATTTTTTCGTCCTTCGGGCAGACCATTCTTCTCAGCAGGGGGGAATAATCCCGGCTGTGGAGCATGCGAAACGAAACGCGGCCGGGCTCGACGGCGCGGACGAGCTGCACGGGGATCGCCACCAGGCTGAAACTGATCGTCCCGGTCCAGATGGCCTGCAGGGCGACTTCCCTGTCCTTGTTCGAAGACGGCTTGGGCATCTAGGCAACCTTTTTCAGGCTCGCTTCAAGCGCCTGCAGCAGCCTGTCCGGCGCCGTCGGTTTCAGGCGCCGGGGCCGCAGGATCGCAATCTTTTCTCCGCGGGCCTTCCTGTCGATCAAGGCCTGGAGCTTCTTCTGATGCTCGTTTCCGAATTTCTGCGGCGCAAAGGGGGCCGTCAACTGTTGGATCAGATCGCTGCCGATCTTCAGTTCCTTTTCCGACAGGGGAATGTCCGGCAGATCGAGAGACTTTACCGGAATCACTTCGTCGGCGTGCCGCAGGGCGTTCAGGCGGAGGGTCCTGCCCCTTGCCTGCAGGGCCCCGAGGTAGGAGCGCTTGCGCATGGTCCAGGTGCAGATGCCTGCCACATCCATTTCCCGCATCGCGGCGAGGAGGGCGACGTAGCCCCTGAACTGTCCGTCCGGCTCCAGGTAGTAGAGGCGATCCAGGAAGACCGGATCGATCTGCCCGGTTTTTACGAAATGGCGGACCTCGATTGCCCGGCTCTCTTCGGGCTCGGTCTGCTCGATGTCCGCGGGATCGACGAGGAGGTACTTCCCTTCCTCCCATGCAAATCCCCGGGCCTGTTCCTCCGGCGGCACGGGGACTTTTTCATAGGCGCAGACCATCTGTTGCCTCAGCCTGATATGATCGCGCCGGTGGAGGAGGTGAAACGAAATCCGCTCTTCGCGGACCGCTGCATGCAGCTTCACCGGCACGCCGATGGCCCCGAAAGAGATCGTTCCCTTCCAGATGCTTCTTCCCGCCATGGAAAATCCCCGCAATTCTTCTCCTGCCGTCCCGTCGACGGCTTCCGTCCCGACATGCGACGGGGGAACTCCCGTCACATGAAGATGTCACCTTGAAATGCGATATGCCATCAGGGTTTGACTGAAATTGAGATTCGAAATATCTGAAGCGCCATGAAAAATCCTTTACAAAACGGCGGGCGTCCGCTTACCATGAATCGGGCCGGACCCTCCAAATATCGCGTAGGTGCCGGCCATGAACCTGTGAAGGGATCCAAGAATGGACAAGACTCTGCATATTCTCGTCCTGGAAGACAATCCGGCGGATGCCGAACTGATCGAGTTTGAATTGCAGGAAGCGGGGATCTCCTTTGACGCGAAAGTGGTCGCGACGGAGAAGGATTTTCTGCACGAGCTGCAGGCATTTTCCCCCGACCTGATCCTTTCCGACTACGACCTTCCCTGCTACACCGGGGCGCAGGCCCTGGCCGAAGCAAAGAGACTGTGTCCCGATATCCCTTTTCTCCTCGTGACCGGCGCCATCAGCGAAGACAGGGCCATCGATACGCTTACCGGCGGCGCGAAGGATTATGTCATGAAAAGCCGCCTCAACAGGCTCGCGCCGGCCGTCCGGAGGGCCCTTGCGGAGGCGGAAGAGGTCCGGGCCCATCGGGCGGCGGAGGCGGCCCTGAGGGAAAGCGAGCGGACTGCCCGCCAGCAGCTGGAGGAGATCCATTCGATCTATGACTCCGCCCCGGTCGGGTTGTGCGTCGTGGACCGTGACCTTCGCTATGTCCGCATCAACCAGATGATGGCCGAATTTAACGGTGTTCCGGCAGCCGATCATATCGGCAGGACCGTTCGGGAAGTTGTTCCGGGTCTTGCCCCGTTGATTGAGGCGGCGTCGGAGCGCGTCTTCCATTCCGGCGAGCCCGCCCTGGATGTGGAGTTTCGGGGTGCGACGATCGCCCAGCCCCATGTTCAGCGCATCTGGGTGGCAAGCCTTCTCCCGCTGAAAGATGCGGCCGGTCAAGTGACCGGCATCAGCGTCGTCGCGGAGGAGATCACCGAACGCAGAAGGATGGAAGAGGCGCTCCGCAAATCCTACAGGAATGTCGAGGATCAGGTTCAGAAGAGGACGGCCGAGCTGCAGGCCATCCTGGACCTGGCGCCGGTCGCCATCTGGATCGCCCACGACCCGCAATGCCGGCAGATCACGGGCAATGCCTACGCCGACGAGATCATGCAGACTTCGCGCGGCGGTAACATATCCCGCAGCGCCGGACCCGGCGAAGCGGCCGTGTCTTACAAGGTCCTTCGCGGCGGCATCGAGTTGAAACCCGCGGAACTGCCTGCCCAGATCGCCGCCGCCACCGGGGAACCGGTCGCCAATGCCGAAGTGGAGCTGGTCTTCTCCGGCGGGCGGCGGGTCCATCTGCTCATGGGCGCCGTCCCCCTGTTCGATGCCGAAGGACGCGTGCGCGGGGCCATTGCGGCGGGCGCGGACATGACCTCATTCAAGGAAGCGGAGGCCGTCGTCCTGAGGAACAACCGGCGGATGGAGATCCTGTCGCTTGTCAGCAGCCGCCTGCTGGCCAGCGACAATCCCCAGGGGCTCGTGGAAGAACTGTGCCGCGAGGTGATGGAATTTCTGGATTGTCAGGCCTTCTTCAACTTTCTGGTGGACCCCGTCCTGAAGAAACTGCACCTGAACGCCTGTGCGGGCATCCCGGAAGAGACGGCAAAAGCGATCGAGTGGCTGGACTACGGTGTCGCCGTCTGCGGCTGCGCCGCGCGGGACGCCGTCCGCATCGTGGCGGAGAATATCCCGACGACGCCGGACGTCCGAACGGAGCTGGTCAAGTCCTTCGGAATCAAGGCCTATGCCTGTCATCCCCTGATGGCGGAGGGGCGGGTCATCGGCACCCTGTCCTTCGGCACGAAATCCAGGACCAGCTTCAGTGCCGACGATCTGGCCATGATGAAGGACGTCGCGAATCAGGTCGCCATTGCTGTGCACCGCATTCTCAATGAAGCGGCGCTGCGCAACGCCCATTCCCAGCTGGAAAAGGTCGTAGAGGACCGGACGGCCGAACTGCAGAAGACCCTGGCCGGATTGCGGGATGAAAAGCGGCGCTTCATGGAAGTCCTCGATGCGCTGCCCGCCTACGTGATCCTGCTGACGCCGGACTATCACGTCGCCTTCGAGAACCGTTTTTTCCGGGAGCGCTTCGGCGAGGCAAGCGGACGGCGCTGCTTCGGGTTCCTGTTCGGACGGGACGAGCCCTGTGAAATCTGCGAGACCTACAAAGTGCTGAAGAGCATGGAGCGCCATGAATGGGAGTGGACGGGTCCGGACGGCCGCAATTACTACATCTTCGACTTCCCGTTTACCGATACGGACGGGACGACGCTGATCCTGGAGATGGGCCTCGATGTCACCGAGAAAAAGCGGATGGACGCGGAGCTGGAGACGTACCGTCATCGCCTCGAAGAAATGGTGAAGCTGCGCACGGCGCAGCTGGAAGAGGTCAACCGCGAGCTGGAGAGTTTCAGCTACTCCGTCTCGCACGATCTGCGCGCTCCGCTTCGCGCCATTGACGGCTTTTCCCTGATGCTTCTCCGCGACCTCAACGACAAACTGGATGAGGGGGCGAAGCGCAGGCTCGGGGTCATCCGGAGCCACACTGCGAAAATGGGACAGCTGATCGACGACGTGCTCGCTTTTTCCCGGATCGGCCGGGAGGCCATGACCATGTCCGCAGTCGATATGCATTCTCTCGTTTCCGATGCCTGGGAGAACCTCGCTGCCGCCGAGGCAGGGAGGAACATCGCCATGAACATCCTGCCCCTGCCCGCGGGTTACGGCGACGCCAGATATATCCGGCAGGTCTTTGCCAATCTGCTCTCCAATGCCGTGAAGTTCAGCAGAAATGCGGGCCGGGCGGCGATTGAAGTGGGGGGCAGGGAAGACAAGGGCGAAAACGTCTATTACGTCCGCGATAACGGGATCGGGTTTGACATGCGATATTACGATCGGCTCTTCGGAATCTTTCAGCGGCTGCATCGCGACGACGAGTTTGAAGGAACAGGCGTGGGGCTGTCCATCGTGAAGCGGATTGTCGAGAATCACGGCGGCCGCGTATGGGCAGAAGGAAAGGTGAACGGGGGGGCGGTGTTCTACTTCACCCTCCCGCACGAAAGGGACCTGCAATGATTGAAACAATGCCCGACATCATCCTTGTGGAGGACAATGCCGCCGACGAGGAGTTGACGCTGGACGCCCTCAAGGAGAATAACCTCGCCAATCGCGTCAAGGTGCTTCGGGACGGCGAAGAAGCCGTTGCGTATATCTTCAGGACCGGGCCGTACAAGGACTGCGGCATTTGCAGCCAGCCAAAGCTGATCCTGCTGGATATTCATCTGCCGAAAATCGACGGTCTCGAAATCCTGAGGCGGATCCGGTCCGACGAACGGACAAAGAAGATACCGGTCGTCGTCCTCACGTCTTCCCCGGACGACAGGTACCGGATCGAAAGTTACAACCTGGGCGTGAACAGCTACATCGTGAAGCCCGTCGAGTTCGGCAAATTCACCGCTGCCGTAGCCCAGATAGGATTTTACTGGGCATTGCTGAACCGACCGCCTCTCTGAAAACATTCGACCAGGATCGGGCCCATTTCATGCCGCATATTCTCGGGATAGACGTCGGTTCCGTCGCGCTTTCGCTGGCCCTCGTCGATGAAAAAAGGACGGTCGTTTCCTCCGCCTACCGGTTCCATCGCGGCGCCATCCGGGAAACCCTCCGGTCCATGATGGCGGACCTGGACATCCGGCGGATCGGAGGCGTCGCCATGACGCTCTCCGGCCCCGACCTTCTCCACAGCGTCACGCGCTACGACATCCAGATCGCCATCATCGCCGCCGCAAGGCACTACCACCGGGATGTAGGAAGCATCCTCTTTGTGGGGGGCGAGAACTTCGGGCTGATCACGTTCAATGAACTGGGCGAATACGAACGCTACCGGGCGAATACCTCCTGCGCCGCCGGCACGGGCAGTTTCCTCGACCAGCAGGCAAAACGGCTCAATTTGAAAAGCATCGAGACCCTGAGCACGATCGCCTTCTGCAACAAGGAAAATCCGCCGAAGATCGCGACGCGCTGCGCCGTCTTCGCCAAAACGGATCTGATTCACGCTCAGCAGGAGGGGTACTCGGTCGGCCAGATCAGCGACGGACTTTGCGAAGGACTTGCCAGGAACGTCATCGATACACTGATGCCCGGCCAGGACGTCCGGACGCCGCTGATCCTTGCCGGCGGCGTTTCCATGAATCAGGCCGTTGTCAAACATTTCCAGCGCCTCCTGAAGGAAGAACCCGTTGTCGGGGAATTCAGCCACCTGTATGGCGCCATCGGCGCGGCCCTCCTGCACCTCGAGGAAGCGGAGCCGCAGCCGCTCTCCGCAGGGAGTTGGGACGAACTGTTCATCGGCGGGCGGAAGGAGAAGGTCTACGGGTATCCGCCGCTGCGGCTGGAGCGGTCCGAGTACCCTGATTTTTCCAGCCTCGACCGGTATCTCTATGCGCCGAAAAAAGCCGTGAGCGGGATTGAAGTCGACATCCACGCCCAGCTGCAGGAAAGGCAGGGAGCCTACCTGGGGATCGACGTCGGCTCGACGAGCACCAAGGCGATCCTCATCGACGAGCGGCGGCAGCCGCTGATCAGCCTGTATACGCAGACTTCGGGGCAGCCGGTCCGGGCGGTTCAGGCCCTTTTCGAATGCATCGACGACGCCGCGGCGCGCGCCGGATGCGCTTTTGTTTTTCACGGGGTCGCCACCACCGGATCGGGCAGGAAGTTCATCGGCCGGATTGTCAACGCCGACCTGATGGTCGATGAGATTACCGCCCATGCCCGCGCCGCATATGAATTGGACGCCGAAACGGATACGATCATCGAGATCGGCGGCCAGGATGCGAAGTTCACCGCCATGAAGAACGGCATGGTGACCGCCTCCGTGATGAACAATGTCTGCGCCGCCGGCACGGGGAGTTTTATCGAAGAGCAGGCACAGAAGCTGGGCGTGACCCTGGCGGAGTACGCGGACCGCGCGATCGGGATCCCGTCGCCGGTTTCCAGCGACCGCTGCACCGTCTTCATGGAACGGGACATCAACAACTATCTCACCGAAGGGTATTCAGTGGAGGAGGTCCTGGCCAGCGTGCTCCACTCGGTTTGCGAGAACTATCTGGCCAAGGTGGCCCAGGAGGCCAATATCGGCGAGCATGTCTGCTTCCAGGGAGCGACGGCCCGGAACCGGGCGCTGGTCGCGGCGTTCGAGCACCGCCTCCGGAAGCCGATCTTCGTGTCCCGCTTCTGCCATCTGACGGGCGCCCTCGGCGGCGCGCTGATCTTGGCGGACAACCGGATGAATTGTTCGACCTTCCGCGGATTGTCTCTGTACCGGGAGGCCATTCCCGTCGAGCACGAAGTCTGCAGCCTCTGCCGGAACAACTGCAAGATCAACAAGGTCTCCGTTCAGGGCGAGACGGTGGCCTTCGGATTCCTCTGCGGCCGCGATTACGACACGAAGAAGTACGTAGGACCGACGCGAAGGCAGTATGACCTTCTGAAGGAACGGCAGAAGATCTTTCAAACGGGCCCGCGGGCGAACGTCGTTCCAAACCCCGTCAAAGTCGGCATTCCCAACGCCCTCTATCTTGCCGAGGAGATGCCCTTCTGGAAGAAATTCTTCGAGACCCTGGGAGTAGAGACCGTCACGAGCGATGATTTCAAGGATGCGGTCAAGACAGGACGGGAAATCTCCGGGGCGGAATTCTGCGCCCCCATGAACGCCTTTTTCGGCCATGTGCGGCATCTGGCCGACCGGTGCGACTTCATCTTTCTGCCGGTATATATCGAATCGCGGGATGCCGGCGCCGCTCCCTACCGGTACTACTGTTATTACACCCAGTATGCCGTCTCCCTTGCCGCGGGCATCAAGCGCCTGCGCTTGCGGAATCGGGTCATCATGCCCACGATGGATCGCAGCTTCTTCCAGTCCAAGATCGAACTGTTCATGTCCCTCAAGCCGTTCCTGCCCGCCAGCTATTGGGAGATTTACCATGCCTACGAGGCGGCGCAGTCCTTTCACAGCGAAGCGCGGGAGAAGCTGAAGAGAATTTACGAACGGGAAGGCGGAGGGAAGAAGGATGTCCGCGTCGTTCTCCTCGGACGGCCGTACACGGTGCTGCAGCAGGCGATGAACAAGGGGATCCCGGATCTTTTCGGTAATCTTCACGTCAAGGTTTTCTTCCAGGACATGCTGCCGCACGCCGGCGCGGATCCGGCCGAGATCGAGCCGCTCCTGAAGCGCCTCCACTGGAACTATGCGGCGCAGATTCTCAATGCGGCGCACTTCGCCGCGCGGGCCGAGGGGCTGTACCCGGTGTTCGTGACCTCCTTCAAATGCAGCCCGGATTCCTTTGCCGTCGAGTATTTCAGGCGGATCCTGGACCGGTACGGGAAGCCCTACCTGATCCTGGAACTCGACGAGCATGATTCCAGCGTCGGTTACGAGACGCGGATCGAGGCGGCGCTGCGTTCGTTCCGCAACCATTTTACGGAAAAGAAACTCCGGGCGAAGCCGGCGCGCAGCCTGCCCCTCAACTCGGAAAACGTGACGCGGATCGGCGACAAGACCCTGCTCTTCCCCTGCATCGATCCGCTGAGCTCGAAGCTGGTCGAGGCCGTGCTGATCCGCGAGGGGATCGACGCCCGCATGGCGCCGCTCCAGGAAAAGGCGATCCGCCGCGGGCTGCGCACGAATTCCGGACAGTGTCTTCCCGTCAACATCATCGCCCAGAGCTACATGGATTACATCGAGGAAACGCTTCTGGATCCCGGGCAGACCGCCGTCTGGATTTTTGACAGCCATGTCGCCTGCAACATCCGGATGTATCCGCAAATCATCAAGGGCCTGTTTGAAGCGGCCGGGAACGGCATGGAGAAGGTGGATGTCTATGTCGGGAAACTCAGCATGTCGGACATCTCCATGCAGGCGTCGATCGACGCGTACTTCGCCTACATGTTCGGCGGCATGCTGCGCAAGATCGGCTGCCGGATCCGGCCTTACGAAAAGGAAAAAGGGATGACAGACCGCGTCATCGCGCTGTCCCTGAACATCTTTTACAACACCCTGCTCGGCGGCAGGAACAAGGACGAAGACGTCGCCAAGGTCGTTCACCTCTTCCGCAGGATTGAAACGGTCCCGGGGCGGCGCCGGAAGGTGGCCGTCTTCGGCGACATGTATGCCCGCGACAACGACCTCTTCAACCAGAACCTTCTGCACTGCATTGAAGAGTACGGCGGCGAGGTGATCACGACCCCTTTCAATGAATTTGCGAAGATGATCGCCGACCCCTACATCCGGCGGTGGTTCCTGGAAGGCGAATTCATGGATGCCTTTATGACGAAGACGATCATCGCACTCGTGAACCAGTTGGAGAAGAGCTATTACAAACTGTTCAACGAACTGCTGAACGAGCCGCCCCTGGATGCCGATTTCGATTACGAAGAGGTCCTGAACGCTTTTCATGTCAAGGTGCAGCAGGCGGGCGAATCGATGGACAACCTGATCAAGATCGCGGCGCTCGTGCGGCACCATCCCGACATTTCCCTTTTCGTGCAGACCAATCCCGCCTTTTGCTGCGCCGGCCTCGTCACGGAAGCCATGGTGCCGCGCATCGAGGAGTACACGGGCATCCCCATTGTCTCGCTCAACTACGACGGCACCGGCAAGAACATCAATGACAAGATCCGGCCGTATCTCAAATTCCCGAGAAAGAGAGGATAGCCGAGGCTCCCGCTGCCGGGGGAGGCCGGGAGGCCCTGAAGATTCATGGGCGGAACAAGGATGCCGCCGGTCCGGTCATCCTGGATGGAGAGATCCCGATTCCCGCGCAACAGGCGTGGTTTCGGAGAACCGGCGCCGTCAGTCCGGCCGTCAGGGCTTCGACTCCCGCTTCAGCCTCGTGAACTTCGAGCCTTCCAGCGACACGCCTGCCATCAGCCCCTTCTGGCCGAAGACAAATCCGACAATCGGCTGCTTGAGTGTTGTCGTGTCGATGGAGCCTTCCGCCCCGATCTTGATCAGGGCCACCGTACCGTCAACGCCCGCCTGCCAGTTTTCCCCGGTGCGGAATTTCTGCAAGGCCTCAGTGTTCATGAATACGAGGATGACGTCCTTCTGCTGCGCGCCGATCTGCCAGCCGAAGGAACCGGAAACCATGTTGTAGTAATCGACGGTCTTCCCGTCGATGCGCAAGGCGCCTTCACCGTACTCGCCGCCGACGACGAACCCGGCCTGCATGACCTTCGGCAGGATGAGCATGCCCTTGGCGGCCTGGAGGAATTCATTGGCGCCCTTGACTTCCTTGACGAAGCGTTCCATGGCCACATCGACGCTGACGTCGATTTCCCTCTCCGTCGCGGCATTGGCGGCGGGGAGCGGCAGCATCCCGACAACCAGGGTCAGGCATGCGAGAAAAAAAATTCTTGTGCCGGCTCGTTTCATCTCTTGATCCTCCCTTTGCAATAGTGAAAACGATTCTTCATCGGATTTCCTTCTGAACGGGCCTGACGAACGTTCGAGACTCGAACGCGTTTTCAGCGCGGTTGCCCTTCTTCTCTCTTACCATGCGGGATGGCCGCCGCAAAAACAATGGGAAATCATCGGGAGGCGATTGGTAGGTCATAACTACTCCGCGGCGTGTCCGGGGGCTCCCGGCGCAGTTCATGCCCGTTCCGATCGGGGCAGCCGCTTCCCTTTTCTACCGGCGGTCCCTGTGGATCTGCTTCGGATTGAACTTGTCCTTCGCCCTCGGTATCCATAAACTTCCCGGTGAATCCGGCATTCTGATGATACCGGAATTCCGGTTCTTTGAAGCTCTCCGGAGCGAGCTCCGGAGAATCTTCGATCCCCAAGGAAGGATCTTGAACATCATTCGCTCGCTTACCCCGCGGCAAGCCGCGGGGAATGCGCTCGCTGCCGGATTCAAGAAGATCGCATCCGTCCGCCGCCGGGAGGGGGGAATTCCGCAGGAGAATGTCGTGATTTTCGATTGCCGATCCCCGGCTTGCTTTTTTCCGCTTTTTTGCGTCTACTGGCATTCCAAATCAGAAAGAAAACAATGGGAGCAAATGCTTAAGGAGAGACTTTATGGACAAGACCGCGGCTGCGGCTTCAGACCACGAAATCGGCACGATTGGACTTTCGGACGGTTACACCTCTCATTATCGCCTGTGGGGCCCCCCCTCCGGCAAAGACGTGATCATCATGCTTCATGGCGGAATGAGCCACTCGGAATGGCAGGCGCCGCTGGCCCGGGCGATCCGCTCCCGGTCGGACCTGTCGTTTGTCGCGACGGACAGACGCGGGTGCGGCCTCAACACGGCGGATCGGGGCGATCTGAAGTCGGCGGACATCATGTTCGATGACGTGGTCCGGCAGGCGGCCTTCTTCAAGAAGTCCTTCAGCCGTGTTCATCTGGCGGGTTGGTGCCAGGGATGCCAGTTCGCCGTACCCGCGGCCCTTCAGATCAAGGGCCGAAACATCATTTCCAGCCTCATCCTGATGACGCCGGGCTTCTTCTGGAGCGAGCGTTTCAGCGCGATGCAGACGGTCGCCACGGAATATCTGTTTGCATTTCTGGCGGAATTCAAGATCGAACTGGATCCCAACAAATCCTTCCTGCCGATTCCCATGGTTCCCGGGGATTTCACGTCCGTTCAGGAATGGCTTGACTACATTGCACACGACGATCTGAAAACCACGCGGGTATGCCTGAACACCGCCGCAATCATGGAATTTGCCAAGAACAAATCCGCCGCGGACATCCTGGAGATCGATATCCCGACCCTCCTGATCCTGGCCGAAAGAGACCGCATCGTCGACAGCCGGAAGATTGAAGACCATATGAAGGGGGTCTTGAAGAAGTGCGGGCAAAGCCGGATGGTGCGGTACGATACGGATCATGCCGTTCATTTTGAGAAGGCGGACGACCTTGCGGGAGAGATTTTGGAGTTTGTCAGGAAGATCGATGCCCCGCCGAGAGGCTGACAAGACGATTCCGGCAGAGAGGTACGTCGTGAGCAACCAGAAAAATGTCCCGGCCATCATCTTCGGAACCATGACTTTCGGAAAGCAGGTCGATGAAAAGACCGCGGATCGGATGGTGGCCCTGTTTCTCGAAAAGGGCCATGTCCAGCTGGATACCGCCCATACCTACGCGGACGGGCTGTCGGAGGAGATCCTCGGGAGAATCCTCACCCCGTCCCGGCGCCGGAAAGTCTATCTGGCCACCAAAGTGAACCCCGGGAAGGGTGGAGGGCTGGCGCCCGAACAGCTGACAAAGCAGCTGGAACTCTCCCTCAGGAGGTTGAATGCCGATTCCGTCGACCTCCTTTACCTCCATGCCCCCGATCCCCGGACACCCATAGAGGAGACGCTCGATTGCTGTGACAGACTCTTCAGACAGTCGAAATTCAGAGAGCTCGGGTTGAGCAACTACGCCTCCTGGCAGGTCATCGATATCTGGCGTCTCTGTGAACAGAGGGGATGGATGCGCCCGGCCGTCTACCAAGGCATGTACAATGCAATCACCCGCGACGTGGAGAGGGAGCTTTTCCCGGCCCTGCGGAGGGCGGGGATGAGATTCTGCGCGTACAATCCGCTTGCGGGGGGTTTTCTCACCGGCAAGTATTCGCTTCCGGAGACCAAACCTTCGGCGGGCCGGTTCGTCCTGCTGGCCAATTACATGGATCGATACTGGCGGGGAAGCTCTTTCAAGGCACTGGAGATCGTTCGCCGGGCTTGCGGCGAGAAGGGATTGACGGTGACCGAGGGCGCGCTTCGCTGGCTGATCGTTCATTCCCTCCTGAACGGGGCGGGAGGGGACGGCATCATCATCGGCGCATCCGGACTGGAGCAGTTCGAGGAGAATCTGAAGAGTTGCGGCGAGAAGGAACTGCCCGGCGATTTGATCGCCGCCTTCGATCAGGCCTGGGAAATCGTCCGTCCCGAATGTCCCAGGTACTTCCGGCCGTAAGCCCGCGGCGGGCCGGGTGCCGGCACCCTGTATGCCTGTCGAGGGCTTCAGGCCTTTTCAAGGACCCGGCCGTAGACGATGCGGCTGAATCTCATGGCCGCCTTCTGTATCGATTCGATTTCAGCAAGCGAAAATTTCAATCCCGCATCGCTTTTTTCCGCCGTCACCGAGAAACCGTTTGAGGCATTGTACACGTGCATCCTGTCCGAGGGGGGAAATTTGCCCTCCGGCCTGTTTGCGTATTCGGGCGTCGTCGTATCGGCAAGCCCGTCGATGGAGGAGATGACGATGGTATACCCCTTTCCTCTCAGCAGGGCGATCAATGCGCCAAGCAGGTCGGAGACTTTCTTGTAGGGACACAGTTCCTGCAGGGTAAACCAGAGAGTGATCTTCTTGTGCTTTACCCCGGCGGACATGTCCGGATCGGAATGCATTTCGCTGATGCTGCCGAGATCTTCCAATCTTCGATCAAGATCCCCGTAAAAACGGATTCCAAAGGCATCGGCCTTTTCACCGCTCGTGCCGAACTTCATTTTCAGTACCTTCATAGCGCCTCCCGCCTCCGCCCGACTGCGGCATCGGCAAAAACCTTTCGTTCCTGAAGATAGAGATAACGGCCCTGCCTGTCAATGCCGAACACTATTTGAAAAGCGGCCTCAGGCCGATCCCGGTCCAGCCTTGAAGATCCCGAACATGAAGCCAGATCTTCAGCTCCTTCGGGACGGCCACGATCGTGTAGTAGGTCTTCAGCCCGCTGTCTTCATGAAAGGAGGGGCCGCCCTTGGGAATCGTGGCGTCAAAGAACTCCATCATCTTCCCGGCGTCGATCTTCCCCTTGAATTTCCTGCCCAGGTCCAGGAGATTGGATTGTCTTTCACGGGAAAATCCCGCCGCTTTGCCCGCCGGGATGTCGCGTGTCGTCTGCCACGTGGGAGCGAGAAAGTGGTTCGAAGAGGCGACCAGCCCCTTTTCGTCATCGACCCTCCGGCGGTAATCGAAGGTCCCCCACTCATAGCAGTAACCCTGTTTCGCGTCGGCGACGTTGATGATCAGCCCGCCCTCCGAGCGGACCGCATCGAAAAAGGCGTCGACCTGGTTCAGCGACGTCGAATCGAGCATCATCGACATCAGGGCGGAGTTGGCATTGAGCCGGTTCTTGGCTCTGTTGGGATCGGACATGGCTCCATTCTGGAGCTCGTAAAAGAGCCCCGAAGAGTTGATGGCGGACTGCCAGGTAATCTGGCCGATATAATTGATGTCCGCTACCCCCTGCCCGGAACCGGTCGGGTTGAAGACCGCCACGGTCAGAAACTTCTGATAAGGCTCGAGGTCTTTCGTGCCGAGATCCCAGTTGCGGCCCGCGACCGCCGCCCCGTCCTTTGTATAGTCTCCCCAGGCGATGAGGCCCGAACAGCTTCCCGTGACGATCGGAATGAGCGCCTGGCAGGCGATGATCTGCCTGTCCGCACCCAGTCCGGATGTTTCGCCCATGCCCCTGACCCACTCCCGGACGTAGAAGGGGGCCTTCGCCAGCCCGGTCTTCATCTCCGCCAGCACTTCATCATAGGGGGCCTTGGGCGTCCCGATGCCGGTCTGCTTGATCGCCATTTCATAGAATTCCGTCAGCTCGTTCTTCAGGAGCGATCCATATTGCCGCCCCATCTGGTGGAAATTCCCTTTCATCACGACCACATTGATCTTGTCGGCCTTGAAGAGGCTCCCTCCTTCGAACTTCGAGACGAATTTCACTCCCTCCGCATGAGCCGTGGCGGCCAGGAGACTAAGAAGCAGCATGGAGCCGATCAGCCTTTTCATTTTTTTCTCCTTCAATCCGGCAGTGCTCGCATTCCCGCGGCTTGCCGCGGGGAATGCGAGCGAAAGATGTTCAAAATCCCTTCCTCGGGGAGCTTCCCTTTCTTGCGGCGACGGGGCCGCCATCGCTGTCCGAACCCCTCAGACGGGGACATCCGGAAAGGGGGTGAATTCCTGGCAGGGATCAACGTATCGAGGGGATGCATGGGCAGACAACAGTTTTGCATCCGGCGGTTTCGGGAGGCGCTTCATTCCCTGAAGGCGCTCCTGAAACCGCCGGTTGTATCGCGATTCGTTCAAAGTTTTCTAAATCAGCGAGCTCAGACCATTGGTTTCCGGCTCTGACTTCTTGGATGCCCTTCGGGCCATCGCACGGATTGTTCCGGCCCCCACGGAAGCCGCCAATTGGATGGTTTCCGCCAGTTCTTCTTCGGTGATGCCCATCTTCCTTGCACCTGCAAGGTTGCTTTCCGCTCAAGGTTCGCAGCGCATGGCCAGGACAAGCGCGATGTGCATGAGCTTCTTCGTCTTGGCGTCCAGCACCCCGTCCTGATGGGCGCTCTGGAAGAAATCCACAAAAGCCTCTTTGGTGTGTTTGGTCAGATCCATGAATTTGTCCTCCGACTTGTCTCGATTCGGGCCGGTATCCCGATGGGGCCCTGAAAAAAGAATACGGGGGCGGCCCTCTCTTGTCAATGGGATTTGGCCCATGGGATTTGGCCCGTCCCTCCGCCGGCGCCCGGGACCGGGGGTGTCGCAGGTGGATGAGCCTTCCCGGTTCCGGCTTCAGTATGCGACGCTGCGCTTGCCCTTGAATCCGGCAGCGAGCGCATTCCCCGCGGCTTGCCGCGGGGTGAGCGAGCGAATGGTGTTCAAGATCCCTTCCTTGGGGATCGAAGATTCTCCGGAGCTTGCTCCGGAGAGCTTCATTTCCCCATACCCGCGTTTTTCAGGCCCGTCCGCTTGAACGAAGCGATGCGTCAGACCGATTTGGAAAACGGGACGCCGGGGTCGGGCAGGGGAGTATTGAAAGCCAGGTGAACGGTCGGGACGCTGCCGCCGTTCCAGTTGCGGTGCTTCACCCCGGCGGGAAAGATGATCAGCGAACCGGGCGGGCATTGGTACTCCTTCCCTTCGATCTCGATGCTCATGTTCCCGCTGAGGATGTAAAAGATCTGATCGACGTCGTGGACATGGGAACCCGCCGGCGAGCCTCCCCCCGGCGGCGTCTTGATGCAATTGATCGTACAGGTCTTGGCGCCCGACGTATGATCAAACAGCTTCTGAGTCAACCGCTCATCCGGGCCGCTCTTATCGATGGCGGCAAAATCGACCTTGCGCACATATTCCATGGAATTCACCCTCCGAATGTCACTTCAGATAAGATTCGCTTTCGGCCACAGGATCATCTGCGTACAGCGAAAAAGGGCGATGGGCCGGCCGGAGGCCTCGCCGGTCACGACTGCGTCCCACACCTGGGTGGTGCGCCCCGCGTGTTTCAGCTGCGCCTCGCAGGCGATCGCCTCTCCCTTCTGCGCGGTCCCCAGAAAGTTGAGCTTCAATTCAATGGTTGCAAAGTTGACCGCTCCCTCCGGCAGATGGGCGATGGTGGCATATCCGCAAGTCGTATCCGCCAGACCCGTGACGCTGGCGGCATGCAGGAAGCCGTTCGGCGCCATGAGCTCCTGGCGCGCCATCATGCGGTTTCTCAATCTTCCGGGTTCCACCGACACGACTTCGATGCCCATGAGCCCCGGCAGATATCCCTTCGCTCTTGCCTGCAGTTTTTCGACTGTCACGTCCGGCCGAAGCATCGGCGCCTTCTCCATTTCACTTCGCATCAGGGTTCCTCTTTCCCGTTCCAGACTGTACGGCCCCCAACAAGGGCTTGCTTTTCGATACGAGGTGAGGCTAAGAGATGCGTCCTTGTGTGTCAAGGGATTTTGTTGAGGGCATCTCGCGGTATTGTGAAATGGGCAGGATCAGCAGCATTCCATACAAATGGGTGGCACTCTTCACCGTATCCGTCGGCTCTTTTGTCGCGACATTGGATGCCAGCATCGTCACGATCTCTTTCCCGAGTCTCACCAAAGCCTTTGCCGTCGAAACTTCCGTCGTCCTGTGGGTAACGGTTGTCTATCTGCTCGTCAGCGTCAGTCTGATGCTCACGGTCGGAAAGCTGGGCGACGTGCTGGGCAGGAAGAAGATCTATGCGATGGGTTTTGCGTTATTCACCGTCGGCCTGGTTTTCTGTTCCCTGTCGCAGAGCATCAGTCAGCTGATCCTGTCGCGAATGCTCCAGGGGGTCGGAGCGGCGATGATCATTTCCCTGGGCACCGCGATTGTGACCGCCGCTTTTCCAACCGCGGAACGGGGCAAGGCCCTGGGGCTGCTGGGAGCGGTGGTCTCCGCCGGTCTGCTCACCGGACCCGTGCTGGGCGGTTTCCTGCTGGACCTGCTCGACTGGAGAGCGATCTTCTATACGCGGATTCCGATCAGCATCATCGGGACAGTCATGGCGTGCCGGCTATTGAAAGAGCAGACGGGCCAGGGGAAGGGATTTTTCTTCGACTGGCTGGGCGCCATCCTTCTTTGCGCGTTCCTGACCTCCTTGATCCTCTTCTTCAATCTGGGCGGCAAGCGGGGTTACCTGTCGGCTCCGGCCGCTGCCCTGGCGGGTGTTACAATCCTGTTGTCGGTCTTGTTTATCCTTCAGGAAAGGCGCGCCGCCGAACCTACGGTCGACCTCGATCTCTTCAGGGATCGGGTTTTCGCATGCGCCAATCTCAGCCTGGGCCTCATGTTCTTCGCTCTGGGTTTCTACATCTTCATGATGCCTTTCTACTTGATAGACGGCCTCGGCCGTTCCGCCTGGCATACGGGGCTGACGATCGCCGTCGTTTCCGTCACCACGCTGGTGGTCGCCCCGCTGAGCGGCTCGCTGTCGGATCGAATCGGCGCGCGGCTGCTGTGCACGGCGGGAATCACTCTCATCTGCACAGCCCTTTTTTTGATCAGCCGGCTCGACCTGCAATCGAGCACGGCCGATGTCGTGCTTCGGCTTGTCCTTTTCGGCGTCGGTTCCGGGTTATTCCAGTCGCCCAACAACAGTTCCATCCTCGGCGCTGCCCCCGGGAACCGGTTGGGAACCGCCTCGGCGATGCTTGCCACGATCCGGCAAGTCGGCATATCCCTCGGCGTTGCCGTTTCCGGGACGCTCTTTGCCGGCTACCGGGCATTCTTTGCGGCGAATCTTGCCGAAAGCCATGCCGACCCATCGATGATCGGCAAGCTGTCGCTGGTGAGCAGCTTTCAGGATACGCTGCTCATCGCCTCCGCCATCTGCAGTATCGGCATCGTTACGTCGCTTGCCCGGGGCAAGGGATACTCCCGACGGCCCTGATCCGGCGTCCGCAATTTCCGGGCCGGTGATCTGCAAGGGACTTTTCTTGCCGCCATTCACCGCCGCCTCAGGGCATCCACCGGCCCCGTCTCCGGCCGGCCTCCTCCCCGCGACAGATTGCGCAATAAGACGCGCGCCCCCGTTCCCGCAGGGGCAGATCGCGCGCCTTCCCGGGTATCTTCCCCCTGCGTTCCGCATCCGTCTGTCAAACCGCCATCCAGGAAATGCCTCCGGGTACTAAGGAATTTGGAAGAAGGAATTCAGGGTTTCACCGATGGGAACATTTGCGAATTCGTTTTACAAATTCATCGCGTAAGAAATGTGAGGAACGGCAATCCGGTTGCCGGCGTGAACTCTCAGGAGGCCTTGTGACCCACATGAAAGCTCTACCAGTGCAGGGTGCTCAGGCGGAAAGTAATCTTCTTGGAGGGAATCTCATGGAAAAAACGTCTTATGTGAAATGTCCCCGCTGCAGGAACAACATGACGGCCGACACATTCTACGGCACCACGGAACGTTTTACGGGATGGAGGTGTCTGATGTGCGGAGAAATTATCGATCCCGTGATTCTCAGCAACCGGCAGATGATGTCGGCTCAGGGGATGGCCTTTTCCAGGGGAGAGAATTCCGGGCTGAAGATGCATCCCTGAAGGAAACGTCTCCCGGCGCTCGGGGCGTTTCGAGTTTGTAGAGCCTGACGGCGTTTTCCCGCAGCACCTTCCGGGCGATGCCCACGGCTTCTTCGTGCGAAATCTCGCCGTCGCGCATCATTTCCGTGAGCGCGAGGGACAATGCCCGGCGGGCGCTGCGCATTCCGATGCAGGTGAATTCCTCCCAGTTCAGGAAGGGCATGTTCGGATCGAGCTCAAAACCGTCGGTTCCGAAGAGGACCTTGTCGGGAGAGACCTCGAGCCAGCTCCGCAGGACATCGCTGACTTCCCGCGGATAATTGAGAAAAGCGATGCCGGAAAAATCGGCATAGACATTGGGTTTGAAGAGCATGGAAGCGGACTGTTTCGCAAAAGGCCAGCCCCCGTGGGTGATGAAGAAATTGGTCTTCCGCAGCGCCGGATCGTTGAAAACCGGCTCCAGCAGCAGCGGATTCGAGCCGCCGACGTCGAAATAGATGCCGATGCCCAGGCCGGTATGGATGTGGACGGCAAGTTCCAGCCGCCCGGCTTCCCGGGCGATGTAACGGAACAGGTAGTCCTGCAGCGTCTTGTATTCGCCCACCCCCGGTTTTCCTCCCTTCACATACCGGTCGTAAACGCGCTTTGCCTGTTCCGGGGAGGGGTTGGAAACATCCAGCGTCCTCAGATAGGCCGTCAGGAACTTGACCGCGACGGCGCCGCCCCGTTTCTGGCGCTCCATCGTCGGTGTAACGACCCCGGCCAGATATCCCTCCAGGCGAGGCGGCAACCGGACCAATCCCAGATCCTTCACATGCGTCTTCAGCAGCCGCTCCAGAGCGCCGTACGACGGTACAAGGTCCGGTCTCGCCCCCGTTGTCCCGTCATTGGAGAGCGGGAACATCAGGGCATCGACGTAAGGGACCCAGCGAAAACGCGGGGCGGGCAGGCTGCCATCCATGACAACGCGGTTGGCGAGCATGGTCTCTATGCCGATCTTGTCGAGGACCCATGCGGGATAGTTGCCGGCCTGCTCGCGCATGATCCGCTGTTTCGCCAGGACCACCTGCTGGACGGTCTCCTTCGTAAGCGGGCAGTCAGGAATGCCGTAGAGGTCTTTCCAGACGACCATGTATTCGGGACTTTTCGGCCGCAGCCGGTAGGGGATCAGCGGCATTTGCGACCCGGGATCGGCCGCGGTTTCGACGGCGTGGTAGCTCAGCGAGCCCCATTCCGTGTCGCGCTGCCCTTCCTTGAGGACCCGCAGCGGATGGGCATGGTTGTCAACGGCCTTGATCTCCGCGATCGCGGCCGCAAGCGCAGGGTCGGGGGCCGTCTGTGCCTTCAGCGGATGCGGAAAGGTGCAACACAGAAGGATGCAAAACGCCGGCACGGCAAGGTTCTTCTTCATCTATTCCGCCTCCGTTGTCTTCCGGTGTCTTACAGGAAGCCATTGAATCGAGGTCTCGCTACGATCGCCGGCAGCCGATCCCTCCCGGATCTCTCACTTCTTTGCTTCCTTCACCGCGGGCCTGGCCCTGACGGTGAAGACGTCGCCGGCGGAACCCGCGGATTCAATGTAACTGCCCTTGGCGGCAAAGACATCGCCGGTATCGAGCGCGCTGTCATAGATCACGGCATCGTCGGCAGAGAATACGATGATTCTCCCCCCTTGAGGTTTCGCGAAACTCAGAACCGCGTCCTCGTTCGCCGCCAGCCATTCGCTGTACCCGTCGGGGCTTATCCTGACGGAATTCTCCCCCGCTTTCAACGCAGCGGCGCTCTCCGCCGGGCTGTACAGCAGATCCGAAATCCATGCCCAGGTGGCCCCGTTTTTTGGGAAGAGCGTGAGCTCCGTCTGATCGCGGACCGCGTCAAAAGGCATGCCCGCGAATTCGGGGGAATCGATCCTCTTGATGCCGGCGAAAGACACATATCCCGGCAGGTCCTTGTACAGCAAGGATTTTGCGAAATGCGACGCCACCGCCATGACCCCGTCGAATGCCGGAGCGTTGCGCCGCAGCCAGACCTTGCCGTCCATATCGATCCTGAGGCTCTGCGGTTTTTCCAGGGGCTTCACTTTCTGCATCATGATCGAATCGATCCCGCCAAAGGACGAATTCACGAGATAGTCTTCTCCGCCCTCGCGGGAAAAGTAGAAGCGGTTGCCGTTGCCGTCGTGATAATAGCCGTTGCTGTAAACCAGCGATACGGCCGGCGCTTTCTCCCGCTCCTTGAACAGGTGCAGGGTGACGCAGTTCCTGTCCGCATTGAACTCTATCTGGCCGAGTTTGGACTCGTTGGCATAATAACCGCTGAAGGAGACATCGCTTGGCGGGAACTTCTGCGCCGCCGGCGGGATCAGGAGGGGCTTCTCTTCTTTTGCGATGAATTTCCCGGCAACCAGCAATGCGTCGAATATATCCAGCGCGATTTTCGGCGCGCCGCTTTCCATGCCGGCGCCGATCACGGCGACGGATATTCTCCGGTCGGGGGCCGTCACGACCATCGAAGAATAATTTCCCGTGCCGCCCGTCTTGGCCAGTATCTGAATTCCAGCCGCATCATACCGCGGAAGGCCCGTCATGTCCCATCCCAGCCCGAACGACATCGCGGGATTTCTCAGCTTGCCATGGAACGCCGAAGGCTGCGCCTTCCTCATCTCGGCGAGAGACGACTTCTTCAGGAGCTTGTTTTCCGCTGAAAAGGCATCGGCAAAGCGGCAGAGCTCCTCGGCGGTCGACGACAGACCGCCGGCGCCCAGGACCGAGAGTGTCTCCAGCGGATGAATCTTCGCGGTTGCCGGATCATAATAGAAAGCCACGGGCCGGCCCTTGGTCTCCCCCACGCCCATGCCGGTGTTTTTCAGGCCCAGCCTCCTGAAGATCCTCTTGTCGAGGAAGTCGATGTATTTGATCCCGCTGACCCGTTCCACGATCATTTCCGCCAGCGTAAAACCGTCATTGCAATACACGGTCATTGCCCCCGGGTCATGTTTGAGGTGCGCGCGGGCGAGCGTTTCGATGGTCTCCCGCTTCAGATCGTCGTCATACTTGAAACCGAAGGAATTCAGGCCCTCGGTCCCCGGTATGCCCGACACGTGATTCAGCAGCATCCTCACGGTGATTTTTCTGTAGCGGTCGTCCGCCATCCTGAACTCGGGAAGATAGTCCGTAACGGGTTTATCGAGCGACACCCTGCCGTCATCGACGAGCAGCATGACTGCGGCCGCCACATGCACCTTGCTGACGGAGCCGATATTGAAGAGTGTCGTTCTGCCGACGGGGATGCTCTTTTTTCTATCGGCCATGCCGAAGCCTTCGGCATAAACGACCTTGCCGCCGACCGTTATGGCCGCGGTGGCGCTCCCGCATTTGCCGCTGTTTATGGCCTGCCAGATTTCGCTGCGCGCCGCGGTGATGGCGCTTTCATAGGGATTCTGCCTGCCGGTCGCCTCGCCGGCTGCCAGGGCGGCAGCCGGCAGGAAGCACAGACAAACGGCAGCGATCATTCCGGTCTTTGACATGGCGTTCTCCCTTTCACGATTTGTTGAAAAGACAGGGCCTCTGATGGCGGGGAGTATAAGAAGATCGGCATTTTATGTCAATTGGATATGACGGAAAGACACGGGGATCGGGAGGCCGTTTCCGGGCTTGAAGAGCATCTGCCCGGTTCGGAGCCGGCCGATGATCTGCCGGGGGGAAGGCCGTTTCCCGAAGAACGGCTTGACAAGGAAGGACCGTGATTATATTTCCACAGGGTAGTCGACGGCAATGCGCGAAGGTTCGTCCGATCTCCCGATCGGCATCGTCCCGCCCGGCACCGTGATGACGCGGCGCCTTTCGACTCTCTCTATTTGAAACAAGGAGGATACAATGTCCGAGTCCTGCTGCACCAAAGGAAACAATCGAGTGATTCTCGCCTGCGCGGGCGCGTCGAATACGGGCCAGCTGACCTATCAACTGGCCCTGGAACTGACGCGTGAAGGCCGGGGAACATTGATGTGCCTGGCCGGAATCGGCGCTCACCTGAGCAGTTTTGTCGCCTCAGCCAGGGATGCAGAAGACATGCTGGTGCTCGACGGCTGCGCCCTGGCCTGCGCCAGGAAAAACCTCGAACAGGCCGATATCCCGGTGAGGAATTCTTTTCTCGTGACGGAATTGGGCGTGGAAAAACAGCATGGCAAATCGCCCACCGCCGCGGAGGTAGCGAAGGTGAAAGAGAAGATTCTGAACGTCCTTCCGGCCGTGAAGGCGCCGATGTTTCCGACGGTGCCCTAGAGCGGTTTTTTTGCTGCATATCCTGCCCGTGAACATGGACAAACGATTTGTGATGAGACCATTGCGCCTTTGCCTTCTCGTTCTTGGCTTCTTGTCGGTTCTCCTTCCGGGAGCGCCGCCCGCGGCAGGCGGAGCGGGTCAACTGACGATTCTCCACACAGGCAGCGTCGCGGGGAACATCGAACCCTGCCTTTCGTGAGGGAAGACGCTGCTGGGCGGTCTGGCCCGGCGGGTCACCTACGTCGAGCAGGTCAGATCCGACAGGCGCGGCAGGATCCTGGTCTTCGATTCCGGGGGGCTGTTTGCCGACGCGGGCAAAGGCGCCCCGTCCTCCGCCGAGAAGGCGAGAGCGGAGCGGATAGCGCGCGTTTATCGCCGCATGGGCGTGCAGGCGGTAAATGTCGGGGGCGGCGATCTCCTCATGGGAGTCGCTTTTCTGCAGGCGGAAGGGAAGAAGCTCCCCTTTCTTTCGGCGAACCTCATCGGTTCATCGGACCGGAAACTCTTGTTCCCGCCGTTTATCGTAAGAGATGTCGAAGGCGTTCGCGTCGGCGTGACAGGGCTTCTTTCTCCCGACTGGACGCCGGCTGTCCGCCGCGCCGCCGGAAACCGCGTTGCTGTGCTGAACCCCGCGGCGGCAGCGGTCGAGGCAATGAAGGGCCTGAGAGGCAAGGCCGATGTCGTGGTCCTGCTTTCGGACCTCAGCCTGCCGGAGGAGGACGCGGTTGTCGATGCTGTTCCCGGAATCCATTTCGTTCTCGGCGGGCGGGAAGGCCGGTTCGGGACGGTGCTGGTCGGGAATGGAGATGTCCCGCGGCTTCAGTCCTACAGGCACGGCATGTACGTTGGAAGACTCGATATGGACATCGTTCGGCCGGGGCTTTCCATCCTGGAAAAAAACCGGGCGCAACGCCTGGAGTCGCAGCTGAACGATAAAGAATCCCTGCTCCGCCATTTAAAGAAATGGGACGGCGAAGACACCGCCCCGGGCCTGCTGCGCAGGATCAGGGAGACGGAAAAGGAGATCGAACATCTTCGGGAAGTACTGCAGAGGACCCGTTCTGCCCCTGAATCCGGAAATTTCTACAAGTGGCTGATGGTTCCCATGAATACCTCCATCGCCGAAGACCGCCTCGTCCGGGAGGAGTTCGCGGAAGAGAAAAAGGTCCCCGGGCGGCCCTCAGCCGATTCAGTTCGAACCCCCGTCAGCAGCAATTCGCCGCCTGCCTCTTATCGCTGAAATACCGCTGCAGGTTCTCGGGCAATTCTTCGATGGCCGCGGGCACGACCGGCGGCAGGTCGATATCCAGCATGGCGCGCATGATCGCCTCAACCAGCAACGGCAACGGCGCGGCAGAGTAAACCCTGCCCCGGTAGTGCCATTCGCGGCAGTCCACGCGGGTGTTGTTGTTGGTCAGATCCCCGCAGGATTCGCACAGGGATTCCCGGATGTCCTGGGCGATGTCGCGCCCGTTGATGCGTATCGTCGGCGAGCTGAGGAAGGCGTGTTTTTTCGCCTCTTCCGGAGTCTGCACGACGATTTCCCGATGCCGCAGCTCGATTCCAAGCGCTTCTGCCGCCGGTGTAAGAAGATGCACGGCGGACGTCAACTGTTCTCCGGTCGGAACGCAGCGCTTGCAGGTGCTCAAATCCACCACGAGAAGATCGATGTTCAGCGCCTTCCTCGCCGCCGGTTCTCCGCCTGCTTCGGTAGCGCAGCCATCCGGCGACGCCGGCCCGCATCCGCAACTGTCTTCCGGCGCCATCTTCAGCAATTCCGAATTTTTGAAGTCGTTCATTCTCTGATTCTCCTTTTCCTTTGTCCGGCTTTTCCGTGTTCTTCTGCGATCATGAGCAGCCCGTCCGGAACGTTATCCGCCGTCCGGCGGACACTCGTCGGGGCAACAGGCCTCGAAGGCATCCGCTATCGCCCGCAGCGTCATGATCAGTTTCCGCGAATTGATGGAATAGCGGACCTGCTTACCCTGTTTGCGCACCCTCAGAATTTCGGCGTCCCGAAGGATGGAAAGGTGTCTCGAGACAACCGATACGTCCACCGGCAGGCTCTCCGCGATCTCTCCCACGGTAAGAGGAGCGCAACGCTTGCTGAGGAAAAGCAGGATGGCGATCCGGTTGGGATCGCACATTGCCTTGAAGAGCGGCGGGGAAAGCAGCCGCTCCAGACCTTCTCCGGCGGAGGGAATCGTCTCGTCTTTCAAGTTGTCCTCCATATTCCATAGTTGCATGACGATGCAAATGTAGTTGCCCGCCGGCCGATTGTCAAGACGTCTTATCAAAACTCCCCCCTATCTCCCTCTCCCTGCCCGACGGCGGAGCAGTTTCGCGCAGAAAGTGCTTGACAAGCCGCAGGGTGCTATGGCATTGGCCATTATAAAGACATCCAATATAATGAGAGGCCGACGGAGGATATCGTCCCATGGATCTTACGGAAGTAAGCTACTGGAAATCATTGATTAATATTGGATTCACGAAAATCCTCGTCCTGAAGATCCTGGCGGGAGGACGCAACCACGGCTATGGGATATTGAAGGAACTGGAATCCCTTACCTGCGGCTGCTGCATACCGACGCTGGGCACGATCTACCCCATCCTCAAGGAACTGACGCAGCACGGTTACGCGGAAGTCAGCGAGGATCAGCAGCTCAAGGGCGCTCAGAAGAGGAGAGTCTATACCCTGACCCCGTCGGGGATGGAGGCTTACCGCGTGGCGCTCGACGTATGGCGGTCTTCGATGCCCTATATTTCCCGGGCGATCGGGGGCGCCGACCTTCCCGCCGGGAAAGAGCCGATCTCTCGGCCATCGGCGAAGAAGCAGCAATGAAAAAATCTGGGAGGTTTTGATCCATGTTCGAAATGAACAACTTTGTCACGGCCGGCCGGTTTTTCCTGGTGATAGCCGGCGAACTGATTTTGATCTTCATCGCCGTTTCCTTTCTCATTGGAGTCCTCACGGAATATCTCCCGCCGTCCCGGATCAGGGATTTCCTGTCGGACAAGATGACGTGGGTGCAGTATATGCTGGGCGCGGGCCTGGGCGCCCTCACGCCCTTCTGCTCCTGTTCCACCGTTCCGATCACGGCCGGTCTCCTGAAGGGAGGAGTCCCATTCGGCCCTGTCATGGCCTTTCTCTTTTCCTCGCCGGTTCTGAACCCCGTGATTATCGCGCTGACCCTTTCGCTCCTCGGCATCAAGGTGACGGCGATTTATGTGGCCGTAACGTTTTTCGGTTCCATGGCGATGGCAGCCCTGCTGTCGAAAATGGGGATGGAAAGCGAGATCAAACCGCTGGTCGGTCTGGAGACCTCCTGCTGCGACAGGCAGGAGAAAAGCGCTGCCGGTGCCTTGGGAACAATTCCCGCAGCGGCGGCATGCTGTTCGTCTGCAGGGGCTCCCCTCGTGACGTTGGATACGCTGCCGGCATTTCCGGCGGCGGGCGGCTGCTGCGGCAGCACAACGGCGGCGGAAAAAGCGAGTCAAGGATCCTGTTGCTCCGTCAGCTTTGATGCAGAGGCCGGCAGCATCTCAGGACCGGTCCCCTTCAAGGAAAAAATGAAAAGGGCCGCTTCATCGGCCGTCGATACATTCAAGGGGGTATTCTGGTATCTCCTCCTCGGCGCCGCGATCGGCGCCTTCATTTACGGATTTTTCCCCCAGGCCCTCGTCGTCCAACTGGCGGGACCGGGCAATCCCTGGTCCATTCCGACCGCGGCCCTCGTCGGCGTGCCCATGTACATCCGCGCTGAAACCGTTATTCCGATCAGCGCCGCTCTCGTCGAAAAGGGCATGGGCATGGGAACGGTCCTGGCCCTTATCATCGGCGGAGCGGGGGCGAGCATCCCGGAGATCATCATTCTCGGATCCATGTTCAGGAAGAAACTGATCCTCGCCTTCGTGGCCACCGTTTTCGCGGTTGCAATCGCGGCCGGATATTTTGTAGACCTTCTCATCTATTGAAGGAGGAGAACGGCCGATGATCCCGAATGAACTCGCGACAAATCGGCCCGGCTGAGTTTATGTCAAAGGGAAAACGAAACGACTGCGAATCCGGCAGCGAGCGCATTCCCCGCGGCTTGCCGCGGGGTAAGCGAGCGAATGATGTTCAAGATCCCCTCCGTGGGGATCGAAGACTCTCCGGAGCTTGCTCCGGAGAGCTTCAATTGCCGCAGCGCGCTGTAAAGCGCAGATCCTTGCACGCCGAAGTCACCTCGTGCACCCTGGACTGCCCGGACGCCTGCTCCCTTCTTGTGGAGAAGGACCGGCAGGGGCGCATCCGGATCAGGGGAAATCCCGGCCATCCGTTCACGGCCGGTTTCGCCTGCAGGAAGATCGGCAGGTTTCTGGAGCGGCTGCAAAGTCCCCATCGCATTACCACGCCTCTTTTGCGTGTGGACGGGAAATGGAAGCCGGTCTCCTGGAGCGGCGCCCTCGATCTCTGCGCCGAAAAGATCCGGGAATACCGGCGGGAACCGGCATCGATTCTCCATATCCAGGGCGATGCCGCCAAGGGTGTCCTGAAACAGACGGGCAAGGTCTTCTTTGCCCGCCTCGGAGCCAGCACCACCGGGGGCTCGCTCTGCGACGCCGCGGGATACAGCGCCTATGACGCGGACTGCGGCTCGCGCTGCGGCAGCGATATGACCGATATCCTCCATTCGCGGCGCATCGTGAATTGGGGGAAGGATCTGTGCCGGAGCTCGGTCCACGCGGCGTCCCTGGTATGCGAGGCCCGCCGGCAGGGGACCAGGCTGCTCACCATCTCTCCGGGCGGCGACGGCAATGGACCCTTCTCGGATCTCTGCGTCCGGATCCGGCCCGGGACCGACCGGCTCCTCGCGGCGGCCGTGCTGCAGCTGTTCATTGAACGGGGGCGGATCCGCGCCGATATCCTGAAGCACACCGCGAATGGGCCGGAGTTCCTGAAGCTGATCATGAAGCAGGATCGGGGAGGACTTTGCGCCGCCTGTGAGGTGCGCCCGGAGGACGCCGGGAAGATTGCGTCCTGGTACCTGGAGGAGGGGCCGACGGCCACCCTGGTCGGGGCCGGGCTGCAGCGATACGACCGGGGAGGCGAGAACGTGCGCTTCATCAACGCCGTCGCCATGCTCTCCGGAAACCTCGGGCACTCCGGCGGGGGCAGCTACTACCACCGGCCGACGTTGCGAAATTTCAATCTGGACTGGACCCGGGTTTCCGGGGACGGGCCGGGGAGATCCCTGCTCCTTCCCGTCATCGGCCGCGAGATCCTCGCGGCGCAAGACCCGCCGATCCGCATGCTCTGGGTCAACGCCTCCAACGTCGTCAACCAAGCGCCCGATTTCCGCGAGATCGTCCGGGCCTTCGAGAAGGTGGAATTCAAGGTCGTCGTCGACGGCTTCATGACCGACACGGCCGAGAGGGCGGACCTCTTCCTCCCCTCGACGTTCATGTTCGAGCAGGAGGACGTCGTCGGCTCCTATCTGCACGACTTCGTGCACCACGCCCGCAAAGTCCTGGACGCCCCGGGGGAGGCGGCGAGCGATCACCGGATCCTCTCGGAACTGGGCAGGCGTCTCGATCCGCCGGTCCTGCTGCCGGATTCCGAAGCCTGTTTCCGCGCCTCCCTCGCATCGCCTTTCCTCGAAGTTTCCCTGGAGGAACTGCGGGAGAGGGGATTTGCCCGCGCGAAGCGGCCGGCGGTGGCCTATGGGGGGATGAAATTCGATCACCCCGACGGCAGGTACCGGTTTCCGGCGGAACTCCACGGAGAACCGCCGCCCCCGCCCGGGTATCCGCTGCGCCTCCTCACGCTGATCCGGGGGGACGCCATGCACTCCCAGATCCCGCCGGAACAGCAGCCATCGGTTCCGCCCGTCTGGATCGCGCCGGACAGCCCCGCGCTGGAGCATCTGCGCCTGGATCGGGAGACCTGGCTTGTTTCGCCGCGGGGAAGGCTCAAGGTGACGGTGCATCGCCTCCCCGGCCTTCATCCGGGCAGCGTACTCTACCGGAGAGGCGACTGGGCGAAGCTGGGCGGAGGCGCCAATCAGATCATCGCCGCCGGCCTGACGGACATGGGCGGAGGCGCCGCCTATTACCGGCAGTATGTGAGATTGGAGAACGTCTCAAAGAAGGCGCGCGTCCCGAAATCATGATTCCGAAAGGTTATTGATGAGTGAGGCTGACATAAGTCTCTTAAAGCCCACCAATTCACGGCCAGATTCACGACTGGATATGGACCTCTTGCACCTACCTGCCGGAATATGAAAGGAAGTATATGTTAGCCTCACCGTGCGTCCATGAAATCGAGGGAGGCCCGCCACTGCCATGACAGCGGACAGGAAGAAGGAAAGCGCAAGATAGAGCACTGGGGCCTTCACGGGGTTCGGTAGCCGACAGCTTCTCATCAAACGCATGCGCAGCATAGAGACCTCACAAAGTTCTCACTCCAGAGGGTAGCCGGCTTCCTTCCATCCTTTAATGGAAGGATCGGCGAGCACCTTGACGTCGCTGAAACCGAGCCTCATCAGTTGCGCTGCAACGTTGGCGCTGGTGCTATCCCCAGACCCGCGGGTGCAATACGTAACGATCAGCTTGTCACGCGGCAGGCCGGAGACGTCCTGGATGGTTATCCTCGCCTTCCAGAGAAGGGAGACGGCGCCCTTGATATGGACCTTCTCGAAGATGGCCTTGGGCTGTGTGTCGAGGATCAGCACGCTCTCCCCCCGATCGATCATGGCTTTCAACTCATGGATGGTGATGCGCGGTATCTCGACCTGAGCCGCTGCTATTGCCACGATCATCAACAGAAGTGTGCCGAGGGCCAGGGCCAGCGCAACATGATGCCTCCGCCACATGACGCTCACCTTTTTCCCCCCATAGATCTCAAACTGCCTCTCTGTGTCGAGAGCCGCTGCTATTTGAGGAAAAACTCCTTCAGCGGTCGATATCCTGCCTTCACCATGAGTTCGTCCCATTTTGCCGGCAGCTTTATTTCCTTGATGGCGGCGCCGGGGCCGCCCGCCAGGGTCTGCACCTTGTTTCTGGCCGGGTCCCCGCATACGATGAATTCAACCTGCCTGATGGCCGGCGACGTTTCGATATTCTCCCAACCGGGAAATCTGGGGTACCACGGCGGCAGCAGCCCTTTTTGGGTATTCTTATTTTTCAGGGCCTTTTGGAGCTCGATCTCGAAGGAACCGTATACCGGGCCGAAGGAGCCGTATACCTGTGAGAAGACCGCCTCATGGGTGATCTTTCTCCCCGTTTTCATGAGGTCATGCCTGAGCCTCTGCTTGGTATAGCCCCCCGCGGCGAGAATTTTGGCTACACCGGGCTCGATGAGCACGTATCGGCGACTCCCCGTAAAACCGCCGGCAAAGGCTTCCGTGTTGACCACCCCGTAGGCCATGATCTCCATGAGGGCCTTCGGATCGGACGTCGAGGGGATCAGATTGCGGCCCCAGACGGTGCTGTTCCCGGCGGACAGGGTATTTGCGTTCTTCGCAAAGCCTTTCTCCACATGGTACGGTTCCCATCCCAACTTACTCATCGCCGCTTCATCTTCCGCCAGGACCCATGACAGTTGTTTCCCGAAACTGCCCATCTGGGTTTCTTTAATCCTGAAGCCGGCGATGTTTCTCTCAATAAGGCTCATGGCGCGACCGATGACACTGTTAACCCAATGCGCAACAAGTCCCTGTCCATGGTCGATCCCGAGTTGTCTCGCGAGCGGTCCGTTGACCCAAAAGAAGTTCATAAAAGAATGGGTGCTGCCGCCGTTGTTCGCGTATCTGAAAGCAGGATCGGCGATGGCCTGCACCGCTGCGATCAGTATGGGCATGTGCTCGGGACGGCAACCGGCCATCACGCCGTTGACGGCAATGTTCCAGGGTGTTGCCCTGAGGTTCGCGACCGGAAGCACCGCTATCTCCTGATCAGGCGCATAATCGGTATATTTTAGAAATTCCTCGACTTTCTCCCGGGTCGGCGGGGTAATGGACATCCCGTCGCTCCATCCCTTGTCCGTGAAGGTTCGGTTGATCTGATCGACGGTGCCGTTGAACACGATCTCGCGGCTGTCCTTCGTCGCAACGGAGTCCTTTGCTGCCGTCACTGGTTTCGTTAAGGCCTCGACGATCTGGGGAAGAACGATCTTGAGGGACTTCTCCCGCAGTTGAGCATCCGTTTCGAGGTCAAAAGGGTCCGGATAAATGGCAACCTGGAGGGATGGTATGCCCGAGTCCTGGGCCGAATTGCGCACCTGTTCATCGAAACCGGGATTGGTCACCACTACGCCGGGAATGCCGGATTGCTCCGCCAGGACTATCGCGTGCGCCGCACGCGGTGCGCAGATGCCTCAGCCGCCGTTCCCGCTTATTACTGCATTGCAGCCTTTTTCTTTGTAAAGCGCTTGCAGGGCCTCGGATTGTTTCCTGAGAGTCCCTGGAGGTTCGGGCAGAAATGCATTAGGCATATCGGTATACGGGACAATTTTGACGCCCGGGTATTGCTTTTTCAGGGCTTCCCCGATGACAGGGAGGGTCACGTCGGACTTGAACGCGCTGTTCCACACCATGCACACTGTTTTTCCGGCAAGGGTATCCATCCTGGGCGCCATGGAAGTCATCTTGACTGTGCTCTCTCCGAGAGGGCTCACTACTTTGTACGTGGGCTCGGCGGAGGGCGCCGATGCCGCAGCATACTGCGAACCGCCGGCGGCAAATAGCATCAACACGACAAGACAGGCGATCATACGAATAGCTGTTCCGCCGGACTTCATGCGCGATCGCTGTAAAATAACCCCCATGACCTGACTCCTTTTCTGTTTGTTTTAATAAGAACTTGCTTTTTGTTTGATAAGAAAAAAAAAGATCAAGCTGATTTTTTTACTGTTTCTTCACCCATGGTTTTTAACCCATTTTCTCGGAAAAAGTTGGTCAATGATCCAACGGTGTAAAAGTCCTTCAAACGTGGCCATCACCGGCGGGATCGAGCGAAGCGGAATTCCCCTCCGAGTGCATGGCATTTTTCTGTGCCGTTCTACGCTTTATTGGCGATGGCTGCAAATTCGCTCGATTTACGATCATACAGGGTTCCCGCTACGTCAGAATAAAACCCCTTAACGGAAAAACTTGCCTCCTGAAATTCCCTCTCAAGATCTTCGGGTGCAAAATATTGCAGCCAGTTGTACACCTGTCTGGTTCGCTCAGGCTCAATGATTGTGTACTTGTCCAGCACGACCTTCTCTTCAGCGTATTTGAAGGTATTGAGAAAGCCATAATACTTGTTGGGGGACCAAAATCCATTGAGCTGGTTCATCTCATATGTCGCGGTCTCTTCCCTTTGTTCAAATGCCGATAGTGAATAAACATCAAGCAGGACCGATCCGCTCGGTTTTAAAAGCTTGTGGAATTTGCGCAGAAGGCCTTTTCTTTGTGTCGGGCTGAGGGCGCAGAAATCGCACATAATCATGAGCACAACGTCGAACCGGTCTTCTGTTCCATAATCCAGGTAATTCTGATTCACATAGGTTATGTCCAATAGCTCTCGCGCTGCAACATCCTTTGCGTACTCGATGGACCTCTTCGAGAAATCAATGCCGGTCACGTTTGCTCCTCGTTTCGCCAAACGTGCTGCATACAAGCCAGGTCCACAGCCAAAATCAGCGATCTTTGTGTCCCGGCCGATGTTGAACTTCGATGCGATCCATTCCACAGATCGATTGATGAATTCTGCATTTCGCGAAGAAACGTCGATGGCCTCGTTAAGGTGGAAGGAGAGCATCTGCTTTGACGTATGCTGATCGGCCCATAGATCGCTTGCGGTGTAAAATTGGAACGGTTCGGGCCGTTCGTTCATCTTTTCCAACTCTTCAAACATTCTCTATCCTCATCTTATTACACAGAACAACTCATATGCCGAGTTTGGCTCTTCCCGATATTTTGTTCATCCTTCATGATCTCACGAAGGATGTAACGAGAATACGGTGTTCTGTCCTTTGATCGGCACGATCTCTCGCCCCGACTCTATCACAATCCGCACGTGAAGGAGGAGGCGCATTTCCTGTGCCGGGCTGAAACGGCGGATTCCCGCCTGTGCGGGCATAACGGCGTCTGCAGGGCGGCATGCGGCGGGATCAATGATGAGTTGACACGCAGGACCGGCGCGTCTTATGTTTCGGCCGCGAAAGCCAACAGCCAACAACTCCTAACGATTGGGGATGCCATGACCGAGCCGATCAACGTCAAAGCCCTGTTCCTCGGACCCAAGTCGGAGAACTACGAGTTCTTCAAGCAGATGCTCAACTACCTCATGGACGATCACGCCCAGTGGCGGCGGTATTTCCATCCCGACGACGCCCCGGTGGTGACCGGAGAGGAACAGGGCCGGCCCGACTTTACGGCCACGCTCCAGAAGACCCGGGAGGCGCTGATCGACCTGGCCGGGAACCTCCAGCTCAGCTCCACCCCCTGGTTCTCGCCCCGCTACCTGGGCCACATGAACGCCGACACCCTCATCGCCGCCAATCTCGGCTACATGCTGACGCTCCTCTACAACCCCAACAACTGCGCCTACGAGGGTTCGCCGGCGACGACGGCCCTGGAGATCGAGGTGGGACGCCAGCTCGCGAAGCTCATGGGGTACAACCCCGAGCGGGCCTGGGGCCACATCACCTCCGGCGGCACCGTGGCCAACTACGAGGGGCTCTGGCTGGCGCGGAACCTCAAGTCGATTCCCCTGGCGGTCCGGGCCTGCCGGCCGGAATTCACGGCCGGCATGGACGACTGGCGGCTTCTGAACCTCCCGACGGGGGCGATCCTCGACCTCGCCGACCGGGCGAAGGCGGCGGGCTGTTTCGACGAGATGCGGCGCCGGTCCGTCCGCGGCGCCGGGATGGCGGGGATCGGCCTCGGCAAGGTCCTCGTCCCCCAGTCGAAGCACTACTCCTGGACCAAAGCAGCGGACATCCTCGGCATCGGCCAGGACAACCTGATTCCCGTGCCGGTGCGGGACGACTACCGGATGGACGTGTCGGCCCTCGGGAAGATCATCGACGGCCTGATCGCCGCCCGGACGCCGATCCTCGCCGTGGTGGCCGTCGCCGGCACCACCGAGGAGGGGGCCGTGGACGAGATCCACGAGATTGTCCGCCTCCGGGAGCGCTGCGCGGCCCGGGGCGTTTCGTTCTACCTCCACATCGATGCCGCCTACGGCGGGTACGCCCGCGCCCTCTTTCTGGACGGGGAGGACCGCTTCATGGACTTCGCGGAGTTGGTGAGTCAACCGGAGGGGCGGGGTGCCGGCGGCTGCGATGATCACTGGCTTACCCGCGAGGTCTACGAGGCATTCAGGGCGATGCCGGAGGCCGACTCGATCACCGTCGACCCCCACAAGCTGGGTTATGTCCCCTACGCGGCGGGCGCCGTCGTCGCCCGCGACCGCCGCATCATCGAACTGATCTCCTATTTCGCCGCCTACGTCTTCGAGAAGAGCGACGACAACCCCATGCTGCTGGGGAGCTACATCATGGAGGGCTCCAAGGCCGGGGCCGCCGTCGCCGCCGTCTGGATGGCCCACAAGGTCGTTCCGCTCAACAGGGACGGCTACGGCCGGATCATCGGCGACAGCATCGAGGGGGCCTACCGTTTCTACCGCTCCCTTCTGAAGACCGCGCCTCTGGAGGTGGCGGGACGGCGCTTCGAGGTGGTCCCGCTCGCCCGGCCGGACATCAACATCGTCGATTACGCCTTCCACGAGATCGGCAACGGCAGCCTGGAGGCGATGAACCGCCTCAACGAGGCGATCTACGAGCGCTGCTCCTACAAGTCCGGGCCGCTCTACAGCAACGACTTCATCCTGTCGAAAACCTCCCTGACCGGCGAGGAATACGGCGACACGCCGCGGGCATTTGCGGCGCGCGCCGGCATCGCCGCCGGCGAATGGGAGCGGCTGCAGAGCGTCTACATCCTGCGCTCCTGCATCCTGACACCCTACCTGACGAGCCATACGACCTACGAGGTTTACTGGGAGAACTTCATGGGGGCGATGGAGCGCGCCATCGGCCGGGTCTACGGACGGCGAGACCTGTGAGGAACCGCCAACCCGGCGCCGGGTGACGATCGGGCATGAGGTGCGCCGGCCGCCGGAGCAGATACGTTTTGTGCGGTATCAGCCGTTATTTCATCCGGAACAGCGGCTCCAACGGGATTTCCGTCCACTCCACGTGTTTCGGGACTTTTACCCAGATCTTCCGGTCCGCCGGCGAGGCGACGACCTGGAAGATGGTTCCTCCGTGGGTTGCCCCGCCTTCCTTGATATCCACGTCCATGATGTTCTTCATCATCACTTCCGGAGTGATGGCCCCCTTGTACTTGGCGGCGAGGTCCATAAGGTTTCCCTTCCGGAGCTGGTTCGCGCCCGGATCCTTCTTCGGGTCCAACGGCGCGATATTCCAGTCCGGATGCGAGTATGCGTTCGCCGCCGCGACGATCCCCTCGGCATCCTGGTCCCGCCGCTTCGTATCCCAGAGCGAACATTCGTAGGAGTAGGCGCGGGTCGGATCGGCGACCGTGATGATGGAACTTATATCCACGAGCGTGGAACGCATGGCCCGGTCCAGTTCGGCGAGGTTGCGGTATTCCTGCATGTACATGAACAGCGTCGTGAAGATGGAAACCCGGTCCAGGGAGAATCCCATATCGTTCCCGGCATTCAGTTCTATGAACAGGCCGTCGGCGTTCATCCCCGTGGCGTTGTAGATCACGCCGGGATAGTTGATCAGGGCCGCGGGGATGCTCCCGTCATTCGGCTGGAAAACGGCCACGACCGGGCGGGCGAAAGCCAGGTAAGCCGGATCGTCATCGTCATTTCTTCCGAAGATGACCGGGCCCTTGGTGTAGGGACCCCAGACCGCTATGCCGGAACACTTTCCGTAAGACAGTTTATTGATCTTCGGGAACCATTCGAGCGCATTGACGAGGAGGACCTTGTCCAGCGGAAGGCCGGATGTCTCGGCCATGCCGTGCAGGATCTCCTTGTAGCGCTGGGGGTAACGGTCGAATAATGCTTTGGCAATGGTGTTCAGCTCATCGCCGGTCATCCGTCTTTTTGGATCCGGATTGTTCAGAAAGATCTCGCCGATCGTGGTATGCATCGCCTGCAGATCGTCCTTGACCAGGGCCCCGTACTGCCGCCCCATCTGCCGGTAATCGCCATTCAGCACCAGCACGCTGACAAGGCCCGACTTGAAGGCCTTTCCCCCTTCGAATTCCGCATATTTCACGTCCGGACTCTTTGCGCCCGCACTCTCCGCAGCGAAGCCGGCGCCCGATGTCGAAAAGATCAGCACTGCTGCACACAACACGACGGACAGTCTCTTGTTCATTTTGCTCATCCTTTCTGATGCCTTTATTCCAAAACGATCCGTAAGAATGGGGATGGATAACCAACCTTTTCCAAGAGGCGTGTCAAATATCGCTTGCAGGACGCGCACCGCGGGAAAGTCATACGGAATATTTTCCCGCGCGCGGGAATGACGAGGCCTTGAGGGAACGGGACGGCCTCAGATGGGGACGACGAGCACCGGCTTCCTGGTGTTCCGAAGCAGGCGTTCCGCAACACTCCCCAGCATGGTGTGATTCAAGGGGCCCTTTCCATGCGTTCCCATGACGATCATGTCGCAGTCGTATCTGTCGGCCGCGGCGAGGATCTCCGAGAAAGGATATCCCATGACGACTTCAATCGCCTCCACCATGTCAACGCATTCGGGATCGTCCTTGAATTCCGTAACGCAGAGTTTTTCCAAACGGTCCCTGATCTCCCTGTGGCCCTCGCTCTTGAATGTCCCGTAGTATTGATCGACGACATCCTTGAAAAAACGGGGGACAAACGCAGTCTGCGGCAATTCCTGGAAAACGTGCAGAATAACGATCTTCGCTTCCAGCGCCTTGGCGATCTTGACGGCATACACATAGGCCTGCGGCGACGTTGCGGACAGATCCGTCGCGTAGAGAATCTTCTTGATTTTTACCGGCATGATTTCTGGTCCTCCAATCCCTTCGAAAAATCCATGAGTTTCAACATAGCAGATCGAGGCGGGGGCTTCAAGCGTTGCCGTGTGTCCGGTGCGGCCAGGTCACCGAATGCCGTTTGAAATGCGCGGCGACGACTCCAGCGCCACCAGATCGAGCAGAACGTTGACGCTCTCGCTCACGTAGGGGGAATGCTGGTCCATGGTTTTCTTTTTAAGCTCGGCGGGCGTTTCCTTCTTCTTTGCGCTGCGTTCCTTCTCCACTGCCTTGCGCAAGTCGGCGAGCCGGATGACGCCCTTCCTGCCGGCGGCCTCCTTGTTGTTCTTGATGATCTCAGCGAACTTCGCGTCCCTTGCGACCCGCGCCTTGGATCTTGTCGCCAGCTCCGCGAGCAGGGGCTGCTTCAGAGGCTTCCAGAGCGGCGCGGCGTTCCCCGGCGCGCCGAGGAAGGGGGCGATCGCCTGGACCGGAAGAGGGTAATCCAGCTCCGTTTCACCAATCGATTCGAGAATGAACCAGCCGGGCAGCCGCACATCCGCCTCTACGCCCATCTTCTGCGTGGACTTGCCGCCGGGCAGAAAGTACAGCCCCGTGGTGACTTTCATGCCGCCCAGACCCGAGGGCAGAGGCGTCAGTTCCTGCACCGATCCCTTGCCGAAGGTATGGTCGGAACCGATGATCACCGCGCGGCGGTAGTCTTTCAGCGCGCCCGCCACGATCTCGCTGGCCGATGCACTCAGGCGGCTCGTCAGCACAACGACGGGACCCCTGTAGAGCGCACGGGGATCTTCCGCGGGAAACTCGATCACGTCCCGCCTGTCGCCCTCCGGCCCCGACGCAGCCGAACCATTGGCGAGAATCGTCTGCCGCCCGCGGCTGTCCCGAGTCGCCACGATTCCGCCCTCGCCGAGGAAAAGGCCCGCGAGGCGCACCGCCTCTCGAAGCAGCCCCCCGCCGTTGCGCGAGAGATCCAGTACGATCCCGTCGACGCGCTGCCGCGCGGCCTCCGCCAGGAGCGCCTTCACGTCTTCGTAGCAGGACTTCTTTCCCTTCTCGTCGCCGTAGAAGGAAGGAAGGTCGATCACGCCGAAACGGTACTGCCTGCCGTTTCCTGCCCGCGTCTCGTAGGTGATCTTTGCCTCCTGCTCCTTGATGTCGATCTTGTCGCGCGTAATGGTGACGTCGAAGCGGTCGGTGCGCTCCGCCTGCCGCAGGATGGTCAGGGTAACCTGCGTGCCTTTCTTTCCGCGGATCAGCTTGATGATGTCGCGCAGGTCCATGTCGATGACGTCAACGGGCTTTTCCCCTTCCTGCGCCACGGCGATGATCTTGTCCTTCGGTTTCAGAAGTCCCGAGCGCTCGGCGCCCCCCCCGGGAACCAGATCCACAATGACGGCAAAGCCGTTGTCGCTGCTGAGTGCGGCTCCGATCCCCTCCAGGGCAAGCTGCATCTGAATTTGAAGATCCTCGAGGTTTTCGGGAGACAGGTAACTCGTGTGGGGGTCGAGGGCCAGGGCGAAGGCTTCGGCAAAGTCCGTAATGAGCTTTTCGGAAGTGCGCTCGGCCACCCGCATCGTCTGCAGCTCATAGCGGTGAATCAGCCTTTTCTTCGCTTCCGCCAGGTCGATACCCGCCAGCAGGGCGTTCTCGATCTGAAATTGCGCCGTCTTTCTCAGGAGCTCATGCTTTTCCGCCGCCGTCTTCACATAGGGGCGTTTGCTCACGTTGATGTTCAGTTCCGCCGTCTCGTCGAGGCGGTAGTCCGGCCCCAGAAGCTTTCTGACGATCGCTTCGTTCTCCCTCGCCCGCGCCAGGAGCAGGTCGGAAACCAGTTGCAGCGAGGAACAGTTGCCCGACTGCATGCCGGCAAAGGTGTCCTGCAGAACCGGCCTCAGCTTTTCCAGATCGGACTCGTAGAGCAGCGTTTTCGATGGATCAAGATTCTTGGTCATCTGGTCGACGGCGTGCGTCCTGATCTCCGCGGTCAGGCTCCTCATCGCGTAGTGGTTGGCGAGGAAGCTTTTCATCAGCATGGGCAGGCGGTTGCAGGTCAGGCTCGCGGCCGCCGCGGAAACGGGCAGCAGCAGGATTGCGAGCAGGACCGGAAGCAGCCGCCGGAAACGGAAACCGCTCCCGCGGCGCGGCACCGCGCTGCGGCTCCGGCGAGAATCCGGGGAAATGTTTTCGACTTTTACGACGCAGGAACTCATATGCTGCTCTTCCCGCCGCGCTGCGGCACGGCTGTCCATTCTTTTGCTGCCGTGAAAAATCACGTGGTTGCGACGATAGAAGGGCGGAGGGGTTCTGTCAAGGGAAAAGGAAACCGGCCGGCGGCCCTGTGCGTCCTCCTCCGGTATTGTTTCTCTGCTCCGCACCCTTTATCCCCAGGCAGGAGCGGAAGCCCTGTTCCGGGTGCTGGCGGCTCTCCAGGATGCATTGGACCATGGTGCGGGTATGGGGACCGTTCCTGCCCGCCCATTCGATGATCCGGGATGGGGTCCACTCCAGGTATTTCTGATGGGCTTTGGGCATGTGTTCCGTCAGGGTGGTGTGTTTCCCCCGGAGGCCACTTCGCGGATGGGCGGCAACACGGCGGTTCTTGAACAGGACCTCCACGGTGGTTGCCGTGAGGCGGACATCCACCTGTTGTCTCACCAGCTGGTAGGGAACGCTGTAGTAATGGCCGTCGACATCGATGTGATAGTCGATGTTGACGCGGGCCTTCTTCCACTCGGCATATTCGTATGCAGTCGCAGGAAGCGGCTTCAGGGCGGGCCGGTCGATCGTCTCGTAAAGGCTCTCGCGGCTGCCGTCCATCTTCTGGAACGGGCGGTCGTTGAGTTCCCGGAGCTTTACGGCAACGGCGCGATTGAGTTCCTCGAGACTGAAGAAGGTGTGGTTCCGGAGCGCTGCCAGAATCCAGCGTTCCGCCACCTGGACGGCCGATTCCACCTTCGCCTTGTCCCGGGGATGGGCAACGCGGGTAGGGATGACGACGGTTCCGTAATGCCGGGCCATCTCATGATAGGTCGGGTTGATGTCCGGCTCATAAGTGCAGGGCCTGGTCACGCCGGATTTCAGATTGTCCGGGACGATGATTTCCGGAACGCCGCCATAGAAGGCGAACGCCCGGACATGGGCCTCGATCCAGGAGGGGAGATCCCCGGAAAATGACGCCCAGGCAAACGTGTGGCTGCTGGCGCCCAGGGCGGAGACAAAAAGAGACGCCTCCCGAGTCTGACCCGTCACCGGATCCGTTACGGGGATCGTCTGGCCGGCATAATCGACGAAGAGCTTTTCCCCGGCCCGGTAGGCCCGGCGAAGGCTGACGTCGAGCATACCGCTCCATCGGCGGTACCGCAGGCAAAACTGGCTGTACTGATATCCGTCCGGGTTGGCCCGGCGGTATTCCAGCCACAGAAGGCGGAGGGTCACTCCCTTACGGGTCAGTTCCCTGCGAAGGTACTCCATGGCAGGCAGTTCGCGCTGCCCCGGCGGCGCTGACGGAACAGACGAAAACAGCAGGGCTTCCAGGCTGCCGTCATCCAGGTCGGCCGGCAGAGGCCACCTCAAACCGGCACGTTCGGCACGCTCCACGTAATCCCTGACCGTGCTGCGGGCAATGTTGCAACTCTGCGCAATTTGTTTGTTCGATAACCGCTTCTCCCACTTCAGCCGGAGAACTTCTCTAATGGTACGCATGGATAACCTTTCCGCCGCCATCATCGCCTCCCGGGGTTTTCCCGGGAGCGTTAGCGGCTTTCCTCGAGTTTATCCAGCGTCATCCACACCCGCTCCAGGGGGTGGCGAAATGGATCGGAATCAGGTGGCGACTTCCGTCATATTCGGGTGGCGGAATGCATCGGAATCAGGTGGCGGCTTCCATCATATTCGGGTGGCGACTTGCTCCGGAATACGCAGGTGAAAGAGCAACTGGCTGGCGTTTTTGGAGAACGGCAGATATCCCAGTTCATCGAGCACCACCAGGTTAAAGCGCGACAGGCTGGCGGTCGTAAGCTTCCCCGTCAAGCAGACAATTGAAAAGTAGAGTTTTGGGCGTTCTTTGACAAATATTCCGCCGGCGTTAGGTCATCCAGGGAATCGTGGGGCCGCTGTTCATTGTATTCGATCATCCACCAATAGGTGGCCTCTCTGACCTCGGCCAGGTCACGGAACAGGTAGAGATCGAGCAGTTCATTCCGGTACGTCCGGTTAAAACGTTCGATGTAGGCGTTCTGGTTCGGTTCCCCAGGCTGAATGTACTGGATCATCATGCCGACGGATTCAGCCCATGCGACGAACTCACCGCTCAAGAACTCCGGGCCGTTATCGACCCGCAGGATATCGGGCAGGCCCCTCTCCAGGCGTAAACGCTCAAAGACTCGGATCAGGCGTCTGCTGGTTATGGATGTGTCAATCTCGATATGGATCACCTCGCGGTTGAAATCGTCCATCACGTTAAAGGTTCGGAACCGTTTGCCGGCATAAAGCATATCGCTCATGAAATCGGCCGACCAGACCTGGTTGGGTAACGGCGGCACCAGCAAGGGCTGCCTAAACCGTTCCGGCAGCCGCTTCTTCGCCCGGCGCTTCTGGTTCAGCTTCAGGTTGCAGTAGATACGTTTGTGGTTCCAACCATGGCCATTGCGCCGCAGGGCCTTGAAGGTCTTCCAGAAGCCCCAGCGGGGGTGACGGTCGATTGTCGCATTGATGGCGTCCATAACCTCGGCATCGCCATCCGGGCTATTAGGGGGACTGTAAAACGCTGCCCGGGATAAACCGACACAACGACAACTCTGCCGAACAGACAGCTGGTGCTCGGCCACCAGATACATCACCGCTTCGCGCTTCTCTGGCGGCCTTAGAGTTTTTTTTCGATCAAATCCTTCAAAGCCCGATTTTCCATGGCCATGTCGGCATACATCCGCTTGAGCTGCGAGAGTTCCCGTTCCATCTCCTTCAGGCGCTTCAAGTCCGAAGCGCTCATGCCGCCATACTTCGATTTCCAGTTGTAGTACGTGGCATCAGAGATCCCGTGGGTCCGGCAGATCTCTTTCACCGGAATTCCGGCATCCGCTTCCTTCAGGATCCCAATGATCTGGGTCTCGGTAAAACGTGCCTTCTTCATGAGAGCCTCCTGGGTCTATTCTGCCAGAAAACTCTACTTTTGACATGTCTACCTTTGGGGGAAGCTTACGCCTCCGGCTCCGGCGTGAATCCCGGAAACCGATACGCGTCCCATAATCGCTTCGCTTTTCGCATGCAGAACTCATATCATATTTTATCGGCAATCATGAAGGTGCAAACCCTTATAGGGCAAGCCCTCGCAGCTTAAAAATCGCTTATTTCACCCACTCGGTTGGGAGAAGACCCTGTTTATATTTCACGAGCAATCTTGGAACCTTCGTAGATGGCCTCCAAGACATTCCGTGCTTTGATGCAGTCCCCTATGACGAAAACGTTTTTTCTATTCGTACCTTTCAGGATCCTCCATAGAAAATCGTTGGGCGCTGCGCCTACCGCAAGTACCACTGTATCAACCTTCATGATCTTTTTAGTATGCCCGTTGTGAAGATAAATGACATCATTCTCAGCAATTTCTGTAACGGTTGCATTAAGGAGGACTTCGACTTTTTCCTTTGTTAACCGTTCTTCGAAGTAGACTCGATTTGCAGTCCCGGTGTCTGCGGCTATCGTACCTAGCATCTCGAGAACGATCACTTCCTTTTCTTTCTCAAGACAAAAATCTACTGTTTCTAAACCCACGAGCCCGGCTCCAACAACGACGATTCTTTTACCGAGCGATACCCTTCCCGCTAACACATCAACTGCACAAACCACGTTTTTCCCTCTGATTCCCTTAATCTTAGGTTTGAGCGGCAATGCGCCCGTTGCAACAATAATTGCGTCGGCATTTAAACGGTCAAGCATCGCAGGCGTGATCTTTTTCCCCAGTTCAACAGAGACTCCCAACTTCTTGATCTGACGAATAAGGTGATCGGTTACCTTCCCAAGTTCACTGCGGTGCGGAGGGATTTTGCCTACCTTGATCTGGCCTCCTAATTCTTTTTCCTTTTCATAGATTATTACTCGATGATTCCGTAATGCTGAAACCCTCGCAGCTTCGATTCCTGCCGGTCCTCCGCCGATAATCGCTATATTCTTTGACTTTTTAGCTTTCAATATTTTAAACGTCTTTTCTCTTCCAATCTCTGGATTTTGAAGGCAAGTGAAAGGCTTCATTTTATGGAGCGTGTCTATGCAACCTTGGTTGCAGCCGATACATTCCCGGATGTCGTCAAATCTTCCCGTTTGAGCTTTACGAGGCCATTCAGGATCGGATAATAATGCTCTTCCCAAAGCAATGAGATCTGTTTTACCCTCTTCAATTTCTTTTGCCGCTCGGATCGGTTCAATGATTCTGCCGACGGCAGCCACAGGAATGTCCACGGCCTCCTTGATCAAAGCAGCAAGATGGAGATTAACAAACGGGGGAACTGACATGGCAGGTATAATCATATAGGGTCGTGATTCATGAAGTCCGACCGAGGCGATAATGGCATTGGCACCAGCTTTTGCCGCGAGCATAGCCGTAACTTTCGCATCGTCAGGGGTCGTACCTCCCGCGACATAGTCTTGGACGTTCAGCTTCACGAGTATTGGAAAATTCGGCCCGGCTTTCTTCCTTACATTCTGGATGATTTCACACAAAAAGCTAGACCTTGCAACCACATCTCCCCCGTATCGATCGGTTCTGTTATTTGAGTAGGGGGATAAAAATTGTGTGATAAGATATCCGTGAGCTGCATGAATCTCTACGGCATCAAATCCTCCCTCGCAGGCACGTCTACCCGCATCACCAAACTTAGAGACTACTGCTTCGATGTCTTCTAGGCTCATTTCACGGGGAGCCTCTGTTCCTTTGGCAATGCATCGATATCTTGAAACCAGTTTGCTGGGGCCGATCGGCCGAAGGCCCGTGATTTCTGATGAACACTCTCTGCCGCCGTGAGAAATTTGTTGAGAAATTCTTCCCCCGGCCGCGTGGACGGCGTTGGTCAGTTTCCGGTATCCCGGAAGCAGTTTGTCGTCATGTGCACCGAGGCATCCGGTGATACGCTTGCCCTCAAGCGAGACATAGGCACTTCCCGTGACGTTTAGGGCACATCCTCCTTTGGCGATATTGACATGGTAGTCGATTAGTCGATCCGTTACAAAACCGTTCTGGGTTGCGAAATTTGTAACCATGGCAGACATGATAATCCTGTTTTCTAAAACCAGATTCCCAATCTTGATCGGTTCAAACAATTTCTTTGCATCGGACATTATCTGATTCCTCCTTCAAAAAAGGATCCACGTTTGGGCACTGCTATTTTAATCCGGTATTATCAACCAATCGCTTCAATGGCTTCGGTCATCGCTTCAAATTGTGGAAGCAAAAGAGACAGCACTTCGGCTTTAAAGTTGGTACCATCGTTCTGGCCTTCCGCGAGTCATTCTCAGGATGTAGCAGTCTCCGACGTTCAGGAGGCCACCACTTTCAGCACCACCCCCGTTTTGCGGTCCGCCTTCTGCCATTCAAATTCGTCGAGCGGCAGAGGAATCCGCGTACCCCCGA
>DIWJ01000020.1:0-159 GCA_002428445.1 Syntrophaceae bacterium UBA6109
TTCTGACCCTCTTCACCTGTCCGCCCGCGGACTTCATGACGAACAAACCGGTCCGGACGCTCAAGGATTTAAAGGGGATGGAACTGCGCGTCTCCGGGACCGGCGTCGACGTGGTCAAGAATCTCGGCGGCATCCCGATCGCGATGCCCCAGTCCGAGA
>DIWJ01000020.1:174-41625 GCA_002428445.1 Syntrophaceae bacterium UBA6109
AGGACATGAACTACGCCGCCTACTGTCCCTATGCCACCGACACGAGCCTCTTCGTCGTCTCCTTCGCCGTCGTCATGAACCGGGAGAAGTGGAATGCGCTGCCGGCCGACGTGCAGAAGGCGATGGACGGTCTCCGCGTCGAGCAGGCGGAATGGACGGGCAAATACGTGGACAACCACGTCGCCGAGGCCCTGACCTGGTCCAAGGAGAAGTACGGTCATCAGGTGATCCAGCTTCCCGCGGCCGACAAGGCGGAGATCCGGAAGCTCGTGAAGCCGATGATCGACGATTACGTGAAAAAGGTCAGCGCGCAGGGGCTTCCCGGCGCGGAGATCATTGCGGAGGTCGAAAGACTGAAGAAGAAATATGATAAAAAGAAAAAATGATAACCATTCTCGATAAGATCGACAATCTGCTGGGCCGGATCCTCCTGATCTTGAGCGGTGCGGCCGTTCTTGCGCTCATGCTTTTGGCCACGGGCAACGTGGTCCTCCGGATCTTCCATGCTCCCTTCCGGGGGACCTACGAAATCATTTCCTTCCTGGGGGCGATCGGCGTCGCCTTCGCGCTCGCTTCAACGCAGCGGCGGAACGGGAATATCATCGTGGACATCCTCTCTTCCCACTACTCCCGGCCGGTAAAGCGGCTCGTCGATTCGCTCTCCGCCGCGGTCAACGCGGTCTTCTTCGGGATCGTCGCCTGGCAGGTTTCGGTCTGGGGGACGCGGATCATGGCCGCGGGCGAGGTGTCGGAAACGCTCAAGGTCGTCTATTACCCCTTCGTCTTCGGCGTGGCGGCGGGTTTCGGCGTTCTCACACTGACCTGCCTCCTGGATATCCCCCGGGTGTTCGGAAAGAATGGGGATGCGCCATGAGCGGGCCGCTTCTGGGCATCGCCGGAATCGCCGTCATGTTTGCCGTCCTTTTTCTTCTGCGGATTCCGGCGGGCTTCACGATGGCAATCGTCGGTTTCTTCGGCCTCGCCTACGCGACGTCGTTTACAGCCGCCTTCGGGATGATCGGCTCGGAGATGTGGAACATCTTCTCCGGTTACGGCCTCACGGTGATCCCGATGTTCATCCTCGTCGGCGAGTTCGTCCATTACGCGGGCTACAACGACAGTCTCTACCACGCGACGAACCGGTGGTTCGGCCATTACCGGGGGGGGCTGGCGATCACGACGATCATGGCCTCGGCGGCCTTTTCGGCGATCAGCGGCTCGAACACGGCAACCGCGGCAACGATGAGCACCGTCGCCATCCCGGCGATGAAGAAATACCATTACCACCCGATCCTGAACGCCGGTTCCGTCGCCGCGGGGTCGACGCTCGGCGTCCTCATCCCGCCCAGTATCGTCCTGGTCGTCTACGGCATCTACACGGGGCAGTCCATCGGGAAGCTCTTCTTCGGGAATGTCATTCCCAGCGCCATTGCCACCGTACTGATCGCGGCGACGGTCTTCGTCATCTGCCGCCGCCACCCCGACTGGGGGCCGGCGGTGGAGAAGAGTTCCTGGAAGGAGCGTTTCCAGGCCCTCCCCGAAGCGCTCGACATTATCGCTCTGTTCGCGATCATCATGTACGCCCTCTTCACCGGCGTCGTGACAGCAACGGAGGCGGCAGCGGTGAGCTGCACGCTGGGGCTCGCCATCTGTCTCGCCCGGCGGAAGCTCTCCCGGAAAGGATTTCTCGCCGCCGTCGGGGATACGGTCCGGATCTCCTGCATGGTCTTCATGATCATCGCCGGGGCGGTGATCTTCGGACGCTTTCTGGCGATTACGCGTCTTCCTTTCGAGGCGGCCGGGTGGATCGGATCGCTCGCGATGCCCAAGGGGCTACTCCTCGCCCTGATTCTCCTTTGCTACATCATCGGCGGTTGCATCATGGACGCGCTGGCGTTCCTGCTGATCTCGCTGCCGATCTTCTACCCGCTCGTTGTCGGGATGGGCTACGACCCGATCTGGTTCGGGCAGATGATCACAATCGTGACGACAATGGGCGCGATCATGCCCCCGATCGGGATCTGCTGTTATGTGGTTGCAGCCATGGCCAAGGATATCCCGCTCGCCACCGTTTTCCGGGGGGCCCTCTATTACATCCCGGCCTATATCGTTACGCTCATCATCCTCGCGCTGTTTCCCTTCGGAACGGTGCTGATCCTCTCCAACCTCGTGCGCTAGGCCTCTGCGGGAATTAGAATAATCGACGACAAGCGAAATATGCGTGATTCCATCCCCTTAATACTGGGTTGGACATTTTAGCCAGATCGTCCAGAGATGTGTCTGTATGCCGGTGTATTTGCCATCACCCCATGGTATCATATATCGATTTCGCGGCTTTGTTGCTGATTGCAGGATTAAATCCGACGAAAAATATACCCTGACGGCTTTTCGCTCTCCGAGGCCTAAACGCAAAGCCCGGGAAATCAAACTTCTGCTCTTACCTGACAAGGTCGTGCCCTGCCTTTTCCTTAACGCTCACCACAATGGCTCTTTACCATCAAAGCTCAAAGTGGTTTGAAGCCGGCTCCGAGGGATCTACCCTCATCTCTGGTGCAACATCGTGGCGTACTTGTAGTCAGGTGTCGATGGGTCAATCATTGAGTACAGGAAGTACACATAAACCAGATATATGAATCAACTACTGAGATTCTTTTCTTTTTTTCAGCTCCAATGCTGCCTTAAGTCCTTTTTGCCGAATCACTTTAATTTTTTGCCGCAACTCCGTCAGTTTGAAAAACCGCTTCCCGTATCTGTTCAGAAGTGTTTTATTGATCTCGAATCCCAGACCGGGCTTCGTAAATGGCGCAAGCATCGCGTTTTTATCGGGGATGATCGGGTCAATGATCCCTTCTCTTTCTTCCGGCACCCAGGATGGCTCCTCCAGAGGATATTCCAGGGGAAGGGTATTGCCTTTATCGGCAAGCACCATGTTCCAGTTGATATAAAACCCGATCCCATTGGTCCATGTATGCGGGGAGTACTCCCTGTTATGGGCATGACTGGCATCGATGACTTTCTTCACCTGGGCAATTCCGCCCGCAAAGGTCGCATCAGGCTGATAGACATGGAAGCAGTCTTTCTCGAACATGATCTTGATTTCATCCCAGCCATAGTTGAGCTCAGCGCCGGAAATCTTTACTTTTGAAACCTTCTTCAAGGCGGCATTGCCGTCATAATCCCGTGAGTCCAGCGGCTCTTCCAGCCAGGCAATGTTGTTCGCGTAACAGGTTTGGGCAAACTCGGCTGCCCGTTTCAGATCCCACGCCGGAATCTTGTCGACAATCGTCACCAGCCATCCCTGATTGGCATCCACCCCCAAAACAAGACGGTCACCGATCCCTTTTTTGATCACCTCGATGTGCCGGATGTCATCCTTGAGCTCTCTGTTCTTTACCCTCAGTTTTGCCGTCTTGAACCCACGCTCCTTCATGGCAAGGAGTTCTTCCACTCTCTTTTCGGGTTCGTGCATTTCTCCCGTGGAGCAGTAAACCTCAATAGGCCTTTTCTCCCCGCCCAAAAGTTCATATACAGGTTTTCCTTTGCTCTTTCCGATAATGTCCCAACAGGCCGGCTCGATCCAGAAATTTCTCCATCCCAGGATGCCGGCCTGCTTCAGCAATCCCTGGACAGATTCGATATCGGTCGGGTCCGCCCCAAGCAAATATCCGCCAATGAGATCACCGAGACCCTCTCTCTCATATCCCAGGGCGGAACCTGCCGAATACCCCTCAATTCCGTCATCGGTAACCAGTTTGATCAGGGTAAATCCATTATGGGTCTGAGGATAGCCAGGTATCCATGTAGGCCAAAAAGTGTGTTTCAAAGGAACCTGCACATGAAAGAGCTCAATCGAAGATATTTTCATATACGCCTCCCTGATAAAATTTTTATAAAAGATACCGGCTCCTGCATTATCAATTCTCTGCTTTTTGTTGTCATTGTTTGACCAATTCAACCCGTCGGTTCTTTGACTTTCCGTCCTCTGCGTCGTTCGATGTGATGGGTGAAAGGGAACCCACACCATAGGGCTTCAAACGTGCTGCGGCTATCCCGCGTTTGTCGGAGAGGGTCTTTGCCACCGCGTCCGCGCGGTCTTTCGACAACTTCATATTGGAATCGAAGGAGCCCACGTTGTCGGTATGGCCGACAACATACAGCTTCAATGCGCTGTCGTTCTTAAGGAGCTTTGCGATCTCCGAGATAGCAGCATCGGATTCGGGCTTTATCTCCGATTTTCCGGTGTCGAAATGTATGCCGTATATCGAAACGTGGCCGGTCATATTGATGTCGTTGCCCATCGCCTCGGCGTTGGCCACGACATCCTGTTTCATGATCTCCTTTTCCACGATCGACAGCCGGTACATGTTATTGTAGGACCTAACCTCGACCCACGTCTCTTTGCCTTCCTTTTGGAGTACGATAGTGGAGGTTTTGTTGAAGTTATCATCGAAAACGACCTTTCCGTCGATCTTCTTTAAAGCGTCCTGGATGTTCCTGCGTATTTTTAGTTCTCCGGGCTCCGCCGCTCCCTTGCTCAGATTATATTGAAAGTAGTACTTGTGGCCTTCGATGCTAACCGGCTTTTTGTCTTGGCCGATGAATTTATGGCTGTCGAACTCAGCGTCCTTGTATCCTGATATGTAGAAGTTGGGCATCCTCGAAAGCAGGGGGTGATCCTTGCTCCCTTTTACATCTTGATCGGCGGCTATGGAGAGGTCAAAACCCGCCAGCACAAAAAACAAACTGAAGATCACAGTCATTCCTTTTTTCATGTTATAGTCTCCTGGTTTCTATTCATTTACTATCCGAACGTTACCAAGATACTACTCCCATTTGTAAAAACAAGAAAAAATATCATGAAATTCAAGGCAAGGGGACTTCTGCCATAAGGGTTTTTGTAATCAAGATCAAGTAGGTAAAATATGAGGGAAACGGCAATAGTGCGTAATGAATATTGTTTGAAATGGCGCAGGATATTGAAAATTATGAAACGCTCTCTTTCAGGAAGAACATCACTCAGGCCGACATTCCGGACTTTGACGTGCCGGTCTGAAAAAAATCCTGCACCCTTCACGATGAAGCGCAACATTGACGGGGAACATCATTTCATATAAGAATAATTGATCGGTCTATACATTCTGAAGCTCTGAATACAGGTATTGCCATGAAAAAGATTATATTAATGATCTGGATTCTTCTCATCACGGGTTACGCCCTTACGGGTTGTTCCAAATCTTCTGATTCAAATTTAATCCCCGTGGCCGAATATGAAGGGGGGGCACTGTTTAAGGCTGGTCCTGTTAATGTGCTGCGCCTCTGTGGGACGCATTATCAGATGGGCAGGCAGTACGGAATGCTGCTGAAAGACGAACTGAATGCCCTTTATGATCTGGCTACAACAAAGTACAATAGTGTTGGTTATACGAATCTTCGCATGCAGCAGATAGCGAATGCCTATTATGAGAACTTTCCTCAGAAGTACAAAGATGTGATCGCTGGAATGGCTGAGACCTCGGGATTGGGTCTTGAAAAACAGATCTTGGTGAACGGGCTTGAGATCATTCCGAAAATCAACAGCATTGTGCCTCACTGCACGGGTCTGGTTGTCTGGGGCGACTACACCGGTGGTGCTCCCCTGATCTTCGGTCGCAATAACGACGATCATCCTTTCTATAGGAATTTCGCGGGATACACGGTAATAGCGGTTTTCAATCCAACGGATGGAGGCATCCCGACTGCCATTGTCAACTACGCCGGCGTGATTTACGCCCCCACGGGGCTGAACCGGTACGGCATCTTCATGGAAATAAACAGCGGAAACTCTCCCGGAGGTTTCAAGTTGGATCGGACTCCGACGGTCGTTTCCATGTTCGAGGCCCTTCAGAGCTGCTCTACCCAAGCCCAGGTGAAGGATGCTTTTCAGAACATAGCCGTGGATATTTCCTCGATCATCAATGTGTCTGATCTGAGCAGCGCCTACAGCTTTGAATGCTCCCTGAGTGCCATGAAACGCAGGTCTGCCGATCAAGAAGGATTGCTCGTTTCGACCAACCACTTCATTGATCCTTCTTGGGGGCTGACGCCTCCCGAACCAGACAGCGCCAACGGCTGGACGGTTGCACGACGGAACAATGGACTTGCATGGGCCGAATCAGGCAAGGGGTATTTGAGCGTGGATCAAATGAAGGAGATTTTATCCAAAGAGATCATAACTGAGAGCGGACTTTTTAGTGCATCAACCATCTATCAGGTTGTGGCTGTTCCTCAGCAATTCACGCTTTGGCTTAGAGCCCCGGATCATTTTGATTGGCAGAAGATTGACTTGGAAGAATTGTTCATGAATACATAAAACCTCTGTCTGACGCCTCTAACCGACACGGTCTAAACGAAAAAGTACAATCCATTTCTTTATACATTTAGGAAAACAATGGAGGAAACTATGGTTCAGCATACGGATGGAAATCACCGTTTGATGTTCCGGTATCTCCCTGTCTCTGGCAACACAGCGCCTATACGCTTGCGGGTCTAAAACATGTCCCATCGAAAGGAGTTAGCATGACCTTCATTTTCGGTCTTAAGTTGCGTTTCCATAACTGGGCTATATTGACTTTGCTTTGTTTCGTACTAACACTCACTGCCTCGGTTCTCACCGTTGTCATGGACAAATTCAATTCCATGTCGCAAGACGATGCAAAGAAGCGTTTTGCTCTTATCACTCAGACCGGCGTGGAACGGCTGCGGAATCTTGTCGAGGGCACAAGCCGCCAGGTCGTGCTGCAGGCCAGCGCCACGCGCGAACGCTTCGTCGAGAGCGGGCATTTGAACGATCGGGACATGGTTGTGACTTTAATGTCTCAACTGGAGAGCGAGGAAAACCTTTATTCCGCCTACTTCGGACTCGACAATGACGATTATTTACAGGTTGTGAATACCAAGGGCAACCCGCGTTTGATTGCCTCCTTGGCGGCACCCGAGAACACCCGGTTCGCCCTGCGGAAAATCGTCAAGACAGACGGGGTCAGGCGTGAAGAATCCTGGCAATTCTGGTCGTCCAACCGGCAAATACTCGGTTCTCGCAGGGTGCCGACACAGTATTTTCCGACTCAAAGGCCGTGGTACGATAGTGCAAAGCAAACACCGCCCATCGCGATCACGGATCCGTATATTTTTGCCTCTTCTCTGGAACCGGGAATCACGATTTCCAGCCCGCTCAGAGAAGGAATTGGAGTGCTTGGCGCAGATTTGAGTCTTGGCGCGCTAAAAGATTTTATGGCGAAAATTCCTCTGACACCTGCAAGCGTGATTGTGGTGCTCGACCGCAACAATCGGATCATGGCTCTCCATAGCGCTTCTTTGGACTACAAATTGAGTGAAGTAGCTGCGCTGACCTCGATCTCCCAGACCGCCAATCCCCATCTCGCCGTTTTGGAAACATGGCAAAGTAAGGGCAACGCGGCAGAGGCAAGGGTCGTCGACGTCAAGGGAGAAAAGTTCGTGTATGCATACTACACGTATCACGCCGCGCCTGGTGTCGTGTTCCGCATCGGCGCCTTCGCGCCGATGCGCGACTTCTCCGGTCCGATCGTCGAAGCACGAAATCAGGTCATCTACGTGACGATTGCGTTCCTGCTGGTGGTGATCCCCCTCGCCATGGTCGGCGCCCGCAGGGTTGGGCGTGCCCTATCTGTTCTTGCCGGCGACGCGGAGCGAATCAAGAACCTGGATTTTTCCGGCGAGGTCAAACAGACTGTTTCGATATTGTACGAAGTCGATGCTCTGGGCCAAGCGCACAAGGTCATGAAGAGTGCTCTCCGGCAACGTACACATGCCTTGACGGTGGCCGAGCAGAAACTGGCAAGTCTGGTAGAGAGCGGCATCCTGCTTTCACGGGAGCGCAACCGGCAGACGCTGCTACGGCACATCCTGTTCAACGGCAAGCAATTGTGCAACTGCGACGCTGGAACGATGTACCTGAAAACCGACCAGAACACCCTTTCGTTTGCGTTGCGCACCAATGACATTGCACTGCCCATGATCGAGCTCCCACTGGCAGACCCGGTCACCGGTGCACCCAACGAGAAATACGTATCGACCTACGCGGCGTTGCACAACGAAACCGTCATCATCGACGATGTCTATTCAGAGAAGCGGTTCGACGTGAGCGGTTCACACCTTGTTGACGACGAGTCCGGATACCATACCTTATCGATGTTGACCGTACCCATGTCGCCGCGCGAAGGCGAGGTCATCGGCGTCCTGCAGTTCATAAACGCCATGAATCCGGACACCGGCGAGATTATTCCGTTTCCGAAGGAATTGGTGGGTTTCGTCGAGGCGCTTGCCTCCCAGTCGGCGGTAGCACTGGAGAACCACAACATGCTGCAGGCGCAGCGGGAGTTGATGGATTCGCTGATCAAGCTGGTGGCGGGCGCGATCGACGAAAAGAGTCCTTATACCGGCGGCCATTGCGAGCGAGTGCCGGAACTGGCAATCATGCTGGCGGAGGAGGCTTCCCGGGTGAAGGCGGGCCCTTTTGCCGATTTCGATTTCCATTCTGACGAAGAATGGAGGGAGTTCAGAATCGGTGCGTTGCTTCACGACTGCGGCAAGGTCACAACCCCGGAGTACGTGGTCGACAAGGCAACCAAGCTCGAAACAATATACAACCGCATCCATGAAGTGCGCACACGCTTCGAGGTCCTGTTGCGCGACGCCGAGATTGTATCACTCAAGACGATCCAATGCGGCGGGGATCCCGTTGCCGCTGCGCAGGAATTCAAGGAGAGACGGGCGCAGTTGATCGACGATTTCACCTTTCTTGCGGAATGCAACATCGGCGGCGAGTTCATGGCGCCGGAGCAAATTGAGCGCATTAAGAAGATTGCCGGCCAGACGTGGCTGCGCCATTTCGACGACCGCCTCGGCCTGTCGCACGAGGAACTTCGGCGATACGCTAGCACGCCCGTCTCCGAACTGCCCGCAGTCGAAAACCTGCTCTCCGACAAACCCTGCCACATCATCCCTCGGGGCTTTGAAAAAGCGCTGGATCCCAAGTACGGATTTAACGTGAAGGTTCCGGAGCATCTTTACAACTTCGGTGAAGTGCTCAACCTGTGCGTGGAGCGAGGCACACTCTTTGAGGAGGAACGTTTTAAGATTAATCAGCACATCATCCAAACCATTGTCATGTTGGATGCACTGCCTTTTCCAAAGGAACTGCGGAGAGTCCCTGAATATGCGGGCACCCACCACGAAACACTGACGGGTACCGGGTATCCACGCGGTCTGACGAGGGATGAACTATCGGTGCCGGGCCGCATCATGGCGATTGCCGATATTTTTGAAGCCCTGACCGCTTCCGACCGCCCCTACAAAAAGGCCAAGACGCTCTCCGAGTCTGTGGAAATCCTCTCCTCCTTCAAGAGGGACAAGCACATTGATCCCGATCTGTTCGACCTGTTCCTCACCTCGGGCGTGTATCTGCGATATGCTGAGCGTTATCTCAAACCGGAACAGATCGACAGTGTCGATATTTCAAAATATCTGGGTTGAAGTGGGGGCAAAATGATCTGTCCTTTTGGATTCGGACTGCTCAACAAAACTGAAGATTCATATTTGAAGTCTTTGATGGAATCAATCTGACTCGAAAAGATTGTCACAGGATACTTCATTCGAAACAACCCCTTTTCTTCCTTTGCATTTCCGCGGTGCTGTGTTAAAAAACCGGGAAGTTAGGCGTTTCGCCCGATTCCCACCTTCACGGGAATGATGGGAAATACCGGGATCCAGTGGCGTAGGGCCGTCATGAAATTCTGGACGCAGAAAAGTAAAATCCTGATCACCTGTCCCAAGGGGATTCCCCCCTGGCTTGCCGGGGAGGTCCGCGCCCTCGGCTTCCCCGTCCTTGCGGAGGGAGAGGCGGCCGTCGAGACGGAGGGGACTCTCGCCGACACGATGCCCCTGAACCTCTACCTCCGGACGGGCCATCGGGTTCTCTACCTCGTTAAGGATTTCCAGGCGGAGAACCCCCAAGACCTATACCGCGGCCTGCGGGAGATCCCATGGGAGGAGATCCTCCACGAAAGGGGAGAACACGCCTATCTCTCGGTCACCTCGACGGTAGACACCCCATCGATCAACGACGCCCGGTTCGTCAACCTCAAGACAAAGGACGCGATTGTCGATCAGATGCAGGAAAAATGCGGCCTGAGGTCCGATTCAGGACCCGACCGGGACCGGGCAGTCGTCCACGTCTTCTGGCGGGAAAACAAGGTTTCGGTTTACCTCGACACTTCCGGAGAGCCCCTCTCCCGGCGCGGCTACCGGAAGATCCCGCTTTCGGCGCCGATGCAAGAGACGCTCGCCGCCGCCGTCATCCTCGCGACCGGCTGGAACGGCCGGCGGGGCTTCGTCAACCCGATGTGCGGAAGCGGGACGCTCGCCATCGAGGCCGCGCTTTTCGCCCTGGGCAAGGCGCCGGGTCTTCTCCGGAGCAACTACGGCTTCATCCATCTGCGGGGGTTCAACCCGGCCGCCTGGCGGGTGATCCGGGCGGCGGCGCACGGGGCGCAAAAGGAAACGGCGGCCAGGATCATCGCCACGGATATCGACCCCAAGGCGGTGGCCGCGGCCAGACAAAACGCCCTGACGGCCGGCGTGGACCAGCATATCGATTTTTCGGTCTGCCCCTTCCAGGAGACGCCGATTCCCGAGCGTAGCGGCGTGGTCGTCCTCAATCCTCCCTACGGCGAACGGACAGGCGATTTCCCGACCCTGATCGGCCTCTACCGGGAGATCGGCGATTTTTTCAAGCAGCGCTGCGGCGGCCACCGCGGCTACATCTTCACCGGCAACGCCGCCCTGGGGAAACAGGTCGGCCTCCGGACGAAAAGACGGATCCCCTTTTTCAACGGCGAGATCGAATGCCGGCTTCTGGAGTATGAGCTTTACGAGGGAAGCCGACGGAAGGAGAAGGAAAATGGCGGAGATCGTCCGGTGGTAACGAGCTGATGTGGAAGATGCCCCATCTTCGACCCCCCACCCCAGCGAATGGTGCGGGACACTTCATCGTCATCCTGACCCTGGCGTTCCTGATCCAGCTCACGGCGCTGGGCTTCGGCCGCTTCGCCTACACCGTTCTGCTTCCCGGCATGAAGGCGGACCTGGGGTTGACGAACACCCACATGGGCTTCTTTCAGGTGGCCATCCTGACCGGCTACCTTCTGTTCGCTTACCTCTCCGGGGCCTTGGTGAAGCACTGGAGCCTGGCGGTCACGATCAACCTCTCCGTCGCTCTGGTCGGGTTCGCAATGACGGCCCTCGGTTTCATCTCCTCTTTCCCGCTCCTGCTGCTCTTTGCCTTTCTCATCGGGTCGGGTGCGGCCGGTTCCTATATCCCGCTGATCCCCCTTCTCATCGGCTGGTCCTCCACGAAACGGAGCGGCAGCGCGATCGGCTTCGCCCTCAGCGGCACGGGCGTCGGCATCCTGCTTGCCGGATACGCGGCGCCCCTCATCCTGACCCGATACGGCCTGCCCGGCTGGCGATATGCCTGGATCATCCTGGGCATCGTCACGCTTCTGGTTGCTCTGGCCGGCGTTTTTCTTCTGAAGGAAAACGACAGGGTCCACGACGAGATTCTGCGGCACGGCGCCGGTGACGCTGCGCTCAGCCTGCTCTATCGGGACCCGGCGTTGCGGACGATCCTGACCGTCTATATCCTCGTGGGTTTCGGTTACATCGCCTACGCGACATTCATCGTCGCCTACGCGGTTGAGGAGGTTCGGTTCTCTACGCGCGAGGCAGGCTTGATCTGGTCGATTTTCGGGCTGTTTTCGGTAGTCGGCTGCTTATTCTGGGGTCTTGCTTCCGACCGTCTCGGCCGGAGAAATGTGACCGTGGTTGCTCTTTTTCTTTTGTGCTGCTCCGTTCTGCTGTCCGTCTTCTGGAAGGAAAAGGCCGGGCTCAACATTTCCGCTGCTCTGTTCGCCTTCAGTTTCAATGGTGTCATCACGCTCATCGCCGCGATGTTCGGCGATCGAATCCCGATGTCGAAAATGGGCCGGTTTTTTGGCGTCTCCACGCTGGTTCACGGCCTGGGACAGGCGATCGGCGTCGCCATCGCCGGCTGGCTGAAGGACCTCACGGCCACCTTTGTCGTTCCCTTTTTATTCTCGGCGCTGATTATCGGCGTTTGCCCGGTCATCCTGATGCTGATGAAAGAGAAGGGCAGGCGGGGAACGTCCGGGCGGAAACCTGAAGAGCCCCCGGAATCGCTTCCGGCTCAGGACGTTGCCGCGGCCAGTTCCCCGTAGCGTTTTGCGACACTGTAAATGATGTGGTCGAACATCAGGATGGTCCGATTGATGCTCTCCACCGCCTGATGCATATCGAGCGTCGTGACGAACAACACATTGAAATCGGCGAACAGCCAGATATGCCGGCGCATCAGCATGAAGGCGTAAGTCACTTCATGGAGAGGCACCTCCGCCCGGTACATCTCCTCGGCAAAATTTAAAAAATATTCCATCTCCTCGTTATGGGGCTTTTTGCTGAAATAGAGTTTCCCGATGTTCTTGTAAAAACGGACGGCATGGGGAACGTATTGATCAGGGCTCAAGGAGTGAAATGAGGGCGTCCGCGAATTTGTACAGACCGCTTTGCCCCACTGCTCGGAAATTTCTGCGGTGTGTTTTTCCAGTACCTCGACCAGTTTGTCTGCAAACGCTCTCATAGGGGTATCTCCTCGTTGATTTGTTGGGGTTTCTTCTGGGGATCAGGTTATTCAAAATCCCCCCCTCTGTCAAGGCCTTCCCGTAAAAAAATGCGGCCCGAGTTCGACGATTCAAGGATGGATGCCGCCGCCTTCCGCCGTTCAGAATTTTCTTTGCTTTCCTTCTTTTCCGTGGCATATTGACGCCCCTCGGAGTGCAAAGACGGGCGGAAAGCCCCGAGACATCGGATCCTGACGGGAGGCGTGAAAAATGATGGATGAAGGGATCAAACAGAAAATAAGGGATATCGTGGGACCGGACCACGTCCTGGATTCCGATCTGAACCGTTTCGGCTATTCCTACGACTCCTCCTTCGTCCCGCTTTGGCCGGCAAACAAACCGGACCTGGTCGTCCTTCCCCTCACCACAGAGGAAGTGTCGCGGGTCATGTCCGTCGCCTGCGAACATGAAATCCCGGTCACCCCCCGGGGCGCCGCGAGCGGTCGCACCGGCGGCAGCATCCCGCTCCAGGGCGGCATCTCCCTCTGTCTCGACCGCATGACGCAGATCGTCGAGCTCGATGAGCGCAACATGATGGTGACGGCGGAGGCGGGGGTGCGCACGATCGACCTTTACAACCACTGCGCTGCAAAAGGGCTCTTCTTTCCGCCCGACCCGGCAAGCTGGAAGTTCTCCACCATCGGCGGCAACGTGGCGGAAAACGCCGGGGGGATGAGGGCCGTCAAGTACGGCGTGACCAAGAATTACGTCATGGGGCTGGAGGTGGTTCTGGCCGACGGCGCCATCCTCCGGACCGGCGGCAAGGCGATCAAGAACGTGACCGGCTACGATCTGACCAGCCTTTTCACCGGTTCCGAGGGAACGCTCGGTGTCGTCACCCGGGCCATGTTCCGGTTGATCCCCATGCCGAAGCGGCGCGGCACCCTGCAGGTGATGTTCCGCACCCTCGACGACGGCTGCCGGACCATCCACACGATGCTTCAGTCGGGCATCGTGCCGGCGGCGGCGGAGATCATGGACCGGACCTGCCTGGAGGTCGTCTCGCACCACCGCAAGACGGATCTCGATCCGGAGGTCGGCGCCTGCATCATCATCGAAATCGACGGCGACGACGATGCGGCCATCGAAATGCAGGCCAAACGCATCGAGGAAGCGGCAAAGGTGTGCGACGCCGTCGCATTCCGCACGGCCCGGTCCCAGCAGGAGTCGGACGACATCTGGGCCGTCCGGCGGGGCCTGAGTTCCGCCGTGGCCGCCCTGGCGCCCAACCGCATCGGTGAGGACATCTCGGTTCCCCGCGACGCCTTCCCGGAGGTGGTGCGCCGCATCCGGGAGATCTCGCAAAAGCACGGGTTTACAATCGCCGTGTACGGCCATGCCGGCGACGGAAACATTCACCCTTCCCTCCTGTGCGACTTGAGCAAGCCGGGCGAGGAGGAGCGCGTCCACCGGGCGGTGGACGACATCTTCACCGCCGCCTTAAGCGTCGGCGGGACCCTCTCCGGCGAGCACGGCATCGGCATCACCAAGCGGCCCTACATCCGGAACGCCTTGGGCGATATCGGCATCCGGACCCTCAAGGCCCTGAAGGCGGCCCTCGACCCGAAGGGGATTATGAATCCGGGAAAAATCTGGTAAGAAGCGGCTACGGGAAAAGGTCCGCCCTTCGACGAGTTCCGGGTGACGGGAGGGTTTCCTGGTGAGTTCAACCTGTCCTGAGTTTATCGAAGGATCGAACCAGCGAGGCGATGAATGAAAAGGCAATTTTGAATGAATACTGTAAAGGATCCGGATCTGCTCCGGGAGGCCGGGGAAATGGTCAACCGCTGCGACCGCTGCGGAACCTGCCTGCCGGTCTGCCCCCTCTTCGGGGTGAAGGGCGTCGAGGCGACGAGCGCCCGGGGAAAGAACGCGATCGCCCGGGCCCTGGCCGGGGGAGGCATCGAACCGTCGCGGGAGGCGCTCGACATCGTCAATTTCTGCCTGTTGTGCCGGGCCTGCGTCGATATCTGTCCGGCGAAGGTTCCGACCGACGAGGCGATGGTCGACGTCCGCCAGCACCTGACCGATCTGACCGGCGGGGCCAGTGCGAAATACCGGCTCGTAGGCGGCGTCCTGAAGCGGCCGGTCGTCGTGAAGGCCGCCGCCGCCGCGCTGTCGATCCTGCGCCTGTCCGGCCTCAACGGCCTCTTCCCCTACGGCATGGCGCCGGAGGAGTACACCCGATCCCATTTTCTGAGCGCTTTTGCGGGACCGGCCTCCCTCGGACAAAAGGCGCCGGTCTCCGCGGTCGCGGTGACGGACAGGACGAAAGTGGCCTATTTCCGAGGCTGTGGGATGGAGATGCTGTTCCCGGAGGCCGCCGCGCAGACCCGTGCTATCCTCGGGAGAACCACCCTCCTCCGGGAGCCGGGGAACGTCTGCTGCGGCCTGCCCCATCTCGCCCACGGCCTACGCGGCGATTTTCTGGACCTGGCGCGGCGGAACATCCGGAATTTCGAAGAGGCCGAGGTGGTCGTCAGCGATTGCGCAAGCTGCGGCGCCACCCTCAAGCACCTGGGTTCCTTCTTCGCGGACGATCCCGCCTGGAAGGACCGGGCAGCCGCCTTCAGCGGCAAGGTAATGGATTTGACGGAATATCTCGCCAAGGTCGGCTACGAGCCGCGGCAGAAGACGGACGCCGTCTTCACCTACCACGATCCCTGTCATTTGGTACGGGGCCAGGGGATCACGAAGCCTCCGCGGGAGCTGTTGAAGGCGGCAGGAAGCTTTGTTGAGATGAAGGGGTCCGACGTATGCTGCGGCGGCGCCGGCTCCTTCCACATCGATTATCCCGATGCAGCGGGGCAGATCCTCGAAAAGAAACGGAAAAACATCGAAGAGACCGGGGCGTCCGTTGTCGCGACCGGCTGCCCCGGCTGCCTGATTCAGCTCGCAAAGGCGGCAAGGGCTTCCAGCGGCAAATTCAAAGCAATGCACATCAGCCAGGTCCTCTGAAAGCAGAACAGGTAAACGCCATTACGGATCCATACTCGAAACCCCGATGAGCAGGAGGGATCAATGGACTTTAAAATCTCAAATTCCAACCTCTCTTTCAAGACCGGAGGCGATACCGACATCATTGACATCACGCCCCATGTCTCCCGTAAAGTTGTCGAATCGGGGTTGACGGATGGACAGGTACTCATCTTTGTGCCGGGCTCCACGGCAGCGGTCACAACCATCGAATATGAAGACGGTGTTGTTTGGGATTTTAAAAAGGCCATCGAACGCCTTATCCCCACCGGAGTTCCCTATCGGCATGACGCCAAGTGGGGTGATGGGAATGGTTATGCCCATGTACGGGCGGCGCTTCTGGGACCCTCTCTCACCGTTCCTTTGATCGGGAGCCGTCTCGTTCTGGGAACCTGGCAACAGATCGTCCTGGTGGATTTCGACAATGAGCCGCGGGATCGACAGGTTCTGGTCAGCATTGCAGGTTCTGAGCGTGATCACAAAACAAAATAAGGAGGCGTCATGAAAACAGAGAAGGTCCTTGTCCTTTTGGGAAGCCCGAGAAGAAAAGGGAACAGCGCAATCCTGGCGAATCAGATCATCAAGGGCGCCAAATCGGGAAGGGCAAAAGTCGAAACCATTTATCTGCATGGGAAGAACATTGCTCCCTGCAAGGCCTGTATGAGTTGCCGGAAGAAAGGCAGCAAGGGATGCTCCATCCGGGATGACATGCAGGAGATCTATTTGAAACTCATCGAATCAGACGCCTGGGTGATCGCCAGCCCTGTTTACTGGTTCACGATGTCCGCACAGACGAAAATCTTTATGGATCGATGTTTTGCGCTTCCTGCCTATCACAAAGATCCCTTCCGGGGTAAGCGAATCGCGATCGCCATGACGTATGGTGACGAAGATCCATTCACGTCCGGGTGCGTCAATGCCCTAAGGGCCTTTCAGGACGCCTATGGATATACGGAATCCCCGATTGTCGGCATGGTCTATGGGAGCGCTATGGATGCCGGCGAGATCCGTTCCAACGAAAAGGTGATGCAAGAGGCTATCGATCTGGGTAAAAAACTGGTAGCAGAATGAATCTTGTCATGAAAGGCTGAACATCAAGAAAGCAAAGACACACCAGAAACCCATATCATTTGTAAAATGAAAGAATCTCAAGTTTGTCCATACGTTCAGCCTGACAAGAATATCTTTTTGAAGTTGACACAGGCAAAAATGCCCTTTGGAAAATATGCAGGATGGCGTCTTGTGGATCTCCCGGAGCCATATGTGGTTTGGCTTTCACAGAAAGGATTTCCTAAAGGTGAACTGGGTGAACTGCTGAGTACGGTTTATGAAATAAAAGTCAATGGGCTTGAATACCTTTTTGAACCGTTTAAAGATTAATGCTCTCGTTCTCCAACTTATCAATGTCAAATGCCGGTTCAGGAACCATGTCTACCTTCAATCTCAAAAAGGAATTACCCTATGGAAACCATCTGGAAGATTGGCATCACTTGGAACGTCTTCTTACAGAACCAGGGGGTGTGGCTAAAGACACCCATGGAAGTCTTCTCTTTTTTGGGGACCGAAAGTTTTTTTATATTGCTCCTGCCGGCACTCTACTGGTGCATGGAGGTCGATATTGGACTCCGGGTCGGCATTATCCTTTTATTGAGCAGTTCGGTTAATAACGCATTGAAAATAGCATTCCAGGGTCCACGTCCTTACTGGTATAGTATAGATGTGGTTCGTTATGCCCGTGAGGCTTCCTTTGGCTTGCCTTCCGGTCATGCCCAGATTGCATTTGGCGTGTGGGGAATGCTGGCTACCTGCATCGGCAAGTGGTGGGGATGGCTAATCGCAATCCTGGTTATTCTGCTGATTGGCATCTCGCGCCTGTACCTGGGTGTCCACTTTCCTCATGATGTAATTCTCGGCTGGCTGGTAGGAGCATTGTTGCTCTGGCTTGTACTGCATTTCTGGAAACCGGTCACGGCATGGATAAAAAGGATCCGCTTGGGGAAACAAATCCTGGCTTCTTTTTTTAGCTCACTGCTGCTCATTCTGTTCTCTCTCATTCCCTTTGTCTGGCTCAAAATCTCGAACGGGCAACCGCCGCAGGCCTGGGCAGAATATGCAAAAGATGCCGTATCCTTGAGCGTCACCTTCACCACCGCAGGAACGTTGTTCGGGCTATTGGCCGGTCTGGCCTGGTTCAACAATCAGGGCGGATTTGATCCCGGCGGTCCGCTTTGGAAAATCATTTTACGCTATGTACTTGGAATAATCGGGCTTCTGGTTTCCTACTTCGGCATGAAGGTACTCTTTGGATTGATTGTCCCGGATGCAGAAGCTGTGCTCCTTTATATTTTGCGCTACATCCGTTATGCTTTGGTCGGGGCTTGGATCTCTGCCGGTGCGCCATGGATTTTTATCAAACTGAATTTAGCCGAGAAAGCTGCCTGACACTTTTCGAGAAAAACCAAAGGAATATTACTCGACCGCCAAAGTAAATACGCCCATCAGGACTTACAGTGTTCATACAGGGATCAGAAGCCCGATCAGGGTCAGGATCATCCAGCGGAAGAAATGGATGACCGGGTCCAGCGCCCCCAAGTACAACAGTCCGATGATGACGAAGAATCCGTAAGGTTCCAGACGGGCCAGGACATATCCGACGCGCTCCGGAAGGAATCCCATGGCGATCTTCGATCCGTCCAGCGGCGGGATGGGAATCAAGTTGAACGAGGCGAGCATGATGTTGATCTGAGCCAGATAGTAGAGCAGCAGGCCGATCGATCCCGAAGACGGCGGGGTAATCAGGCGAAGCAGCAGGACGGCCAGAAACGCAAGCAGCAGGTTCGCGATGATCCCCGCGGAAGAGACCCAGATGAGCCCCAGTCGGGTGTTCCGGATCAAGTTGAGATTGACCGGAACCGGTTTGGCCCAGCCGAAGCCGAAGATGAAGAGCATCGCGGTGCCGATCGGATCGAGGTGCTTGAGCGGATTGAGGGTCAGCCGGCCCATGTTTTTGGCCGTGGGATCCCCCATGAGCAAAGCTACCCAGCCGTGGGCCAATTCATGGATGATGATGGAGTACAGAAGCGGGATCGCCAGGAGAACAAACGTCAGCGGATCCTGGATGAGCAAGTTGAGCAGTCCCATGTTTCCCTCGCATGTAATCAAAAAGGCCGGCTTTAGCGCGTGTGCCCGTCCCGAAACGAATTCAGGTTACCATGAAAAAGAACCGATGCGCCAGACGAAAAAAATCGGCGCCGCCTCGTCCCGTCGCCGGCCGGCATGGGCTGCGGACAAGAATTTCTTGCCACCGGCCTTAGCCGATGGTATCGTTACGCCTCTTCGAATCAAACGATGGGGGTGGATGAAGATGAAAGTCATTCTCGCAGGCCACAACATCGATCATGATATCATTCAAGAATTCAAGAGCTTGCAGCCGGAACGGCAGGATTTGACGCCGGAAACCATCGCCGCCGCCTACGCCCGGATCAGCCGGAACCCGAAGCCGGTGAACGAGCTTCGGGCGATCGCCCGCGGAGAGGTCGAGAAGGCCCGCTCCTCGAACCGGAATATCGTCTTCGAAATGGGCCACAGTTCCATCGCCGAGCACGCCGTCTTCAACCTCGATGTCCTCAAGGTCTCCCGTCTGCTCGTCGAGGAGATTGAACGGTTTCGTCTGGCCTCTTACACGGAAAAATCCCAGCGTTACGTCTTGCTCACCGACGACTTCGTCATCCCGGAAGAGGTGCGGAAAGCCGGTCTGGAAGAGGCCTTCGTCGCGGCCGTCCGGCTGCAGAACGGCTTCTACCACAAGCTCTACGAAAAACTCCGGCCCTGGGTTTTCGAGAAGTATCCCGAACTCGCCGCCGATCCGGCGAACCGCTCACTCCTCGAAGGGTGGGCCAAGGAAGATGCCCGCTACTGCCTCCCGCTGGCCACGGAAACCCAGCTCGGAATGACCGTGAATGCCCGGAATATCGAGCTGATGATCCGGAGACTCGCCGCATCCCCGCTTGCCGAGGCGCACGAATACAGCCGCCGCCTTTATGGCGCAACCAAAGGGATATCCCCGTCTCTCGTTCGTTACACGGAACCGACCCCCTACGACCGGGAGACGCCGGAGGCGCTCCGGATGGCGGCGGCGGGGATCATCTCGAGAATGACGGCCATTCCGCCCGCTACGACGGGAAAGCAGCTCGATCACCGGGACGCAACCGGCAACGGAACGGCGGATGACCTCGTCCTCCTGATCGACGCAACCCCCGCGGCCGACGCAAAGACCGTGGCGGCGCTCCTCCACAGCGCCTCGGACAGCCCGCTCACGGCGTGCCGGGAAATTGCGGCGCGGTTGGGTTGTGAAGAGCAGAAATCGCTGATCGGGACGGCCCTCCGGCGGATGAAGGTCTACGACGCCGCCCCCCGGGAATTCGAGCATGCGGGATTGACGTTCGAACTGGTCATCAGCGCAACCTGCTTCGCCCAGATGAAACGCCACCGCATGGCCACGCTCACCGTTCAAGAGTACGACCCGGCGCTCGGCGTCACGATCCCGCCTTCGATTGCGGCAATCGGCATGGCGGATGACTTCCGGGAAATCTGCGCCGGGACGGCGGAAACATGGGAGAAAATCCGCCGCCATTCGCCCGCCGCAGCCGCCTACATCCTGACGAACGCCCACCGGCGGCGCGTCGCCATGACCGTCAGCGCCCGCGAGCTCTACCACCTCGCCCGCGTCCGGGCGGACGGCCACGCCCAGTGGGATATCCGGGAGACGGCCGAGCGGATGGTCGCGCTGGGGCGGGAGGTCATGCCGCACACGCTCATGCTCGCCGCGGGAAAGGACGGCTTCGACGCCCTTTACTCCCGAATCTTCGCTGATGAAAGCTGAAACAGACCACAATCACTACCCACCGGTGACCGGAATCGGCCGCGAGGAACACATCGGCATGGTTCGGGAGATCTTCACGACGATCCCCGGCCGTTACGACCTCCTCAACCACCTCCTGAGCCTCCGCCGCGACGTCGCCTGGCGCCGGTTCACCGCCCGGAAGATGATCTTTTTCAAGACCTTCCGCCTGTTGGACGTGGCGACCGGGACGGCGGACCTGGCCATCGCGGCCTCGCTTCGCCACCCCGGGGTTCGGGTGACGGGGCTCGACTTCATCCGGGAGATGCTCATCCCCGGGGAACAAAAGATCGCGGATCGCGGCCTCGACGGGCGGATCCGCCTCCTCCAGGCGGACGCCCTGGCGCTCCCCTTTCCGGACGGGAGTTTCGATGTGGCGGCATGCGCCTTCGGCATCCGGAACATGCCGGATCGCCTCGCCGCCCTCCGGGAGTTGCGGCGGGTTCTCGTCCCCGGCGGCCGAATCCTGATCCTGGAAATGAACGCGCCGCCGAAGCTGATCCAGCGGCTCTTCTTCGCCCCCTACCTGAACCGCATCCTTCCGTTCATCGCCCGATTCTATTCGCAAAACCCGGCCGCCTACCGCTATCTCGTCGATTCAATCCTCCATTTCCCCACGCCGGAAGCGTTCCTGGAAATGATGGCGGAGGCCGGCTTCCGGGAGCTGGAGCGGCACTCCCTTACCCTCGGCATCACCAGCCTCTACATCGGCCGCCGAGTGCAGGATTGATTTTCAGAAGAAATAACCATGATTGCCATCCGCAGAAAAAGACCGGGGGATGAGGCGGGAATCCGCCGGGTGAACGAAGAGGCGTTCGGTCCGCCGAGGGAAGCGGACCTCGTCGACCGTATTCGCCGCCGCTGCCCTGCACGAGGGCGCCCTCGTCGGCCGAGACCGCTTTCGGTATGGCCGCCGAGAGGGAGCAGGCGGTCCGGCTCGTATTCAGCGCCAGTTCCCGACGGCCATCGGAGATCAGGTGTTTTTACCGTCAGATCAAACGGATTGAAAATGCAATCAAAAACTGGGCCGTGTAGTAAAGAGGCAGTCCGACAGCACGGTTGAAGAAATTCCGGGTCGCGAAACGCTGTCGTGCGACAAAAATGTCAGAGAGGTAGAAGAGAATCGCCCCCGCCAGGGCGAGCACCCGGCCCGAAAAGACCCGGTTCCCGTTTTCCATCAGCGACGCGGCGCCGATCACCATAACTGTGATGATCACGATGTACGCGATCGCCGGAACGAACATCTTTCCCAAATGGGGCCTCAGCCAAACGAAGACGCCTCCGCTGACTGCCAGCACGAGGGCGATCGCGGGCCAGTTTGCCGTCCCTGACCCGGCCAGAGAGAAAAAAGCAACCGCGTAGAGAACATGCCCGGCCAGGAAGGAAATCAGTCCCGCCAGGAAGGAGATCCGCGAGAAAAAGAAGATCAAAAAAACGTCGCCCGCCAAGCTGAGGAGCAGACCGGCCAAGATCCAACGGAAATATCCCGGATCCGACTGCGCCCCGGTCAACGCCGTCGCAACAAACAGGGCGGAGAGAAAAGGTTTTGTCAGCAAAAGCCCCCGTGTCGAACCCCGCTTCTCGAAAAACAGCACCCCCGCCAGCAGGGGCAAGGCCGCAGCCAGGATCAGAATCTCTGTCATTCGGGCCTCCAATAGGGAAAAGAATCGTTCCGTTTCCTTCGAATCCGCCGCCGCGGGTTCGAAGGCTGCCGAGACGGCGCCGGGCATGGTCCACCATTCTCGATGGCCAGTATAGGGAAGAGATGTACGCAAGTCAATGGCGGTTATCTTTTGTTGTCGGCGGTCAATCATCTGAGCTTCCATCGCCGCCCATTCCTGACGAAGGCGTTCAGCCGCGTTAGGAAGTGCTTTCGGTCAATCTCGCACACCTTCGCCGCACTGAGGGTCTCATGTATCGCCCCTTTTGAATTTTTCCCGAAAGAGGTATGATTTATTCAAAATGGATTCGTGACGCTCCCGAACCGGGAGGAAAGGGGAAGATCGGATGAAACGGGACGAAGCGGAAGAACTGCTCAAAAGATACGTCAAGAACGAACGGATGCTGGATCACAGTTACGCCTCGGAGGCGGTCCTCCGGGCGCTGGCGCGGCGGCTCGGACGGGACGAGGAGAAGTGGGGGCTCGCCGGGCTTCTCCACGATATCGACATCGAGGTTGTAGACGGCGACCTGGCCCGCCACAGCCTGGAGGCGGAGCGGATCCTGGCGGAGGCGGGGATCGATACGGAGATCGTCGACGTGGTGAAGATGCATAACGAGGCGGTCTGTGGAGTCACGCGGAGCACGGAGTTTCAGCACGCCCTGGCCGCCGGCGAGACGGTCACCGGCCTGATCGTGGCGACGGCGCTGGTCTACCCCGACAAGAAGATCGCGAGTGTGAAGGTGAAGTCGATCACGAAAAGGATGAAGGAGAGGGCTTTCGCCGCCTCGGTGAACCGGGATACGATCCGGGAGTGCGAGATGATCGGCCTGCCCCTCGACGAATTCGTGGAGATCAGCCTTGCGGCCATGCGGGGGATCGCCGCCCGCATTGGATTATGATCAGCGGATCCGCCGCTTGAGCTCCTGGATGAGCGTGGCGCAGATCTGGCTTGCGTCGGAAACGATCGCGACGTCGGCTCGCTTCATCATTGCCGCGTTCGGATTCTTGTTCACTGCGATGATGAAACTCGCGCCGTTGCAGGCAGCGGTATGCTGGATGGCGCCGCTGATTCCGAAGGAGAAAAGGATTTGCGGTCGGATCTGCTTCCCCGCCTGTCCGACCAGGGCGTCATGATCCGTCCAGTCGGCATAGACCACGGGGCGCGTCGCGCCCACCTCGCCTCCCAGAAGCTCGGCCAGTTCAAAGAGTTTCGCGAATTTCTTCCGGCTTCCCAGGCCGCGTCCGCCGCAGACGACCACCTTGGCGTCCTCTAACTTCTGCTCCCGCTGGGGGCGGCGTTCCGACCGGATCAACCGGACCCGGTCGGCGGGCAGGTCCTTCGGCAGGGGAACCTTCACCACCCGGCCGGTCCGGACGTAATCGTGGGGAATCTCCTGAAAGGTTCCGGGACGGACGGTGGCCATTTGCGGCCGGCGTTCGGGGGTGACGATCTCCGCCACGAGGTTGCCGCCGAAGGAGGGGGCCGTCTGGACGAGCAGCCCCTCCCCGTTGATGTCGAGACCGATGCAGTCCGCGGTGAGGCCCGTCCCCAGGCGCTTGGCCACGCGGGGGGCAAATTCCCGGCCGAAAGTGGTCGCTCCGATCAGGATGATCTCCGGCTTCTCCCTTTTGACCAGGCGCTCCAGCAGGAGCGCGTAGGTCTCCATGCTGTAGGCGGCAAGCCGCGGATGGTCGGTCAGGTAGATCTTATCCGCGCCGTGGGCGATGTACTCTCCCACGACCCCGCAAAAGGTGGGGTTTTGGGAGAGCGCATCGCCCACCCATTCGTCCGTCCAGTGGCCGAAGGCTACGGCACACACCTCGGCATCGATCTTGGCCGCCAGCTCCTTCGCCCGGGAGAGGAGCTGGAGGGTCACGCGATTCTGGAAGTAGTTCCGGTAGTCTCCGAAGACCCAGATGGCTCGTTTTTTTGCGATCATTTTTTATCCGTTTTCAAGTCCTGCCCGATCGCACCGCCGATCTTGTCGTCAAACCGCTCGAAGAGCTGCTCGACGATCCTCTTAGGCGCCCCGGTCAGGACAACGTTCTTCTTCCCCGCTGTCGGCGAATAGACGTTGAGGATTTTCGTGGCGGAGCCCTTCGCCCCGATCTTCTCCGGATCGAGACCGATCGCCGCCGCATCCAGGGGAACGATATCCGCCCCGGCGAACGCCGCCTGGACACCGCCTAGCGGCACGTGTCGGGGGGCGTAAAACCCGGTCGTCAGGGTGACCAGGCCGGGGAGGTCCATCTCCAGCGTTTCGAGAAAATTGTCGGCAAGCCGCCGCATCCGAACCGTGCGGCCAACGATCTCCAGCTCGTCCACATAGGCCACGCCCGGGATGTCCAGTTCCTCGGCGAGTTGGGGGCCGACCTGAGCGGTTTCGCTGTCGCTCGTCGAAGAGCCGCATAAGACGAGGTCGAACTCCGGACAGGCCTTTTGAATCGCCCGAGCCAGGGTATGAGAGGTTACCGCGGTGTCCGCGCCGGCCATTTTCCGGTCGGTCAGCAGAACGCCCCGGTCCGCCCCGAGTGCGATCGCCTCGCGGAGCACCTCCTCGGCCATCGGCGGCCCCATCGTGATCGCCGTGATTTCGCCGCCCAGGCGCTCCCGTATCCGGAGTGCGGCATCAAGGGCGGAGCGGCAGGCCGGGTTCATCATCCCTTCCGCCAGATCCCGCTTCAGAGTCCCCGTCGCCGGGTTCCAGGGGAGTTCGGAGACCATCGGCACCTGTTTGATGCAAACGACCAACTTCAACATCTTCTATGTCCTTTGGGCGAGGACCGCGCGGGAGATCACCATCCGTTGGACCTCGCTTGTCCCTTCATAGATCTCGGTGACTTTCGCATCCCGGAAATAACGCTCGACGTCGTACTCCTTGCTGTAGCCATACCCTCCGTGAATCTGAACCGCGAGGTTCGTCACACGCGACGCCAGCGCGCTGCAATAAAGCTTGGCCATCGCCGCCTCCGCGCCGAAGGGCCGCCCCGCGTCCTTCACCGCACAGGCGCGGTAGAGGAGGAGGCGCCCCGCATCGATCTCCGTCGCCATGTCGGCGAGGTAGTTTTGGATGGTCTGAAAGGAGGAAATCGGCTTTTTGAACTGCTGCCGCTCCTTCGAGTAGCGGACCGAGTCCTCGAAGGCGGCCTGGGCAATTCCCAGGGCCTGGGCGGCAATGCCGAGGCGGCCCGTATCGAGGGTCGCAAGACCGATTTTGATCCCGTCGCCCGGGCGGCCGAGCAGGTTCGTCTCCGGAACGCGGCACTCCTCCAGAAAAAGGGAGGAGACGGGATTCGCCCGCATCCCGCAGAGGTCCTCGATCTCGCCTACGGTAAAACCGGGGGTCTCCTTTTCCACGATGAAGACCCCGGCGCTTTTCTGCGGGTTCGCGGGATCGGTAATCGCAAAGATCAGCGTCGTGCCGCAGACGCCGCCGTTGGTGACAAAGATCTTCGTCCCGTTGATCACATAATCCATGCCTTCACGGACGGCGATCGTCTCCACGCCGCCCGCGTCGGACCCGGCGTTGGCCTCGGTCAGGCAAAAGGCGCCGATCCGCTCGCCGGAAATCATCGCCGGCAGGAATCTTTTTTTCTGCTCCTCCGTCCCGAAACGGACGATCGGGTAAATCCCGACACTGTTGTGAACGGTGAGGCAGAGGCCGACCGCGGCGCTGACGCGCGAAATCTCTTCCATCACGATCACGTAGCTGATCGTGTCCATCTCCGCGCCGCCGTACGCCTTCGGCGCCTGGAGGCCGAAGAAATGCAGGGGACGCATCTTCTCCATGACTTCCCACGGGAAGCGGGCGTCCCGGTCGATGTCATGGGCGATGGGCGCCAGTTCCGCCTCGGCAAACATGCGCACCGCCTTGCGGACCACCTTGTGTTTCATGCAGGGATTGAAATCCACGTCCTTCACTCCCAAATCTTTCACCCGGTCTCACGGCCGGAATGGGGCGGAATCCTATCTCAATCATCAGGGAAAATCAAGAAGGACCGTTCAGCTTGTGTTCCTCGCGCAGGTAATATCGGCCCCCTTCCTGCACCCGGACGACGTCGTGCTTCATGAGTTCAGTCAACGCCTTGGGCCGGTAGTCCCGCAAACCGATGTGCAACAGGGAAGATTTGCTGTAGGGAAGCTCCACCGCCGATGCCGGGTCGAACGCCTTCTTCTCCTTTAGGTCCCGGATAATGAAATCGCAGGCCTTTTTCATTCTCCAGCCGGCGATACGGAGGGCAAAGATGAAGGCCGCGACGGTGAGCAGTAGCATGAAAATGGTTTTCATGGTTTCGGACATGGTTTTGTACCTCATTGGAGTAACTTCCAAAGTTACTTCTGGATCAAGCGCCCTCCCTGGGGGGCGCCCGTCGCTAATAGGTCATCCGGTAAATGGGAAATCGCCGGCAAAGGGTGACCACCTCCTCCTTCACCCTGTTGCGGAGCGTTATCTCCTCCGGATGCGTGACGACCTCGACCACCCATCGGGCGATGAGCCGAACCTCTTCCTCTCCCATGCTCCGGCTGGTGATGGCGGGGGTTCCCAAACGGATGCCGGAGGGTTTCTTTGCCGTGCCGTGATCGCCGGGGATCTTGTTTTTGTTGACGACGAGATTCGCCTCCTCGAGCAGGACCGAGGCCGTTTCCCCGTCGATGTTCCATTTCGTCAGGTCCAGGAGCAGCAGATGGTTGTCCGTCCCGCCGGTCACGATCTCCGCCCCCTGCCCGTGCAAGGATTCCGCAAGCACTTTCGCGTTTTGGACCACCTCCCGGATGTACTGCCGGTATTCCGGGGCGCCCAGATGCTTTAGCCCCACGGCAATGGCGGAGATATTGGCCTGATGGGGTCCGCCCTGCAGCATGGGAAATACAGCGCGATCCACCTTGTCGGCGTGCTCCGCCTTGCACAAAATGATGGCCCCGCGGGTCATCCGCAGGGTTTTGTGGGTGGTGGTGGTGACGATATCGCAGTGCGGCACGGGGGTCGGATGATCGCCGGTCACGACCATCCCGGCAATATGCGAGATGTCGGCCATCAGATAGGCGCCCACCTCCCGGGCGATCTGGCCGAAACGGTCGAAATCGATGATCCGGGGATAAGCGCTGGCCCCGCAGACGATGAGGCGCGGCTTGGTCTCCAGCGCCTGCCTGCGGATCGCCTCGTAATCCAGGAGGCCCGTCCGCGGATCGACGCCGTACTGCACCACGTCGAACAGCCGGGAGACCACATTGGCCCGGGCGCCGTGGCTCAGGTGTCCGCCGGCGTCGATCTCCATGCTCAGGATGCGATCGCCCAGCTTCAGCAGAGAAAGATAGGCGGCAATATTGGCGGCGCTCCCCGACAGGGCCTGCACATTGGCATGTTCGGCGCCGAAGACGGCTTTCGCCCTTTCGATGGCCAGTGACTCCAGCCGGTCGATGTTCTCCAGCCCCCGGTACCATCGCTCTCCCGGATAGCCTTCGCTGTAGATACCCGAAAGCATGGAGCTGATCGCCTTCATCAGGGATTTGGGTGGATAATTCTCCGAGGCGATGAGGTTGATGGTCTCTTCGTTGCGCCGCATCTCGTCGCGAATGATGCCGTCCACCGCGGGATCGAACTGAGCAAGCTTCTCTTCCAGAAGATTCATGATTCCCCCTTTGCTCGTTATAATGGATATGACGGGAGCATAGGAGAAAAACAAAACCCTGTCAAGGACAACGCATTGAACGAATTGCCTCAAATAAAATGTTACCGACGGGGGAGAGATTCGATTACCGCCAAATACTTGACAAACAGTGGAGAAGTCGCATATTTATGGTAAACGATAGAATCGCTGGACAACGTTTTTTAAAAACCGTCTTTCGGCCTACCGCCGAAAGATGTTCCAGTCACGGGAAAGAAGAATTACCATGCAGAAACATTACAAATTTTCTTTCTGGTATGTTCTGTTGGGGATCTGGGTGGTCCTGATCATCCAGAGTTATATCGCCTCGATGTTCGCTGTCCAGGTGATTCCCTACAGCCAGTTCCTGAATCTCCTCAAGGCGGGAAAAGTGTCGGAGATCGCCGTTACGGCCAACCGGATCCAGGGGAAAATGAAGGCCGACGGCGACCCTACCGATTTCAAGCCTTTCAAAACGATCCGCGTGGATCCGGACCTCTCCAAGATGCTCGAGCAGTACCCCGTCTCCTTCAAAGGGGAGATCGAATCGACTTTCCTGCGCGACCTTTTCTCCTGGATTTTCCCGCTGCTGCTTTTCGTCGGCATCTGGTATTTCCTGATGAAGCGGATGGGCGGCCAACAGGCCGGCTTTATGACCCTGGGAAAGAACAAGGCAAAGATCTACATGGAAAACGAACTCAACGTAACCTTCGCGGACGTTGCGGGTGTCGATGAGGCAAAGCAGGAACTGGTCGAGGTGATCGAATTTCTCAAGACGCCGGGTAAATTCACAGACATCGGGGGAAGAATTCCCAAAGGGATCCTCCTGGTCGGACCGCCGGGAAGCGGCAAGACCCTCCTGGCCAAGGCCGTCGCCGGTGAAAGCGGCGTCCCCTTTTTCAGCCTCTCCGGGTCGGAATTCGTCGAAATGTTCGTCGGCCTCGGCGCGGCCCGCGTCCGGGACCTCTTTGTCCAGGCCAAGGAGAAGGCCCCCTGCATCATCTTCATCGACGAGCTCGACGCCCTGGGAAAGGCGCGTGGTTTCAGCTCTATGGGGGGGCATGACGAGCGCGAACAGACCCTCAATCAGCTCCTGGTCGAGATGGACGGGTTTGATCCGAAGGTCGGGGTAATCCTCATGGCGGCGACGAACCGTCCGGAAATTCTCGACCCGGCGCTTTTGCGGCCGGGCCGTTTCGACCGCCACGTCCTCGTCGACCGGCCGGACAGGATCGGCCGGGAGCAGATCCTCCGGGTCCACCTGAAAAAAGTCAAGGCGGTCCCCGATCTATCGCTGGAGAAACTGGCCAACATGACCCCGGGAATGGTGGGGGCCGATCTGGCGAACCTCGTCAACGAGGCCGCGCTCCTGGCCGTCCGCCGGAACAAGAGCGAAGTGGGGATGGCGGAATTCGAAGAGGCCGTCGAGCGGATCGTCGCCGGTCTGGAAAAAAAGAACCGCCTGATCAACGCCAGTGAACGGGAAACCGTCGCCTACCATGAGATGGGCCACGCCCTGGTCGCCCTCTCGCTCCCCGGCACCGACCCGGTCCAGAAGATCTCGATCATTCCCCGGGGGGTTGCCGCCCTCGGCTACACGATGCAGGTCCCGACGGGAGACCGTTACCTCATGAGAAAAACGGAGCTGGAGAACAAGATTGCGTCGTTTTTGGGGGGACGGGCCGCGGAGGAGCTCATCTTCGGCGATATTTCCACCGGCGCCCACAACGACCTCGCCCGGGCGACCGACATCGCCAGAGGGATGATCCTCGAGTACGGCATGAGTGAAAAACTGGGGCAGGTCTATCTGGCGGGTGACAGGCAGCCCCTTTTCATGGGCATGGGCTCCCGGGAGGCCGGAAATTACAGCGAGGCGACCTCGGAGATCATCGACCGGGAGATCCGCGATTTGATCGGCCGGGAGTACGAACGCGGCAAAACGATTCTCCGGGAGAAAAAGGAGGTCCTGATCCGGGGCGCCCGCCTTCTTCTGGAAAAAGAAAAGATCGATGGCGAGGAGATCCGGAACCTCATGGCCGCATCCCCGACGCTTCCCGGGGCTGAACCCGCCGAATAAGTCAATTGAACTGGATTTTCCGCTGAAATCCTGATAAAGCAGCAATCCCGCTTCGGGATCCGTTCAAACTGAGGCGGCAAAAAATGGTCACGGAAAAAAGAAAAGGAGAAACCGATGTCATCAAAGAGCAACGATACGAGGCTGCAGCAGAAGGCCGCCCTGGAGGCAAAATTGCAGAAGCATCTGGCCCTTCTTGCCGAAAGGGGACTGGATGAGAAGCAGATTGCGCGGGACGTGCTCGTCAAGGAATTGAAGGCAAAGCTCAAGGAGACGGCGGTCCGTCTGAGGGCAATCGACGCCAACGTGAAGCGCACGGCGGACCTCGCCGCGATCAAGGCGGAGCGCCTGGCGAAACCCAGAGAAGAGCCCTCCAAGGCGAAGAAAGCCGCGCCGGAACCGCCCCCCGAGGCCAAGGCCAAGAAGAAAAAAAAGAAGGAAGGTGAGGCCCAGTCTCAGACCGCTTAGTCCCTTTCATCCCATTTACAATCAAAAGGTTATGCGGTTGAACCCTCACCGGTGCAAGGCTTCTGCAACTCGTACAGGTGAGACGTGTCGTTCAGCAGGACGAGGCGGGGCCGGTGCTCCGGATGGCATTCCAGCGCCGAGAGCGAACAGTTTGTCATGAAGAAACGGCTCCGAAAGGTCGGTTCGAGCCCGAGGGCATGACAAAGGATTCCCCGAAGCGGCCCACGGTGAGCCGAAATCAGGACGGTTTTCCCTTCCCGTACCGCCGCATCGAAAACACGGCCGGCCCGTTGCTGCAGCGAAAGGAAATCCTCCCCGCCGGTCGGTTTCCCGACCCGGCCTCCCCGGAGCCATGCCTGCCAGTCTTCCGCAAAACGTTCACTGATCTCCCGATAGGTCAGGCCTCCCCAGAGGCCGTAATCGCATTCCCGGAGTTCCGGCGTCGGCAGAACAGGGATGGTCTGCGGCTGACGGGCAGCGATGATCCCGGTGGTTTCGAGCGCTCTGCCCAGGTCGCTGGTATAGATCCGTTCCAGGGGCACGGATGCCAGGCGCGCCGCCAAGGCCTCCGCCTGTTTTCGTCCCCGCTCATGGAGGGGAACGTCGGTCTGGCCTTGGATCCGTTGATTCCAATTCCACGCCGTTTCACCATGGCGAACAAGATAAATAATTGAAATGGTTCACCTCCGTTTGGGGACGGACATTCTCACCATCCGTCTCCCGTGCATGTAAAATGGGCGTAGAAAATAGACGGAGTGTGGATGGTTTGTCAAGAACCAAATCTTTTCCCGAATCCGGAACAGGAGATTATAAAGCCCTTTTTTCATTGACATGCACGAATGATTCCCCTATATTGCGTCCCCGGAACCGGAAGTTCTAATCATACAAAAATGGAAACCCGCGCGAATGCGCGGATCCGTATTGCAGGCCCAAGATGGGGAGAATGTTGAAAACTTTCCTGCCGTCCCAACGCTCTCCCCTGTTCCATTTCCCCTTCTGGATAATTTTCCATACTGTCCTTTTCACGGTGAATGTCCTGTTGAGCGCCCTGTACTTCCCTCCGGACCATCTTTCTTTCTGGTTGGCCCTGGCCAACGCATCGGCTCAGGTGGTTTTCTTGGGATTTTTCCTCCTTCTCGTCTGGCTTTTGGGGATCAGCCGGTTTTTCCATTCCCCCGGGGCGGAAACCGCCTTTTACGCCGCGCTGGGTTTTCTGGCCGCTTTGTATGTTTCTGATGTTTTCTATTTCAGGTTCATGGGGACCAGTCTAAGCCTGTTCTTCAAATACCTTTGGCGCTTGCCCCTGGCCGATATCCGCGATCTTATCATCGCGGCACAGATTTCCACGCCCAACCTGCTCTTGTTATGTGCATGTTTGCTTTTTCTTCCCGCGGCCCTCTGGTGGATCCCCAAATGGACCATCCATCTTTCAAAGCGGCGGCCGCTTCGCCTCTCCACCGGGGTTGTCTTTGCGATTGCAATCCTCTCCTTCTGCGTGACGGCGGCCTGCCAGTGGGTCGTCCGGCAACAGAGCGACGCCTATCGCTGGAGTCTGTTTGCAAAGGCCCTGCCCGTGTACCTGTCCATTGTTGAAACGGGTGGAAAACCCGTTACAATGGCCGTCCGCGTCCGGCCTTATGAAAGACTGGATCGAAAGGCCGCGGATCTGAAGGTCGCCGCGGACCACCTCCTCCGGGATCTCTCCGTCTTCGTCGTGATCGCGGAGACCGTTCGCCAGGATTTCGTCGTTCCGGACCTTATGCCGAACCTCCACGCTTTTCAGAACAATAACGTATCTTTCCGTCATTCCTTCTGCTCCGGGAACAGCACCCACTATTCCTGGTTTTCCATCCTCTTCGGCGCCCATCCGATCTACTGGAACACCCAGCGCAGCGGGGAAGGACAGCTCGGAAGCCCGGCCCTGCAGGTGCTGAAAAAGGCCGGATTCAAGATCCATCTCTATGCCAAAGCCCACCAATTGCGATACCTCGGATTTGGAGACATGTGTTTCGGAAAGGACAATCGTCTCGTGGATGAGGCCGTGATTGCACCGAATCTTTCCGCGGATCAAGCCGATCAATACGTCGTTGACAGGCTCAAAGAACACGTCCGGCAAGGCCCGCCTCCGGGCAGACACCTCTATATCCTTTTTCTCGATTCCACACACCACAACTACACGTTTCCCAAAGATTTCCCCATACGTTTTCGTCCCTACATCGATGATTTTTCTTACCTGAAATGGCGTTATTCATTCGAAGATATGGATAAAATTCGGAATCGTTACAAGAACGCATTGTATTACCTGGATTCCCTTTTCGGGCAGATTCTCCAGGTGCTGCATGAAACGGGAGCTTATCAGAAATCCTTGATTGGCTTTGTGGCGGATCACGGCGAGGAGTTCATGGAACACGGCGCCCTCATCCATGGCAGCAATCTGTTCGATCCCCAGATGCGTGTTCCGATCTGCTTCAAAAAACCCGGGGGCGGTCGTCAGCAAGCCGACCAGACCATTGCCGGCATCGATTTCTTCCCCACATTGCTGGATCTGCTCGATCTATATGATCAGTCCCGCTCTGTCCTGCAGGGAATGTCCGCTCTGGATACCCATCGCCCTCACTCGGCTGTCCTTGTCAACAACAACGGTGCGCATGACCCGTTTGATTTTGTGTTGTTCAACGGGACATCCAAATTGCGTTTTCTGCTGGATAGAAATGATCCGCGGCAATCTCTGAAAGTAACCTTCACGGGGGCCTATGACCACCAGGACCGCCCGATCCTCTTTGCCCGTGGGGATGGCGATCCCTTGAACGGATTCATTCACCGGAATTTTACCAAGGCGATGCAGGACATATCATTCCTGACATTCCGCGATCCCCTTTGATGGCCCGACTGCCGGTTGTCATCGACCCGGTAGAAACGCTGCCGTTCGTAATTTCGCTGCCGGCCCATGTCGAAAGCGGGACCATTCAATCCCCGAGTCCGGCTTCGGGTCACTCATGGCATATCTCAACCCGCCCCCGGAAGGCCCGTTTCTACGTGCAACCCGTCGTTCGCGCCATCAGCTCCATTACCCCGCCGGAGATCACCGGGATCGTCAGGTTGTCATTCACGGGCAGCGGGAGCAATTCCACTCCTGCGGCGACCATTGCGCCGGCAAGCAGAAGACCGAAGGGCAATGGGACGACGGCCAGGTTGAGCAGGACGCCCGATAGAATTGCAGCAGCGACAAACGCCAGCGTCCCTTCCAGGCTTTTCTCTCCCACAATCTTCGTTTTTCCAAAACGTTCTCCGACCGTCGTCGCCATGACATCCCCGCAGGCAAGAAACAGGATGGCTGCCGTTGCAGTGCCGATCTGATAAAAGAAGAGCGTCAGCCCTATTCCCAAAACATAGGGGACCATTCCCGTCAGCTTGTTCGCTTCATTCTGCCGAATGAAGCTGCCGAACCATGTTTGTAGGAATCTTTGAAACGCGAGGACTTTGAGGCGAGTCATGTCGAGGGCAAGCACGGTCAGGACGATCAGGACATAGCAGATCAACGCGTCCCGTCGTCCGAGCAGCCAATAGAGCGAAAGGAGTCCGAGACCGCCGAAAAGATGAAAAAACTTGCGTCCGATATGCTGGATCATTGGATGGACTATTTCATGAAAATGTTTTTATATTGGAATATATAGGAAAGCCACGGTCGGATGTCAATAAAAAGCATGAAATGTTGATTTGATGGTATGATATCGGGTGCTTCCGAAATCACTCCTCTCCCCGCTCGCAGCGGAAGCGAAAATCCGCCGCTTATGAAAGCTGTTGCATTTGAAAACAAAACAAATTTTCCCCGATAGAACGCGGATCCGCCGGAGACTCGTCCGATGGTATGAAGAGCATCGGCGTCAATTGCCCTGGCGCCGGACACGGGACCCCTACGCGATTTGGATTTCCGAGATCATGCTCCAGCAGACGCGGGTAGAAACGGTCATCCCCTATTATCTGCGTTTTCTCGAAAAATTCCCGACCGTTGAATCGCTGGCGATCGCCGAACCCGGCGATGTCGTCAAGGTCTGGGAAAATCTCGGATATTACGCCCGGGTGAGAAACCTCCACAAGGCGGCCCGGGGGATCGTGGAGCGGCTTGGTGGACGGATTCCAACCAACTGGGATGAGCTCCTCCAACTGCCGGGAATCGGGCGGTACACGGCAGGGGCGATCCTCAGCATTGCCTTCGGCGTGGCCGTGCCGGCCGTCGACGGCAATGTCCGCCGCGTGATCAGCCGCCTCCATGCGATCGCAGAATCGGTCGATGACGATGAGGTCCGGGAAGGGATCGAGGCGCTGGTCCGGAACATGCTCCCGAAGCGGGATCCCGGCCGTTTCAACCAGGCCCTCATGGAACTGGGGGCGGTCTGCTGCACGCCGAAGACCCCGACCTGTCTATCCTGCCCCGTTCAAGCCGACTGCCGGGCGCGGGAACAGGGCCTTGTGCACCGCCTGCCCGTCCGGGGGAAGAAAATGGCCGTCCCGCACCGGGAGGTTGTCGCCGCCGTCATCCGCGATGAACAAGGGCGGATTCTCATCGTCCAGCGGCCCGGCCGCGGCCTGCTCGGATCGCTCTGGAAATTTCCCGGGGGGATACTGGATCCCGGAGAATCTCCGGAAGAGGGCCTCAAACGGATCGTCCGCCGGGAGCTGGGCATCGGAATCGAAGTCGGATCGCCGCTCACCGCGGTGAAACACGCCTACACCCATTTTCGCATCACTCTCACCGCCCTTTCCTGCATCCTGCTGGAGGGAACCCCCGCCGGCTCTCCCTGGCGCTGGGCGGGCGCCGGAGAAATCGAGGCGCTACCCTTTTCCAGGGCGGACCGCCGGATCGCCGTCGCCGTCGCAACGGACCCGCTTTGAAAATCTACCCGGCCTTGTCCTTCCCGCGAAGGCAGGAATCCGGTCATTGACCTTCCGTGTTTTCACGGTTATACTATTACTCCGGCAACAATATATGTCAAAGCCGTCATTCCCGCGAAAGCGGGAATCCAGAATTTGAATGGATGCCGGATCGAGTCCGGCATGACATTTGATATGTTTAATTGCCGGAGTAATGATCGCACGGAAAAAGGATTCATCGGGAGGGGAAATTTGGCCAAGGAACGGACACCGGTCACCCCCGCCATCCTTTTCATGAAGAAAAACGGGATGGTCTTTACCCTGCGCCCCTACCGCTACGAGGAACACGGCGGCACACGGGTGTCGGCGCGGGAGCTGGAGGTGGACGAACACCTCGTGATCAAGACCCTCGTCATGGAAGACGACGCGGGAGACCCCCTGATTATTCTCATGCACGGGGATCGGCAGGTCTCCACGAAATCCCTGGCCCGGCTCCTCGGGGTCAAAACCGTCACTCCCTGCGACCCCCGTGTCGCGGAAAAGCATACCGGCTACCGGGTGGGAGGCACCTCGCCGTTCGGAACCCGGAAACCCATCCGGATCTTCATGGAGGAGGAGATCGGCGAATCTCCCCGGATCCTGATCAACGCCGGCAGCCGAGGGCTGCTCGCGGAAATGTCGCCGGCGGAACTGATACGGGTCCTGAAACCCGTCGCCGTAAAGGTGGCCATATGAAAAACGAACAGATGGTGATCCGCTGCCTCAACTGCGGCACGAAAAACCGCATTCCGAAGGAAAGACTCCACGACCGGCCCCTTTGCGGAAAATGCAGCAGTACACTGGATGAAATGATCATCCGCTGCCTCCGCTGCGGCACGAAAAACCGTATGCCGGAGAACCGTCTCAACGAGAAACCCCTTTGCGGCAAATGCGGCTCTGTTCTGGTCGTCACAAGCGATCAGGGGCGTCCCGTCGAGGTGACCGACGACACCTTCAACCGCGAGGTGCTCTCCGCCCCCGGTTCGGTTCTCGTCGACTGCTGGGCGCCGTGGTGCGGCCCTTGCAAGATGGTGGCGCCGATCCTCGACGAACTGGCCTCCAAGTACGCCGGCGGTGTCCGGATCGCCAAGCTCAACGTGGACGAAAACACCCTGACGGCATCGCGCTACAGCGTTCAAAGCATTCCGACGATGCTTTTCTTCCAGGATGGAAAGCTGGTCAACCGCCTGGTCGGCGCCCTGCCGAAAGAGACCATTGAACAGCATCTCGTCGCCATCATGAAAACCAATTGACGAAAGGGGATTTGCAGATAAACATGTCCGATTCAGCCGAACTCAGCCGCAAACATATGTACCACTGCCGTGTCTTCGATGTCTATGAGGGCGAAGTCCGGCTTCCCGACGGGCGGATTTTCAAGCAGAGTTGGATCGATCACCGACCCTGCATCGCCGTCGTCCCCGTGAACGCCGAGGGAAATCTGATCCTGATCCACCAGTTCCGCCAGGCGGCGGGCGGAATGATCGTGGAGATTCCCGCCGGAAACATGGACCGGGACGGTGAGAGCGTCGAGGCGTGCGTCCAGCGGGAGCTGGCCGAGGAGGTCGGCTTTCAGGCGGGACGATTGATCCGTCTGTTCGAGGGGTATCTTGTTCCGGGATACTGCAATGAATACATGTATTTCTACCTCGCCATCGATCTTCGCCCCGCCTCGCTTCCAGCCGATGAGGACGAGTACATCCGGGTGATGACGGTCTCCTTCGCGGAGGCCCGGCGGATGATCCGCGAGAAGGAGATCATCGACGCCAAAACGGCGCTCGGCATCCAGATGGCCCGGGAATACCTGACGGCTCCGTGAGAAGTCCGGACGCAACGGGATGTGTGAAATCCCAAAACGTCAGCGGAGCATCCGCTCCCGTTTTTCGAGTTCGATCTCCAAGGCCTTCAGCCGCTGGATATCCTTTTTGAGTTGATCGTTTTCCTTCGCAAACGCCGCCGTCTCCAACTGGCGTTTGTCGGTCAGATCCCGGATCGCCTTCTTCAGGCCGTCGTTCTCCTGCAGCGCCTTCGCCTTCTCGGCCTGCGCCTGATCGATCCATTGCCGATCCCGGCTTTGTTCCTCCCGTAACAGATCCCGCTCGTCAATCAGGCGGATGCAGGCTTCCGCGACCGGCCGCCACCGGCTCTGCGGAAAACGCTGGATCAGGGAAATGAAGATCGAACGGGCCGCCGCCTGCTCCGACCGTTCCGAAAGTCGGAGAAGCGCAACCCCGTCCAGGAGAAGTTCGCGGTCCTCGAAAATTTGCGCGGGCGCAATCGGCGTTTCCTCCACTGCTTTTACGGCCTGTGTCGCGACTTCCCTTTTCTCGATGGCAGTCGGCGCCGTCGCGCATCCCGCGAGGAAGAACGCCGCCATGATCCACCCGGTCAGACTCCGTTTCATGTCTTTCGCACATCCTTTTCCGTCACAAAGTTGCTGCCCGGGAGGGTTTTGGCGTACTCCTTGAGCTCCGCCGCCGTCTCGGCCATCGCAAGCGGGTTTTGGAAACGGGTTCCATCGTCGGTGACGATCGCGATCGTCACACTGATCAGCGGAAATGTCTGCAAGACCCCCTTCCGGTCCTTCCCGATGAAGAACCCCCGCTCCCGGTCCTGTTCCGTATAGAACTTCCGGATCCGCCCGTCGAAGCCGGCCACGATCCGGCGGCAGACCTCCTCCGCCCGCGGCGGCTCGGAGATGATCACGAAATCATCGCCGCCGATATGGCCGAGGAAATCCCCGGTCGTCCCCGCCTCCTTCAGCTCGGCGGTCAGCAACAGGGCGACTTCCTTGATCACCTCGCTCGCCCAGGCGTAACCGTATTGGTCGGCGAACGGCTTGAAATTGTCCAGATCCACATGGCAGAGCGAGACGGGTTTCCTCGCCTGAAGGCGTCGTCCGAGCTCCCGCTCAATCGCCAGATTCCCGGGAAGCCCGGTCAGCGGGCTCGCATCGAGATTCAGCTCCTCCAGAACCTTGAGACGCTTGGTCATCACGCTGAAGGCACGGGCCAGGCTGCCGATTTCATCCTCGCGGTTCTGGCGGAAATGGTAGTCGAACTTTCCTTCCGCAATCAATGCGGTCGCCTTTTCCAGTCTCCGCAGCGGGCGGGAGATGTTGTAGGTGACCAGAAGGACGAGCAGAATGCCCACGACAAGACTGACCAGGCTCAAAGCGACGGTCAGGCGCGACGCCCGGAGACCCTGAACCGTGATCCGGGTCATCCGCGCATCGATCTCCCCCTCCGCCCGCTTCTGGACGGCGCGGATCAGCAAGGCCATCTCGTCGATCGCCTTTTTCCCGAGCTGTTCGGAAAGAAGATGAGCTTCTTCGCTCCGGCTCTCCCGTACCAGGGTGCTCTCCTGGAAGAAAAGCTTTTCGTACCGGCCGTGGAGGAGGGACAACCGGGAAATCGTCGCTTCGAGTCCCGGAAACCGATTCTTCCGCATCTCTCCGAGGAGGCGGCCGAATTCCCGGCTCCGCGACCAGTAGATTTCCTCGAGCGTGGGATCCCGAAGGATAATGTAGCGCTTTTCGGCGCTTTCCCGTGCAATCAGGGCGTCCAGCAATTTTTTGCTTTGCTCGACGACGGCAAAATCCTCGTTGATGATCCGGTAGGCGAGGTCGTTGAACTGCCGGAGACTGAAGATGGCGTAGGCGCTGGCGAGCACGGTTAGAAGGGCTATCGCGAGATAGCTCAACAGCAGCTTGCGGTAGATCGTCAGCTTCATAAAAGATCCCCTGTCGCCGGGATGTCCGTCCTGGAAAGTCGAATTTCAGTAACATATCCAACCCGTTTCCGCAAAGGAGATTTGCAAAAAAACCTTCCCCTTTCCAACGCCGATCTGATAAGGAGATTTCCATTCCGGTCGAGGGGAAAACCCGTGCCGGAAAATGTTCACAAGACGGCGGACTCGGAAAAATGATGAACGGGGAAACCACATTCCGGACACGACTGAAAGAGGGAACCCTGGCCGGCCTGAAGAAGGGCTGGGAGGGATTCGTCTGGATGATGAAGATCATCATTCCGATCTCGCTCTTCACGGCGATCCTCGACTGGAGCGGCCTGCTCGGCAGCCTGGACTTCCTCCTCAAACCGCTGATGGGGTTGCTCGACCTCCCGCCGGCGGCCGCCATGCCGCTCATCATCGGCATGCTGAGTTCTGTTTACGGGGGCATTGCCGCGATGATCGTCTTCCCGTTCAGCACGGCCCAGATGACGCTCATGGCCGTTTTCATCCTGACGGCCCACGGGCTGCTCCAGGAGGGAATCATCCAGGGGCAGTCAGGGATCCACCCGCTGAAGGCGACGCTGGTGAGAATCGGGGCCGCCGTGGTCACGGTCCTGCTGATGGCTCCCTGGGTCGGAAGTTCCACGGTCATGCCCACAGCGGACGGCGCCCTGCCGGTCAGCCCGGCTTTCCTGGAAATGATCCGCCACTGGGCGTGGACGACCTTCGCGCTCATGGCCAAGATTTTCTTCATCATCATGGCCCTGCTCACCCTCCTCGAATACCTCAAGGCCTTCGGGCTCATCCACCCGTTCGTCCGGGCGCTCGGACCGTTCCTCCGGATCATGGGCCTCGACCGGAAGGTCGGGTTCCTCTGGATGACCGCGGTGATCTTCGGCCTTGCCTACGGCGGGGCGATCATCGTGGAGGAGGCCAAAAGCGGCCACCTCAGCCGGGAGGATCTGGAACTCCTCCATCTCTCGATCGGGACGAACCACTCGATGATCGAGGACCCGCCGCTGTTTATGACACTGGGCATTCATCCCTTCTGGCTCTACGTCCCCCGTCTCGTGATGGCCATCGTAATCGTCCGGCTGGTGCGTCTCTACCAGCGTTTAATTGGGGACAGCGCCCTATTTNNAAATAGGGCGCTGTCCCCAATTAAAGGTCTCCTTGCCCCCGGAAAAAACTTTTGCTATAACACCCAAAAGGGGGAGACAGAATATGAGTTTCTCCGACTTTTCAACAAAAGCATCAAACATGATGAGCCCGTAATGCGAGAGGGGGACAGGTTCCATGATCTACAATGAGGAGTTCGAGACACTGCCGCGCGAAGTTTTGGAGGCCCTGCAGCTCAAGCGGCTCAAGCAGGTCGTCCAGCGGGTGTACCACACCGTCGGTTTTTACCGGAAGTCCTTCGACGAGGCGGGCGTGACGCCCGACGACATCAAAACCCTGGACGACCTCAAACGGTTCCCGTTCACCACCAAGAAGGACCTCCGGGACAACTACCCCTTTGGGATGTTCGCCGTCCCGATGAGCAGCGTCGTCCGGCTCCACGCCTCCTCCGGAACGACCGGACGCTCGACCGTCGTCGGCTACACGAAGCGCGACATCGAAACCTGGTCGGAACTGATGGCCCGCTGCTTCGTCGCCGCGGGGCTCACGAAAAATGACATCATCCACAACGCCTACGGCTACGGCCTGTTCACCGGGGGCCTGGGCGCCCATTACGGCGCGGAAAAACTGGGCGCCAGCGTCATCCCGATGTCCGGCGGCAACACGAAACGGCAGATTATGATCCTCCAGGATTTCGGCCCGACGGCGATCTGCTGCACCCCCTCCTACGCTTTGAATCTCGCCGAACAGGGCAAGGCGATGGGCGTCGACATGCGCTCCCTGAAGCTCCGGGTCGGGGTCTTCGGCGCCGAGCCCTGGAGCGAGAAGATGCGGCAGGAGATCGAAAGCGCCCTGGGAATCACGGCGCTCAACATCTTCGGCCTCTCCGAGATCATGGGCCCGGGGGTTTCGATGGAATGCATCGAGGGCCGCCACGGGATGCACATTTTTGAGGACCACTTCCTGGTGGAGACGATCAACCCCGAAACCGGCGAGGTCCTGCCGCCGGGCGAAGCGGGAGAGCTCGTCTTCACGACGATTACAAAGGAAGCCTTCCCGCTCATCCGCTACCGCACCCGCGACATCTCCCAACTGTTCACGGAACCCTGCCGGTGCGGCCGGACGCTCCACCGGATGGACCGCGTCATGGGACGCAGCGACGACATGCTGATCATCCGCGGGGTCAACGTCT